>DASVUV010000071.1:0-53703 GCA_036386875.1 Allosphingosinicella sp.
TTCCAGGGCTCCGGCCCTGACACGTCGGTGACGCGGGATGGAGCAGCCCGGTAGCTCGTCAGGCTCATAACCTGAAGGTCGCAGGTTCAAATCCTGCTCCCGCAACCAACACACAAACAAAACCGCCAAGGCACCAAGCCAGGCGGTTTTTTTGTGCCTGGGGAAGGAATGGAGAGGAGAACGGCGCGGCCGCCCTCCCCGCCCGCCTAGACCAGCCGGCTCTGCTTCACTGCCGCTTCGATGAAGCTGGCGAACAGCGGGTGCGGCTCGAACGGCTTTGACTTGAGCTCCGGGTGGAACTGGACGCCGACGAACCAGGGATGGTCCGGCCGCTCGACGATCTCGGGCAATGCGCCGTCCGGGCTCATGCCGGTAAACATCAGCCCGCCTTGCTCCAACGCGCCGCGATAATGGACGTTGACCTCATAGCGGTGGCGGTGGCGCTCCGAAATTTCGGTGCCGCCATAGATCGCCGCGACGTGGCTGTTGCCGGCGAGCTTCGCCTCGTAGGCGCCAAGCCGCATCGTGCCGCCCAGATCGCCGTTCGCCTGCCTTCGCTCGCGCAGGCCTTCCTTGCTCATCCATTCGGTGATGAGGCCTACGACGGGCTCCTCCGTTTCGCCGAATTCGCTGCTGCTCGCCGCATTGAAGCCGGCCGCGCGGGCGCCCTCGATGCAGGCCATCTGCATGCCGAGGCAAATGCCGAAAAATGGTACCTTCCTCTCCCGCGCGAACTTCACCGCCCGGATCTTGCCCTGCGTGCCGCGCTCGCCGAACCCGCCAGGCACCAAGATGGCGTGCACGGCCTCGAGTTCGGGCACGATGTCGCGCTCCTCATCATGGCTTTGGTCGAACAGTTCGGCGTCGAGCCACCGGATGTTGACCTTGACCCGATTGGCCATTCCGCCGTGGACAAGCGCCTCGGTGAGGCTTTTATAAGCATCCTGCAGGCCGACATACTTACCGACCACACCGATCGTCACTTCGCTTTCCCAGTGGAACAGACGATCGGTGACGTCGTCCCAGCGGCGCATCTCGAGCCCGGGAGCAGTGTCGGAAAGGCCGAAGGCGCGAAGCACCTCGGCGTCGAGGCCGGCTTCCGAATATTGGGCCGGAACGGCGTAGATAGACTTGGCGTCGAGGGCCGGGATCACCGCTTCCTTGCGGACGTTGCAGAACAAGGCGATCTTGGCGCGGTCGCTGTCGGGCAGCTCCCGGTCGACCCGGCAAAGCAGGATTTCGGGCTGGATGCCGAGGCTGGTGAGCTCGCGGACGCTGTGCTGGGTGGGCTTGGTCTTCAGCTCCCCGGCGGCGGCGATATAGGGAACAAGCGTGGTGTGGATGGAGAGGGTGTTGCGCACGCCTCCGACGGACTCGTTCGCCTCTTCGTTGCGGAACTGGCGGATCGCCTCAATGAACGGGAGTGACTCGATGTCGCCAACCGTGCCGCCAACCTCGCAGATCAGGAAGTCGAGGTCGGGATCGAGGTCGGCCCGGATGAAGTCCTTGATCGCATTGGTGACGTGCGGGACGACCTGCACCGTGGCGCCGAGATAATCCCCGCGCCGCTCCTTGGCGATGATGCCCTGATAGATGCGGCCGGAGGTGACGTTGTCGCTCTGCCGCGCCGGAACGCCGGTGAAGCGCTCGTAGTGGCCGAGGTCGAGATCGGTCTCCGCGCCGTCGTCCGTCACATAGACTTCGCCGTGCTGGTAAGGCGACATCGTACCCGGATCGACGTTGAGATAGGGATCCAGCTTGCGGATGCGGACTTTGAAGCCGCGCGCCTGGAGAAGCGCCGCCAATGAGGCAGCCATGAGACCTTTGCCGAGCGACGAAACCACGCCGCCGGTAATAAAAATGAACCGCGTCATGGGAGTTGGGGGATAGAGCCGGGGGGCGCATCCGGGAAGGGTGAGAATCACGCGCGCCCGATTTATTTCGGGTCCCGGAGGGCGGCACAGGCTATCGTCGAAGCCACAAAGCTTGCGCTGAAGGGGGAAACACAGGAGGGCCTGTCCGGGGCCGGCAAGAGACTGGCTGGGGAGGAATATCACGTGGCGGAAGTGGTGGCCGTGGTGGGCGGCGGTTATTCCGGTACGATCGCGGCGGCTGAGCTGGCCCGCGCCGGCGTGCAGACCGTGCTGATCGAGCGGTCCGGCAGTTTCGCTGCGGGGGCCGCTTACCGGACGCGCGAGCCCGCCCACCTCCTCAACGTTCGCGCGCAGAATATGAGCGCGTTCGCCGCGGATTGCGACCACTTCAGCACTTGGGTTCAAAAGGAAGGCCTGGGCAACGGCGAGACTTTCGTGCCGCGGCGGGACTATCACCGCTATCTCGCACACATCCTCGAAGCGGCTGTCCAAACCGGCCGGGTGGAGCTCCTGAACGGGGACGTGCTCGCCACCGACGGCCGGCACCTGCTGCTTGCCGGCGGACAGCGCTTTCCGTGCCGGGCCGCGGTGCTCGCCGGCGGCAACTACCCCTCTCGGCTCCCCGCCTTCCTGCGCGGCCCGAATGCGGTGGAGAACCCGTGGGGCCCCGAAGGCGCCGCGGCGCTGAAGCGACTCGCGAAGCAAGACGGCGACGTCCTGCTGCTCGGCACCGGCCTCACCATGGTCGACGTCGCGCTCACACTTTCGAATGCCGGCTTTCCAAGCCGAATTATCGCGACCTCACGCCGCGGGCTTGTGCCCCGGCCGCACGAGCAGCCCGGCGTGGAACCCCTCCCCGCCCCGCCGCCCGGATCGCTACGGGAGATGACGCGGGACTTGCGCGCCGCGGCGGAGGCGGGAGGCTGGCGCGCGGCCGTCGACTCGCTGCGGCCCGTGGCTCAATCATTGTGGATGGAGCTTTCTGATGCCGAGAAATGGCGCTTCCTGCGCCACCTCAGGCCTTGGTGGGACGTGCACCGCCACCGCATCGCCCCGCCGGTTGCGGCGTGTATTGCAGCCCTTCAGCGCGAGGGCAGGCTCGAAATCTTGCCGGGAAGAATCAGCGGCTTCGAAGCTGGTACGGTCTCGATCTCCCGCCGCGGCGGCGGCAGCGAGGTCCGGCGGCAGGTGAGCGGCGTCGTCAACTGCACAGGCCCGGAAGGGGCGATCGGCCGGGTCGACGACCCGCTGATCCGTCACTTGCTGAGCAGCGGACAAGCACGAGCGGACTCGCTCGGCATCGGCCTGGACGTGGACTGCGCCTCCCGGGTCATCGCTGCGGACGGCGCGGCCTCAACCAGCCTCTACGCCGTCGGCCCGCTTACCCGCGGCATCTTTTGGGAAATCGTCGCGGTCCCCAATATCCGCGAGCAGGCCCGCGACGTGGCGGAAACGATCGCCGCTTACTGAGCCGCGGGAGGAATGCTCGAATTGCCGGCCGCCGCCGGCGCCGGCGCCTGCCCGGCGGCACCCGAGATGGGATCCGCAATCGGCGGCGCCTGGCCGGGGATCGTGCCCGCCGGAGCGAGCGGCGTGGCAGGCGTGGAGCGCGCCGGCGCCGCGTTCGGATCGACCTGTATCGGCCCGCGCTGAAGCGTTGCCAGGCCGGCCAGCGCAATCGAGAGAACCACGAACAACGTCGCAAGAATTGCCGTCGCCCGGGTCAGGAAATCGGCCGCGCCGCGTGCCGACATCAGGCCGGACGGGCTGCCGCCGACACCCAGGCCGCCGCCTTCCGATCGCTGCATCAGGATCACCGCCACCATTGCGGCCGCGACGAGAGTCTGCACGATCAGAAGAAAGGTGAACATCGATATCGCTTTCGGGGAATATAGGTTTGGGGCGATCTAGGGCAAACGACGCTTGGGTTCAATCCTCCCCAGCCCTCCCGATCACGCCCGCGCCGCCTCGATGATCGGCACGAACTGAGCGGCGGAGAGGCTCGCGCCGCCAACCAGGCCGCCGTCGACGTCCGGCACCGCGAACATCTCGGCCGCGTTCGCGCCGTTGCACGAGCCGCCGTAAAGGATGCGAACCCGCCCGCCGGTGTCGCCGAAGCGTCCCACAAGGCTTTGACGGATCGCGGCGTGGATTTCGGCGGCATCGGCGGGGGTCGCCGTGCGGCCCGTTCCGATCGCCCAGATGGGCTCATAGGCGACGATCAGCTCGCCCTCCCCGCCCGGCTCCGGCAAGGAGCCGGCGAGCTGCGCGGTCACCCGCGCCACTGCCTGGCCGGCAAGCCGCTCCGCCTCGCTTTCGCCCACGCAGACGATCGTCTGGAGCCCGTGGCGAAGCGCCGCTTCCGCCTTGCCGCGAACGATCTCGTCCGTTTCGCCTTGCGCGGCACGGCGCTCCGAATGGCCGACGATCACCAAGCGGGCGCCGGCTTCCTTGAGCATCGCCGCCGAGACGTTGCCGGTATGGGCGCCGCTCTCCTCCCCGTGGCAATCCTGAGCGCCGATCACCAAACCGCCGGAGCGGGCCACCGCCGATGGAATCAGCGTGAACGGCGGGCAAATGGCGACGTCCACCCCCGAAGCGTCACGCGCCGCCACGGCGATCCGCGCCAGCTCGCCGAGTTGCGCAAGGCTGCCGTTCATTTTCCAGTTGCCGGCGACGAGCTTGCGGCGAAGGTGCATTGCGGTTCCAGTCCAAAGGGCCGTGGGTTGCCCGGGCGCCTAGCAAGGGCGGCGGCGAGTGCCAAGCTTGCCCGAAGCCCCCGCTGTTCCTATGAACCGCGCAAAGCTTCAGCCGTCAGGACCTTTTCCCAATGCTTTCCTTCTTCCGCCGCGGCGTCACCGCCAAGATCATGCTCGTCGTTCTCGGCATCGGCCTGTTTGCCATCGTCATCACCGGTTTCGGCACAGGCGGCTCGGGCGTCGGCGATTTTGGAGGCGCAAGCGCGGGCACGGTCGCCTCTGTGGGCGGCGAGAAGCTTGCAGCGGAAGACGTGACCCAGCAGGTCAACCGCCAGCTCGCCGGCGCCCGCCAGCAGAATCCCGAGCTCGATCTCGCCACTTTCCTGCGCGGCAACGCGCTTGATCAGATCACCGACGAGATGATCGGCGTCACCGCCGCCTTGGTGTTCGGCAAGGATCAGGGCCTTGCCGTCTCGCGGGCGATGATCGACCGGGAGATCGCGGCCATTCCCGCCTTTCAGAACCTTGCCGGCAAGTTCGACCAGAAGGCGTTCGAAGCGGCGCTGAACGCGCAGAAGATGAGCCCGGATCAGCTTCGCAAGGAAATCGAGACTCAGATGATCCAGCGCCAGTTGCTGGTCCCCGCCGCCTCCTCCGCTTACGTGCCGCGCGGCATTGCTTTCCAATATGCCTCGCTGCTGCTTGAAAGCCGAAGCGGCAGCGTGGGTCTGGTGCCCACCGCCGCGATGGGCGCCGGCAAGGAGCCAAGCGACGCAGAGGTTGCCGCTTTCTATTCCAAGAACCAGACCCGCTACATCATTCCGGAACGCCGGACGATCCGCTACGCCGCCTTCGGGCGCGAGCAGGTCGGCGCCGCCGCCAAGGCGACCGACGCCGAAATCCAGCAGACCTATCGCCAGACCCCGGCTTATGCCGCGCGTGAAACGCGGGTGCTGAGCCAGGTGGTGCTGCCCGACGAAGCCGCTGCCCGCGCGCTTGCACAGAAGGTCGCTGGCGGTGCCGCTTTCGCACAGGCGGCGCAGCAGGGCGGCTTCGGTGCCGCCGACATCGCGCTCGGCGAGCAAACCAAGGAGGCCTACGGGCGCACCTCCTCCGCCGCGGTCGCCAATGCGGTGTTCGGTGCGGCGAAGGGCGCAACCGTGGGCCCGGTCAAGGGTCCGATCGGCTGGCACGTCGTCAAGGTCGAGGACGTCAAGGTCACCCCTGCACGTCCGCTTGAGGCGGTGCGCGGCGAGATCGCGCAAGCCATCGAACAGCGCAAGGCGCAGGAAGCTTTGGCCGACATGGCTTCCCGCATCGAAACGCAGATCGCGGACGGCTCCAGCTTCGACGAAGTCGTTGCAAAGGAGAAGCTGACCCTTGTTCAGTCGCAGCCGGTGACGGCCCAGGGTGCGGTGCCGGGCAACCCGGCTTTCCGCGCGCCGCCCGAGCTTGCGCCTCTCCTCCAGACCGCGTTCGAGGTCGAGGCCAACGCCGAGCCGGTGGTGGAAACGATTGCGCCCAACGAGCGCTTCGCCCTTCTCGGCGTGACCAACGTCATCGCCGCCGCCGCGCCGCCGCTCGCCCAGATCCGCGACAGGGTGAAGGCCGATCTCGCCGCCAGTAACGCGCGTGAGCGCGCCCGTGCGGTTGCCGCCTCGATCATGTCGAAGATCAACGCGGGCACGCCGCCGGCCATCGCCTTTGCCGAGGCGCAGGTGAAGCTTCCCCCAACTCAGCCGGTCTCCGCCCAGCGGCGCGAGATCGCCCGCCAGGGCGCGCAGGTGCCGCCTGCCCTCGCAATGCTGTTCAGCATGCCGCGCGGCAAGGCGAAGCTGATTCCAGCGCCGAACGGCACCGGTTGGTTCGTCGTCTACCTGGACAAGATCACGCCCGGAAATGCCGCCGGCACGCCCGAGCTGATCGACGCGGTCAAGGGCCAGTTCGCGCAGGTTTTGGGCGATGAATATGCCCGCCAGTTCACCGCCGGGATGCGCGCCAAGGTCAAGGTCAAGCGCAACGAGGACGGCATTGCTCAGCTCCGCAAGGACCTGCTGGGAACCGGTACGGGGCAGTAAGCCCCGACCGGGGCGAGGCGCGGCTCGTGATCCTCGTCATCGACAATCACGACAGCTTCACCTGGAACCTCGTTCACTACTTGCGCGAGCTCGGCGCCTCCGTGCAGGTCGCGCGCAGCGACGAGATCGGCGCCGCCGAGGCGCTGGCGAGCGGCGCGGACGGCATCGTCATCTCCCCAGGCCCAGGCACGCCTGACGATGCGGGAGTCTCCCTCGAGCTGGTCGCAGCCTGCGCCGAAGCCCGGCGCCCGTTGCTCGGCGTCTGCCTGGGCCACCAGGCGATCGCCCAAGCCTTTGGTGGAAAGATCGTGCGCGCCACGCAGGTGATGCACGGCAAGGCCTGCCCCGTCACCCACGACGGCAGCGGCCTCTTCACCGGCCTCCCCTCACCCTTCACCGCCGCACGCTACCACAGCCTCGCCGTTGACCCGGAAAGCATGCCGCCGGAGCTGCTCGTCGGCGCCACGGCAGAGGATTCGACGGTGCAGGGCCTGCGCCACCGCGAGCTCCCAATCCACGGCGTCCAGTTCCACCCGGAAAGCATCGCCAGCGAACACGGCCACAGCCTCCTCGCCAACTTTCTAGCGCTGGCGAAGAAGGAAGTTGACAAGCGCCCGTAACGTTTTCTACATGTTCCCCGTCCGTTCCGAAGGGGCATGAACCATGCTGACGCGTAAGCAACACGAGCTTCTCACTTACATCCACGGCAAGCTCGCCGAAACCGGCGTGTCGCCGTCGTTCGAGGAGATGAAGGACGCGCTGGATCTCAAGTCCAAGTCGGGCGTCCACCGCCTGATCTCGGCCTTGGAGGAGCGCGGTTTCCTGCGCCGACTGCCCAACCGGGCCCGCGCGCTGGAAGTGGTCAAAATCCCCGAGGTGAAGGCCGGCAACGTCGTCGAGCTCAAGCCGTCGGTCACGCCGCCGGCACCCGCCAACGACCAGGTCATCGACCTGCCGCTCCACGGCCGCATCGCCGCCGGCATGCCAATCGAGGCGATCGAGGGGCAGAGCAGCCTCCCCGTTCCCGCCGCCCTGCTCGGTCCCGGCGAACATTATGCGCTGGAAGTGGCGGGCGATTCGATGGTCGAGGAAGGTATTCTCGACGGCGATTACGCTCTCATCCGCAAGACGGAGACGGCGCGCGACGGCGAAATCGTCGTGGCGCTGATCAACGACGAGGAAGCGACGCTGAAGACCTTCCGCCGCGAAGGCCAGATGATCCGCCTCGACCCGGCCAACCGCCTCTACGATCCGCAACGGTACCGCCCAGACCAGGTCCGAATCCAGGGCCGCCTCGCCGGACTGTTGCGCCGCTACTAAAAACATATCGCTCGCATCGCGGATGCGAGCGGAAGGGGAGCAAAGAGATGGCGCGGTTGAATTATGTCGAGTTGCCGGTGCGGGACGTAGGCGCGACGAAGGCGTTTTACGAGAACGCCTTCGGCTGGACGCTGACGAACTTCGGGCCAACCTACGCGGCAACCTTGACCGGCGACACCGACATCGGGCTGCAGGGCGATGCCGCGGAGGCGACGACGGCACCGCTGCCGGTGATCGACGTTCCGGACCTTGAGGCTGCCCATGCGGCGGTGCTTGCGGCGGGCGGCGAAATCATCCGCCCGACTTTCGCTTTCCCCGGGGGCAGGCGTTTTCACTTCCGCGATCCTTCCGGCAACGAACTCGCCGCGGTGCGCCCCGACGCCCACTAGGCGATCGCGTCGATCCACTCCGGCAGCTCGGCAAGGCTCGCCAACTCGCGGTAGCGCGTGTGCCCCTCAGGCGCCTCGGCGGCTTCATGGGCCCAGACCAGCTCGAACGGGACCAAGGCCGCCCAGGCGCCCGCCTCCAGCGCCGGCAGCACGTCCGAGCGCATCGAATTGCCAGCCATCACCGCCTCGCCCGCATTCACGCCGTAGCGGGCGAAAATGGCCGCGTAGGTGGCCGGTTTCTTGTCGCTGACGATCTCCACGCCTGCGAACGCCTCGCCGAGGCCGGAGGCGGCAAGCTTCGCTTCCTGGTGGTGGAGATCGCCCTTGGTGACCAGCACCAGCGGCGCCCGGTCGGCAAGCTGCGGCAGCGCCTCCTCAACGCCTGGAAGAAGTTCGATCGGATGCGCCAGCATCTCGCGTCCTAACTCCAGGATCCGCTTCACCGTTGCGGCCGGCAGATCGTCGCCGGCAATCTCCCCCGCCGTCTCCAGCACGGAAAGGATAAAGCCTTTGACCCCGTATCCGTAAGCCGGAACGTTGCGATGCTCCACGCCGTCGAGCCGCCGCTGCACCTCCCCGGCGGCCGCAAAGGGCGCGAGCAGCTCGGCGATCGCCGCGAAGCAGCGCCGAAACCAGGTTTCGTTGTGCCAGAGCGTGTCGTCGGCATCGAGGCAGATCAGGCGAATGGGCATGGCGCGCGCCTTACCGCCCCTCTCCCGCCGCCGCCAGCGTCCAGGGGTGGCGCCCCTGGGTATCGGCAACCGTTTCCACTCTCGCGCGCTCGCCCAGAACGAACGCAAGCCCGCCGCTCCGGCGAAGCAGCAGCCGGTCCGCCTTCACCCACCGCGGCCTGCAGCCCGGCGGCAGGCGGCGCTCGGATACGGCGATGTCCGCTTCGGCGCAGGCACGCACAAGCTCGAGATAGGGCACCAGCCGCTCCGACCGGGTGGCGAGCACCCGCCAGCTTCGCCCGGTGCCCTCCACATTGGCGAGGCACAGATCGGGGCTGCAGGAGGCGGTGCGGAGCGAGTCAAGTTCCAGTGGCAGCGGCGCAAGGCCGCTCGTCTCGTGGAGCATGTCGCGCACGTAATCCCCCGCGCGGGGGCGGAGCAGCGCCAGTCCCTCGTCGGTGCGGATCGCAAGGTGCTTGCCGTCGCCGGTGACGAGCAGATCCGGCACCGGAGTCGCCGCCACCCACAAGGCACCGGCCAGGACGGGAACAAACCCCACGATCCGCCAGCGCGTCTTCCACAAGCACAGCCACAAGCCGCCCGCCACGAACAATGCAAAGGCGCCGCGCGGCATGGCCGGCAGCAAGGCGACCGCACCGGGTGCCTCCGCAACGCCGTGGGCAAGCGCAAGCAGAAAGGACAAGGTCTGCCCCGTCACCCACCAGAACGGCGCGCCGAGCCCCACGGTGTCGAACAGCAAGGCTAAAGCCTCGGCCGGCATGATCACGAAGGTGGTAAGCGGAATGGCGACGATATTGGCCAGCGCGCCGTAGGTCCCGGCCTGGTGGAAGTGGAACAGGGCGATCGGGATCAGCGCCGCTTCCACCGCAAGCCCGGTCAGCACCAGGCCGAGCAGGAAACGCCCAAGCTTCACCGGCCCGGCTTCGTCGCGCCGCTCCAGCAGGCTTCGCACGCGCGGTTGGTCGTGCAGGACCACGATGGCAATGATCGCAGCAAAGCTCATCTGGAACGACGCGCCCGGCAGGAACTCCGGCCACAGTACGAGCACCAGAAGCGCGCCCACCGCGACAAGCCGCAAGGTCAGCGCATCCCGCCCCAGCGCGATACCGAGCAGGATCAGAATGGAGGCGATGCAGGCGCGCACCGTCGGCACCTCCGCGCCGGTGAGGAGGGTGTAGGCAATGCCGGCCAGCGCGCCCGCCCCCGCCGCCCACACCACGAGCCGGAAGCGCAGCGCCAGCGTGGGGCTGAGCGCGAGCAGCTTGAGGGTCAGCAGCATCACGGCGCCGACCACTGCCGTCAGGTGAAGCCCAGACACTGAAAGCAGATGCGCCAGCCCCGAGCGCCGCATCGCCTCCGCATCCACCTCCGGAATCCCGGCCTGATCGCCGGTTGCAAGGGCGGAGGCGATCCCGCCCTCCCCGCTCGGAAGCTTGCTCCGGATATGATCGGCAAGCCGCTGGCGGATGCCGGAAAGGCGGCTGCGCCAGTTCGTCTCCCTTGGCGGCGCGATCACCGCCGCGTCCAGCGCCCGTCCGGTTGCGCCCACCCCCTGAAACCACGCCGCCCGCGCGAAATCATAGGCCCCGGGCACCGCCGGCGGCGCCGGCGGCATCAGCCACGCCCGAAGCCGCACCGTCGCGCCGGGCAAGAGCCCGGGCACCGGCTTCTTCTCGTCCAGGTTGATCCGGATGCGCGTCGGCAGGCCCTGCTCCCGCACCACCACGACGATCCGCACCGCCTCCCGCGCCGGCAGCCGCTGCAGCGTCTCGACCTCGCCGGTGAAGGTCGCAAGCTTCTCGCGTTGGAGCACCGGCGCCGCGACCCGCTCCGCCTTCCACCAGATGTTCCCGCATCCCAGCACGGCCGCGACGCAGAAGATCGAGATCGCCCTCCCCCAGCGCGTTCGCGGCGCAAGCGCGGCAGGCGCCAAGGCCAACGCTCCGGCGAAAAGCAGGAACGCGGTCCACGCCCGGCTGTCGGGCAGCCAGAACCAGGCGGCGGTCCCCAGCCCCAACCCCACCGGAAGCCACAAAGGCAACTGATCCCGCTCCGCATCGGCCAGCGCCTCCAGCCGCTCCAACACGCCATCCCACGACGCGCGCCATGCGTCGGCCAAGCCCCTTGGTGGCGGCTCCTCCGCTATGCTAGGGGCGCTTGCCTCACCGGCCGTCATGGGCCGCATCCTTGGAGAAACGGCGCTTGAGCGCAACACCTGATCCCGGCCGCGTCGTTACCCGCTTCGCGCCGTCGCCCACCGGCTTCCTCCACATCGGCGGCGCCCGCACCGCCTTGTTCAACTGGCTCTACGCGCGCCACCATGGCGGCAAATTCCTGCTGCGCATCGAGGATACGGACAAGGCCCGCTCCACCCACGCCGCCATCGAGGCAATCCTCCAGGGCATGCGCTGGCTGGAACTCGATTGGGACGGCGCGGAATATTACCAGTCCCGCTTCGCCGCCCGCCACGCGGAAGTCGCCTATGAGATGCTGGCCCGCGGCCACGCTTACAAATGCTACATGACCGCCGAGGAACTCGCCGCCGGCCGGGAACGCGCGCAGGCCGAGCGCCGGCCCTACAAGGTCGACAGCGTGTGGCGGGACTGCGCCGGCGCGCCCCCCTCCCCGGACGCACCCTTCGTGGTCCGCCTCAAGGCGCCCCGCGAGGGCGAAACCGTCATCGAAGACCAGGTCCAGGGCCGGGTCGTCGTCCAGAATGCCGAGCTGGATGACATGGTCCTCCTCCGCTCCGACGGCACGCCCACCTATATGCTCGCTGTAGTAGTTGACGATCATGACATGGGCGTCACCCACGTCATCCGCGGCGATGACCATCTGAACAACGCCTTCCGCCAGCTCGGCATCATCAAGGCGATGGGCTGGCCGGAGCTGGTCTACGCACACGTGCCGCTGATCCACGGCTCCGACGGCGCCAAGATGTCGAAGCGCCACGGCGCCACCGGCGTCATGGATTATCACGAGCTCGGCTACCTTCCCGAAGCGGTGTCCAACTATCTCCTCCGCCTCGGCTGGGGCCATGGCGACGAGGAGATCATCAGCCGCGAGGACGCGATCCGCTGGTTCGATCTCGCCGGGGTTGGCCGCTCGCCCTCGCGCTTCGACACAAAGAAGCTCGATAATCTCAACGGCCACTACATCCGCGAAGGCTCGGACGGCCGCCTCGCCGGCCTCGCCGCCCCGCGCCTTGCGCCGCTGATCGGGCGCGATTTGTCTACGGACGAGATCGCCCTCCTCACCCGCGCCATGCCGGGCCTCAAGCCGCGTGCGAAGAACCTCAACGAACTGGCCGAAGGCGCGACGTTCCTTTTCCGGCCGCGTCCGCTCGACTTCGACGAAAAAGCCGAACAGCTCGTCTCCGGTGAGGCACCGCGGCTCCTTGCCCGCGTTCATGCGGTGCTGTCGGCGCTTGACGAATGGACCGCCGCCGCCACAGAGGCGGGCGTACGCAGCGTGGCGGAAACGGCCGAGGTGAAACTCGGCCAGGTGGCGCAGCCACTACGCGCCGTGCTTACCGGCCGGGCAACTTCGCCCGGCATATTCGATGTGCTGGTGCTGCTCGGGCGAGAGGAAAGCCTCGCCCGGATCGCGGACCGGATGAATGAAGGACAATAAGATGGCGGACGGACAAGCCACTCTCAATCTCGGCGGCAAGCCGCAGGATCTCCCGGTTCGGCAGGGCTCGTGCGGCCCTGACGTGATCGACATCCGCAAGCTTTACGCCCAAACCGGCGCCTTCACCTACGATCCCGGTTTCACCTCGACCGCGGCCTGCGAAAGCGCGATCACCTATATCGACGGCGACCAGGGCATTTTGCTCCACCGCGGCTACCCGATCGATCAGCTCGCCGAACATTCCAACTTCATGGAGGTCGCCTACCTTCTCCTCAACGGCGATCTGCCGGACAGTGAGACGCTGGATGGTTTCCGTTACACGATCATGCGGCACACCATGCTGCACGAGCAGCTTTCGACATTCTACCGCGGCTTCCGGCGCGATGCGCACCCGATGGCGATCATGTGCGGCGTGGTCGGCGCGCTCAGCGCCTTCTACCACGATTCGACGGACATCACCGATCCCAAGCAGCGCATGATCGCGTCGCACCGGCTGATCGCCAAGATGCCGACGATCGCCGCAATGGCCTACAAATACTCAATCGGCCAGCCGTTCGTGTATCCCAAGAACGACCTCAGCTACACCGGCAACTTTCTGCGCATGACCTTCGGAGTGCCGGCCGAGGAATATGTGGTAAACCCCGTTGTCGAACGCGCCATGCGCCGCATCTTCATCCTCCACGCCGATCATGAGCAGAATGCGTCAACATCGACGGTTCGCCTCGCTGGTTCGTCGGGCGCCAACCCCTTTGCCTGCATCGCCGCCGGAATCGCTTGCCTGTGGGGACCGGCCCATGGCGGCGCCAACGAGGCGGCGCTTAACATGCTTCGCGAGATCGGCACGCCCGATCGCATTCCGGAGTTCATCGCCCGCGCCAAGGACAAGGACGACCCATTCCGGCTGATGGGCTTCGGTCACCGCGTGTACAAAAATTTCGATCCCCGCGCGAAGGTGATGAAGGCCACCGCCGAGGAAGTGCTTGCCGAGCTTGGCGTCACCGACCCGATCTTCGACGTCGCTCGCGAGCTCGAGCGGATTGCGCTCAGCGACGATTATTTCATCGAAAAGAAGCTTTACCCAAACGTCGATTTCTATTCGGGCGTTATCCTGTCGGCGATCGGCTTCCCGACGTCCATGTTCACCGCCCTCTTCGCCCTCGCCCGCACGGTCGGCTGGGTGGCGCAGTGGAACGAGATGATCTCGGACCCCGAACAGAAGATCGGCCGCCCGCGTCAGCTCTACACCGGCGCGACCCAGCGCGACTACGTACCCGTGACCTCCCGCTAAGGCGCCGCTTCGGCAGGAAAGAAGGCCGGTGCCCAGGCGGGCGCCGGCTTTTCATTGTCAGCCCAGTTCCGCCCGCAACGCCCGAAGCGTTCCCAGCGACGCGGCGACATCATCGAAGATCAGCCGCACCCGCTCCTCGGGCGCGCGATTGCGCAGCATGCTGCCCGGCTCGAACCGATTCTTGCTGCTGTTGACGCCCACCATTGCCTCTTCGGGCGAGACGAACACCGACACCGCACCGGTCTTGCGCAGCTCCAGCAGGTGCCGCCGAAGCTCGGACGAGAAGAGGAGCTGCTTGGCCTCCATCGGCGCGGTTGAATAAACCTCGAAGCGCCGCTCGAACGCCTCGTCGCCCTCGATCTTCACGCGCGCCATGTCGGAGGCGGGCTTGAAGAAGTTGAAGATCTTGCGGTCGGGCACGATTGCCGTGATCCCGCCGCCGGCGCTTCGCGGCCGCCGATGAATGGCGTAGACTTGGCCGGAAAACACCGTGTGCGTGTTCTTGCCGGAACTGCGCTGCAGGCAGGCCTCGTAGACCGCATAACCCCGCCCCTCCTCGTCCGCGCCGTGAAGCAGGTCGGTGAAGGTCTGCGACGACAGGCGGCCGAATAGGATGCCACGCGCGCGGCCGTAAACCGGCGGATCGAAGCCGGACGGCAGATATTCCATGCCGCAGCGCCGTACGAGTTCCTCCAGCACCGGGTGCTTCAAGCCTTCGCTGACGTCCATCAGCGGCTTGCCCGCGGCGAAGATGGTGCCGATCAGGAACAGCACGAAGGCGATGATCGCCACCACCTCCCAGCCGGCGTTGATCAGGGTCAGCAAGGCCGCGACCGCGAGGACGAGCCCAACGGTTCCCCGGATCCAGAATTTACGCGCGGCGGCGCCGCGTTCGGTCTCCACCGCGCCGAGCCGCTCGCGCACGGTCTGGTCCGCGCACAATTCGGTGAAATGCCCTGCTCCAAGTTCGATCATCGCCCGTCCCCCAACAGCTTGCCTGCCGAGAGTGACTCCAACCCGGACAGCCTGTCCAGCAGCAACATTTGAAACGCGAAGCCCACTTTGCCGAAATCGGCCTGCAACGCCGCGGCGGCAAACCGCCCGTCATCAGGCCTCTGCCGAGGCCCCGCCGATTCAACCGTACGAAGGACTCGATTCCAGATGAAACCCCTGCTTGCCCTCGCATTGGGCCTTGCCGCCGCGACCGCCACCTACGCCGCAGGGCCCGTGCCCGCCCCGGGACCGGGCGAACCGACCCTGGCCGAAGTCCGCGCCGCTACTGCGCGCTTCCAAGACGTGGAGGTCGCCCTCGCCGAGGGCTATGTCGATTCCGGCGCGCCATGCGAAACCGCCGCGGCCATGGGCATGGACAAGTCGCTGGGCGGCATGGGCATCCACCTCTTCCGCCCCGACATGCTTGGCATCGCTGGCCCGCCGAACCCCAAGGTCTCGGGCTCCGGCACGCATACGGATTTCCGCAAGCCCGCAATCCTCATCTACGAACCGCGGGCCGACGGCAGCCTTGAGCTGGTAGCGGTCGAGAATCTGGTCTTCGAGAAGGCTTGGAACGAAGCGGGCAATAAGGAGCGCCCGAGCTTCCACGGCGTCGCCTACGAGCATATGGCCGACGATCCCGCCACCGCAGCGGACGAGGCCCACATGTTCGAGCCGCACTTCGACAAGCACGTCTGGCTGTTTCGCAGCAACCCGAAGGGCGTGTTCACCCCGTTCAACCCCAAGGTCACCTGCGAGCACGCCCGCGGTCCGCGAGTGGCCCACAACACGCACGGCGCTCATTGACCGGCGGCTAACGAGGCGGGAGCACTGCGGGTATCCCACCGCCACACCGGCCAGAACAGCCTGCCCCAAAACCAAAAAGCCCCAGCCGTTTCCGGCCGGGGCTTGGGTGGTAACCTTGGGGGGGGGGGTAAGGTTACCAGCGGGGGGGTATGGGCTGAACGGCTCACCCGCTGGTTGGTTCCCCAGAAAAACGAAGCGCCCCGGATATTTTCCGGAGCGCTTCGCCGACAGTCTGCCTTGAGGGGCGACTATCTCCCGTCCCCGACTCGCTTATACACTGTTTTCAAAGGCGAAGGGAGCGTTTTCGACACTCTTTGTTGATCTCGATCAGTCCCGCTGCAACGGCAGGGTGAAGGTGAAACGCGCGCCTTGGCCCGGTGCACTGTCCAGTGCGATGTCCCCGCCCATTGCCCGGGCAAGCCGGCGCGAGATGTAGAGGCCAAGGCCGGTGCCGCCGGGCTCGTTGGGATCGACCCGCTCGAACTTCTCGAACACCCGCCCCTGGTCTTCAGGTGCAATTCCCTTGCCTTGGTCGGCGACCACCAAGGCGGCAAGGTCGCCCTCCCGGTCAGTGCGCAGCCACACCGAGCCGCCCTCCGGCGAATAGCGGATGGCGTTGGCGAGCAAGTTCACCACCACCTGCAGCGCACGCTTGAATTCGCCCTTGGCCGGAAGGCTGTCGAAGGCCGCGGGAGCGTCGATCCTGACCCCCTGTGCCGCCGCCCGCACGGCAAGCAGCCCTGCGGCACGGCGCGCCACGTCGGCAAGGTCGATCTCCTCGGCTTCCGGAGCGAAGTTGGAACGCTCGATGGCCTGCAGGTCGACAAGGTCCTCGACCAGCGCGAGGAGGTGCCGTCCAGCGGACGCGATGTCCCCCGCATAACCGGCATAATCTCCGCGGATGGGCCCTTCCGGCTGGGCGCCGATCGTCTCGGCGTTGGCAATGATGTGGGCAAGCGGCGCCCGAAGCGCCTTGTCGAGCCGCTCGGAAAAAGCGCCGGCGTCGGGTTCGGGCGCAGTCTCGGCGGCCGGTGCCGCTACGCCGCCGCCGAAACTTGTGGCCGATCCACGAAAGCCGGCGAAACGCCCGGCGCCGTCGATCAAGGGAACGGCGGCAAGCCGGTAGCGCCCGGCACGGCCACCGCGCAAGGCTGCAATCTGGCCGTCGAAGCGCCGCTGCTCGGCAAGCGCGGTGAGCAACGGAAGCTCGCCTTCTTTCTCCTCTTCGAGCCGAAACAGCCGGGTAAGCTGCTGCCCGATATAATCCGCCGGCGTGCCCCCGGCAGCGGCCGCGGCGGCGGGCGAGACGGCGGTGAAGCGCAGGCTCTGGTCGGTTTCCCACATCCAGTCGGCCGAGGCGCGCAGGAAATCCGCCTGCCGCTCCGCCTCCGCGGCGGGCGCCGGGCTGCGCGCGCTCCGCGTCGTCCAGCCGGTGATGACAAGATCCACCGCGCCGCCATCCGCCGGCTCGGCACGTACCCAAAGGTCGGTGTCGGCCTCACCTTCTGCGGCGACGGCGGGCCGCGACACGGTGATCCCGAGCCGCCGCGCGAGGCGCGCCAGCGATGCGATCTGGGGCACCGCAAGCGGCCCGCCCTCCTCGCCGCCCGCGGCGCGCTGCAAGGCAAGCAGGCGCGGCTCGCCCGCAACAAGCCGCCCTTCCGAATCGATGCGCCCGCTTACGCTCCCGCTCATTGCGCCAGCCTCGCTACCGCTTCGCGGTACCCCGGATCGGCGGTCCACAGGCCGAGCAAAGCAGGCGCCCCGGTACCCGTCATCCCGTCGAAGCGATCAAGCGCCGCGCCAAGCTCATTCTCGTCTGTGCCTAGGCCGAGCAGGATCGCCGCAGCGTCGGGGCGTGCGACGCCCGCGGCGCGCAGCAGCAGAACCGGGCCCAAGCGCGCCGTCAGCAATTCCCAAGCCGCGCCGGGCTCCAGGCCCGCGCGCACGCCGATCAGCGCCAGGAAAAAAGTAAGACCACCCTCGGTCAGTGCCCGGACAAGCAGCGCATCATCCTCGCCGCGCCCACTCGCCTGCACCGCAAGCGCCAGCCGCATCGCCCGCGCCTCCGCGCTTTCCCCCTCGTCATGGCCAGCCAGCAGCCGCGCCGCCGCTGCACTTAGCGCTGCGTCGCATGCAGCAGGTTCCGCGCGGTGCTGCACGATCATGTAGCGCCTCAGCGCCGCCGCCACGCTCCACACCAGGTGATGTTGGAGTTCGGCCGACAGATCGGTGCGCGGCAGCACCGGCTCGCGAAAGCCGTCCACCCGCCCGTTCTGGGCAATCAGCAAGGCCATCGCCGCGCCCGCCACGGCCTCGTCGGCATCCCCGGCAAGCTCGACGAGCAAGGCGTTGTCCGATGCCGCGGCGCGGTGGAGGCGGTGCTCCTCTGCGCGGCGCAACAGCAGATCGATCAGCGCCGGCTCCGCCACCGCTCGGGTTCCGGCAAGCACCGGCATCGCAATCTCGACATGGGCGGACGACAGTGCCGCCCGAAGCGCGTCGCTCACCGGCGCCTGCGCGATCTCCGCGCGAAGCGCGTCCTCCACGGACCGGACGAGGTGGGCGAGAAGCCCGCGCAGGGTAATCCGCTGCCATTCGCTAAGCCGCAGCTCCTGTGGGAGCGCGAGATCGGCCGCCGCCGCAGAGACGCGCGCACGGGCCGACGCAAGCAGCTCAGCCGCGCCATCCCCCCCACTCCCGCTCGGCCGCACATCGGACATCGGGCTCTTCTAGGGCGTCAGGGTTAAAGCGTCGCTAATCAGCAACGGGCGGCGGCGCGGGCCGGTGCACCTGGCGCTGCGCCCAGAAAAAGCTGCCCGCCGCATAGGCCGCAAGCGCGGTCAGTCCCGTTCCCCAAAGCCCGGCCGCGGCAAAGGGCAGCAGCAGCCAGGTCATGCCCTTGCGTTCGGCGAGCCAATGGCCGCCCGGCACGCTTTTGCCCTCCACCTCCGCCCGTAGCGCGAAGATGAACGCGATCGTGGTCGCCGCCAGCGCCAGACAGCCCCAGCCTCGTGTGTCGGTCAACCCCACGGCAAGCGCCACCAAAGCCGCCCCGGAAAGCGCCGGAAGAACATGCGCAAGCCAGCTCTCCGGATCGTTCTCCTGCATGCGCAGCGCCGCGAGCCGGCCGGAAATCCCCTCCAGCGGAGTCGCCAGCAGCACGAATGCCATGCCCAGCGCCAGCCAATCCGACGCGAAGGCCAGTCCTCCCAATGCCGTGAGCAGCGCCCCGCCCAGCGTCAGCATCGCGGGCGTCACCGCGGTCGGCATCAGCCGCCGCACCGCCAGCCGCTCAATCGGCCCGAGCAGATAGCGCGACACCCAATCCTTCCGCTCGCCCCCCGCGCCTTCCAAAATGCGCTGCTGAAGCTCGCCAAGGTCATCGGTCCGCTCGGCGACGGTCAGCAGGTCGTCGGCAGGCTCACCACGCAAGGCAAGCTGCCGCGCCCCACTCTGCACTGCCCGCCGCAGAAGCGTTGACTGCAAATCCCATTCGCCGAGCATCGATGCGGTCCGCTTCAGCATTTCGCCGTCGTACAGCGCCAGCCCGGCCCAGCGGCTATGCGCGTCGATCCGCTCGAAGCGGTCGTCCACGCGCACATCGGTAACGGTAACGATGGTAGGCGCCCCGATCGCAAGCAGCCGCCCGATATGGGTCTCGGTCGCCACCAGCCCGTCGGCGAAAACCAGCAGGCGGTCGTCGGGATGCACCGCCTCCGCGGCTTCGGACGCATTGCGCGCCACCACCACCTTCAGTCCCTGCGCCCGCAGCCGGTCGATCGCTTCGAGAAGCGGCGCCGGCACCCGTTCCACGGCCACCACGATGAGATCCGCCCCCGCCGCAAGCGCAAGCCGCGCCTGGCGCTCGAGCACCGTCCGCCCGGCCAGCGGCAGGGTGGCGCGCAAGCCGCCGCCCGGCTCGTCCGCTTCATGATAAGCGGCGATCAGCGCGGCCAGTGTCACTTCAGGCTCCCTCCCATCCGGAAGGGAATAGAGCGCCGGCCTCAGCCGCGCAAAGGCTTAAGCGATTGCGAAGTCGTCGATCGCCGCCCGGATCTTGCGCAGCACCACCGGATCGCCCGGCGCGCCTTCCAGCGCTTCGTCGGCGAGCGCCATCATCCCCACGGCGGCAAAGCTTGCGGCAAGGCTCTTGAGGCGCGAGGCCGCGAACTGCCAATTGGCGTCGCAGCGCGATCGCGCCATCAGATCGACCTGCCGGGCGGCACTTTCGACGAAGGCGACTCGAAGCTCCGCCATCAGCACGGGATCGGTGCCCACCGCGGCGGCGAGCGAGGCGTTCAATGCTCCGGGATCGTAGACCATGAGCCACCCGTAGCCGCAGCACGTTAACGCCTCGTATCCTTCCCATCTTCCGCTGGCCCCGAAAGATGGTAAACATTGCCCATGACGGGGGCAGAACGAGCGCAGCCGCAGGCCGGGGACGGCGTGCATCAGGGAAGAAACAGAGCCGGCTGGCTCGGTCAGGCGGAAGTCGGGGTTGAGGACACGCTCCCCGATCTCGGCGAGCCCGGCTTCGCCGAAGAAGCGGCGCCGCAGCGTCCCTCGGGCGGCGCACGCTTGCTTGGCGCACTCCTCCTCATCCTCGCCTTGGGCTGGATCGGCGCGTTCGCCTTCAACGCCTGGCAGAGCCGCCCCGCGCTTACCCTTCCCTTGGCGATAGCGACCATTGGGACCTTTAGCGGCCCTCTGGTGCTCCTTGCCGTGCTTTGGGTCTGGCTCGGCCGCACCCCGCGCCGCGAGGCGCAGCGCTTCACCCGGGCGGTGGAGGACATGCGCCGCGAAAGCACCGCGCTTGAAAGCGTGCTTTCCATCGTTGCCGAACGGATCGAGGCGAACCACACCCGTCTGCGCGGCGAGGCGGAGCGGCTGATGTCGCTTGGCGACGAAGCCTCGGACCGCCTGGGCCGAGTCACCCATTACCTGTCCAAGGAGAGGGCGCACCTCGACCGGAGCGCCGCCAACCTCGATTCGGCCGCGTCGGCCGCCAAGGTCGACATAGGCGTCCTCCTCCACGATCTCCCCAAGGCCGAGGAACAGGCCCGCACCGTTGCCGAGGCGATGAAGGAAGCCGGGCTCACCGCCCACGGCCAGGCCGGTGCACTCGAAGCGCAGCTCGGCGCAATCGCCGCCAAGGGCCGAGACGCCGACGAAGTACTCGGCGGCGCCGCCCAGCGCATGGCCGCCCACGTCGCGCGCCTGGAAAGCGGAAGCGCCGCCGCCGCCGCAACCATGGGTGAGGCCTCCGCCGCAATGACCGGCGCCGTCGATTCGGCCATGATCCGCGCCGCTGAAGCAGTGGACGCCGCCCGCTCCGGCCTCGACGCCCAATCCGCAGCAATGCTCGCCTCGATCGAGCACAGCCGCGCCAGCCTCGAAAGCGCCGGCGAGGAAGCCGCGCGCAGCCTTTCCGAGCGCCTGGATCAGGTCAGCGCCCAGCTCGAAGGCCTTGCTGGACACCTGGCCACCCAGGATGCGGCGAGCCACACACTCGTCACCGGCCTCGCCAAGGAGCTTGCCGAGCTGGAAGACTGGTTCGGCCGATTGGGCACATCGGGCAGCGCGGAGACCGAGCGCTTGTCCGGCGCCGTCGGCACGGTGCGCGAAAGCATGCGCGCGCTTGTTGCGGAACTGGGCGGCGGCCGTGAGCAAGCCAGCCTGCTCATCGCGCATGGCCGCGAAGCCTCGCAGATCTACGGGGCGCTCGGCGATCAGCTCGGCACCACCCTTCCCGCCTCCCTCGCCGAAGTTCAGGAGCAGGCAGAGCGCGCCGGCGCCGCGGTGGCGTCGCTCGCCGAGCCGGTGGCCGCGATTCACGCTTCCTCGGGCGAGATCGAAGCCCGGGTCGAGCAAGTCGCGTCGGAGGCCGAGCGCATCCAGGCATTGCTCCAGGCGCAAGACGAAAGCGGCCGCACGCTGGTGCAGGGCCTGGTCACCGAAGTCATGGCGTTGGAGGAGCGCTTCGCGGCCACCGGTGCCGCGGGCACGGCCCAGGCCGAGCAGATCGGAGCCGGGATCGCCACCCTGCGCGCCGCAACCGCCGATCTCGAGACCGAACTCGGCGGTGGCGACCTTCGCGCGGCAGCTCTGGGCGCCCGCGCCCAGACGCTTGCCGGCACGCTGGACGAAGTCGCGGCCCAGCTCCGCGACGCCCTTCCGCAAGCGCTGGAGCGAGTCGAAGCGCAAGCCCGGCAAAGCCACGCCGCCGCCGCCGAACTCGCCCCCGTCCTGGCCGGCGTCGAATCCTCCGCCGCCGCCGCTGCCGCCCGGCTCGGCGAAACCGAGGCCAGCGTCGCCCGCCAGAGCGAGGCGTTCGAAGCCCTCCTCGCCCGGATCGACCAAGGGTCCGGCAGCGCCGAGGAGAAACTGGAAAGCCTCGGCCGCGCCGCCGCCGAAGCGCAGCAGGCCGCCGCCCGCCTTGTCGCCGAAACCGCACCGGAGCTGGTTGAAGCCATGGTTCGGGTCCGCGAGACCGCCAACCAGGCCGCCGAGCGCGCCCGCGAAGCCATCGCCGCCGTCATCCCGGCAAGCGCCGCCGCGCTCGGCGAGGCAGGCCGCGCCGCGCTCAGCGACGCGATCAGCGGCACGGTGGAACGCCAGATGGCCGAGCTCGCCGCAGTCTCCGAACGCGCGCTCGAGACCGCCCGCTCAGCCTCCGAACGCCTGACTCGCCAGATGCTCACAATCGGCGAAACCGCCGCGGCGGTTGAAAAGCGCATCGGCCAGGCGCGCAAGGAGCGCGACGAAAAGGAAAGCGAGAACTTCTCCAGGCGCGTGGCCTTGCTCATCGAATCGCTCAACTCGACGGCGATCGACGTCACCAAGATCCTGTCCAACGATGTCACCGACAGCGCCTGGGCGGCTTATCTGAAGGGCGACCGCGGCGTCTTCACCCGCCGTGCCGTGCGCCTGCTCGACGCCACCGAGACCCGCGAAATCGCCCGCCACTATGACGAGGAGCCGGAGTTCCGCGAGCAGGTCAACCGCTACATCCACGACTTCGAATCGATGCTGCGCCGCATCCTCGCCGACCGCGACGGCTCGCCCTTGAGCGTCACGATCCTCTCCAGCGACATGGGCAAGCTCTACGTGGCGCTCGCCCAGGCGATCGACCGCTTGCGCAAGTGACGTTCCTCCCCATCGCAAGATGGGGAGGGGAACCACCCGAAGGGTGGTGGAGGGGTAACTGCCGTAACCTCGGCGTTTCCCCCCGAACCACAGGGATGTCGGTGCCGATTACCCCTCCACCGGGCTGCGCCCGGTTCCCCTCCCCATCTTCGATGGGGAGGAACTAGGAGCGCCCCGACCAGTCCAGCATTTGAGGTGTGATCCACCCAAACAGGTAGTTCAGGTAGAACACCCCGAACAGCACCGCAGACAGCACCGTCGCCCGAACCGCCGCCTGGCCGAAGCTGAACCGGTGCGGCGCGCTGTCGGCATGGCCGGCACCGCGCTCCGCGCCCTCCTCCTCGCTGGTCCGAACCCCGAAGGGCAGGACCAGGAACAGGCTCATCGTCCAGAACAGCACATAGATGGCTAGGATCGAGCCGAAGCGCATCAGAGGCGGACGATCAGCACGTCCACGACCGGCTTCTTCCCCGTCCACTCGGTGGCGCAGCGCCGCACGGCGAGCCGGATCGCTTCCTTGAGCTTCTCCGGCGTGCCGGCACCCTTCGCGACGGCGTCCGCGGCAGCCTCGGCGGCTTCCTCGATGAACTCGTCGCGATCCTCTTCCACCGGAATGCCGGCCAGGCCGATCTCGACTCGCCCGCGCAACCGGCCGCGCTCGTCCAGCGCCACCGCAACCGAGATGATGCCGTTCGCCGCCACCTTGCGGCGCTCGTTCATGGTCGGCCCGTCGGCGCCGAGGATGACGTCGCCGTCCAGGATCAGCCGCCCGACCCGCTCCTCGCCAAGCTTGCGCGGACCCTTTGGCGCCAAGCGGATCAGATCGCCATTCTCCTGCACGATGGAGCGCGGCACGCCCTGCTCGAGCGCGAAGCGGCGATGCTCGTGGAGGTGGCGCGTTTCGCCGTGCACCGGGATCAAAATCTCAGGCCGGATCCACTCGTACATGGCGGCAAGCTCCGGCCGGCCCGGGTGCCCCGACACGTGGACATGCGCCTGCCGCTCGGTCACCATCCGCACGTCGGACCGGGCAAGCGCATTCTGGATGCGCCCGATCGCCACCTCGTTGCCCGGGATCTGGCGCGACGAGAAGATCACCGTGTCGTCGGCTTCGAGCTTGATGACATGGCTGTTGTACGCAACCCGGGCGAGAGCCGCGCGATCCTCGCCCTGGCCGCCGGTGGCGATGATCATCAGATCGCGCCGGGGAAGCTTCATCGCCTCCTCGAACCGCACGGTTTGGGGGAAATCGCGCAGGTAGCCGGTGGCCTGCGCCACCTTCAGGATACGGTCGAGCGAACGCCCGGCGACGCACACCGTCCGTCCCGTCGCCTTCGCAACCTGACCAAGCGTGTGGAGGCGCGCCGCGTTGGAGGCGAAGGTGGTGATCAGCACCCGGCCCTCGGCCGCGCCGACCACTTCCGTCAAACCCTCCAGCACCGTCGCTTCGGAGCCGGCCGCCTGCTTGGTGAAGACGTTGGTGGAATCGCACACCATCGCCAGCACGCCCTCGTCGCCGATCGCACGCAGCGCCTCGGGGCTGGTCGGGCTGCCGACCTGCGGCTGGTCGTCGAGCTTCCAGTCGCCGGTGTGGAACACCTTGCCATAGGGCGTGTCGAGAAGCAGGGCATGCGCTTCGGGAATCGAGTGGGCGAGCGGCACGTAGCGCACGCCGAACGGCCCGATCTGCATCGATCCGCCGACCGGAACGACCTTGAGCTTGACATCGCGCGTCAGCCCTTCTTCTTCCAGCTTGTTGGCGATCAGCCCGGCGGTGAACGGAGTCGCATAAAGCGGCACGCCAAGGTCGGCGGCGAGATACGGGATCGCGCCGATATGGTCCTCGTGGCCGTGAGTCAGCACCACGCCGAGAAGGTCGCCGCGATGCTTCTCAATGAAGTCGAGGTCGGGCAGGACCAGCTCGATGCCCGGGTAGTTCGGATCGCCGAAGGTCATTCCGAGATCGACCATCAGCCATTTGCCATCGCAGCCGTAGAGATTGACGTTCATGCCGATCTCGCCCGAGCCGCCAAGGGCGAGGAAAAGGAGTTCTTTACCGGGTTTCATGGAGTTCCAATGAGTTAAGAGGCGGCTTGGGTCCGCTGATGAAGAAGGCCGAGGCCCTGCAATGTGAGGTCGGGTTCGATGACGTCGAACACCGATGTATGGCGATCGAACAGAGTAGCAAGGCCGCCGGTGGCGACAACCGTCACCGGCCGGCCGATCTCCGCCTTCATGCGGGCGAGCAGGCCTTCCATCATCGCCACATAGCCCCAGTATATGCCGATATGCATCTGGTCCTCGGTGGTGCGACCGATCACCGACATATTCTCGTCCGGCGCCTCGATGGCGATGCGCGGCAGCTTGGCGGCGGCCGTGACCAGCGCGTCGAGCGACAGGTTGATGCCCGGCGCGATGATGCCGCCTTTATAGGCGCCCGAATAATCGACCACGTCGAAGGTGGTGGCGGTTCCGAAATCGACCACGATCAGGTCGCCTTCGTGGATGGCATGGGCGGCGATGGCGTTCAGCGCCCGGTCCGCGCCGACGCTGCGCGGCTCGGCGACATCCATGGCGATACCCCAGTCCGCCTCCGCACTACCCGCAACCAGCGGTTCGACTTTGAAATACTTCTGGGCAAGCACCGTCAGATTGTGCGTCGCGCGCGGCACCACCGTGCCGATGATCACCGCCTCCACCACCCCCTTCGGGAGGCCCTCAAGTTCGATGAGCTGGTGCAGCCAGACGGCATATTGATCGGCGGTGCGGCGGGGATCGGTGGCGATCCTCCAGCGTGCGCGGATGACGCCGTCTTCAAGCAAGGCGAAGACGATGTTGGTATTCCCGGCATCAATGGCGAGCAGCATCGCGGCTCTCTAGCGGGGGCGGCGCGAATAAGCGAGGGGCGGCGGTTTCCCGCCTTGCGTTCCGGAGGCGGGGTGATCCAGGTTAGCCGCTTTTTCGGGAACGCCGCGCGCCGATTATCCGTTTTCCCCGGGTCACTTACGACGGAGTATCCACACGTAAAATGTCCCATGACGACATCCAATATTATGAGCGCCGGGCCGAGGCGGAAATCCAGGCGGCGCAGCAGGCCCGGCACCAGGCCGTCGTCCAGGCCCACTACGAACTCGCGTCCGCTTATCTCGACCGGATCCACGGTGAAGAGCCGAAATCGAGCGGCGGTCTCTTCCACACCTAAGCCTGCGGCCGGCCCGGCGCCCGCCGCCAGGAGCCTGCCATGATCCCCACCTTCAAAGCGACAGCCGTCGCGCTCCTTTTTACTTTCATCATGGGCTGCGGGGGTGGTGCCGCCGCGCCGCGGGGCACCGCCGCCGATCAAGGTGCCGCCTCCGGGCCCGGCCGGGCGGCCGAGCAGATCAGCGGATCGCTCGCAGCCGCCGCCCGGCCGATTACCGGAGGCGCGGAGGATTACCGCGAAATCCTGTCCGCAGCGGCGGGCGCGCGCCGGGTGCTGCTCGGCGAATCAACCCACGGCACCCATGAATATTATCGGGAGCGCGGCCGGATCACCGAGATGCTGGTCCGCGACCATGGCTTCAACGCCGTTGCCGTGGAAGGCGACTGGACGCCTATCCGCCAGCTCAACGATTATGTCCGCGGCCTCGGCAGCGACCGTTCGGCCGAGCAGGCAATGGGCGGGCTCACCGGCTTTCCCAGGTGGATGTGGCGCAACGCCGAGTTCCGCGACTTCGTCGAACGGCTGCGCTTGCTCAACATGGCGCGCCCCGCAGCGGAGCGGGTCGGCCTGTATGGCATGGACGTCTACGACCTGTTTGGGGCGGCGGATGCGGCCATTGCCTATCTGGGCGGGGCCGATCGCGCCGCGGCGAAGCAGGCCGAGGCGCACTATCGCTGCTTTCGCCGCCATGGCCGAAGCGCTCACGCCTACGGCGAGGCGACACGAAGCGGAAGAACATGCCAGCGCCAGGCGGAAGCGGTCCTTGCCCTGATCCGCAAGCAGCCGCGTCCTACCGAGCCGGAGGCCGCGGAGCGGCACTTCGCTGCAGTGCGCAGCGCCGCGTCCGTGGCGGCGGCGGAAGCATATTTCCGAACCGTCTATGCTGGCTCGCTCGCGTGGAACGTTCGCGACCAGCGGATGGCGCAGAACGTCGAGGAAATCGCCGAGCACCTTCAGTCGCTCTCCGGGCGGGCGGGGAAGGTCGTGATGTGGAGCCACAACACCCATTCCGGCGACGCGCGCGCCACCTTTGCCGCCGACCGCGGCGAGCTCAACCTGGGGCAGTTGATGCGGCAGCGGCACGGCAATGACGCGTTCCTGCTCGGCTTCTTCAGCCACGGCGGCACCGTGCTGGCGGCTTCCGAATGGGATCAGCCGGGACGCGTCTACGACATGCGGCCGGCGCTGGCAGGCAGCTACTCCGCGCTGTTTCGGACAATCGGCTTGCCCGCTTTCTCGCTATTGCTGCGCGGCAAGCCGGACGTTCAGCGTCACCTCAAGGGCCCGATGCTGGAGCGGGCGATCGGCGTCGTCTACCAGCCGCACAGCGAGCGGATGAGCCATTATTTCGAAGCGCGTCTCGCCGATCAATTCGACGCCGCGGTGTATTTCAACACAACCAAAGCCGTGACGCCGCTCGGCCGCTAGGACGCCTCAGCGATTGGCCCGTCGCAGACTGAAGCCAGGCTTCTCCTCGGCGCGCGCAATCTCCTGGTGGAGCCCAACCACGCGGCGCGGGCGTCCGGCGGAATCGGCGATCACCTTGCCGATGCCGCGGATCATGCGGGTGGTGCCGTTCGGGTGGAGCGTTCGATATTCGGCCGCCACCGGAGTGCCGGTGGCGATGGCGTTTTCGAGTGCCGCCGCGGTCGCTTTGCGGTCGTCCGGGTGGATGGCGGCTTCCCAATCTTCCCAGGCGATGAATTCGGATCCGGAGAGCGGCAAGCCGAGCAGCTCGCGGCTTCGGCGGCAGAGGCGCACGATCCGTGTCTCCAGATCGCACTCCCAAATGCCCGCGCCCGCGCCCCACAAAGCGAGTTCGAGCAACTCATTTGCCTGATGCGCGCGCCGCTCTTCCTCCTTGCGCTCGGTGATTTCGGAAATCGAACCGGCCATGCGTAGCGGCGCGCCGGTTTTGGTGTCGCGATCGACAATGCTTCCGAAATCGAAGATCCACGCCCAGCGCCCGTCGGCGCGGCGCACCCGGAATTCGCAGGCGAATGCGTCGATCCGCCCTTCCATGTAGCCCTGGATTTCGCCCAGGAAATGATCCCAATCATCCGGATGGATGAAGTCGGCCAAGCCCTCGAATCGGCTAGGCGCCTCCTTGGGCGTATAGCCGAATCGCTCCACCAGCCGGGTCGACAGGCGCACTTCGCTGGTTGGGATGATCCATTCCCAGGCGCCGTCCCCCGACGCTTCCAAGACCAGCTTCAACTTCTCGTCGTGCCGACGCTCCGTTTCTCCGGCGCGGCGGACCAGCGGCCGCGACATCTCCGGGGGCGACGCCGGCGGCGGCGCCTCCTCGCTGCCGTCTTCCGAAAGCGGCGGCAGCCCGGCATCGATCGCGAGGCGAAGCGCTTCGGGCAGGCTCGACAGCTCCAGATCGTCCATCATGTTGGCGCGGTGCATTTCCACCGTGCGCGGGCTGAGGCCGAGCGAACGGGCGATCGCCTTGTTGGACTGGCCGCCGAGCAGCCCCTGCAAAATCTGGCGTTCGCGCGGGCTCAACCGCTCAAGCCTGGTCTCCGCGTCAGTTCGCGCCCGGCGCCGCTCCTCGTCATGCGCCCAATGGTCGAGGGCCCGCTCCACCGCGGCGAGCAGGTCCTCGTCCGCCACCGGCTTTTCGAGGTAATCGACCGCGCCAAGCTTCATGGCCCGAATCGCGGCCTCCGGGTCGCCCGGCTCGGCCATTGCAAGCACCGGCAGGGTGACGCCGCGCCGCGCAAGCTCTTCCAGCACCTTGTCGCCGCTCATGTCCGGCAGCTGCAGGTCGAGCAGCACGCAGCCTTCCTCCAGCCGCGCATCGGTAAGCAACCGCGCCGCGCTCTCGAAACACTGGGCAAGGTGGCCATGGCGAAGCAGCAGAGCCGCGAGCGCGGCGCCGAGACGGGCATCAGGTTCGACGATGTGAACGACGGGTGGCACGGGACTACTCAATAGGGTCTGGAGAGCGGAACGACTTGATCCAGATAAGTACCGAGGTCTTCCGCCGCGAGCCCCAGGCAATACCGTATTCGCGCGGTCTTTCCTATAACTATCGGAAAGTGCAGGGGTTTTGCACCCGTAAGGGTCCGGCGGTCTTTCTGGTCCAGCCGGAGGCGGCGGCTCCATCCCCCACGAGCGAGCCGTCGCCTGCCTCTCCCGCCTGAGCCGCGCTTCGACTTCCCCGCGCCAGCCCCGTGCTCAAGCGCCGTGAGTTCGGCCCGATGACGGGCCGCAGCAAGGCCGGCATTGAAGCGATCCGTACCGAATCCTCGCCGCCGGCCATCAGCGCGCCGGCTGCGCTGGTGGCACCCCGGTGAACTGGGTCGACGCGATCAGCCAGCGGCCCCCGACGCGTCGTTCGACATAGGTTGCGCGAACCGTTCGTTTAGCCTTCTCGCCGTTCGGGGCAGCGATCGTGTATTCGATTGAACCAATCACGATCGCCGTGTCGCCAAAGCGGCGTATGTCCTCCGTACTGTACACCATTGGCGGAGCAGGACTTGCCTTGTGCGCCGTATAGAAGCCCAGCACGGCGGGCCGGCGGTCGATCTCGCCGCGCGGTGAAACCTCGATGTAATCGGATGTCAGCAACCGATCGAGCGCGGCGGAGTCGAATCGTGTGCGCGCGTCCGAGAATGCCTGGATCGCGGCAAGCACTGGACCGTTGCCCGTTTTGTCAGCCCTGGCACCGGCCGGCGCGGCAATCAGCGCCAGTCCCGCCATTGCAAAGCACGTATATAGGCGCATGATTTTCCCCCGTTTAGCCGATCTTCGATCAGCGCTGCTTTTTGGTGGTGGTCGCGGTGAAGTCCGGGTCCTTGTTCGCGACCCAGTCGACGAACTTGCGAACGTTGGGGTTGGCGAGCAGGCCCTCCACATCCATGCCGTGGCGTTGCAGTTCGGACGTGGTGAAATTGGCCATCAGCGTTTGCTGGCAGATCGGGTGCATGGGGACCACGTCGGTGCCGCCCCGGCTCTTGGGCACCGGGTGATGCAAAACCATATTGCTGCCGGCGGGCCGTCCGCACAGCCAGCAGAGGACCACCGGCTTGGGAGCCTCGTCCTTTGCATGCGGATCTTCGTAGGGACCATGTTTGGAATGCTTGCGCGCCATGCGATGATCTGAGCACGCGCAGGCCGGCGAGCGCAACCGGTTGATGCAACCGCGCGCTTAAAGCTTTATCACGGCCACCCGGCCTCAGACGTACGCTCACCCTGGAAGTTGATGACGACCCACAGCCCACTTCTTTTCCAGCTCGGCTGGAAGCCGTTCTTCAGCAGGCAACTCACTGCCGAGGAGGAGCGCGGCTGCCGGCCCGTGCGGGTGATGTCCGTTCACCGCGGCATGGTGACCGTTCAGGGTGAGGGCATCGAGGACTCGATCTCGTCCAGCCTTGCCTCGCCGGGCGGGCCGGAAGACCGTCCAACCGTGGGGGACTGGCTGCTGGTCGACCGGGAGAGCCGCAGTCTGGTGCGCATTCTGGGCCGGACGAGCCTGTTCAAGCGGCCTGCCCCCGGCGACGACCGCAGGCTTCAGCTTATTGCCGCAAACGTCGATACGCTTTTCGTCGTCACATCGTGCAATCAGGATTTCAACGTGGCGCGGCTCGAGCGCTACCTTGTGGTTGCGCGAGAGGTGGGCGTTCGGCCTGTGATCGTGCTCACCAAGGCAGATTTAACGGCCGATCCGCAAAGCTTCGTCGAAACCGCGCGCGGGTTGCAGCCGGAGTTGCAGGTGGAGCTGGTCAACGGGCGCGACCCCCACAGCGTCGCGCGGCTGGCGGCCTATTGCGGCATCGGGGATACCGTGGCGCTCGTGGGATCGTCGGGCGTCGGCAAGTCCACCTTGGTCAACACGATGAAGGGATCGGACAGCATCGCGACCCAGGCGGTTCGCGAGGATGACGGGAAAGGCCTTCATACGACAACCGTTCGGGAGATGCACCGGCTTGGTTTCGGGCCCGACGGAGGCGGCTGGCTGGTGGACACCCCGGGCATGCGCGAGCTTCAGATGTCCGAAGTGGCCTCGGGCGTTGCCGAGGTATTCGACGACATCGTGGCGATCACGCTTGAGTGCCGATTCACGAACTGCACCCATGGCGACGAGCCGGGATGCGCCATCCAGACGGCCTTGGCGGAAGGGACGTTTGATCCTGCCCGCTTCGACCGCTGGCGCAAGCTCGCCGATGAGGATGTAATCAATTCCGCAAGCGCGGCGAGCCGGCGTGCCCGGCCGCGAAAAGCCGGTAAAAAGAAATGATCGGTGGCTGATCGGCAAGACCTTGGGTACAGGGTGTTCAAATCAGAAAATCGGAGCGACCGTCACGCCACGCAAACCCAATTACGACTTCGAGCGCCGCGAGCGCGAAAGAAGCAAGGCAGCCGAGTCCGCCAAAAAGGTCCAGGCCAAGGCGGATAAAAAGACGCTGGGCCAAGGGGAACCGAACGCCGAACCTTGATCTTCCGCGGGGCCAGGCTGCCGCCGCCGTGCGGCCACCCTGTTAATTCGCGCGAAAGATCCCATATCAGCCGTGCTGAAGTCGCACACATGGGGGCAACACGCCGTTTCGCGGTCGCGTTGCCCGTCATTTCACGGCCCAGAGCCACTGAGGCGCCTTCCGGCTCCCGAATCTAAGGAATATATTATGCCGACCGGCACCGTAAAGTTTTTCGACAATGCCAAGGGTTATGGCTTCATCACCAATGAAGCCGGCGGCCCGGACGCGTTTGTTCACATCAGCGCCGTGGAAGCGGCCGGCATGAACTCGCTCGAAAAGGAGCAGCGCGTTTCCTACGAGCTCGAGAACGACAAGCGCGGCAAGACCAGCGCCGTCAATCTGCAGAGCGCCTGATCGCCAGCTGAATAAATGATGCGGCGGGTGCATCGCGCACCCGCCGCTTTTTTGTCCCCGCGCCAGCCGCGCGTCACTCTTGTCCGGATCGATGCCCATGCCTGTTCTGACCTCTCCCGCCGACTTTGCCGAGCATGCACGGCAGAAGACCAACCGCCAGCTCGCCGAAAAATACGGCGTCGGCGAAAAGGTCGTCACCCGCTGGCGGAAAGAAACAGGCTCCGCGGCGGCGGTGCGGCCGGTGACGAGCTCGCACCTTCCAAAGCCCTATGTACCCTCCGTCAGCCCGGGCCTTGCGGCCGAGGCGGCGCAGCACATGCGCAAGACTCACCGCCCGGTTTACCACCGGGTGATCGAGGGCGCTGAGTTTCGCGGGCAATATGTCGTCGGCACCCAGATCCTCAGCGAGAACGAGCTGGTGACCTTTGCGCTGGAAAAAGGCTTCCGCGTCTTCTGAGCCGCCGGAGCGCCATGGCGCGTGACGGCGCTCCTTGCTAACCGCCCGTCGGAAAGACGATGGGCGGATCGCCTGGCGACCAGGGCTTCACCTTCGCCATAACCGCGGTGAAAAGATCGGACCGGAGGTGGGCGGCAAGCCACGCCTGCAGGTGCGGCATCGGCTGCAGGTCAAACCACCCTTGATCCACAGCGGCGAATTGCCGAACGAAGGGCATGATCGCCACATCGGCGAGGCCACGGTTTAAGCCGGCGAGCTGATTGACGCCGGAGAGCCGGGCTTCAAGCTCGCTCAGGAACGCCAATGGGCGTTCGCGATGAACCAGTCGATCTGCGCCGTGCTTCTCCGGATATTTGTACCGATCGAGATCGTGCTTGAACGGCCCGTCATTGGCGGCGATCAGCGCATCGTCGCCCCGCTCCAGCCAGCCCTCCGGGTCGTTGCGGGTGAGTGCCCAGCGCATGATGTCCAAACTCTCGTCGAGTACACGGCCGTCCGGCAGGACGAGCACGGGGACCGTGCCCTTGGGCGAGGCGTCCAGCATCGCGGCCGGCTTGTCGCGCAGCGTCACTTCGCGCAGTTCGCAAGCTGTGCCGCTTACCGCCAGGGCAAGCCTTGCCCGAATCGCATATGGGCAGCGGCGGAAGCTGTAGAGGATCGGATCAGCCAGGGTCGTTGCCCCGCCGCTTCGCCTGAACCGCGCCGACATGCGCCGTTCCCCGCGCGGCGGCCAGCGCCTCCTGGCGGTGTCGTTCGCGATACGATGCGCGATCGTCCTCCGTCCGCTCCCCGTGGCAGGCGGCGCAGCTTGCGCCCTCCTCGAAGAGCGGGGAGGCGCGGCCTTCCGAGCTCACCGGGCGGCGGCAGGCACGGCACAATTCATGCGTGCCGGGGGCAAGTGCGTGGCCGACCGTCACCCGCTCGTCGAACACGAAGCATTCTCCACGCCACAGGCTTTCGTCCTCCGGCACGGTTTCCAGATATTTGAGGATGCCGCCTTTCAGATGGTACACTTCTTCGACGCCCTCACCCTTGAGGAAAGCGGTCGATTTCTCGCAGCGGATGCCGCCGGTGCAGAACATCGCCACCTTTGGCTGCCTGCCCCGGCCGAGCAGCGCCTCGCGGGCGCCGCGGAACCAGGCGGGGAAGTCGCGGAAACTGGCGGTCTCGGGATCGATCGCACCGGCGAAGCTGCCGACCGACACTTCGTAGCCGTTCCGCGTGTCGATGACGATCGTCTCGGGGTCGGAGATCAGCGCATTCCAATGCTGCGGCTCGACGTACGCCCCGGCACTGCGGAGGGGATCGATCCCGGGCTCGCCCATCGTCACGATCTCGCGTTTTGCGCGCACTTTCATCCGGTGAAAGGGCATAGCGGCCGCGGCCGACAGCTTGACGTCCAGGCCGGAGCAGCCGGGCAGCGCGCGGATGTGCTCCAGCACGGCGGATATCGCTTCGCCCGATCCGGCGACCGTGCCGTTGATGCCCTCAGGCGCAAGCAAAAGGGTGCCGCGGACCCCCTGCTCGCGACACAGGCTCTCGAGCGGCGCAATCAGGCTCCGGCAATCTTCGAAGCGGGTGAAACGGTACAAGGCCGCCACGGTGAAAGGCGCGGCGGGTTGCGGGAGACGTTGGTGCATCCCCGCCGCCATAACGCGCCGCGCGCGGCAGGTCACCACGCCGGCTCGCTTGCAGCCAATTCCGGCCGCTCAACCGTTTGCTCCGAAGCAACACCTTCGCCGCCCCGGCTTGCATCCCCGGCACCCCTCCGCCATTCCGCAGCCATGCCCCTCCTCGACATTCCCGAAGGCCATGTCGGCGCCGTTGTCACCTTTCTGGAGATGACGGGGCGCCCGCCCTTGCGCCCCCTGCCCGCCTCGCCGCTGCGCCTCGAGCGGTGGAAGACGCCCGATCCCGCCAAATACCGCACCTTGTTCCGCCGGGTCGGGGCACCGTGGCTGTGGTATTCGCGGCTTCTGATGGACGATGCCCGGCTGTTGGCGGAGATGGCGGAGGTGCATGCCGTAAGCGACCGGCACGGCATCGAGGTCGGCATGCTGGAGCTCGATTTCCGTACATCGGGCCAATGCCTGATCCGGTTTCTCGGACTGGTGCCGGAGCTTGCCGGCAAGGGACATGGCACGTGGCTGTTCGCGCAGTCGATGGCGCTCGCCTGGCGGCCCGGGGTCGCGCGGGTCCACGTCAACACCTGCAGCCTGGACCATCCGGCCGCTTTGCCGTCCTATTTGAAGGCAGGCTTCAGGGCGTACAGGCGGGCGTTTGAAAGCTTTCCCGATCCGCGCCTCGCCGGCGTGCTGCCGCCCGACACTGCGCCTCAAATTCCGGCAATCGGCGGCTAAGCCTGTCCGCCCGTCCCTGCGCTCAGGAAGCCGAGTCGCCGCCTTCGCCGCTTGTGCCCGTAATCCGGGCCGGGCCGCGCTTCACCGGCACATCCGCGGCGGCGCCCACGCCCTCCGCGCGCGCCGACAGCGCCCGGTAGATTGCCGCGTACAGGAAGATTGCGACGATCTGCAGGATCGTGCTGAGCAGGCTCGACACGAACAGGCTCAAAAAGGCGGCAAGGTGGTCGGGCAGCGCCAGATGCAGGATCGCGTTGATGATCCCCCCTACCACCGCGGTCAGGATAAAGCCGGCTAGGAAGACGAGCAGGAACAGGCCAAGCACCGCCCAACCATGGCCTTTGGTCAGCGCCCAAGTGCCGCGGATCGCGTCGATCGGGTTCTTCCGGTTCTCGGCCACCATCAAGGCGGGGAGCGGCACAAGCCGTCCCAGCAGGTAGAGACCGGGGACAAAGAGGAGCACGAAGCCGATGGCCAGCGCAATGCTCGTCAACAAATTCGCGATAAAGTAAAAGGGCAGGATGGCGAGCGACGCTGCGATGGCGCCGCCCACGGCCATGCTGGGCCGAAAGACAAGCAGCAGGATGGCGAGCGTACCGGCCATTGTGACAATGCCGCTCAGCAGCATCCAGTGGGCGTTTGCCCGATAGTGCTCCATCATCATGGGCACCAGGTCGGCCGGCTCGCTGGTCGTCGGAATCGGCAGGAAGTGGCCGAAGAGCAGCCCTGGGAGGAGCAGGAACACGCCGGCCAGCGCTGCGGCGAGCGAGCCGTGGGCGCGGATCAGGCGCACCGTGTCTTCCCAAACGGCGGTGTAGGAAAAGCGCATCTCGTGCCCCTGTTCGTTGGTGTCGGTGTCCGCATAGCGAAGCGCGGAGGCGACGCAAAGGCTTGACGCGGCCGCCGCGAGGCGCAGAGCGCGGGGCGTGAACGAATTTGCCCCAAGCAAGGCGCAGGGCGTTGCCGACGCCGATGCCGATCCCGCCGCTGCGGCCGACATCGAATGGCGGGTGAGCGAGGGGCCGGTGCCGTATCCGGTTGCGCTTGCGGAGATGGAGGCGCGGGCCGCGGCGATCCGGGAAGGGGCGGCGCGCGAGCTCGTCTGGCTGGTTGAGCATCCGCCCTTGTTCACCGCGGGGACGAGTGCCGATCCGGCGGAGCTGTTCAATCCGCACGGCTTTCCGGTTTACGAGGCGGGGCGCGGCGGGCGCTACACCTATCATGGGCCGGGGCAGCGGGTCGGCTATGTGCTGCTGGACCTCGACAAACGCGGCCGGGACGTGCGGCGGTTCGTGCACTCGCTCGAGGGGTGGGTGATCGACACGCTTGCCGAACTCGGCGTAGCGGCACGGCGGGCGGAGGGGCGGATCGGCATCTGGGCGGACGGCCCGCGGGGCGAAGCCAAGGTGGGGGCGATCGGCGTTCGGGTGCGGCGCTGGGTGACGCTGCACGGCTTCGCGGTGAACCTCGAACCGGAACTTTCCCACTTCTCAGGCATAGTTCCCTGCGGCATCGCCGAGTTCCCGGTGACCAGCCTCGAGGAGATGGGCGCGGCCGTGAGCCTCGACCGTTTCGATTCGGTGCTGAACGGGGGGCTATGCCGTTTCCTGGCGTCCCTTCGCGGAGACGCCGTGTAGGCTTTGCAGCCACCGCGTCCCCGATTGCCCTGGCGGCAACCGGGATCGCGCGAGGGATAACCTTCCTTTTTCCGGCCTCCTGACGGAGGGCGGCCAGGAAGGCTTGAGGGCCACCCCCTTTATGTTTATTGTGTGAAGCTGATTTGGCGAAAAGCGGGCGAACCCGGCCAAATCGTCAACTAGGGAGTTTTTCGGAAATGCGTGACCTCTTCAAAAAAGCAATGCTCGGTTCGATGATCGCCGGCGCGGCCCTTCTGGTTTCCGCCTGTGGCGGCGGCGAGGATGCCTCGGCGAACAACATGGCCGGCAACGTGGTGGACGATGGCCTGATGGCCACGGACAACAGCGCTGTTGATGCCATGAACGGCAGCGGCAACCTCGGCATGGAAGCCGGCATGAACACGTCCGGCTCCATGGGCACGGACATGAACACGACCGGCACCACCGGCACGGACATGAACACCACCGGCACCACCGGCACGGACATGAACACCACCGGCACCGGCACCGGCACCGGCAACACCACCGGGATGTAATCTCCCGGCGGGCGAAAGCTCAGCCAAAGAAAGGCCGTCCGGGCGACCGGGCGGCCTTTTCTTATGCCCGTCAGCACTTTAGAGGCTGGAACGTGCCCGCGTCGCGGCGGCAACGCCGGTAGCGGCTGGACGCCGGCGCGCGGGACCGGGTAAATTTGCGTGTGCGTGGAGGTATTTTTGCATGACGGCTAAAAGGTTCGGCATCCTGGCGGCTTTGGCCGCGACGGCTTTTGCGGCGCCTTCCGCTGCCTCCGCGCAGCTTTTTTTCACCGACCCGAACTTCAAGGCCGCGCCGATCGACGGCAGCGATCCGCTGGTCGGCGTGCCGATCCCGGGCGCGACCCCGGCCGAATATCGCGCGCATTTGCTTTGGAACCTGCGCTCCGGCCTCAACGTCGCGGCGCTGCAATGCCAGTTCGCGCCGTGGCTTCGCACCGTTCCCAATTACAACGGCATCCTTGCCCACCATTCCGGCGAGTTGGCTTCGGCCTACACGACGCTGAACGGCTATTTCAAACGCGTCTACGGCCCGGTGAAGGGCGTGAAGGCGTTCGACGATTATTCAACGATCACCTACAACAATTTCGCATCGCTGCAGGCGCAGCTCGGCTTCTGCCAGGTCGCAAGCAACATCTCCAAGGCGGCGCTGCAGGCGCCCAAGGGCGGCCTGAACGACCTCGCCCAGAAGCGCACGCGCGAGTTGCGCAACAGCCTCGTCTACCAGGGGGAGCCCGGCTACGCCTTCAATCCTTACGCGATCGCCGTTCCGACGCTTCCGCGCATCCCCGATAACTGCTGGGACAAAAAGGGCCAGCTCAACAAGAAGTGCCGCCCGCGCGCCAAATCCTGAGCGCCCACTGACCCTCAGGGCAGTCCAAGCAGCTTGTGGGTCTGGAGGCTGAGCCGCCAGCGCGGATTCCGCATTACATAGTCGATCGCCGCGGCCTGAGCGGCTCCGGCGTCGGCGCAGTCGAGCGGCTGGATCAGGAAGTGGTCGAACCCCCAGCCGAGCATCTCGGCGGGATCGATGCCCCGCTGCGGCCACACCAGCTTGAGCTCGTTGCCCGAGCGCTGCACGATGTGCGTTCCCGCCTTTGGGCTGACGCAGATCCAGTCGATCCCCGGCGCCGCGGGCAAGGTGCCGTTGGTTTCCATCGCCACTTCGAAGCCGGCGCCGTGAAGTGCGGCGATCAGCGGCTCGTCGAGCTGCAGCATGGGCTCGCCGCCGGTCGCTACGACCAGCGGGCGCTCCCCCTCCCCCCATAGCGCCAACACACGGGCGGCAAGGGCTTCCGCTTCGTACCGGCCGCCATTCTCGCCATTCACCCCGACGAAATCGGTGTCGCAGAAGGTGCATTGCGCGGTAGCCCTGTCAGCTTCGCGTCCCGACCAAAGATTGCAGCCCGCGAAGCGCAGAAAGACGGCGCGGCGGCCCGCCTGCATCCCCTCCCCCTGCAGGGTGAGGAACACCTCCTTGACGGCGTAGCTCATTGCGGCGCGGCGTAGACGGTGGGATCGGGCAGGCCGGCTTCCTCGAAGCCGCGGGCGCGCAGGCGGCAGCTGTCGCACAGGCCGCAATGCTCGCCCGCCGGGGTGGGATCGTAGCAGGACCAGCTCATCCCGGCATTGAGCCCGAGCCGGGCGGCTTCCCGCGCGATGTCGGCCTTGGTCATGTGCTGGAGCGGCGCGTGGATCCGAAACCCCTGCCCTTCCGCGCCGGCCTTGGTGCCGAGCGCCGCCAGGTTCTCGAACGCGGCCACGAACTCCGGCCGGCAATCGGGATAGCCGGAATAATCGAGGGCGTTGACGCCGATAAAGAGGTCGCGCGCGCCGGCCGCCTCCGCCCAGCCAAGCGCAAGCGACAGGAAGATGGTGTTGCGGGCGGGAACGTAGGTGACGGGTATGTCGTCGCCGACGCCGTCCTTGGGCACGTCGATGTCGTCGGTCAGGGCCGAACCCCCGAAGGCGGTGAGATCGAGCGGCAAAACGATGTGCCGGACCGCGCCGACCGCCGTTGCCACCCGGGCCGCCGCCTCCAGCTCGACGCGGTGGCGCTGGCCGTAATCGACGGTGAGCGCGAGCACGCCGAACCCCTCCTCCCGCGCCCGGCCGGCCGCGACCATGGAGTCGAGCCCGCCCGAGACCAGAACAACGGCGAGCGAGGGGGTGCGGGGGTCGGTCATTGGATGCCAGCTGCTTGAGGGGGTTGGGTGCGGGCGGCTTTAGCGGCCGCCGGCCTATCTGCCCAGCACTCCCGCACCAAAGAAACGGGCCGCCCGGTAAGGGGCGGCCCAGTTAGGCTTTGCAGCCTGCTAGGGGAGGAAAGCGTGCCCATCGTCGACACACCCACTTTCTACGGCAAACAGGGTAAACAAAGGCTTAACGGGCTGGGGAAGGGAGCGTCAGCATGCGCCGAGGCGACGCGCTTCCAGCTTGTAGGAAAAGGGCCCGCCGTTGGCGAAACCCTGGGTGTCGATCCGAACGGAGCGCGGCGTCTCCACCCGCACGGCGCTGTAGCCGAAACCCCTCGCGCCGCAGCGATATTGAACGGTTGCGGCCGCCGCACCGTTGTGGAGAATCTCGAGCTCGCAGCTCGGTCCTGCCCGGTGCGCGAAGCGAACGAGCTGCTCCGGATCGCCGAGGCAGATGTTGGCCGGCGACACCGCGCCGTCCAGTTCGCGCACCTGCCATCTGCCCTTCTGGAGCTTGCCAAGGGCGGCCACGCCGGAAGGCGCGGCGGCGGCGGCCGGAACTGCCAGAAGGGCCATCCCGGCCAACATAAGCGCCCCCCGGCGCCGCTTGGAATCTGCTTCGAACACGGAGGACTAATAACGAAAAAGCGGGGCGAAAAAGAGGCGCGCCGGGTCAGCCGTCGAAGTCGTTGACCGACAACGGGAAAACGCGCGAACAGAATTCGCAGTCGACGCTGATGAAACCGTGTTCGTCGGCCATGTCGGCCCGCTCCTCAGGCGGGAATCGGGAGATCACCGAGCGGATATAGTCGGCATTGCAGCGGCAGCCCTTGACGAGCGTGAGGGTGCTGAGCACCCGGGTTTCCTCCTCATGAAACAGGCGCCACAAGGCGCCCTCCAGCGGCAGCTCGGGATCGGTCAGTTCGTGGCTCTTGATGGTCTGGGCGAGAATCTGGACATGCTCCCATTCGGGATCATCGAGCCGGGTGTGGAGACGGTCCCGCCCCTCCTCGCCTTCGGGGAGATGCTGGACGAGAATGCCGCCGGCGACATGGCCGGTGTCGTCCACCGCAAGGCGCACCACGCTTGGCAGCTGCTCCGACTGGACGAAGTAATTCTGCGCCGCTTCCGCCAGCGAGCTTCCTTCCAGCGGCACGATGCCTTGGTAGCGCTCCTCGGCCTCCGGATGGTCGAAGGTGATGGCGAGATAGCCCTTGCCGAACAGGGCGAAGAGATCGCGATGGGTGGGCAAAGCCGCCAACCGCTCCTTGTCGAAGCGCACATAGCCGCGCAGCTCGCCCGCTCGGTAATCGCACACCAGGAGGTCGATGATTCCGCTTTCGGTCTGCGCCTGAATGGTGAGCTGGCCCGCTTCCTCCTTGAGCAATGAGCCGAGCAGGGCGGTGAGCACCAGGGCTTCCGAAAGCGTGCGGGCGATCGGCGCGGGATAATCGTGGGCTGAGAGGATCAGATCGAGCACCGGGCCAAGGCGCACGATCCGCCCTCGAGCGTTGCGGGCCGGGATGGTGAAGCCGATCGCTTCGTCGAGATTGGCGGCCTGTGCCGCCGTCTGTGGCTGGGGAGACGTCATGGGGGCGATGTGGCGAGGGCAGCAGTGAGGTTCAAGCGTCCTTAATCCTTCCCGAGCTTGTCTCGGGGACGGGGACCGCTCGCGTTAGCGAGTGGTGGAGGGGGTGTAGGCGGGTCGGCATGCCGGCGGCATGCCGAGAGCCGGAACCGGTTGCGTAGCAGCCGCACGGGCGAAGCGGAGGTGTGCTTCCTCGCTTCGCTCGGCCCCTCCACCGCACTGCGTGCGGTCCCCCTCCCCTAGCTACGCTGGGGGAGGATTTAGTTACGCCGCCTGAGGAACCTCGTAGGCCCGGGCGGCCTCAGAAAGGCGCTCCACGAACTCCGTCACGTGCGCGTCCTCGATGATCAGCGGCGGCAGCACCCGCATGACATTGTCGCCGGCCGCGACTGTGAGGATGCCGTGGTCGCGCAGGTAGGTGACGAAAGCGCGGCTGTCGGTCTTCATCTTGACGCCGAGCATCAGCCCGAGGCCGCGCACGCTTTCGAACAGGTGATCGTGGTTGGGGATCATCTGCTCCAGCGCGCCGCGCAGGCGCTCGCCCGTGCGGGTGACGTGGTCTAGGAAGCCGGGTTCGAGAATCACGTCGAGCACCGCCTGGCCGGCGGCCATGGCGAGCGGGTTGCCGCCGTAGGTGGAGCCGTGGGTGCCGGCCACCATGCCGGCGGCCGCTTTCTCGGTGGCAAGGCAGGCGCCGAGCGGGAAGCCGCCGCCGATGCCCTTGGCGGTGGCGAGGATGTCGGGCTCGATGCCGTAATGCTCGTAGGCGTAGAGCTTGCCGGTGCGGGCGACGCCGCACTGGACCTCGTCAAGAACCAGCATGAGGTCGTGCTCGTCGGCGAGTGCGCGCAGGCCCTGCATGAATTCGGCGCTTGCCGGGCGGACACCGCCTTCGCCCTGCACCGGCTCAACCAGGATGCCGGCGACGTTGTCGGCCATCGCGGCCTTTACCGCGTCGAGATTGTCGAACTCAAGCACCTGAAAGCCGGGCAGCATCGGCGCGAAGCCGTCGCGCAGCTTGTCCTGATCGGTGGCGCTGATCGTCGCCATCGTGCGGCCGTGAAAGGCGTTGCGGAAGGTGAGGAGAACGTTCTTTTCAGGCCGGCCGTGATGGTGGTGGTAGCGGCGCGCGGTCTTGATCGCGCATTCCACCGCCTCGGCGCCCGAATTGGTGAAGAAGACGGTGTGGGCGAAGGTGTTGTCGACCAGCCGCTGCGCCAGCTTCTCGCCCTGCGGCGAGCCGTAGAGGTTGGAGACGTGGATTAGCGTTGCCGCCTGCTCCTGGATCGCCTTGGTGAGATGCGGGTGGCCGTGGCCGAGCAGGTTGACCGCGATGCCGCTCGCGAAATCCAGATATTGCGTACCGTCCTCGCCGTAGAGATAGACCCCCTCGCCTCGCACCGGCCGCACGGGTGAGCGCGGGTAAACGGGCATAAGCGGCGTGATGGCCATCGGGGGGCTCCTCTGGAACGTAGTTGAATAGCGAAAGGCGGCCCTCGGAAGAGCCGCCTTTCCTCTAGAGATTGGGCGGGCGCGGCGTCAACACACCGCGCCCCTGCCGGCTTAGCGGCGGTAGTTCGGGCGATCGTCGCGGCGACCTTCCTGGCGCTCCGCCTGCACCCGCTGGCGCAGGTTCTGGATGCGCTGGGTCAGATCGCGATGCTCACCCTGGCTGAGGCCGTTGCGGCGATAGCGGTCGTGAAGCCGGTCGATCTGCTCGGCCTGGCGATCGAGGCGAAACGCTTCCTGGCGGGAGATCAGGCCGCGGTCACGCAGACGGTCGATCTGCTGTTCGATCTGGTCGATCTGGCGCTCGATGCCCGCCCCGCCGTTGTTGTAGCCACCATTGTTGTAACCGCCGCGGTACTGGGCCGCGGCCGGAGCGGCGGACAGAGCGATGCTGGTCAGGGCGACGGCGGAGATCAGAAACTTGCGCATGGGATAAACTCCTTCTCAGTGCGATGAGGAGTTCTACACGGCCAAGAATGTTTCGGTGCTGAACAGACCTGACAGCCCGCGTTCAGCTCTTAAGCTTCCAGCCCTTGCGCAGGAGGACATAGCAGAGCGTGCCGAGCGCGACGTTGATCGCGAGCAGCAGCAAGCCGCCCAACAGGATCGGGGAATCCGCGGCACCGAGGAAGCCGTAGCGAAAGCCCGAGATGATGTAGAAGAACGGATTGGCGTGGCTCACCGCCTGGAACGCGGGGGCGAGGCTTTCGATCGAGTAGAATGTGCCGGACAGAAGCGACAATGGCGCGACGACGAAGTTGGTCACGGCGGCGGCGTGGTCGAACTTGTCGGCCCAGATCGAGGTGAGCAGGCCGAAAATGGAGAGCATGATGCTGCCCATCAGCGCGAACCAAATCACCGCGCCGAGATGCACCGGCATGACGTGGACCCCGGGCCAGAACTGCATCGCCACGAACACCGCCACTCCAACCAGCGCCGCGCGAGTTACGGCGGCGCCGACCAGAGCCGTCATCAACTCGGCCGTGGAAAGCGGCGGCATCAGATAGTCGATGATGTTGCCCTGAAGCTTCCCGACCAGCAGCGAGAAGCTGGAATTGGCGAACGCGGTCTGGATCATGCCCATGATGATGAGGCCGGGCGCCAGGAAATCCGCGAGGTGGAAGCTGGTGCCGCTGAGCTCCACCATGCGGCCGCTTCGGCCCAAGGCGACGGTGAAGATGACCAGAAACATGAGCGTGGTGATCGCCGGTGCCCACACGGTCTGAAGCTGGACCTTGAAGAAACGCATCACCTCCTTCACATAGAGGGTCTGGAGCCCGCCCCAGTTGACGCGCCGGATCGTCGGCACGCCAGGTTCGGCTCTGACCCAATTGGAAGGCTGGTCTTTCATCGCGCCGTCGCTAGAGGCAGACGCAGTGGGCCGCAAGCCGTGAAGGAAGAAGAATAAAATGTCCTGGACCGACGAACGGATCGACCGCCTGAAGGAGCTCTGGACCCAGGGCAATACCGCAAGCCAGATCGCCGAGGAGCTTGGCGGCGTGTCGCGCAACGCGGTGATCGGCAAGGCGCACCGCCTCGGCCTGCAGGCGCGTCCCTCGCCGGTCAAGGCCAACGAGCCTGCTCCAGCGGCCGCCGTTGCGCCGCCGCCCACGCCGATAGAGGAGGCGCCCGCGCCTGCCGCCGCTGCGCCAGAGCCGGTTGCGCCCGAGCCGGCGCCGGTCGTCGAGGCCGCGCCCGCCGATGAGCCTGAGGTTGCTCCGTGGGAAGCGCCGGCCGAGACAGGGGACGAGGACGACGAAGAGGACGCCGCTCCCGCAGCGCCGCCCCCGCCGCCGCCGCCGTTGATCCGTTCCATTGGCCCGGGCGGCTTTCTCCGCCAGGCGCCGGGCGAGCAGCAATCGCCGATTCCGCCGGCTCCGCCGCGCCGCCTGGTGCCGGCCAAGCCGAGCCCGGAAATCGCCGACAAGACCAGCCTGCTCGATCTCAACGAGCGGATCTGCAAGTGGCCGATCGGCCATCCCGGCGAGCCCGATTTCCACTTCTGCGGCGCCCAGGCCAACCCGGGCTTCCCGTATTGCGTGCAGCATTGCGGAGTTGCTTATCAGGCGCAATTGCCGCGCCGCGACCGGCGTCCGCCGCCGCCGCTCCCGTTCGGCGGCCCGCGCATCCGTTAAAGCAGGAACACGTCGCCGGCGTGAACCAGTCGCACCTCGCCGTGCGGCAGGCGCAGGCGAAGCGCGCCCGCTTGATCGAGGCCGTCGAACAGGCCTGCGCCCTCTGGGGTGGTAAGCGGCGTGCCCGGTGGGTGCGCGCGCTCCAGCCAGGCCGCACGGATCGCCCGCAGGCCTGAGCCTCGCCAGGTGCCGAGGGCGCGGGCGAAGATTTCCGCGAGTTGTTCCAGGAAGACGTGCGGTTCAGGCGCGGCGCCGGCGAGGGTTGCGATGCTGGTTGCAGGCCGTTCGAGATCGTCGGGATGGTGCGCGAGGTTAACTCCGAAGCCGATCACCACAGCGTCCCCTGCCCGCTCGAGCAGGATGCCGGCGAGCTTGGCGCCGTTCGCGAGCAGGTCGTTGGGCCACTTGATCCGGACCCCGGCTTCGGGCGCCCAAAGCGACACGGTGTCGTGCAATGCCACCGCGCCCACCAAGGCTAAGCTGGGCGGCGGCGGATCGCCGGGGCGGAGCCGCACCAGGGTGCTGGCGTAGAGATTGCCGGGGGGGGACGACCAGGGCCTCCCCTGACGCCCCCTGCCCCGGCTCTGCCGCTCGGCGCGGAGCCAGAGGCCTTCCGCTTCACCCGCCGCAGCGAGGGCTGCGACATCGTCGTTGGTGGAGCGGGTCTCGGCAACCGTGCGGATGATCACGCCTCAATTCTCCGCGGCAATGGCGAGGAGCGCGTCGTCCACCGCTTTGCTCGCGGCGGCACCTTCCGGAATGTCGTTGGCATACGCGGAAAAGATCAAAGTCCGCCCGCTTTTGGCCAGCAAATAGCCGGAGAGCGCACTCGTCGCGTTGAGGCTGCCGGTTTTCGCGAAGATGCGCCCCTCGAGTGGCGTGCCTTTGAAGCGGCGCGCAAGGGTGCCGTCGACGCCGCCGACCGGCAGGGTTGCGCGGTAAGCCTCGCCCCAGGGCTGCTTGCGCGCCCACCCTAGGAACGTGACGATCCCGCGCGGCGAGAAGCGGTTGTATGTCGACATGCCCGACCCGTCGGAAAGATCGGCCTGTTCCTTTGGCGCGCCGGCTTCGGCCAGCATCCGCTTCACCGCCGCCACGCCGTCGGCGATCGAGCCGGTGCCTTCCGCCAGCCCGACGCGGCGCAACAGCAGCTCGGCGTGAAGGTTCTGGCTGACCTTGTTGATCAGGGTGAGATCGCCGGCGAGCGGCGGCGGAACAAGGCGGGCGAGCGGCTCGGCCTGAGGTGGACGCGGCGGCGGGGCGCCGTTGCGGACCGCCGGGTCGTCGTCGGGCCGAAGCGGACGGTGGCGCACGTGCACGGCGCCGACAACGCGGACGCCGCGCGCTTCCAGGAGCGCCTTCAGACGCCAGGCGGCATAATGTGCGGGATCGTCGATGCCGAGCCGCAACCGCTCCGGCTGGGCTCCTGCAGTGATCGTCCCGGTGAGGCGAACCAGGAAGCTGCCGGGCATCCGGTCCACCGACAGGTTCGTGCCGCCGCCGGTCACGGTCACGGCGCGATTGTCGATCGTGTAGTAGGAAGCGTGCCCCAGCCGCGGCGGCTGGCCGGGCGCACCCGGCACGACCTCCACGACCAGCTCGTTATCGTCCAGCGTAAGCGCCGAAATGCCGGTGCCGGAGCGGGTGGGTATGTTGTTCCAGCTCATTCCCGGGCTCCAGCGCTGGTCGGGGAAGAGGCTGTCGTCGCCGATCACATGGCGGACGCGCTTCGTGCGTGCGGCCACTGCATCGGCGAGCGCGGCAAGGCAGTCGGAGACGCAGTCCGGCGCTGAGGACAGCCTCGCATCGCCATTGCCGACGAGCACCACGTCCGAAACCGCGCCGCCCTCCAACCGCACCGCGGCGCCGCCGGCGCTGTCCGGCTGCTCCAGCCCCCGGAGGGTGTGAAAGGCCGCCGCGGTGGTGAGCAGCTTGGTGTTTGAGGCGGGGATGAAGCGGCCTTCCGGATCGATCGAAACGATCTCGGTTCCGTCCTCCGTCGCAACAACCAGGCCGAAGCGGGTGCCGGGGCCGCTTTGGGCAAGCCTTTGCTCAACTCGCGCCTGCAGCGGCGCCTGCGCCTGTGCCTGGCAGGACGGGGCGGGCAGGAAGAGAAGGGCCAGCGCAAGCAGGGCTGAAAGAAGCGATCGCATCGCGGCACCCTAATGCGAAGCTCCCGCCCGGCGCCACCTCCTTTGGAGAAGGTCGGCGGAGCGCGGCCGAGGGTAAGCTTCCCTAGAAGAGCGACTCGGCGGCGTTGAGGGTCAGGGGATCCAGCAGCGGGATTGCGAGATAGCCGAGCGGCGAGACGAACAGCGCGCAGGCGGCGATCAGCACGGACTGCGGCGCGTCCTTTGTCTCGGCGAAAGCCGGCGCGGGATCGTCGAAGTACATCGTCTTGACGATCTTCAGGTAATAATAAGCGCCGATCACCGAGGTGGCGATGCCGACGGCGGCGAGCCAGGTGAGGTTTGCCTGTACTGCGGCGTTGAACACCAGGAACTTGGGCCAGAAGCCGAACAGCGGCGGGATGCCAGCGAGGCTGAACATGAACATCGCCATCGCCGCGGCCATCATCGGCCGGGTGCGGGACAGGCCGGCGAGACTGGAGATTGTCTCCACCGCCTTGCCGTTGGCGTCGCGCATGCGCAGCACGATCAGGAACGAGCCGATGGTCATCACGACGTAGACCGCCATGTAGAAGAGGATCGAGGCGACGCCCTCCTTGCTGGCGGCGGCAAGGCCGATCAGCGCGAAGCCGACATTGTTGATCGAGCTGTAGGCGAGCAGGCGCTTGATGTTGGGCTGGTTGATCGCCGCAACGCCGCCGAGGATCGTGGAAGCAAGCGCCATGAAGATGATGATCTGGCGCCATTCGAAGGTTGCCGGGCCAAGCGCCTCGATCGCGACGCGCGTGAGGAGCGCCATGGCGGCGACCTTTGGCGCCGAGGCGAAATAGGCCGTGACCGGCGTCGGCGCACCTTCGTAGACGTCCGGCGTCCACATGTGGAACGGCACCGCTGAGACCTTGAAGGCGATGCCGGCGAGGACGAACACCAGTCCGAACAATTCGCCCTTCGAGACGCCGTCGCGGCCGACGGCGGCTGCGATGTCGCCGAACAAGGTGGAGCCGGTGAAGCCGTAGAGGAGGGAGACGCCGTAGAGCAGGATGCCCGAGGCGAGCGCGCCGAGGACGAAATATTTGAGGCCGGCTTCGGCGGAGCGGTTGTCCTTCCGCTGGAAGGAGGCGAGCACGTAGGAGGCCAGGCTGAGCAGCTCCAGGCCGACGTAGAGGGTCAGCAGGTCGCCGGCGGAAACCATCATGCCCATGCCGACCGCGGAGAGCAGGACCAGCACTGGATATTCGGCGCGATAATCCTCGTCGCGGCTGAACCACCCGCTCGCCGCGACCAGCGATGCGGCGCAGGCGATGTAGATGAGGATCTTGGCGAACGCCGCAAAGCGGTCGGCGACATACAGGCCGTCGAAGGCGACGCCGCCGGCGTCCCTTACGCCGGGAACGAAGGCGGCGGCCACTGCAAAGACTGCGATCGCGATCCAGGTGAGCAGCCGCGCGCTGCGATCGCCCAGCCAGGCGGCGCCCAGCATCAGCGCCAGCGCGCCGAGCGTGAGGATGATTTCGGGCAGGGTCAGTGCGAGCGACTGGCCCATCAGTGCGTTCCTTCTTCGGGTGCTTGGTGCGCAGGCGCTGCGTCGCCGGCATGGTGTTCAGCGGGTTTGGGCGTGCCCATAACGAGCTTGCCGTCGGTTTGTGGCGCTGCGTGCTGGACGCGCTGCAGGAGCAGTCCGACGTCCTGGCGCATCGGGGCAAGGAAGCTTTCCGGATAAACGCCCATCCAGAGGACCACTGCAGCGATGGCGCCGAGTGACACGGCTTCCCGCGCGTTTAGATCCGGCATGGCCGCCGCGTCGGGGTTGCGGCTCGTGCCGTAGGCGACGCGCCAGTAGAGGTAGAGCATGTAGGCGGCGCCGAGGATGATGCCGGTGGTCGCCACCGCGCCGACCCAGCTGTTCGCCTGGTAAGCGCCGACCAGGGCCAGGAACTCGCCGACGAATCCGGCGGTGCCCGGCAGGCCGATCGAGGCCATGGTGAAAAGCAGCAGCAAAACGGCGTAGGCCGGCATGTTGTTGGCCAGGCCGCCGTAACGGTCGATCTCGCGGGTGTGGAGGCGGTCGTAGATCACGCCGACGCACAGGAAGAGAGCGCCCGAGACGAGGCCGTGGCTGAGCATCACGATCAGCGCGCCTTCGATGCCCTGCTGGTTGAACGCGAAGATGCCGATGGTGACGAACGCCATGTGGGCGACGGACGAATAAGCGATCAGCTTCTTCATGTCCCGCTGCACCAGGGCGACCAGCGAAGTGTAGACGATTGCGATGCAACTGAGGCCGAAGATCACCCAGACGAGCTGCGACGAAGCTTCGGGAAACATCGGCAGCGAGAAGCGCACGAAGCCGTAGCCGCCGAGCTTGAGGAGCACGCCGGCGAGGATCACCGAGCCCGCGGTCGGCGCCTGGACGTGGGCGTCGGGAAGCCAGGTGTGGACCGGCCACATCGGCATCTTCACCGCAAACGAGGCGAAAAAGGCGAGCCACAGCCAGGTCTGCGCGCGGGCGGGGAAATCGTGCGCCATCAGCGCGGGGATGGACGTCGTCCCCGCCTGGTTCACCATCCACAGCATCGCAACCAGCATCAGCACCGAGCCGAGCAGGGTGTAGAGGAAGAACTTGTACGACGCGTAGATCCGCTCTGCGCCGCCCCAGATGCCGATGATCAGGAACATCGGGATCAGGCCGGCTTCGAAGAAGATGTAGAACAGGAAGATGTCCTGCGCCATGAAGACGCCGAGCATCATGGTTTCCATCAGCAGGAAGGCCGCCATGTATTCCGGCACGCGCTTGGTGACGGACGTCCAGCTTGCCAGGATGCAGATCGGCATCAGGAATACCGACAGCATGAGCAGCATCAGCGCGATGCCGTCGATGCCGAGCGCCCAGGCGAAGTAGCGGCCGAAGACCGGCGCATATTCGGTGAACTGCCATTGGGCGCCGCCGATGTCGAAGCTGGCCCAAAGGACGATGCCGAGCGCCAGATCGGCCAGCGTCGCGCCGAGCGCGATCCAGCGGGCGCGGGGCGCGTCAACGAACAGGCAGCCGACGGCCGCGACCATCGGGATGGCCAGCATCAGCGACAGGATCGGAAAGCTCAACTGGTTCATCGCGCCATTGCCCAGGTCGCGGCGGCGGCGAGACCGAGGAGCATCACCAGCGCGTAGGTGTAGAGAAAGCCCGACTGAAGCCGCGCGGTGACCAGATTGCCGCCGCGGGCAAGCGCCGCGGCGCCGTCGGGGCCGAAGCGGTTGATGGTTTTCTCATCGCCGCGCTTCCAAAAGAAGCGGCCGAGGGCGAGCGAGGGGCGGACGAAGATGACGTTGTACACTTCGTCGAAGAACCATTTGTTGTAGAGGAAACGATACAGCACGCCCCACTGCGCGGTGAAGCGCGCGGGCAGGCTGGTGTTCCGGATATAGGCCCAGAAAGCGATCAGGAAGCCGGTGATCATCACGATCGCGGGGGCAAGCTTCACCCAGAGCGGAACGCCGTGAAGCTCGTGCATCAGGTGAGCGTCGAAGTGGATGCTTCCGCCCCAGAACTCCGCGCCATGTTCTGCGCCAATGAACGGCTCGTGGAAGACGATGCCGGCGAACACCGCGCCGAGCGACAGCACTGCGAGCGGCACAAGCATGGTCCACGGGCTCTCGTCCGGGTGGTAGCCCCCGGTGCCTTCCTTCACGTCCTGCGCGGAGGCTTCGTGCGGGCGGGTGTCATGGCCGGCATCCTCGGCGGCGGGATCGTTCTCGTGAGCATGGGCACCGTGATCGTGAAGCGCGTGCTGGATATGCTCCGACTGTACCCAGCGAGGCTTGCCGAAGAAGGTGAGGAAGACGAGCCGCCAGGAGTAAAAGCTGGTCAGCAAGGCCGCGAGGATGCCGATGCCGAAGGCGAAGCGGCCGGCGGTGCTGCCCGAGGCAAAGGCGCTCTCGATGATCGCGTCCTTGGAGAAGAAGCCGGCGAAGCCGAAGCTCGGCAGGCCGGCAACCTGGATAATGCCGACGCCGGTGATCGCAAGCGTGCCGAGCAGCATCGCCCAGAAGGTCAGCGGGATGTGTTTCCTGAGGCCACCGTAGAAGCGCATGTCCTGTTCGTGGTGCATGGCATGGATCACGGAGCCGGCGCCGAGGAAGAGGAGCGCCTTGAAGAAGGCATGGGTGAAGAGGTGGAACATCGCCGCGCCGTAGGCGCCGACGCCGGCGGCGAAGAACATGTAGCCCAATTGAGAACAGGTCGAATAGGCGATCACTCGCTTGATGTCGTTCTGCACGGTGCCAACGGTGGCGGCGAAGATCGCTGTGGCCGCGCCGACGAAGGTGACGAGGGTGAGCGCCGTGTCGCTGGTCTCGAACATCGGCGACAGGCGGCAGACCATGAACACGCCCGCGGTGACCATCGTCGCGGCGTGGATCAGGGCGGAAACCGGCGTCGGGCCTTCCATCGCGTCGGGAAGCCAGGTGTGGAGGCCGAGCTGCGCCGATTTGCCCATCGCGCCGATGAACAGCAGGATGCAGATCACCGTCATCGTATCGAAGCGGCCGCCGAGGAAGCCGATCGAGGACCCCGCCATGGACGGTGCCGCGGCGAGGATTTCGGGGATGGAAACGGTGCCGAACACCAGGAAGGTGGCGAAGATGCCGAGGCTGAAGCCGAAATCGCCGACGCGGTTGACCACGAACGCCTTCATCGCCGCCGCGTTGGCGGAAGGCTTGTGATACCAGAAGCCGATCAGCAGGTAGGAAGCGAGCCCCACCCCCTCCCAGCCGAAGAACATCTGGACGAGGTTGTCGGCGGTCACCAGCATCAGCATCGCAAAGGTGAACAGCGACAGATAGGCGAAGAAGCGGGGCTGCGACGGGTCCTCCGCCATATAGCCCCAGCTGTAGAGGTGGACGACGGCGGACACGGTGGTGATCACGACCAGCATCACGGAGGTCAGCGCATCGACGCGCAGCGACCAGTCGACGTTGAGGTCGCCCGAATGAATCCAGGCGAGCACCGGGTGAACGCCAGCTTCAGCCGTTCCCGCGATGAAGCCGAGGAAGATCGGCCACGACAAAGCGCAGGAGGCGAAAAGCGCCGCGGTGGTCACGGCTTTTGCGGCGGCGTTGCCGATCATGCGGTTGCCGAGCCCGGCGACGAGCGCGGCGAGCAACGGCAGGAAGACGATGAGCTGGATCACGGGTGCGTCAGCCCTTCATCTGGTTGATGTCGTCGACCGCGATGGTGCCGCGGCCGCGGAAGTAGATGACCAGGATTGCAAGGCCGATCGCCGCCTCGCCCGCCGCGACTGTCAGCACGAACATCGCGAAGATCTGGCCGACCATGTCGCCCAAGAACACCGAAAAAGCGACAAGGTTGATGTTCACCGCGAGCAGGATGAGCTCGATCGCCATCAGGATGACGATGACGTTCTTGCGGTTCAGAAAGATGCCGAACACGCCGAGCACGAACAGCACCGCGCCGACGGAGAGATAGTGGCCCAGGCCGATCATGATCGGCATCCCTTACAAAAGCGCCCGATCATAGCTCCACCCCTTCACCCACGCCGGGCTGCCGGTTGACGACCGCATCCTCCGGCCGGCGGCGGATCTGGTTCGAGACGTTCTGCGGGCGAAGGCCGCTGCGGGTGCGGTGGGTGAGCACGATCGCGCCGATCATCGCCACCAGCAGCACCAGGCCCGCAGCTTCGAAGATGTAGAGGTAGCGGGTGTAGAGCACCCTGCCGAGCGCCTCGATGTTCGGCACGTCGGCAGTCACCGGGGCGGCGCGGGCGCCGGCGATCGTGCCCGATTTCCAGGCGGCAAGCGCGAAGGCGATCTCGGCGAGGAGAACGATGGCGAGAATGGTGGCGAACGGCCAGTACTTCGCGACGCCGGCGCGAAGCTCGGCGAAATCGACGTCGAGCATCATCACCACGAACAGGAACAGCACCGCGACGGCGCCGACGTAGACGATGACAAGCAACATCGCGATGAACTCGGCGCCGAGGATCAGGAACAGGCCCGCCGCATTGAAGAAAGCAAGGATCAGCCACAGCACCGAATGGACCGGGTTGCGCGCCAGGATCGTCATCACGCCGCTGGCGATGACGAGGGTGGCGAACAGGTAGAAGGCGACGGCCTGGATCACGGGCGCTGGGGACCTTTAGGATTCGCGGGGCGGATTAGCGGTAGGGGGCATCGGCGGCAAGGTTCGCGGCAATCGCCCGCTCCCACTTGTCGCCGTTCTCGAGGAGCTTGGCCTTGTCGTAGAGCAGCTCCTCGCGGGTCTCGACGGAGAATTCGAAGTTCGGGCCCTCGACGATCGCGTCCACCGGGCAGGCTTCCTGGCAGAGGCCGCAATAGATGCATTTGGTCATGTCGATGTCGTAGCGCGTGGTGCGGCGGCTGCCGTCCTCGCGCGGCTCGGCCTCGATCGTGATCGCCAGCGCCGGACACACCGCCTCGCACAGCTTGCACGCGATGCAGCGCTCCTCGCCATTGGGATAGCGGCGCAGCGCGTGCTCGCCGCGGAAGCGCGGGCTCTGGGGCGTCTTCTCGTACGGATAGTTTATCGTGGCCTTGGGCTTGAAGAAATACTTCAGCGTCAGCGCGTGCGCCTTCAGGAATTCCCAAAGGGTGAACGACTTGATGATGTGCGCGACGCTCATTGACCAATTCCCACGCGCATGAACATCAGCACGCCCGATACCAAGAAGACCCAGAACAACGACAACGGCAGGAATACCTTCCACCCGAGCCGCATCAGCTGGTCGTAGCGATAGCGCGGCACCGTCGCCTTCACCCAGCTGAACAGGAAGAAGAAGAACAGCATCTTGGCGAACAGCCAGATGATCCCGGGAATATCGAACCACGGGATCAGATCGACATTGAGCGGCGGCAGCCAACCGCCCCAGAACAGCAATGCGTTCAGCGCGCACATCAGCAGCACGTTCGCATATTCGCCGAGCCAGAACAGCGCGAAGCTCATCGAGCTATATTCGGTCTGGAAACCCGCGACGAGCTCGCTTTCCGCCTCCGTCAAGTCGAAGGGGGTTCGAAATGTCTCGGCCATCGAGCTGATCAGGAACACGATCGCCATCGGGAACAGCAAAGGATTGAAGCCGAAGCCATTGAACCAGCCAAACAGGACGTGCCCCTGCTGAGCCAACACAATCTCGGAAAGGTTGAAGCTGTTTGCCCACAAGACG
>DASVUV010000072.1:0-2657 GCA_036386875.1 Allosphingosinicella sp.
CAGGCGGCCGACGGGCGCGCCTTCAAGCGCCCGGGCGATGGCCGCTTCGACCTGCGATTCGGCGATGTGGAGGGATCGGAGCTCGTCCCAGTCCTTGGCGTGGGCCGCGAACCAGCGTTCGGCGGCGGCGGCGCGCTCGGCGCGGACGGCGGCGAGGCGGGCGGCATCGGCGGCAAGGGCGGGATCGGCGCCGTCCTTGTCGGCCCAGGCGTCCAGGGTTGCGAAGAGCGGATCGACGCGGGCGGAATCGCCCAGGCTCAGGAACACCCAGCTGCCTTCCTTGCGGCGCTCGGCAAGGCCGGCATCGATCAGGATCTTGACATGGCGGGAGACCCGGGGCTGGCTTTGCCCGAGCACCTGCGCAAGCTCGCCCACCGAAAGCTCCATGGCGCGGAGCAGCGCAAGGATGCGCAGCCGCGTCGGATCGGCGAGAGACTGGAAGATTTCGGATACGGCCGACATATTTAAGGATATAAAGATATCTTTATATGTGGGTCAAGGGCGCCGTTGCCTGTGCGGGCCTTGATCCTGAAAAGAGCCGATTTTTCGTTTCGTCGCAATTGCCTACCAGAAAGGTAGACATAGCGGAATGGCTCGGGTACATCCCCAATCGCTGGATCGCCGCGGAGCTCGCACTCCTCGGTACCTCGCCCAGCGTAACAACAGCTTCTCCACCTGGAGGGAATTGCCATGAAGAACATCGGTCTGACCATCGCCGCCGTCGCGGCTCTCGGCCTCGCCGCCTGCAACAGCGCGGGCAACGAAGCCAACAACTCCGCCACCGACCTCAACGCGACCGAAAACGCGGCGGAAGCCGACGTCAACGCGTCCGCGACCGAGGCCACCGACGCCACCAACAGCGCGCTCGACAGCACCGGCAACGGCCTCGACGCCGCCGGCAACGCGATCAGCAACACCGCCAGCGACGTCGGCAATGCCGCCGAAGCCGGTGTGAACGCGGTCGACAACGCGCTCTAAGCCGCAGCGCCTTCGGGCGACGCGAACGAATTGGGCCGCGTACCTTCATGGGTACGCGGCCCTTTTTATTTGTGCGCCGTTGCGGCAGCATGGGGCCGTGAACCCCAAGCGGAGGCGAAGACCATGAAGAAATGGATTGCGGCGGCGGCATGCCTTGGCGGCCTGGCCGCGCTCGGCGGCTGCGGCGAGAATGCCGGCCCGGGCGGTGTGACCTCCGAGGAAAGCGCCGAGCTCAACAACGCGGCCGAGATGCTGGATGCGAGCGCGGACAGCCTGACGGCGAGCGACAACGCAATGCTCGGCAACGGCGAGGCTCCGGCGGCGAGCGGCGACGTGCTGGTTGGCGGCGAGGGTGCGAACGCGGCGGCTCCGGCCAATGCGGCGGCGCCGGATTCGGGGGCGAATTCGCAGTAGGCGCTGCGGACATCGGACGAAAAGAAAGGGCCGGGGGATTGCTCCCCCGGCCCTTCTTCATTTGCGACTGGCTGGGCCAGCACGGGCAAAGCCCGCGCTGTCGTCGGTCGGGTTCGGCTGCGGATCGCAGCCGCCCCGCCGTCCGGCCTTTCGGCGAGTCCTTGGCTAAGTTGCGATCGCTTGCGCGCTCGCCGCCTTAGCCAAGGCCGCCTTCAGGTCAGAAGTCCATACCACCCATGCCGCCCATGCCGCCGCCCATGCCGCCCGGCATGCCGCCGCCGGCCGACTTGTCTTCCGGAGCGTCGCTGATCGCCGCTTCGGTAGTGATCAGCAAGCCAGCCACTGAGGCCGCATCCTGGAGCGCGGTGCGAACCACCTTGGTCGGATCAATCACGCCAGATGCGACAAGGTTCTCGTACTCGTCCGTCTGGGCGTTGAAACCGAATTCGAAGTTCGTCTCATCGTTACGATGGTTCTTGATACGGGAGAAAAGCCAAGCATCTGCCTTGCTGTCGTTAAGTCCGTCCAGCAGACGTCCAGCGACCATTGAGCCATCATGCCCTGCATTTTCGGCGATCTGCCGCAGCGGCGCCTGAAGCGCACGCCGGACGATGTCGATGCCGCGGGTCTGGTCGTCGTTGTGCCCGGTGAGACCGTTCAGCGCGTTCGTGGCGTAGAGCAGAGCCGTGCCGCCGCCGGGGACGATGCCTTCCTCAACCGCCGCGCGGGTCGCGTGAAGCGCGTCGTCGACGCGGTCCTTGCGCTCCTTGACCTCGATCTCGGACGAACCGCCGACCTTGATCACGGCAACGCCGCCGGCGAGCTTGGCAAGGCGCTCCTGGAGCTTCTCCTTGTCGTAGTCGCTGGTGGTGTTCTCGATCTGCTGGCGGATCGCGGTGACGCGGCCTTCGATGCGGTCACGGGTGCCGGCACCATCGACGATGATGGTGTTGTCCTTGTCGATGGTGACGCGCTTGGCCTGGCCCAGCATGCCGACGGTGACCGTCTCGAGCTTGATGCCGAGGTCTTCCGAGATCATCTCACCGGCGGTGAGGATCGCGATGTCTTCCAGCATCGCCTTGCGGCGATCGCCGAAGCCCGGCGCCTTGACGGCCGCGACCTTGAGGCCGCCGCGCAGCTTGTTGACGACGAGCGTGGCGAGAGCCTCGCCCTCGATGTCCTCGGCGATGATCAGCAGCGGACGGCCCGACTGGACGACGGCTTCCAGGATCGGAAGCATCGCCTGCAGGTTCGACAGCTTCTTT
>DASVUV010000073.1:0-2977 GCA_036386875.1 Allosphingosinicella sp.
CGACAACCTGCTGCGATTCGACGTCGATCCCGCTTCCGTATCCCGCATCGCCCTGGGAAGCTGGGGCGCCCGCGTCATGTCCGTCAACGAAAGGCTCTATCAATGAATCTCGCCGCGAGAAGCATTCAGCCGGAGAACACCGAGCTCAAGGCGCGCATCGACGCGCTGGGCCCCTGGTTCCACAACATCGACCTGGGCGGGGTGTGGACCGCGCCGGACCATTTCCTCGGCGACTACCCGAACATGAAGTTCCAGCGCTTCGCCGCGCATCTGCCGGAGGACCTCAGCGGCAAGAGCGTCCTCGACATCGGCTGCAACGCCGGCTTCTATTCGATGGAGATGAAGCGCCGCGGCGCCGAGCGGGTGGTCGGCGTCGATTCGGACGACCGCTATCTCGAGCAGGCGCGGCTCGCCGCATCGACGCTCGGCTATGACAATATCGAGTTCAGGAACCTCTCCGTCTACAACGTGGCGGCGCTCGGCGAGAAGTTCGACGTCGTGATCTTCATGGGCGTGCTTTATCACCTGAGGCATCCGCTCCTCGCGCTCGACCTCATCCACGAGCATGTCGCCGGCGACATGCTGATCTTCCAGTCGATGCAGCGCGGCTCCGCCCAGGTGCTTGAACTGGAGGAGGATTATCCCTTCGAGGTGAGCGACATCTTCCACGAGAGCGGCTACCCCAAGCTCCACTTCGTCGAGCGCGAATATGCCCATGACTGGACCAACTGGTGGGTGCCCAACCGCGCCTGCGTGGAAGGCATGCTGCGCGCTTCCGGCTTCCGAATCGAAAATCGCGCGGAGGACGAGGTCTATATTTGCCGCAGGACAGAGATGCCGTATGCGGCTAGGGGAACCGGAGCGGTCTATCCAAACAGGGGGTGAGTTTTGCCTGTCGAAGCGGCGATGATCTGGAATGAGCCGAACAACAAATCGCACTGGGATCCCGAGATCGACCCCGAATGGACGCTGTTCGGCGACACGGTGATCGCCGCCGGCAAGGCGATCCATGCCGTCAATCCCCGCATCAAGCGCGTGCTTGGCGGCATCTCGCCGATCGATCCGCACTTCGTGCAGCGGCTCGACCGCTACGGCGTGCTCGACCAGCTCGACGTAATCGCCGTGCACGGCTTTCCGCTCGACTGGAATCTGTGGCCGATCAATGACTGGCCGCTCAAGATCGCCGAGATCGAGGCGGTGGCGCGGGGCCGCGAAATCTGGGCGACCGAAGTGGGCGTCGGCAGCTTCGGCGCCGAGGAAGTCCAGGTGTTCGGCGTCAATCGCACCGCCGAGCTGCTGATCGGCCGGGTGCCGCGCGTCTTCTGGTATTCCTTGTTCGATCTTCCCCACGCCTGGGGCGCCACGACGCGCCACAAGGAAGCCGAGGGTTCGAGCTACTACCGCCATTTCTACATGGGCCTGATCCGCGAGGACGGCACGCCGAAGCTTGCCCTGGAGCATTTCGCGCGGCACGCCCCGGCGATGGGCCTCATGCAGTGGTTCCACTTCGAGGATCCGCGGCTCGACTCGGCGGTTGAGTGGATGAAACGCCTCGGCGTCACCCACCTGCGCACCGGCCTTTCCTGGGCGGACAGCTACCGACCCGGCTGGGAAGCGTGGTTCGACAAGCAGATGGAAGCGCTTGAACCCTTTGACACAACTGTAACCTTCTGCTTCACGCCCGAGCATGAGGGGATTCAACCCCACCACACCAGCCCGCCGAGAGATCCTATGTATTTCGCCGACTTTTGCGCCCGCATGATCGAGCGCTATGCCCCCGCCCAGTCCGCACAGGCGGCCGCCTGATGGGCCTCCACGATCCGCAGGGCGAGATTCGCATCGCCATCATCGGCGTCGGCAACTGCGCGAGCTCGCTCGTCCAGGGCTTGGCTTATTATCAGAACGGCGGCGCCAACGAGCAGATCGGCCTGATGCACTGGGACCTTGGCGGCTATCGCCCCAAGGACATCAAGGTCGTTGCCGCCTGGGACATCGACCGCCGCAAGGTTGGCAAGGATGTCGGCGCGGCGATTTTCGAGAAGCCCAATTGCACCGCGATCTTCTGCGACCATGTGCCGGAAGCGGGCGTGACGGTGGAGATGGGCCGCACGCTGGACGGCTTTTCGCCGCATATGGCGGAGTACCCGGTCGACGACCGCACGTTCCTGCCGTCCGACGCGGCCGAGCCCGACAAGGCGGCGGTGGTTGCGCGACTCAAGGAAACCGGCACCGACGTGCTGTTGAACTACCTGCCGGTCGGCAGCCAGGAAGCGACCGAATTCTACGCCGAATGCGCGCTGGAAGCCGGCGTTGCGTTCGTTAACAACATCCCGGTGTTCATTGCCTCCAACCCGGAGTGGGCACAGCGCTTCGTCGATGCCGGCGTGCCGATCATCGGCGACGACATCAAGGCGCAGCTCGGCGCCACCATTGTCCACCGCGTGCTGACCGACCTGTTCCACAAGCGCGGCGTCAAGCTCGAGCGAACCTACCAGCTCAACACCGGCGGCAATACCGACTTCCTCAACATGTCGAACAAGGGCCGGCTCGCGTCCAAGAAGATCTCCAAGACCGAAGCCGTGCAGTCGGTCGCCGAGCATCGCATGGACGACGAGAACATCCACGTCGGCCCGTCCGATTACGTGGCTTGGCAGAACGACAACAAGGTCTGCTTCCTGCGCATGGAAGGATCGATGTTCGGCGGCGTGCCGATGAACCTCGAATTGCGCCTGTCGGTTGAGGACAGCCCCAATTCGGCAGGGGTGGCGATCGACATGATCCGCTGCGCCAAGATCGCCAAGGATCGCGGGCTTTCCGGACCGATCCACCCGGCCTCCGCTTATTTCTGCAAGCACCCGCCGGTCCAGACCACCGACGACGAGGCCCACACCGCCCTGGAAGGCTTCATCAAGGGCTGACCTCCTCCTGGAGCGGCGCTCCACGAAAAAGGCGTTCCTCTGCCCTCGCGGGGAGGGGG
>DASVUV010000074.1:0-45731 GCA_036386875.1 Allosphingosinicella sp.
GATCGGCGTGTCGTCGCCGGTGCCGTGCAGGTAGCGCCGCAGCAGCGTCCCCGATCCGCTATATTCCGCCACCAGCGCATCGCCGTCGTACAGGAACCGCGTCACGCCCGCCGAGCCGCCCGAGGTCTCGAACAGCCGCCCAAGAGGATCGTAGACCAGCGCCGCGCCCGTGGACGCGCCCACCAGCCGGTTCTCCGCATCGTACGGTGGCATCAATCAACGCTGTCGAGAACCAAGGCGTGGTTGCCGCATGCCCCCAAATCTACTTCCTCATCCGTAGAGGTATCTCTTACGACCCCGGACATTTTAACGCTCTTGCCATTAAGGGAGTTTAACTCTGTCCGAAATTTGTTTGTGTCCAATAATGTTAAGCACTTTTGTTCAAAGTCGCCTTTCTGATAAGCCGCCTCCGAATCCCAGACTTGGCGTTCATGCGCACTAAACCTAAGATATCCGGAGACAATAACCGGGACCCCAACCAACTTAGAGCTTATCAGATGAGAAGGAGACGCATAGCCCGGCGTGCGCGATGCGTTAGTTGTACAACTCGCCAGCAGGCCGGCAAGAACGATGACCATTATTCGCGAGGCATTCGTCATTTCGTCACCTTAGGTAGAAGGAAGGAGCGTTGTTGCCGGTTCAGATTTCTCAACATTTCCCTCCGCTCTTCCTTCGATAAGGATCCTTGGACCATCCGATGTTGCAAACGCCCACCGATCAGCTCGCGAACCCCGAGACGACCTTCACTACCAACATAATTTGGTAAGCCTTTGCTGACAGACTGAGAGTCACCCAAGCCCCGTGTTTGATCGACCATGCCACCGGATTGACCGTCAACATGGGCATGCTGCGTGAACACCGCTCCCGGTGGTGGTGTTGCCCTCGCCCCGTCGTGCGTTGCGCCGATACTCGTTTTCGCTGACACAGGAGTCGATGTGATTGAACCATCAGCACCGGCGACACCAAAACCAAGCGATTCTGGAATGGTAGTGGTCGAACTACCTCCCGTGACGGCATAGCTCGGGGCCGCACTTTCGGCGGCTGCATCCATCGCTGCCGTGCCCGCAACTGTTTTGCCATTTGATCGCTCCTGCTCGAAGGTGTCAGCCTCGCAAAGCGTGCCGTCCCTGTTGCACTTCATACCCGTGGGGTCCGTCGCATTGACCGGATCGTTGTGGACATAGGCGTACAGGTTGACCTGGTCGTCATAGCCGATGGGGTCGGTCTGGAGGAACCGGCCGAGAGTGGGCGAGTAGATGCGGGCCTTGTAGTGGTACATGCCCAGCTCCGGGATCCAGGCTTGGCCGGTATATTGGAACCGACCGAGATTGGTGGAACTCGGGATGCCATATTCGTCATAAGCGTTGATCGCCGTCGGGTTCCCCCCGCAATCGGCCTGGGCCACGATCGAGCCCTGATGGTCGCCATGCAGGAACCGGGTGCCCGAGCAGTTCACCGCACCGCCCTCGTCCGCCAGGATCGGCGTGTCGTCGCCGGTGCCGTGCAGGTAGCGCCGCAGCAGCGTCCCCGATCCGCTATATTCCGCCACCAGCGCATCGCCGTCGTACAGGAACCGCGTCGTTCCCGCCGAGCCGCCCGAGGTCTCGAACAGCCGCCCAAGAGGATCGTAGACCAGCGCCGCACCCGAGGACGCGCCCACCAGCCGGTTCTCCGCATCGTAGACGTAGCTCGTCGTGCCATCCGAGGTCAGGTTTCCGTTCGCGTCGTAACCGAACACGGCCGGACCGGCGCTGGTATATTGGTTGAGCCCGTTCACCGCGTAGGAACGGTTGACGTTGTACCGGCCAGTCCAGGCGTAGGCGTCGTTGTTGCGCCCAAGCGTCGCGATCTGGCTCGCCGGATTGTACGTGAAGCTGGTCGTCAGGTTCGCCGTGCCGCTGCTGAAGGTGCTCTGCATCGAGGCCGGGCGCGATATTGCATCGAATGTGTAGGCCGTGGCGCTGCCGCCGCGCTGGTAGGCGCTCGTCCGCCCCAGCCTATCGAACGTCGTCGCGAACAGCGCCATCGAACCATCGGCGTTGATGACGTTCATCCGGTTGAGGCCGTCATAGCTCGCCCCGAAATAGCGCCCGTCCGGATGCGTGATCCGCGTCCGGTTGCCGTCGGCGTCATACTGGTAGCTTAGCATACGGCTCGTGCCGCCCATCGTCGTGGTCGACGAAACCGGCCGGCCCAGACCGTCATAGGCGGTGGTCACCCCTTCACCCGACGCACTGTTGAACCGCGCATAGGTCTGCAGGCCGCGAAGATCGTAGCCGTAATGGACGTCGCGGGTCGCCGGGGCCGGCGCCGGCGTGCACGCATAGCCACCCACGCAACCGTCCGGCACGATCTTCGACGTCATGCGGTTCAAGGCATCATAGGCGAATGTGAACACCCGGCCGTCCCGCTTCCTCAGGCTCGTCCGATTGCCGTTGTTGTCATAGCCATAGGTCTCGTAATCGGTTGCCGAGGCGACGCCGGTGCTGGTCGTCGAGGGCATGCTCCACGCCACCAGCCGATCGTGCCCGTCATAGGTCATCGTCGCCTTGTTGCCGTTCGCGTCGATCACCGCTGTCCGTTTGCCGTTCAGGCTGTAGCCGTAGGTCGCATAGTCCTGCTGCAGGAGCGTGCCGTACGCCTTTTGCACCTTCGATACCTGGCCGGCAGCGTCGTAGACGTTCCTCGTGATCCGGTCCGGACCGGCAACGCCTTGCGCACCCAGCGCGCAGGCCGAGGCGGGCAGCGCCGCCGCCGGATTCATCCGGACCGCGGTGCACTGCAGTTGGTCGAGCCCTTCGTAACTATAGTGGGTCACCGCAACGGTCCCGGTAGTCGTCACGTCGATCATCCGTTCGGCCGCTTTGCGGCCCAAAGCATCATACTCGTAATCGATCCGCTTGAGGATCGTGAACCCACCCCACGCCGACGGCACTACCGCTTCGGACTGCCAGTTTGCCAATTCTCCCGCTTCCGCCCGAGTCAGCCGCCCGGCCGCGTCGTACGTGTTGCGGGTCGCAGCGAATCTTAGAACACCTGAGCCATCGGGATCCGGCGCAATCGTCCCCACCACTCGGCGCGCCGCGTCATAGCGAACGCCGCTCGTGAACGCGGACGGGGAAGACTGGGCCGCGGCGGGCGGCGCGCACAATACGGCGGCCGTCAGCGCCAGAGCGGCGACTAGGCCGTACCCGAAAGGCCGCGCGCTCATGAACAAGACCCCAGCCCGGCGCGCGGACTCGTGTCCCAGATCTTGTTGCCCTGCCCGTCATAGCCGAAGCAGGTGCGAAGGCTCACGCCCCCAGCAGTCACCACCTTGCCCCGAAGGAACAAAGTGTTCGGGCCGCTGTCGGGGCCATAATCATAACTCGTCACCACCTCGTCGCCAGGACCCCCGGCGCAACCGCCGCTCACCGTCGCCGTCTCGCGACAGGTCTTCTCGCTCGAGAGCAGGTAGACGCCATCGGCATTCTGGACATAGCCGCCCGCCCCGTTGGAGATCCACGCCTTGCGATAGGTGTACTCGTATCGCTTCACGGGCTGTACCGAACCCGATCCATTTACCGCCACCGCCAACAGCGTTTCCGTCAAAACGCCGCCATGGGTCGGATCATAGGTATAGCTCGTCACATTGCCGGCGCCATCGGTCACCGACGTCGGCTTCGCCCGGGCTGTGGGGTAGGCCGAACCAAAGGAGCGCTGCTCCGTGATGTTCGGCAATCCACTTCCCGGCTTCGGCGTACGCGTCACCTGCGTGATGTTGCGATAATAATCGTAGACGTACGATTCGCTGTTGCCCTCCGGATCCGTCACTTTCTGAACAGGCGGGATGAAGCAGTTATCCTGCTGGGCCGCGGTGCAATAGGTTGAAACCGTCGACCGGTTGAGCTCGTCGGTGACGATCTCGGGACCGGGCGTCACGTAAACGGTTGGACTGGGCGGATTTGCGTCGTTCCTCGGATACGCGCCGTATGTAACCTTGACGCTTTTGCCGTTGGCATCGGTCCACTTCCCGCCAGCAACCTGTTGCGTGTAACTGGCGCCGCCGTCGGTTACGTTCGTGGTGATATCCCAGTTGTAAGTATAGCTTGTGCCCGTCACGAACGCCTGGCTGGTGACCGTTAAATTCGCGTCCGAGTCGGGGTTCTGGACGATTGCATATCCGTTGGTCACGAAGGGCGTGCTTTCGCCAGGCCGCGTCAGCGTGAACGACGTCGAACTGGGCGTGCCGAACGTGGTGGTTGCCGACGATGCATCCGTAGCGGTCGTCTGAACGTCGCCGCTATACGAATACGTCGCCGATCTCGCATCGACAGGGCAGACAAAGTTGGCCGGCTTGGGCGTCACGGCCAGGTTGATCACGCAAGTCTTGGTAACCCATGAGCCGGAGCCATACTCGAACAGCATGGCATAGCCGCGATTACTGACCACGGCGCGCAGTCGCTTCGATAAGCCGTCTGAAAGAGTGTCGTATTCGAGCGTGTAGATCGTCTTGTCCGGTCGAACGATCTGCGCCGCATAGGTACAGCGTCCTACAGTGCCGGGGCACAACGAAGCCGCAACGCCGGCCGGGAGCGGAAGAAAGGTCACCACGGTCCCGTCGCGGGCAACGAAGGTGAACAGCTTGGGGTTGTTGGGCGAAGCTGCTGCCGTCAGTTCGGCGTAACCCGCCGGCGCGGTCTGCTCGAACGCGATGTTTGCAGCGACCGAGTGAAAACTCTCGCCTAGTCCGCCATACATCACAGTCATGTTATAGTCGAACTGGCTGGGATAGCAGGCGCCGGCGATAGGGGTGCGAACCTCCCGTAGCTGGATGTCCCAGTTGTGCGTGAAAAAACGGCCCATCGGCTGGTAGGGGAAATGCCAGCTGCCGTTGTTGAACGAGAACGAACGAACAAGTGTCAGTCCGGCGTCGCCCTCGCCTCCAATCGAAACGTCTACGCTCTCGTGACTGTAGCTGCCCGATCGCATGTCCACCCCGCCCGGACTCGATGCGAACTTCTTCTTTTCCGGGGGTGGCGGGTCGGAATACGGATATATCGGCTCACCGCCGCCGACGCCGCATCCGGGAAGCGCATTGGTGATGCCTCCGCCGTCGTCTTTCACTTTGGTTTGCGCGAATGCCGGTGCGGCGGGGACGAACGTCGAAACCATCGACATCGCTATCAGCGGAACGGCCAAGACATTGCTGCGCCGCATTTGCCTGTAAGCTGGAGACATGAGGTCCGGTTCCGATCTGGCAAGGCAGTAGCCGAGCAACTCGCGGCTATTCGCGCCTCACCCAGTGGGACCTTCGATTGAGGTCTCAGCTTACTACTCAATCGAATTCGATGGGTCGTCAAGTTCCAATGTGGCGGAGCGCTTTAGACGTTTCTAAATTATTCACGTTATCGCCTCGAGAACAGCCGCAGGTGGTGCGCGCAAAGATTTCTGTTGCCGAGTGAATCATTATAGGTCCAGTGTTGCTCTAGAAAGCCTAAGCCAACACCCTGCCATTGCACCGGTCTTACCTTTAGGTGATGAGCCAGCGCCGCTTCAGCACCTCTGTCCGGTGCGGCAACACGCGATGCCGAGATCGAAGTTGCCCGAGCACCGGCAAATCCGCAGCTCGGACGCCGCCGTTCCATGCCGCGAACGACCGATACAGGGCCGCCGCGCGGGGGCGCAGACGTTTCTTCTCGAGCTCAGCGAAAGATCTCCGAGACGCCCGGCGAACGGTTCAGGACCGATCAACTTCTCTCGACACTAATTGACGCGTAGCTGTGTGTGTGCTCCGGTGTGGTTCGGCGTCGGAAGGGGCAATGGATGTATGTGCTAAAAGGTTGCGCTCGGCTATTCTTGGCCGCGTCGGTGCTTGCTATTTCGGTGGCGGTTGAGGCTTCTGAGACGATAAGCTATCAATATGATGCACTGGGTCGCCTCGTATCCGTAACCAGTGCGGGTTCGGTAAATAACGGCCAGGCAACAGCTCTGACCTACGATCCCGCCGGCAATCGGTCGGGCTATCTGGTCACGGGGGTGGGCGGCACTGCACCGCCGCCACCGCCACCACCATCGCCCCCGCCACCATCGCCCCCACCACCATCGCCATCGCCGCCGCCGCCGCCGCCCCCGGCCAATCAGCCGCCGGTCGCCAATTTCGATACAGCGAGCGTCGCAAGATGCGGCGTTGTCACCAAGAACGTCGTCCTGAACGACACCGACCCTGAGGGGAACTACCCGCTGTCTGTGTTGAGCGTATCCTATTCGGGCACGCGCGGCTCCGCATCTGTCGGCAGCAGCACCAGTGTCGTTTTCGAATCAAACGGGACGTCGGGTATCGCGAGCATCGCTTACACAGTTGGGGACAGCCTAGGAGCAACTGCGACCGGCAACTTGAACGTTACGGTTTCGACCACTGGTCAATGCCTTTGATTAGGTTCGCGAACATGAGTCCGCATTGCTCAGTCTCAGCGCGCGGATTCACTCGGAAATAGGCGACAATCATTTGTGCCAAACAACCGACGCTGACTGCGAGTTTTTACGGAGAACCGCGGAGCCCGCTATCGACTTAGACATGCGTCTACTTGCCACTGACGTAAGCGGTCCGGTAGCGGATTTTACGGCTGACGATGCCCCTAAGGTACCGGGAGACAGGTGGCGCGTCGGTCGGCACTTATGTCCTGAAGGCGCCGAAGGTGTCCTTTACCGGCGTGTTGACGCACTCGGGGCACGCTGCATCTCGGTATTCCGAGGAGGCATTTTAGGCCGAAGCACGCAGAGCACCCACTATCGGTTCGTCTGGGATGGTCAGACCATCAAGAGCGTGTACGACTTCAATTCTGGCGAAACGTTCAGAGCTTCGGAGGTGCGCGAGAGGGCTGCCGATGCCGCCTGACATGGCGGCGCGAGCGGGGACGCAAAAAAGGCCGGAGCGTTTCCGCCCCGGCCTCCCAAACCTAACCGGCTGAAAATGGCTGTGGCGCAGCATCCTCCGGATGCTGCTTTGGATCCGCAGCCATCACTTTCAGACGATCATTTTACCCGTTCAACCTGCTCGAACTCCAGCTCCACCGGCGTCGCGCGCCCAAAGATGCTCACGCCCACCTTCACACGCCCACGGTCGAAGTCCAGCTCCTCCACAACCCCGTTGAAGCTTGCGAACGGGCCGTCCAGCACCTTCACCGAGTCGCCGATCTCGTAGTCGACGCTGATCTTGGTCTTGGGGGCGGCGGCGGCGGCTTCTTCCTTGGTGTTGAGGATTCGGGCGGCTTCGCCCTCGCTGATCGGCTGGGGCTTGCCCATCGAGCCGAGGAAGCCGGTCACCTTGGGGGTGTTCTTGACGAGGTGGTAGACGTCGTCGGTCATCTCCAGCTTGGCGAGCACGTAGCCGGGGAAGAACTTGCGGTCGGAGGTGACCTTCTTGCCGCGGCGCACTTCCGTGATCTTCTCGGTCGGCACTTCCACCGATTCCACCAGGGTCTCGAGGCCCATGCGGGTGGCGTCGGCGAGGATCTGGTCGCGGACCTTGTTCTCGAAGCCGGAATAAGCGTGGATGATGTACCAGCGAGACGACATGAAGCTTCCTCTTTATCTTTTTTTGGCCGCGCGGGCGCTCAGGTCCGCGGCGCGAGCAGGCCGAGCAGCGCCTGGACGATGGTCGAGAACGTGTAATCGGTGACGAAAAAGAACACGCTGAGGATCGAGGTCATGATCACCACCATGATCGCGGTGGTCACCGTTTCCTTGCGGGTCGGCCACACCACCTTTGCGGTTTCGGCGCGGACCTGCCGCAGGAATTCGCCGGGATTTGCCATGGCTTCGTCTCTTGCCTCGCCTGTGTCTGTGCGCGCCGGTTGGGGGTGCGCCGCGTCTGTTCCGGACAGCCGCCTTCGACCGGAGGGCCGGTCAGCCGGAGAATGCCGATGAATGCGAAGGCCGGGAGATAGCGCCGGGCGCGGGGGTTGGCAAGGGTTGGGGCGGGGGTGTGGGGGAGGGAGGGGAGGGGGCCACGTGCGGAGCTGGTGCGTCGGATGTAACTTCGGTGATGTCAGCCGCAAGCTTGGTCGCTGTGGGGGCCTGCACTCCGGACGCCGCAGCCGTCACGAGACTGAATCCCGTGACGTCGGTCCTGTCGCGTGTGCTCGCTTCGCATCGCCGCGCTTCGGAGGCGGCGCCGTCAGACGCGCCGCGCGCGCTGGCCGCCGGCTTCGCATGCCCTTCGGGCACCGGCAGATAACTGCGTTATCCGCCTTGCTTCGGGGTGGCAGGAGTGGAGGGACTCGAACCCACGGCCCTCGGTTTTGGAGACCGATGCTCTACCAACTGAGCTACACTCCTAAGCCCCCCGCTCCTTAGACGCCGGGTTTGGCGGGTGCAAGGCTTGGCTTGCGGCTCCGTCCCGCGCACCGTCCCCTGGTTCAGGCGGCGATGTCGTAGGGCTGGATTTCGCCGGAAAGGTACAGGTTGCGCGCCTTGGCGCGCGACAGCTTGCCCGAGCTGGTGCGCGGCAGGGTGCGCGGGGGGACGAGTTCGATCACGCAGTTGATGCCGGTGATCGCACGCACCCGCTCGCGGATCTGGTCGCGCAGCCGGCCGCGCTCCTCGGTGTCGGACGTGCGGCACTGGACCAGAACCGCCGGCGTTTCCTCGCCGCCCGGCGTGGTGATCGAGAACGCCGCGATATCGCCCGCCTTGAAGCCGGGGATCTGCTCCACGGCCCACTCGATGTCCTGCGGCCAGTGATTTTTCCCGTTGATGATGATCATGTCCTTGGCGCGGCCGACGATGTAGATGTACCCGTCCGACATGTAGCCCATATCGCCCGTGTCCAGCCAGCCGTCGTCGGTTAGGCATGCGGCGGTAGCCTCCGGATCGCGGAAATAGCCGACCATCACGGATGGGCCCTTGCACCACACCTTGCCGATCTCGCGGTCGGACAGCGGGCGGCCGTCCTCGTCGAGGATGGCGATCTCCATGTCGCGCGCCGGACGGCCGCAATTGACAACCGAGCGGTAGCGTTGCGGGCGGTCCCGCTCCGCCTTGCCGCCGCCGGCGAGGAGGGTTTCTTCGACGAGTTCTACTACAATGCCCTCGCCCGGAGGCATGATCGAGACGGCGAGGGTGGCTTCGGCGAGGCCGTAGGAAGGGAGGAAGCTCTTGGCGCTGAAGCCCGCTTCGTGAAAGGCATCCACGAACGCCTGCATCACGTCCGGGCGGATCATATCGGCGCCGTTGCCGGCCACCCGCCACCGCGAGAGGTCGAAGCGTTCCGACACCTTGGACTGGCTGGACATGCGGCGTGCGCAGATATCGTAGCCAAAGGTGGGGGAGTAGCTCAGCGTGGTGCCCGCATTGCGGCTGATCAGGTCCAGCCAGGCGAGCGGACGCCGGGCGAAATCCTCGGTCTTGAGGTAATCGGTCGAGACCTGGTTGGCGACCGGCGACAAGAAGCAGCCGACCAGGCCCATGTCGTGGTACCAGGGCAGCCACGACACGCAGCGATCGCTGTCCACCACTTCCATGCCGTGGCTGTGCGCGGCGAGGTTGTTGAGAAGCGCCTCGTGGGTAATCGCAACGCCGTGCGGGAAGCGCGTCGAGCCGGACGAATATTGAAGATAGGCGATGTCATCCGTGCCGGCCTGCGGAAGCGGCGCTTCGGGAGCTTCGCGGCGGGCGAACTCCTCCCAGACCAGGCCCTGAATGCCCGCGCCCTCGGCGGCGGCGCCCGCCATGGAGGCGAGCTCGGCCGGGAAGAACAATGCCTTGGGGTCCGAACTGGCGAGCTGCACGGAAAGCTGGTCGATATAGGAATCGCGCCCGCCAAAGGAAGTCGGCAGCGGCAAGGGCACCGGCCACGCGCCGGCGTAGATGCAGCCAAAGAACAAGGCGGCGAATTCCGGCCCGGTTTCGGCGACGATCGCGATCCGGTCCGCGGGCTGAATGCCGGCCGCGATCAGGCGGTAGGCGGCCTCCAGCGCATCCTCGCGCAGCTCGCGAAAGGTGAAGGCGCGGGAAAGCTGCCCGCGCGGATCGTGGAAATTAAGCCCGCGAACGCCCTGCGCGGCATAATCCAGCGCCTCCCCAAGCGTGCCGAAGTCGGCAAGCCGCCGCGGCAGATCGTCCGCGGTGGGGGTGGGGGCAAGGGCGGAACTCTCTTGAACTGAACCAGTAGGCACTGGGGTATTGATCCTCATCTCGTGGGGCGCGCGAGCGGGCGCTTGGGCCCCTGCCCCGGTAAAGAGGCGATGGCCTTTCATAATCGGCGGGGAGTGTGGCACAATCATGGCGCGTGAAACAGGACACCCCCCGTAAGCCCCGCCCGCCGCTCGACAAAGAGGGGCTGGAGCGCCTCGCCCTTTTCTATGCGGGCCGCTACGCAACGACCCGCGCCAAGCTGCGCCAATACCTCAAACGCAAGGTGGTTGAGAGGGGCTGGCAGGGGGAAAGCGCGCCCCCGATCGACGCGCTCGTCGAGAAGCTCGCGGACCTGCGCTACGTCGACGACAAGGCGTTTGCCGCCTCGCGCGGCGCAGCGCTGACCCGGCGCGGTTTCGGCGAGCGAAGGGTCGGCGATGCCCTGAAAGCGGCCGGTATCGACCCGGAGGACGCCGCGCCCGCACGGGAGGAAGCGCGCGAATCCGCCTGGACCTCGGCGCTGCGCTTCGCCGAGCGGCGCCGGCTCGGCCCCTATGCGGCGGCGGCGCCGGATCAGGCCGGGCGGCAGAAAGCCGTCGGGGCAATGCTTCGGGCCGGGCACCCGATGGATCTGGTGCGGCGCATCCTTAACGCTTGCCCCGGCGAAATCCCGGATTCGGACGGCCATTAAAAAGCACGCGGAAACAGTTCACAAGGTTGCAACAGCCATGATAGTCCTCCCGCCGGGCGCTATATGGATTGCCGTTGATGAAGTCGGGCCGGGAAAATCTTGCGGAAGGAACCGCCTCCGACACGTCGGAGGAGGCGCTGCCGCATGCCGACGACGAGGCGCTGACCCGGATCACCGGTTCGATGAAGTGGTTCGATGCCACGCGGGGCTTCGGCTTCCTGGTCAGCGATCAGATCGAGGGCGACGTCCTTGTCCACTTCAGCGTGCTGAAGGAACATGACCGCCGCAGCCTTCCCGAAGGCGCGGTGATCGAGTGCCTTGTCGCCGAGCAGGAAAGGGGCCTCCAGGCCCGCAAGGTCCTGTCCATCGATCTCAGCCAGGCCATCGTCGCCGAAGCCCCGCGCAGCGCGGCGTCCCCCGCCGAACGGGTCGATCCTTCGGCCTTGCTGGACGACGCGGGCGCGTTCGAGGCGGTGCGGGTGAAATGGTTCAACCGCCTCAAGGGCTACGGCTTCCTTAACCGCGACGGCGAGGGCGACGAGGAGGAGGACATCTTCGTCCACATGGAAACGGTGCGCCGCGGCGGCTTGGCCGATCTCATCCCCGATCAATTGCTCCGCGCTCGAATCGCCTCCGGGCGCAAGGGGCCGCTTGCCGTTGAAGTGGAAGCGCGCTGACGCCGCGATCGGCTCAGCTCGGCGAACTCTGCGATGGGGAGGCGGACGGGGAGCCTGCATGAAAATCCGGAACAGCGCGATTCTTTCGCTCCTTGCCGCCGCCCTCGCCGTGTCCGGATGCGGGACCACGCAAGCCGCCGAGCCCGCCCCGCCCCAGGGAGTTGAAGTCGTCCGTCTCTGGCCCGGCGCCGCGCCCGGCACGGAAAGCTGGACCGGGCCGGAGGAGGAAGTGGACGCCGAGCTGCCGGTGGCCGGCAAGGTCCACATCGTCACCAACGTCACCGTGCCGACGATGACGGTCTTCCGGCCGCGCCCGGATCGCGCCAACAAGACGGGGGTGGTGGTGCTTCCGGGCGGCTCCTTCCGGGCCCTGGCCTGGGACCTGGACGGAACGGAGACCGCGCGTTGGCTCGCGGAGCGCGGCGTAACGGCCTTTGTGCTGAAATACCGGGTCCGCCCGCCCACCGGCCAGGGCTCCGGTGGCCCCGAAAGTTTCGACGCTTTCGTGAAGAGGACGGAGCCCGCCCGCCAGCTTGCCATGGCGGACGCGGTGCAGGCTTTGCGCCTGATCCGCGGCAATGCCGACAAATATGGCGTGGCAGCGGACCGCGTCGGCATGATCGGGTTTTCGGCGGGCGCGATTACCGTGCTGGGCGTTTCGCTGGCGCCGGGGGCAGCCGCGAAGCCGGACTTCGCAATCAGCCTGTATGGCGCTCTACCGACCGAGGAAACGCCCGGGCCCGGCGCCCCGCCGGTGTTTGTGGCGGCGGCGCAGGACGATCCGCAGGTGCCGTGGCAAAAAAGCCTCGCCATCTATGAGCGGTGGAGCCGCGCCGGGCTGCCGGCCGAAATCCACCTGTACCAAAAAGGCGGGCACGGCTTCGGCATGCGCCCGCACGATCTGCCCGCCGACAAATGGCCGCTGGCGCTGGAAGCGTGGCTTTCCTCGCACGGTCTGTTGGGCACGCCCAAGGCAGGCGAAGCCACGCTTCCCGCGCGGTAGGCTCCGCGCTGAGGCGCCCCGGATCAGAGTACAAACGCGGCTTTCGAGTGGCTGCCATCCCCGTGGGCGTCCTGGTTCCTCCGCTCGTCAGGCAGTGCCCGCGATGCGCGCTGGCGCGTCGGCAGTGCGGCCAGGCTGAGGAGGTAGCCCAGAATGAAGCTGCCTCCATAGCCGACGACCGGCGTGGGATAATTGCCCACGGCGGCGGCAAGGATGCAGCCGAGCCAGACCGCGGCGAACGTAAGGTACAGGTGCCGCCGGTCCGGATCGCGGCGCCACCCGGCAATCGCCGCCACCGGAAGCAAGGCCGAGCCCAGCAGCACGGCGGCGCCCGCCAGAAGGTGGACGTCGAACGCCGTGTAGAGGATCTGGTCGACGAACGGCACGGCGGGAAGCGCCTCGGGCCTGGCAAGCGCCGCGGTGAAGCCCGCCGCAGCGCCCACGGCGGCGAGCGCCGACCAGAGCGATGGCCTTGAGAACAGGAGAACAATCATGCCGAGAGCAAGCACGGCGGCCATCGCCCGGTCCGGCTGAATGGCCAGCGCGAGTGCGGCAGCGGCGATCCCGGCCAACCCCGCGGCATCCGGCCGGCCGGCGAATGCGACGATGATGAACGGCACGACGACGAGGCTCACCTGCACGCCGAGCGGGCCGATGAATATCCAGCGCGCCGCGCCGTCCGCCGACGCTCCGAAGAGAGCGGTCGCGAGGAGGCAGAGGCCGAACAGGATCGTCACGGCGCTTGCGAAGCGGCGCGATGCGGCTCCGGCAAACCCGCCAAGCGCGACCAGGCCGAGCAGAAAGGCCGCCGCATTGACGACAAGGTAGCGCGGCGGGGCCCCCGCCATGGCCATGTACATTAAGCCGAGCAGGGTTGCGGCAAGGGCGCAGGCGATCCCCGCATTGCGCGGTTCGCCCAACCCGGTGAAGGTCTTCCTCATGCTCGTTTCTCCCTGAATAACCAAAGCAATCCGATCCGCGATCGCCAGGCGGCACCCGCCCCACAGGCAGCCGAGTGCGAACAGCAAGGCGGCGCCATCCCCCTCCACCGAATCGATTTCGCAGCGCATCGCCCGCGCCCAGTCACTGCGCCTCGGCGGGTACACATGTCCGAGCAGCCGTCCGGCAAGCCTCGCCATCACGCGCAAGGGACGGGCACTCATGTCGGAGCCGCGCTTGCGGCACCTTCTCCGGCGGCCGCGTCGGGGGCGCTCCGGGCAAGCGCGGCGCCGCTTGCGGTCAGCCGGTAGGCGTGGCGGGGCGGCCGTCCCGGTGAGGCGGGCGGCTGCCATTGCGCTTCCAGATAGCCCTGCCCCTCAAGCCGGATCAGCAACGGGTAGAGCGTGCCGGACCGAAGACCGGTCAGCCGTGCAAGATCATAGCCGTGCCGCCAGGCGCTTCCCGGATCGGCAAGCGCCACCAGAAGCGACCATGCCTGGGCGGAAAGAGCGCGGGAGCGGGTCATGACCGATAACTCTACCTATATCGAGAAAGAGTCAACACGGTAGAAAAGGTGCAGTGAAAGGCGGTTTGGTTCGAAACTGAACCGTCACCCCGGACGGGGTTCCCATCAAAGTAGTACTTTGATGGGACCCATCGATCCGGGGTTCACCTTCTTTCCTTCTCCCCCGCCGCGTCTCCGCAACAGGTGGATGCCGGATCAAGTCCGGCATGACCTGGAAGGGGGGCGAGGGGCGGGGCAACTTACTGCCCTCACGCCCGAAGGCTTGCGCGTCCGCCCCCTTCGGCGCTAGGCGGCAAGCATGGGATTCCTGAAGAAGATCTTCACCTGGTGGGACGGCGCGACGATCGGCACGTCGCTCCATATCCGCCGCACCGGCCGTGAATTCGGAAGCGACGCCTTCGGCAACCGTTATTTCGAATCGAAAAAGGGCAACCGCCGCTACGTTTTGTACAAAGGCGCGAACGACGCCGGCCAGCTTCCGCCCGAATGGTATAGCTGGCTCCACCACCAGATCGACGGCCATCCCGACGATGCCCTGCCGCCCGCGCCCAAGTTCCTGAAGCAGCCGACCGGCAATCGCACCGGCACGTCGGACGCCTACCGGCCGGCCGGAGCGCTGGACCGGGGTGGCGTGCGTGCCGCGGCGAGCGGCGATTACGAGGCCTGGACTCCGGACCAGGGATGAGCCGGCTGAGCTTCCGCGCCGGCGCCGGAGCCCTCCTGCTTGCGCTTGCATCCTGCGGCCAGGGAGGCGGCGGCGAGGCGCAAAAGGCGCAGGGCAACGCGCAGGCCGAGGCCGAGCCGAAAACCGTCGATGTACCCCAAACGGTAACCCAGCTTGCGCCGGGCACGACGCCGATGGGCGAACGGGTGGCGGTGCTTGGCCTGCTCAACAAGCGCAACGGCATTTCGCGCGAGCTCAAGATGAAGCCGGGCCAGGCGATCCAGTCCGGCGGGGTGATCGTGCGCCTGCGCGCCTGTGAAACCGCGGCGCCCTGGGAAGTGCAGAAGCTGACGGGCGCCTTCGTGCAGCTCGACGTTCGCAACCCACAGGGCGAGTTCCGCCGCGTTTTCTCCGGCTGGATCTACAAGGAATCGCCGTCGCTCAACGTCGTCGAGCACCCGGTCTACGATGTCTGGACCAAGAGCTGCGAGATGACGCAGCCCGGCGCGGCCGCCGAAGCAACGGCGCCGGAGGGCGCCGCAAGCAGCCGGTCCAGGGCGCCGAACTCCGCATCCTCGCCGCGCGCGAAGTCCACGCCCGCGACCAAGGCGGCAAGGCCCGCGGTTTCGGCGGACGACGACGGCGACGACAGCGCATCGGCCAACAGCGCGAGATAATCCGTCTGCGGGATCTCGATCGCACCGAGGCTTCGCAGATGCTCGGTCATGAACTGGCAGTCGAGCAGCCGGAACCCGCCCACCTTCAGCCGCGCGACCAGCCAGGCGAGCGCCACCTTGGAGGCGTCGGTGCGCAGCGAGAACATGCTTTCGCCGAAAAACGCGCCCCCCAGGCGCACGCCGTAGAGGCCGCCGACCAGCTCGCCGCCGTGCCAGGCCTCCACCGAATGGGCGTGGCCGAGGCGGTGGAGCTCGGTGAAGCTCCTCTCGATCTCGCCGTTGATCCAGGTTTCGTCACGCTCCGAGCAGCGGCGGATGACGTCCCCAAACGCCCGGTCGCGGGTGACCTCGAATTCGCCTGAGCGGAGCGTCTTGCGTAGCGAGCGGGAGAGCAGGAAGCCGTCGATGGGAATGATCGCCCGGCGGCGGGGCTCGACCCAGAAGACGTCGGCGGCGTCGCGGCTGTCCGACATCGGGAACACGCCGATCGCATATGCGCGCAGCAAGAGGTCCGGATCGATGGAGGCCATTGCCCCTCCGGCTTGTCGCGCGCCGCGGCGCACGTCAACCGGTCAGAGGATTTCGCGGACCTTGTCCTGGGGGCGGCAGAGACGCACGCCCTTCTCGGTCTCGACCAGCGGCCGCTCGATCAGCACCGGGTTGGCGATCATCGCGTCGAGGATCGCCTCCTCGCTGACCGCGCCGTCGACCAGATCGAGGTCGCGGGCGAGCCACTCCTTGGCGCGCAGCCCTTCACGCGGCGTAAGGCCGGCGCGGGTGTAGAGGCGCCGCAGCTCGTCCTTGGACGGCGGCGTCTTGAGGTATTCGATCACCGTAACATCGGCGCCCTCGGCCTGGAGAATCTCCAGCGTCTTGCGCGACGTGCCGCATTTGCCGTTGTGGTAGATGGTCGCCTTCATGCCGGCTCCTCATCCCGAGCAAGCCATTCCTCGAGCCACTTGATCGTATAGTCGCCGGCCAGGAATTCGGGGTCGTCGATCAGCTTCTGGTGGAGCGGGATGGTGGTCTTCATCCCCTCGATCACATATTCCTCGAGCGCCCGGCGGAGGCGCATGATGCAGCGCTCGCGGGTGGTGCCGTAGACGATCAGCTTGGCGATCATGCTGTCGTAATAAGGCGGCACCTTATAGCCGCCGTAGAGGCCGCTATCGACGCGGACGTGCATGCCGCCCGGCGCGAGATAGGCCTTCACCGTGCCCGGCGAGGGCATGAAGGTGCGCGGGTCCTCGGCATTGATCCGGCACTCGATTGCGTGGCCGCGCAACTGGACCTGCTCCTGGGTGCAGCACAGGTCCTCGCCAGCAGCGATCCGGATCTGCTCGCGCACAAGGTCGATGCCGGTGATCATCTCGGTCACCGGATGCTCGACCTGGAGCCGGGTGTTCATTTCGATGAAGTAGAATTCGCCATTCTCGTACAGGAACTCGACTGTGCCGGCGCCGCGATAGGACATGTCGGACATCGCCTTGGAAACGACCTCGCCCATCCGCGCGCGTTCCTCGGCGGTGATGACGGGGGAGGGGGCCTCCTCCAGCACCTTCTGGTGGCGGCGCTGAAGCGAGCAGTCGCGTTCGCCGAGGTGGATAGCGTTGCCCCGGCCGTCGCCGAACACCTGGAACTCGATGTGGCGCGGATCGCCGAGATACTTTTCGATGTAAACGGTGGCGTCGCCGAAGGCGGCCTTGGCTTCGGAGCCGGCCTGGGCGATCAGCGTTTCGAGCTGGTCTTCGGACTGGACGACCTTCATGCCGCGCCCGCCGCCGCCCGAGGCTGCCTTGACGATCACCGGGTAGCCGGTTTCGGCGGCGATCGCCTTTGCCTCGGCGAAATTCTCCACCGGGCCGTCGGAGCCCGGGACGAGCGGCAGGCCGAGGGCGGCGGCGGTACGCTTGGCCTCGATCTTGTCGCCCATGATCCGGATATGTTCGGGCTTGGGGCCGATCCAGATGATGCCGTGGCTTTCGACGATCTCGGCGAAGCGGGCGTTTTCGGACAGGAAGCCGTAGCCCGGGTGGATCGCATCGGCGTGGCTGATCTCGGCGGCCGAGATGATGTTTGGTATGTTGAGGTAGCTGTCCGACGCCGCCGGGGGGCCGATGCAGATCGCCTCGTCGGCGAGCCGGACGTGCATCGCGTCGGCATCGGCCGTGGAGTGCACCGCCACCGTCTTGATGCCCATTTCGTGGCAGGCGCGGTGGATTCGAAGCGCGATCTCGCCCCGGTTGGCGATCAGGACCTTCTGGATCGGCATTATTCGACGATCACCAGCGGCTGGTCGAACTCGACGGGCTGGGCATCCTGAACGAGCACATGGGTAACGGTGCCGGCGCGCGGCGCGACGATCGGGTTCATCACCTTCATCGCTTCGACGATCACCAGCGTTTCGCCCTCACGCACAGCCTGACCGGGGGTGACGAAGGCTTTCGCGCCCGGCTCACCGGAAAGGTAGACGGTGCCGACCATCGGCGACTTCACCGTGCCGGGGTTGGCGGCGGGCGGCACTTCGGCGGCGGGCGCAGGGGCCGCGGCCGGAGCGGCGGCGGCGGGGGCAGCAGCGGCAGGCGCCGGCGCGGCGAACGCGGCCGGGGCGGCGGCGGTGATCTGGCGCTTTACGGAGATGCGGCGCTCGCCGTCCTCCACCTCGATCTCGGTGAGATGGTTGGTGTTGAGCAGCTCGGCGAGCTGGCGCACCAGTTCGGCGTCGACGCGCATGCCCCCTTCGGGGCTGCTGCGGTTGTCATCGGTCATGAAAGGACCCTCTTTTCCCTGTTGGGCGCGAAAAAGTGTGTGGGGCGCGAAATGTCAGAGACGCGCCGCCGCGTCCAGAGCAAGCTCGTAGCTGAGCGCCCCGAAACCGGCGATTGTTCCCCGCGCCGCCTTGGCGATCAGGCTCCGGTGGCGGAAGCTTTCGCGGGCGTGGGGGTTGGACAGGTGCACTTCGATCACCGGCGTCGTCACCGCCTTGATCGCATCGAGCAGCGCAACGGAAGTGTGGGTGAAGCCCCCCGCGTTGAGGATCACCGCATGCGCGCCCTCCGCCTGCGCTTCGTGCAGCCAGTCGATCAGATGGCCTTCGTGGTTGGATTGACGGACATCGACGGCGACGCCAAGTTCGAGCGCGCGGTCTTCGAGCCGGCCGGCGATGTCGTCCAGCGTGTCCGCCCCGTACATCTCCGGCTCGCGCGTGCCGAGCAGGTTGAGGTTGGGGCCGTTCAGCACATAGATGGTGGGTAGCGTCGCCATGGGGCCTCCCTATATGGCGGATGAGGCAGCGGCGCAAAGGCGGCAGATGGACGACACACTCTCGATCAGCGTCAACGGCCAGCACCGGCGGGTGGCGGCTGGGATCAGCGTTGCCGATCTGGCGCTTGAGCTCGGGCTGGAACCGGCCCGGGTGGCGGTGGAGCGCAACCTGGAGATCGTGCCGCGCTCCACGCTTGGCGACGTAAAGGTCGAGGACGGCGACGATTATGAAATCGTCACCTTCGTCGGCGGCGGTTGAAGGACAAGAGGCACGTGAACGCGATTACCCAGATAGACGATGACAGCTGGACGGTGGCGGGGCGGACGTTCCGCTCGCGGCTGATCGTCGGCACCGGCAAGTATAAGAGCTTCGAGCAGAACGCCGCCGCTGTCGAGGCTTCGGGCGCCGAGATCGTCACGGTGGCGGTGCGGCGGGTGAATATCGCCGATCCGAACCAGCCGATGCTGACCGACTTCATCGACCCAAAGAAGATCGTCTACCTTCCCAACACCGCCGGCTGCTTCAATGCCGAGGAGGCGATCCGCACCCTGCGCCTGGCGCGCGAGGCGGGCGGCTGGACGCTGGTCAAGCTCGAGGTGCTCGGCGAGGCCAAGACGCTCTACCCCGACATGCTCGAGACCCTGCGCGCCTGCGAAATCCTCTCCAAGGAAGGTTTCGAGCCGATGGTCTATTGCGCCGACGATCCGATCGCGGCGAAGCGGCTGGAAAATGCCGGCGCGGTGGCGATCATGCCCTTGGGCGCCCCGATCGGCTCCGGGCTCGGCCTCCAGAACGAAGTCATGATCCGCATCATGGTCGAGAATTCCGCCGTGCCGGTGCTGGTCGACGCCGGCGTCGGCACCGCCTCCGACGCCGCGGTGGCAATGGAACTCGGCTGCGACGGCGTCCTCATGAACACCGCCATTGCCGAGGCCAGGGACCCGATCATGATGGCGAGCGCCATGCGCATGGCGGTGGAATCGGGCCGCCTCGCCTACCGCGCCGGCCGCATGGGCAAACGCCGCTACGCCGACCCGTCGAGCCCGCTGGCCGGTTTGATTTGAGGCGTAGATACGCGTATATACGTCGGCCTGGCAGGCGAGGCGGCAATGGGCGTAGTTGGCAAGACCTTCAAAAGCGGAAACAGCGTGGCGATCAGGATGCCCAAAGAGGTCGCCTTTGACCCGGACATCGAGGTCGTCATCAGCCGCACGGGCGATCTCCTGACGATCGTGCCGAAGGACAAGGTGACGCCCGCTGAGCTCGTGCGGCGCCTCCGGGAGATCGGTCCTCCGCCTGGCGGCGTTCAGAAGCGGGAGAAGATCATCTTCCCAAGGCGCCGCGGCCTGTAAGTGCTTCTTCTGCTCGACACGAGCGTGGCGATCCTCCTGCGCGATGGCGATCCAGCGATAAGCATCCGGATCGCCGCGTTGGAGCGGCTACCGATCCTGTCCGTGCTGACGGTCGTGGAGCTTGAAGGCGGAGTGGCGGATTCGCGGCCGGGCCGGGACACCCGCCGTAAGGGCGTGGACACGATGCTCGAGCTGCTGCACGTTCTGCCGTTCGGCGCGGCGGAGGCGGCGCGCTACGGGAAGATCGTCCAAGACCTGGGCTTCTCGCGCCCGAAAATCATCGATCGCATGATTGCAGCGCAAGCGCTTTCCGTAGGCGCCGCCGTCGCGACGCTCAACCTGCGCGACTTCAAGGGCATAGCCGGCCTGCAGCTCGAGGACTGGTCGGCCTAGAGCTTGCGAGCGAGCCACACCGTTGCGTCGCCGCACTCCGGATCGCGAGGGTCGTGGTGGATGGCCTCGAAGCCGTTCGTCCCCAGCAATTCGCGATACTTCTCCGGCGCAAGGCTGGCATGGTAGAGCGGCTCATTCATCCATTCGCCGATCCGCACCCCTTCCTCGTCGCCGCTGGTGAACATGAGGTGCCCGCCGGGCTTCGTGTGCGCGGCGAAGCTGGGAAAGAGGCGGCGCTGGTCGTCGTGTGAGAGGTGGAAGCTGCTGTGCCAGGCGAGGAGGCCGTCATATGTCCGCCCGAGATCGAGCGCGCGCATGTCGCCGACGATCCACTCGCCCGCCGGGAAGCGCTCCCGGCAGAGCGCAATCATCGACGGCGCGCTGTCATAGCCGGTGACTCGGAAGCCGAGGCCGATCAGGTAAGCGGCGATCGGCTCCCCCATGCCGCAGCCGATATCCAGGATCGTGCCGCCCGGCGGCAAGGCGGCGGCGAAGCGATCGAGCCAGGGCCTCTCGAACAGGTCGCGCCCGCGCATCCGGTCGAACGCGGCGGCATTCTCTTCGTACAGGCCGACGATCTGCTCGTGCATCCTTACACCGCCTTGCCGGTTTTCGCTGCTGAGAGGAGGCGCAATGACAGACTTCCCAAGCCAGCGCGAGACGATGGTGGAGCGGCAGATCGCCGGGCGTGGCATCGCCGATCCGCGCATCCTCGCTGCTTTCCGCGCCGTCCCGCGCGAGGAATTCGTGCCCCAAGACGTTCGCGAGCTCGCCTACGGGGACAATCCGCTGCCGATTGAGGAGGGGCAGACAATCTCGCAGCCGTCGGTTGTCGCCGCCATGATCGAAGCCGCGGAGCTGGAGCCGATGGACGTGGTGCTCGAGGTCGGCGCCGGCTCCGGCTATGCGGCGGCCGTGCTCTCGCAGCTTGTCGACGAGGTGATCGCCATCGAGCGGCACCTGCCTCTCGCCAAGCTCGCCGGCGAGCGGATGGAGCGGCTCGGTTATGAGAACGTCTCGATCTACGAAGGCGACGGCACGCGGGGCTTCGAGGAGAAAGGGCCGTTCGATGCCATCATCGTCTCGGCAGCGGGCAGCCATGTGCCGGACGCGTTGCTCGAACAGCTCCAGGTCGGCGGGAGGCTGGTGATGCCGGTGGGCGAGCCCAACGAAGTGCAGACCCTGCTCAAGATCACCCGCACGGGCGATGACGAATATGAGCAGGAGGAAGTCGGCGAGGTGCGCTTCGTGCCGCTGATCGGCGCCCATGGCTGGACGGAAGCGGGCGATCGCGCCGACCCGCGCACCCCCGCCGAACTGATCCGTGAGGCCGCCGAGCCGCTGCCCGACATCGAAGACCCTGCCTTCGGCGACTGGTTCGACCGTTTCGCCGATGCGCGGGTGGTGCTGCTCGGCGAGGCAAGCCACGGCACCAGCGAATTCTACCGCGCCCGCGCCGCTATCACCCGGCGCCTGATTACGGAGCACGGCTTCAACATCGTCGCGGTGGAGGCGGACTGGCCCGACGCGGCAAGCATCGACCGCTACGTCCGCCACCGCGCGCGCCGCGATGGCGACGAGGAAGAGCCTTTCCAGCGCTTCCCCACCTGGATGTGGCGCAACCACGAAGTCGACGCGTTCGTGCGCTGGCTGCGCCGCCACAATGACGGCCGCGAGCTTGGCGACATGGCGGGCTTCTACGGTCTCGATCTCTACAACCTCTCGGGCTCGATCCGCGCGGTGATCGACTTTCTGGACGAGGCCGATCCCGAAGCCGCGAAGCTCGCCCGCGAGCGCTACGGCTGCCTGCAGCCCTGGCGCGAAAATCCCGCCGCTTATGGCCGCATGGCCCTTACCGAAGGCTATGGCCGCTGCGAAGTCGGCGCGGTGCAGATGCTCAAGGAGCTGATGGGCCGGCGCATGGACTGCATGGGCGAGGAGTGCGAGGACTGGCTCGACGCCGCCGCCAACGCCCGCCTGATCCGCAATGCCGAGCAATATTATCGCGCCATGTACCAGGGCTCCGCGGAGAGCTGGAATCTGCGCGACACCCACATGTTCGAAACGCTCTGCCAACTTCTCGACGCCAAGGGGCCGAATGCGAAAGCGGTCGTCTGGGCCCACAACAGCCACATCGGCAATGCCGCCCACACCGAAATGGGCCAGGTCCGCGAGGAGCTGAATATCGGTCAGCTCACCAAGGAGAAGTTCGGCGACCGGGCACGCCTGATCGGCTTCGGCACCCACACAGGCACGGTGGCGGCGGCGGACAATTGGGACGAGCCGATGGAGGTGATGGACGTCCGCCCCTCGCTCGCCGGCAGCTACGAGCGGCTCTGCCACGACAGCGGCGTTCCCCGCTTCCTGCTCGACCTCCGGCAAGGCGTGAATGAGGCGGCGTTTCAGGCACTCACCGAGCCGCGGCTGGAACGCTTCATCGGCGTCATCTACCGTCCGCAGACCGAGCGCTGGAGCCATTATGCCGAGGCGGCCTTGCCCAGCCAGTTTGACGCCTGGGTGTGGTTCGACGAAACCAGTGCCGTGGCGCCGCTCCCCGGCGAACAGCTCCCCGGCGAAGACGAGACCTACCCGTTCGGGCTGTGACGAAGCGGAACCGCCCGCTTCACCGCCTCGTTACCCGTGCAACTGTTGCGGCGCCGATCCCGGGCGCCGGCGGGATGCAAGGAGTTACGATCATGGGTGAATTCACCGACAAGCTGAAGGGCGCCGCCAACAAGACCGTCGGCGGCGTGAAGCAGACCAGCCCCGATGCCGAGACGCGCAGCGAAGGCGATGCGCAGCGCCTCAAGGGCTCGGGCCAGGAGCTGAAGGGTGCCGTCAAGGGCGTCATCAACAAGCTCTAACCGGGTGCGGGCCTGGCTTCCTGCCTTGGCGGCGACCGGGCCCGCGACCTTTTGAGACTTGCACTGGCGACCGGGAGCCCAGCCTCTCCGTTCGCTCGATATCACCTCATCCAGTGGAGGTGCGACGATGTTCGTCCACAACAAGAAGCTTCAATATACCGTCCGGGTTTCCGAGCCGAACCCGGTGCTCGGCACCTTCATGCTCGAGCAGTTCGGCGGCCCGGACGGGGAGCTTGCCGCGGCGATGCGCTACTTCACCCAAGGCCTTGGCCGAGGACGATCCCGGACGCAAGGACCTGCTGCTCGACATCGCAACCGAGGAACTGAGCCACCTCGAGATCATCGGCTCGATCGTGGTCATGCTCAACAAGGGCGCCAAGGCCAAGATGTCGGAGGGGAGCTTGTCGGAAGCGGAGCTCTACCGCGAGATCAACGCCGGCGGCATCAGCCACACGGAATCGCTCCTGTACGGCGGCGGGCCGGCGCTGGTGAATTCGTCCGGCGTGCCGTTCAACGGCCATTATGTCGACAGCCGCGGCGAGCCCACGGTGGACCTGCGCTCCAACATCGCCGCCGAAGCCCGCGCCAAGATCGTTTATGAGCGGCTGATCAACGTCACCGACGATCCCGGCGTCAAGGATGCCTTAAAGTTCCTGATGACTCGCGAAGTCGCCCACCAGAAATCGTTCGAAAAGGCGCTTTATGCGATCGAGAACAATTTCCCGGTCGGTAAGCTTCCGGGCGAGCCGGAATATGCGAGCCTGTACGTCAATGCCTCTCAGGGTGAGGGCGACATGCTCGGCCCCTGGAACAGCGGCGACGAGTGGGAGCGTCTGGACGTGATGGACGCCGCCGCGGCGATCGACGGCGGCGACGGCACTGCAACGGTCAAGCTGTCCTCCCGTGAGACCAAGGACGCCGCGGCGATGGCGGCGCGGACGGCGTCCGATGCAAGCGTCAACCCGACGACGGGCACGGACCTCGGCGCCGGCCCCGGCGCGGGCAAGACCAAGCCGGTTGCATCAAAGAAGAAAAAGTAACGGCGCAAGCGGGAGCCCGCCGCGCATCAATGTGCGCGGCTGCGCTCCCGCAGTTTCGATATCGTCGTGGCGTTGGTGATCTGCTCCACGTCGGTCTTGAGGTGGAGGAGGCGCACGCCCTTTTCCGCCATTGCCCGGGCCAAAGCGGGCGCGAACTCCTCCGTCCGCTCCACCGTCTCCGCCCAGGCGCCGAACGCGCGGGCGAGGGCGGCGAAATCGGGGTTGGCGAGCTCGGTGCCGCTGATCCGCTCGGGATAATCGCGCTCCTGGTGCATCCGGATCGTGCCGTAGCTGCCATTATCGATCACCAGCACGAGCAGCGAGGCGCCGTAGCGCACCGCCGTTGCCAGCTCCTGCCCGTTCATCAGGAAATCGCCGTCGCCCGACGGCACCAGCACCTGGCGCTCCGGAAAGCGGATTGCCGCCGCAACGCCGGCGGGCAGGCCGTAGCCCATCGACCCGTTGGTGGGCGCAAGCTGGCAGGGCAGGGCGGCGTAATGCCAGTAGCGATGAAACCACCCCGAGAAGTTGCCCGCGCCGTTGCAGACGATCGTGTCGGCGGGGAGTGCCTCGCGCAGCGCGGTCACGCAGGGGCCGAGGTCCAGCGCCGCTTCGCGCGGCTTCGGCGTCGCCCAGTCCAGCCACTCCGCATGGGCCTCGGCGCCCGCGTCGAAGTGGATGACCTCGTCCTCCCAGCTTTCCACAAGTTCGGCGAACTCGCGCATGTCGGCGCAGATCGGCAGGCAGGTCTTGTAGACCCGGTTGAGCTCGTTCGGATCGGGGTGGACGTGGACCAGGGTCTGGCCGGGATGATCGGGGGTGATCAGCGTGTAGCCGTCGGTGGTCGCCTCCCCCAAGCGCGGGCCGACGACCAGCAGCAGATCGGCGTTTCGCACCCGCTCGAGCAGCTTCGGGTTGGGGCCGTAGCCCAGGTTGCCGGCGTAAACCGCGCAGTCGTTCGGCACCGCATCCTGGCGGCGGAAGGCTGCGGCGACGGGGATTCCGACCCGCTCCGCCCACGCGGTGAAATGGTGAGACGCGGCCCCGTCCCAACCCGCGCCGCCGACGATCGCAACCGGCGAGCAGGCGTCCTGCAGCAGCGAAATCAGCGTGGAGACCGCCATTGGATCGGCGGGCTGCACGGGCGGCGCGACCTTGGCCCGGTCCACCGCTTCCACCTCGTCGCGAAGCATGTCCTCGGGAAGCGCAAGCACCACCGGCCCCGGCCTGCCCGACATCGCCGTCGCGTAGGCGCGGGCGACATATTCCGGGATGCGCGCCGCATCGTCGATCCGCGCCGCCCATTTGGCCAGCGGGCCGAACATGGCGGCAAAGTCGATCTCCTGGAAACCTTCGCGGTCCCGGTCGGCGCGGGCGACGTCGCCGATGAACAGGATCATCGGGGTGGAATCCTGGAACGCGACGTGGACGCCGATGCTGGCATTGGTGGCGCCAGGGCCGCGCGTGACGAAGGCGACACCCGGCCGCCCGGTCATCTTGCCGTCGGCCTCGGCCATGAACGACACGCCGCCCTCCTGCCGGCAGACCACCAGGTCCACCTCCGGGCTGTCGTGCAGCGCGTCGAGCACGGCGAGGAAGCTTTCGCCGGGCACGGTGAAGATCCGGTCGCAGCCCTGCGCCAGGAGGTTGTCGACAAGGATTCGGCCGCCGGTTCGTGTGCTGGTCATGGCGCCGCGCCTAGCCTCCTTCCTTCGTTGTGAAAAGCCGAGCCCTTGCTGACACCCCTGTAAACCCGCTTGAACCCGCGGAATCCGGAACGTAGGTATGCCGCACATTTTTTCGGGAGATCGACGATGAACAAGAGCGAGATGGCCGCTGCCCTGAACGACAAGTCCGCCTGGCTCCCCGGCAAGCGCGTCAAGCTCGACTTCGGCTCCGAAGGCGTGGTCATGCTCGACGGCGTCGCCAACCAGGCGACCGAGGAAGACGGCGCCGCCGACACCACCATCAAGATCGACTGGGCCGATTGGGAAGCGATGCGCGCCGGCAAGCTCGACGGCATGACCGCCTTCATGATGGGCAAATTGAAGGTCGAGGGCGACATGTCCAACGCCATGCAGCTCCAGGGCGTGCTGGCGAAGCTCAACAGCTAGCCAAAGGGGGCAAGGTCGCGCACCCCCGCGTCTAAGCCCGTCCGGTCAGCCGCTCCCGCCAGTAGCGCGTGAAGAATATCCCGTCCGGGTCGCGCTGGGCTCTCAGCGCCATGAAGTCGTCGAGCTTCGGCAGGCTGGTGCGGTAATGCTCCGCCCAGGCGGGGAGGTCGTAAGCCGGGATATATTTACCCCAATGGAAGCGGAAGGGGATCCCGCTCTTCAGGAACAGGTCCCAATATTGCTGGTAGAAGCCGCCTTCGACGTTGGGCAGGCCGTCATTGCCGCGATACCAGAAGACGTCGAAGCGGACGACGCCGTCCTTATATTCGTCCGTGCCGTTCGAATAAGCCGGGCTCAGCCAGGATTGGCTCGGCATCGTCGCGTAGATCTCGGTGGAATAAAAGCCGACCGCCGCCTCGCCGCGGTCCTCGAACAGCGTGTTGAACAGGACCATCAGCGGCTTCGCATATTGAAGCGGTGCCCAGACTTCGGTGAACGCCGTCCCGAGCAGGATGTCGTCCGCCGTGTTGTCCATCGGCAGGCTGCGCCAGTAATAGTCGTCGAACCGGGTCGGCTTGCCGTCTTTGGTCATCGGCTGAAGGATGTTCAGCGCCGTGGGGAAAAGCGACTTCAGCAGATTCGGCCAGGCAATGAAGATCATGGTTGGGATGAACAACACGACCGAGACGATCCCTGAGACGAAGGACGCCTTCTTCCGGGCGGCGTCCGTGCCTCCCCACATCGCGGTGACGCACTCAACGAAGCGGGCGTAGGCGATCTTCAGCTTTGGCGCGACCGTGGCCCGGCCCCGATTGCCGAGCAGCAGGTACAAGATCGCGCCGACAAGTTGCTCCAGCCAGCCGCCAAGCGTTTCCTTCAGCTCTTCATAAGGGTGAGGCTTGTAGTTGTGAGGGGGCGGGCCCTCCACGCGGCTGGCCTGCCAGATCACCACGCGCGCCGCCTTCTCCTGCGGCCACCACATGATGCGGCTGTAATCCTGCTCCTTGAGGAAATTCTCCAGCGACGGAGTACCGGGCTTGCCGTCGCCGAACAGGTCAATGGGGCAATCCGGCAGGGTAGGCGGAGTAGTGGTCTCGGTGCCGACGACTCGGAAGCTTCGGTTCAGCCGAAGCCGGAACTTGGTGACGATTCCGAGCAGGCCCATTGACACCGCCACCGCGTCGAAGATCGGGTCGTCACGCGTCACCCAGCTCGCGTTGCCGGTGCCGTCGACGATCCGGATCTCGGCGACGTTGTTGAGATCGAACTTCAGCGATCCTCCGGCCGAGCCGGTCGCGGTGAAGCCGCTGATCGTCTGGTGCGTGATCCCGCCCAGGTCGTTCAGGCCCCAGCCCTTCTCGAAAAGCTGGTAGAGAAGTCCGTTCTCAAGAGTGGAGGTGCCGATGGGATCGTAGGGATCCTTGCCGAGATGAATCCCGGCCTCCGCTTCGGCTGTGCCTGCGGCTTCGTCGATCCACTTGAAACCGATCATCCCGTCCATGGCGACATTGATGTTCGGTCCGGCAGGCGGCGCGCTGGCAAGGGTCATGTTGACGGGCAAGCCGTCGACGGGATCGGTGAAAATACTCCAGGCCGTGGAGTGAGACGCGCCCCGGACCCTGATCTGAAGCTTATTCTGCGCCGCGTACTTGACCAGTGCGATCACCTCGTCCTCATTGGCCGGGTGATAATATCCGTCCACGCTCTTGGCGATAATGCCTGACTGTTCCATTTCTATTCTCCCCCGAGCCCCAGCCGACACTATGAAAATATTATGGCGCTTCTGTCCAGCAGCTTTTCGGCCGCCTCGAGTCCGACCAGCCGCCGCGCCGGAGGAGTTGAGGAGGGATTCGGGTTTCTTGACGGGGATCGGAAGTCCGGCCTATCGCCGCCGTAACCAATCAGGAGCGGTGAATGCGCAAGACCTTTCCCGATGCCGCCGCGGCGCTCGACGGGCTTCTCTTCGACGGCATGACGATATGTGCCGGCGGCTTCGGCCTGTGCGGCATTCCGGAACGGCTGATCGACGCGATCCGCGACAGCGGCGTCAAGAACCTGACCGTGGTGTCAAACAATGCCGGCATCGACAATGAGGGTCTCGGCAAGCTGCTTCGCACCCGCCAGATCGGCAAGATGATCAGCTCCTACGTCGGCGAGAACAAGGAGTTTGAGCGGCAATATCTGGCCGGCGAGCTCGAGGTCGAATTCTGCCCCCAGGGCACGCTTGCGGAGCGCTGCCGAGCCGGCGGCGCGGGCATCCCCGGCTTCTACACCAAGACGGGCGTCGGAACGATCGTCGCCGAGGATAAGGAGCATAAGGAGTTCGACGGCGAGACCTTCATCCTCGAACGCGGCATCCGCGCCGATCTGTCGATCGTAAAGGGCTGGAAGGCCGACGAAGCCGGCAACCTCGTCTTCCGCAAAACCGCCCGCAACTTCAACCAGCCGATGGCCGGCGCCGGCAAGGTCTGCGTCGCGGAGGTGGAGGAGATCGTCCCCGTCGGCAACCTCGAGCCCGACTCGGTCCACCTCCCCAGCATCTACGTGAAACGCATGATCCTCGGCGCGCCGTACGACAAGAAGATCGAGTTCCGCACGGTTCGCCAGCGGGAGGCGGCGTGAGCCACCGCAACCCCTCGCTGGTCGCCGCCGGATCGCTGAGCCTCGCGGCCGCATTGCTTCACCTCGCCGCAATCGCCGGCGGGGGGGATTGGTACCGCTTCTTCGGCGCCGGAGAAGGCATTGCGCGCGCCGCCGAGCGGGGCAGCCCGGTCCCGGCGCTGATGACGGTCGCCATCGCCGCGATACTGGGCCTGTGGGCCGCCTACGCTTTTTCAGGCGCTGGCCTGATCCGCCGGCTTCCGCTGATTCGCACCGGCCTCATCGTCATCAGCGCGATCTATCTCGTCCGGGGGCTGCTCGTGTTCCTGCCGCTGCCCGCGGACCCGAGCGCGCCGCCAGGCTTCATGCTCTGGTCGTCGCTGATCGTGCTCCTATTCGGTTTCGCCTACGCGTTCGGGACCTGGCGCGCCTGGCCGCATCTTTCTAAGAGGAAATCTGCCTGATGGCCTGGGACCGCAACCAGATGGCCGCCCGTGCGGCGCGTGAGCTTCGCGATGGCTACTACGTCAACCTCGGCATCGGCATTCCGACGCTGGTGGCGAACAACATCCCCCACGGGATGGAAGTGACGCTTCAGTCGGAGAACGGCATGCTCGGCATCGGGCCGTTCCCCTATGAGGGAGAGGAGGATGCCGACCTGATCAATGCCGGCAAGCAGACGATCAGCCAGCTTCCCTCCTCAAGCTACTTCTCCTCATCCGACAGCTTCGCGATGATCCGCGGGGGCCATATCGACTTGACCGTGCTCGGCGCGATGGAGGTGTCCGAAGGCGGCGACATCGCCAACTGGATGATCCCGGGCAAAATGGTGAAGGGCATGGGCGGCGCCATGGACCTCGTCGCGGGGGTGAAGAAGATCATCGTGGTGATGGAGCACACGTCCAAGAACGGCGATGCGAAGTTCATCCCCGCCTGCACCTTGCCGCTCACCGGCAAGAACGTGGTCGACATGATCGTCACCGACCTCGCCGTCTTCCAGCGGCCGGACCACGCAAGCCCCTTCCGCCTCGTCGAGTTGGCGCCCGGCGTCACCGCCGAGGAAGTGGCGGCGAAGACCACGGCGCGCTACGAGAGCTGAACAGGCCGCGCGGGCCAAGGGGAGACAAGGGCATGAAGCATCTGGCGCTGGCCGCGACGGCCTTTCTCGCCCTCACCGGCATGCAGGCGGCCCCCGCGCCCGCTGGCCCCGCGCCCGCCGGCCCCGCGCAGATGCAATTGTGGCGCCTCGATTGCGGCACGGTGGACGTGTCCAACCTCGACGTCTTCTCCGACACCTACCTGTATGTCGGCCAGAAGAAGACGCTCGTCGACAGCTGCTATCTCATCCGCCACGGCGAGAATTACCTGCTCTGGGACACCGGCCTGCCGGGCGAACTGGCGGGCACCAGCATGACCAGCGGCCCCTTCACCACATCGGTGCGGACGAAAATCGTCGACCAGCTCCGCCAGATCGGCGTCCCGCCCGAGCGGGTGAACTTCGTCGGCGTCAGCCACAATCATTTCGATCATATCGGCCAGGCCAACGACTTCCCCAAGGCGACCCTGCTGATCGGCGCCGAAGATTGGGAGGCGAGCAAGACCGGCGAGCTTGCCGCGCGCTTTACGCCCTGGGTGAAGGGCGGCGCCAAGGTCGAGGCTTTGGCCGGCGATCACGACGTGTTCGGCGACGGCAGCGTGGTCGTGCTCGACATGCCCGGCCACACGAAGGGACACCATTCGCTGCTCGTCAAGCTGCCCCGCACCGGCAACGTCCTGCTCACCGGCGATCTCTATCATTTCGCCGAAAACTACCGCAACCGCGGCGTCCCCGGCTTCAACGCCGACCGCGCCCAGACGCTCGCCTCGATGGACCGCTTCAACGCCATTGCCAAGAATTTGAAGGCGCGGATGATCATCCAGCATGAGCCGGCGGATGTCGCCAAGCTGCCGCGCTTCCCGCAGGCGGCGCAGTAAGCGCACGGCCGCTTAGCTGAGCTTGCCCTTCAGCCGGTCGATGACCCGCGGGTCGTTGATCCGCCGGAAGCGCGCCTCGACGAAGCTGAACAGCCCGAACAGCAGGAGGCCCGCTGCAACGGCGGTCGCCAGGGTGCTTGGGAAAGCATCGAGCGCCGCCGCCATTCCGCCCGCCTCGCCGGCGTCGGATTGCGCGGCCGCCTGGAACAGGAACCAGCCCATCGCCAGGAACACAACGCCGCGCGCGGCATAGCCGGCGCGCCCCAGCCACTTCACCCACGCCTGGCTTGCCGCCTGGGGGTCGAGCTGGCGCAGGAAATCGCCCTTGAATGCCTTGATCAGCTGGAAGGCGCCGGTGAGGGCTAGCCCCGCCGCGACAAGCATCAGCATTGCGCCTCCGAACGGCAGGTCCAGCGCGGTTGCCGCGCCGCTTTGCGCAGCGTCCCCGCCCCCGCCGCCGTTCCCGCTGGCCAGCTTCAGGGCGAGATAGGCCAGGCCGAAGTGGATCAACCCGCTGATCACGCCGCCCGCGCGGACCGCCTTGCCCTTGGCGTCCGAGCCATGGCCCTCGCTGTCCACCGCCGCTTCCGACAGGCGCCAGACACCGTAAGCGCAAAAGCCGAGCGCCATCAGGTACAGCAGGTTCTGCCCCGATCCGCTGCTCAGCGTGGCGAGCGCGCCCGCCCCGTCCTCCGTGCGCCCGCTGCGCAAGGCGAGGTAACCGATGATCAGGTACATCACGCCGCGGGAGGCAAAGCCGATCCGGGTAAGGCCGACGACGCTGTTGAGGCTGGGCATGAACATCTCCCGACGCGAAAAACACCGAACGAGGGCGCGAGCACTTCCGTTCCGCGTCCGTCACGGAAGCGGAGGCGCTCAACCATTGTGCGGAGCCGCGCCCGGCTTTAGTCGAAAGGCCATGGGCGCCGCCGCCCGGCCATACCGGAGAACTCCCATGAAAGCCCTGCTGTCGCGCGCACCCGGCGGTCCCGAGACGCTGGAGCTTGCCGAACTCTCCGATCCGATCGCCGGCCCCGGCCAGCTCCTCGTGCGGGTGAAGGCCTGCGCGATCAACTATCCCGACGTTCTGATCATCGAGGACAGATATCAGTTCAAGCCGCCCCGGCCGTTCGCGCCCGGCGGCGAGATCGCCGGTGTGGTCGAGGGCGTCGGCGAGGGCGTCACCGGCTGGTCAGAAGGCGACCGGCTGATCGCCATGATCGGCCATGGCGGGCTCTCCGAAAAGGTCGTGGTGCAGGCCGCAATGGCGCTGCCGCTGCCCGAAGGGCGCAGCTTCGAGGAAGGCTCCGCGCTGATCCTGACCTACGCCACCTCGATCCACGCGCTGCTCGACCGTGGCAAGCTGAAGGAAGGGCAGACCCTGCTCGTCCTCGGCGCGGCCGGCGGCGTCGGCCTTGCGGCGGTTGAACTCGGCAAGGCGTACGGCGCCCGCGTCGTCGCCGCCGTCTCCTCCGAGGAAAAGGCGCACGCCGCGCGCGAGGCCGGCGCCGACGCGGTGGTGATCTACCCGCGCGGCCCGTTCGACAAGGATGGCTCCAAGGCGTTGTCGCAGCTCTTCAAGGATGCGGTTGGCCCCGCCGGCGCGGACCTGATCTACGATCCCGTCGGCGGCGACTATGCCGAGCCCGCCTTGCGGGCGATCGGCTGGGAAGGCCGCTACCTGGTGGTCGGCTTCCCGGCCGGCATCCCCAGGCTCTCGCTCAACCTGACCTTGCTTAAAAGCTGCGACGTATGCGGCGTCTTCTGGGGCGCCTTCGCCGCCCGAGACCCGAAGGCGAACGCCGCCCACATCCAGACTCTCTTCCGCCTCTGGGACGAAGGCAAGATCGCACCGAAGATCAGCCGCACCTGGCCGTTGGCCCAAGGCGGCGGAGCCATCGCCCACATGGCCGCCCGCGCCGCCATCGGTAAGCTCGTCGTCACAATGGACTGAACGTTGCGCGCACTCCCCCGCGCGCCTATCTGGGCGTGAACAAAGCCAAGGGAGCGCCATGACCACCTTCGACAACCGCGAACAGGCTTTCGAAAACCGCTACGCCCGCGATCAGGAGCTGCAATTCAAGATCACCGCGCGCCGCAACCGGCTGCTTGGCGAGTGGGCGGCGCGGCTGATGGGCCTCACCGAAGCGGAAGCCGATGCCTACGCCAAGGAAGTGGTGCGCGCCGATTTCGAGGAAGCGGGCGACGAAGACGTCATCCGCAAGCTGATCGGCGACCTGACCTCCGCCGGCGTCGAGACCGACGAGCAGAAGGTCCGCGAAGCGCTGGAGCACAAAAGCGTCGAAGCGCGCCGCCAGTTCATCGAAGCGCAGGGCTGAGCCCATGCCGATGGCTGCCGAGGAAATCGAAACGCTGATCGTCGCCGGCATCCCCGATGCGCGGGTGGAGATCACCGACCTTGCCGGCGACGGCGACCATTATGCCGCGCGCGTTGTGGCGGAGAGTTTCAGGGGAACGCCGCGCGTCCGCCAGCACCAGCGCGTCTACGAAGCGCTCGGCGGCCGAATGGGGGGCGTGCTCCACGCGCTCCAGCTCACCACCGCAACCCCCGATTGAGATCAGGAAGAAACCATGACCGACGCAACCACCCGAATCGACGAAATCGTCCGCAACAAGGACGTCGTCCTGTTCATGAAGGGCACCGCGCTTTTCCCGCAATGCGGTTTCTCCAGCCGCGCCATCTCCATCCTCGACCATCTTGGCGTCGGCTATGAAACGGTGGACGTGCTCCAGGACCCGGAAATCCGCCAGGGCATCAAGGCCTATTCGGACTGGCCGACCATTCCCCAGCTTTATGTGAAGGGCGAGTTCGTCGGCGGCTCCGACATCATGATGGAAATGTTCGAAGCCGGAGAGCTTGGCCAGCTCCTTGACGAAAAGCAGGTCGCCAAGGCCTGAGCCGCGAACCCTTCTTCGCCCAAAAAAAACGGGGCGGACGGCGCGACCAGAAAAAGCGCCGTCCGCCCCTTTTGCTTCTTAAGCAGTGTGGACGCGGATACAGATACACGCCGCGTGCCAAAGCGTGCCAATGGCGGAAAACCGCGGGTTGCGATGGTTGACGCGCGTTAACCACCAGGGTGGTTTGTAAAGGGCATCGACACCCCGTCGCCCCGGCAATGGCGGGGCCCATGCCCACCGTGCTCCCGCACCCATACCATCGGCTTGTCCCGACCCGCTCCCCGCATTCACCAGCGGTTCAGCCGAATCCTGACTACATCTGTAATCGCAGCTTCTGGGAGGGAAGACGTGGAGCGGATTGCCGAAGGGGAATATGCGGTGATGGAGGTGCTCTGGGAGCGCTCTCCGCTAACCGCCGCCGAAGTCGCCGAGCGCGTCCCCGCCCAGCGCGGCTGGAGCCTGGCGACCGTCAAGACCATGCTGTCCCGCCTGCTCGCCAAGGGCGTTCTTGCCCATCAGGAAGACGGCCGCCGCTACCTCTACCGCCCCGCCATCCGCCGGGAGGATTATGTCGCCGAGGAATCGGGCCGGTTGCTCGACCGCATGTTCGGCGGGCGCCTGACGCCGCTGGTCGCGCACCTCGCCGAACGCGACCGGCTCACCGCCGCGGACATTGAAGAAATCGAGGCGCTGCTCAAGGCGCTCAAGTCATGATCGCCTGGCTGCTCGAAAGCTTCGCGACGACCACGATCCTTCTCCTGCTCGTGCTCGCCTTGCGCTGCCCGGTTGCGCGCGCGTTCGGTGCCGGCTGGGCCTACGCGCTGTGGGCGGTGCCGGCGGTGAGGCTGGTCCTGCCGCCGCTGCCGCAGCTTACGCCCGACATCCAGCTTCCCGCCGCCGCGGCGTTCATCCCTGCCGCGGCCATCGCGGGAGCCGCGCCGCTGCCGGCCAACGCCGGACCCATCGACTGGGCGCCCCTCATCCTCGCTGTGTGGGCCGGCGGCGCTTTTATCTTTCTCGGCTCCCAGTGGCTGTCCTACCGCGCCTTTGCGCGCCGGCTGGACGCCAGCGCCACCCCCGCGCATCCGCCACATCAGGACGGGATCGAGGCGGTGGTCAGCGGAGCGGTGGACGGCCCGCTCGCCATGGGCCTCCTCCACCCGCGCATCGTGCTGCCGGACGATTTCGAGCATCGCTACAGCCCGGCCGAGCGGCGCCTGGCGCTTGCCCACGAAGTCACCCATCACCGCCGACGCGACATCTGGTGGAACCTGGCGGCGACCCTGGTGCTCGCCTTCCATTGGTTCAACCCGGTCGCCTGGATCGCCCACCGCGCTTTCCGGGCCGACCAGGAACTGTCCTGCGACGCCGCGGTCGCCGCCTCCGCATCGGGCGACGAGCGCTGCGACTACGCCCGCGCGCTGATCAAGTCGGCGAGCCGCCCCGGCCTGATCGCCGCCTGCGCGCTCAACGGCGCCGACCAGCTCAAGCAGCGCCTGCGCATGATGGCCGGCCACCGGGTCAGCGGTTGGCGGCGCGCCGGAGGGTTGGCCGCCTTGTCGATGGTGGCGCTGACCGGCTTCGCCGTCGGCCGCCCCGGCGTGAGCGAAGCCGCGAAGGAATCTCCGCGCCCCATCCAGGTGGCCAGCGCCGCCGTCGCAGTGACGCCGAGTCCGCTTGCATCTCAGCAGGCGGTCGCCACCAAAACCCGGCCGGTAAACCCCCGGAGCACACCGCGGCGCGTGGAAGCCGCAGCCCGACGTCACTCGAAAGCCGCGCCGCCAGCCGCCCCGGTGGACGTCGCCGCAGTGGCTGCGATGCCCGAAGCGGCGCCGCCTCCCGAGCCGCCGATCCGCGAGCTGCGGCTCGTGCGGGTGTCGCGCCAGGAGATCCGCACCGGCGGCTCGGACGGGGCGCCCGCCGCCCGCGTCCTCATCATCCGCGCCCAAATGGTGCCCCAGGCACCGCTGCCGCCCGAGATCGCCCGCGCGATCAAGGCGGCACGGGCCGGCGACACGCGCATCGCCGCGACGGGCGACTCGATCCGCCGTCTCCAGATCATGCTCAACAGTTCGGACCAGGGAGAATAAGCACCATGAAGAGAAGCACCATGTTCCTGACGATCGCCGCGGCTGCGTCAGTCGCCCTCACCGGCGCCGCTTTTGCTCATCCGCACCCGGACGGCACAGGCAAGGCGACCGTGCACAAGGTGATCGTCCTTTCGTCCCGCGACGGTGACAAGCACGACGGCAAGGAGGGCAAGCCGCCCCGCGAGTTCCGAATGATGCGGGGCGAGGGCGGGGAATTCACCTGCCCGAACGGCAAGGCCACGGAGGTGGACGAGACCACCGGCGGTGAGCGCACCAAGGTGCTGATCTGCGCCGACGACACGCATTCTTCCTCCGAGCGGGCGACAAAGCTGGAAGAAGCGCTCGCCCGCATCCGCTCCAACGAGAGCGTTGGCGCCGAGCACAAGGCCAAGGTCGAAGCCGCGCTTCAGGACGCGATCGCACGGCTGCGCGCTCCCAACTAAATACGCGGCGCAGCGGAGGGCGAGGGCGCGGCGAGCCAATCCGCGGCGCCCTTTCTCTTGGTTTTCGGCGCGCGAACGCCCACATGGCGGCGATGGAGGAATTGCCCACCGGCAGGATCGAGCGCATCGCGCCCCTCGTCCGCCGTCTGCTGGCGCCCAACCCTTCGCCTTTCACCTATACCGGCACCCAGGTCTTCATCGTCGGCGAACGCGAAGTGGCGGTGATCGATCCGGGCCCCGACGATCCCGTGCATATCGACGCGCTGCTCGGCGCTCTCGCCAGCGAGCAAGTGACCGCGATTCTGTGTACGCACACCCACCGCGACCACAGCCCCGCCAGCCGCGCGCTTGCCGCCGCTTGCCGCGCCCCGATCGTCGGCTGCGCCCCGCTCCGGGCCCGGCACGAGGACGTCCGCTCCGACGAGTCCTTCGACCCAGATTATCGGCCCGACCGGGTGCTCGGCGACGGCGAAAGCGTCTCCGGCCCCGGCTGGACGCTGGAAGCGGTGGCGACCCCCGGCCACACCTCCAACCACCTCTGCTTCGCGCTGCCGGAGACGAAGACGCTCTTTTCCGGCGATCATGTCATGGGCTGGTCGACCAGCATCGTCGCGCCGCCCGACGGCGACATGGGCGATTACATGCGCAGCCTCGACAAGCTCCTCGCCCGCGACGACAGCATCTACTTACCAACCCACGGCCCCGCCGTCACGGACCCGCACCCCCATGTCCAGCGCCTGCTCGCTCACCGCCGCGGCCGGGAGGCGCAGGTCCTTGCGCAGCTCGACGGCGGAACGGGCCGTATCCCCGCCATGGTCGAAACCCTGTACCGGGACGTGCAACCAGGCCTCCACCCCGCCGCCGCAATGTCCGTCCTCGCCCACCTCCTCGATCTCGAAAGCAGGGGCCTTGTGCGCAACGATGACCATGTTTGGAGCCGCGCATGAGAGGCCTTCGCTTCATCCTTCCCGCCTTGATCGCCGGCCTTGTCATCGGCGCGGTGCTGGTCGGCTCGCTACGGGTTTCCGAATGGTTCGGCGGCGGCCCGGACCCGGAGAGCATCGCCACCGCGAGCCTGCAGTCGATGAAGGAGCAGGCCCGCCTCACCGCCTTCGAGGCGCGCTTCGTTGCCGTGGTCACGTCCAGCCAGAGCCGCTTCGGCCTCACCGCGCAAAAGACCCTGATCATGCCCGGCAGCGTCCGCTACGAGGTCGATCTGGCGCGGCTCGGGCAGGGCGATCTCGCGTGGGACGAGAAGCGCTCCACCCTCGACATCACCTTGCCCGGACTCGAAATCTCCCGGCCCGAAATCCACATGAACGAGGTTCGCGAATATGGCGGCGGCGGCGTGCTGGCGGCGCTCACCGACGCCGAATCGAAGCTCGATCAGGCCAACCGCAACGCCGGCGAGGCGGAGCTCGTCCGCCAGGCCAAGCAGCCCATGCCGCTCCGCCTCGCCCGCGACGCGGCGCGGAGGGCGGTGGAGCGCAGCTTTGCCATGCCGCTCAAAGCTGCCGGGCTCGATGCGAAAGTAAGCGTCCGCTTCAACGATGAAGGGGCGCAAAGCCCGTCGCAGCTCGATCGCTCGCGCCGCGTCGAGGATGTGCTAAAGGACAAGCAGGCCGCGCCTGCGCAGGAAACGGGAACACCATGAACGCACCGAATGTGAGCTTAAGGGGCCTCGACCTGCGCGTGGAGATCGACCGGCTGCGCAAAGACCGCAACGCCGTCATCCTCGCCCATTATTACCAGGCACCCGAAATCCAGGACATCGCCGACTATATCGGCGACAGCCTCGATCTTTCCCGCAAGGCCGCGGCGACCGATGCCGACGTGATCGCCTTTTGCGGCGTCCGCTTCATGGCGGAAACGGCCAAGATCCTGTCGCCCGACAAGACGGTGATTCTGCCCGACATGGACGCCGGCTGCAGCCTTGAGGATTCCTGCCCGCCCGATCAGTTCAAGGCGTTCCGCGAGGCCCACCCGGACCATATCGCGCTGACCTACATAAATTGCTCCACCGAGGTGAAGGCGCTGAGCGACATCATCGTCACCAGCTCGTCCGCCGAGACGATCCTCGCCCAGATCCCGCTCGAACAGAAGATCATCTTCGGCCCCGACAAGAATCTCGGCGGCTACCTGAAGCGCAAGACCGGCCGCGACATGCTGCTCTGGCCAGGCGTGTGCATCGTCCATGAGGCGTTTTCGGAAACCGAGCTGCTCAAGCTCAAGGCCAGGCACCCCGGCGCGCCGATCCTCGCCCACCCGGAATGCCCGCCGCACATCCTCGACCATGCCGACCAGGTCGGCTCGACCCGCGCGATCCTCGATTTCGCGCTGTCGAACCCATCCGACACGATGATCGTCGCCACCGAGCCGCACATCATCCACCAGATGGAGAAAGCGGCGCCGGGCAAGACCTTCATCGGCGCACCGGGCGCGGACGGGAACTGCAACTGCAACATGTGCCCCTACATGGCGCTCAATACGATGGAGAAGCTCTACCTCGCGTTGCGCGACCTCACCCCGCAGGTCCGCATCGAGGAAAGCCTCCGCCTCGCCGCCAAGACCTCGCTGGATCGCATGCTGGCCATGGCCGGCAACACGGTCGGCAAGGGCGACGTCGGCCGGCCGGTGTTCGCGGCGGACTGAGGTGGCTTTTTCCGTTCCCGGCTTCGATCTCGACGGCTTCGTCCGCGCCACCCTGGCGGAGGATTTAGGGGAAGGGGGCGACATCACGTCGGCAGCTGTGATCCCCGCCGAGGCGCAGTTCCAAGGCGTGATGGACAGCCGTGATGCCATCGTCGTTGCTGGCCTGCCGATCGCGGAAGCATTCTTCCGCGTCCTCGATCCCGAGGTGGAGATCGAGAGGCTTGCTGAGGACGGGCAGGCGGTGGAGCGCGGCGCCGACGTGCTGCGCCTGCACGGCAGGGCGCGGGCTCTGCTCACCGCCGAGCGCTCGGCGCTCAACACCGTTCAGCACCTGTCCGGAATCGCGACGCTGACTCGGGCCTATGTCGACGCAATCGCCGGCACGGGTGCGATCCTGCTCGACACGCGCAAGACCATCCCCGGCCTTCGCCTGCTGGAGAAATACGCGACGCGGATGGGAGGCGCGAAGAACCACCGCATGGGCCTGTGGGACGCGGCGATGATCAAGGACAACCATGTCGCCGTCGCGGGCGGGATCGGGGAAGCGGTGCGCCGCGCGGTGGATGCCGGCATTGCGTCGGTGATCGTCGAGGTCGACCGGCTCGACCAGATTGAGCCGGCGCTGGCCGCGGGCGCAAGCCACCTGCTGCTCGACAATATGGAGCCGGACACCTTGCGCGAGGCGGTGCGGATCGTCGCCGGCCGCGTGCCTACCGAGGCCAGCGGCGGCATCAGCCTCGACACCATCCGCGCCAAGGCGGAGACCGGCGTCACCTACCTCTCCGTCGGCCGCATCACCCAGTCCGCTCCCGCCGCCGACCTCGGTCTCGACTTCGCAAGCGCTTAAGGGCGGCCGATCACTTCGCCTTCGATCACCCCGGTCTGGGGGTGGTGCTTGTCCATCCAGCGCTTCAGGATCCGGATGTTGCGGGTGTTGGAGCGGAACACGAAATCGAAGGCGTCTCCGACCAGCGGCACCGCGCCGATCAGCGTATCCACCGCGACGTTGCCGCCCATCCGCAACAGGTGGAATTTGGACATGCCAAGGTTGCGCGCCTCCCACACCACCCAGGCGCCCATTGCGGTGGTGACGAGATCGCCGAGGACGGGCACCAGGCCCACGACGGCATCGAGCCCGACCCGGTAATTCGTGCCGGGCACCACGAACGCGCGCTCCAGCAGCGCTTCCATCGCCTCCAGCCTGCGCCGCACCGACAGGGGGTCGCGGCCGATCGGCAATTGGGCGGCCATGCACTCGAATTGTTCGCGGCGGTCGGTCATGGTCTCTCCTAGGGCGCTCGGCGGATGAGGTCGCCGGCCGAGTGGCGGCCGAAGCGGTTGGGGCGGAAGCCGGTCAGCCGCTGCGACACCAGCGACCAGCGCACGGGCGCCGCCAAGGGGATGAACGGCGCCGCGTCCGTAATGATCCGGTCCGCCGCGCCGAGCAGCGCCCGGCGCTCGCCCGGGGTGGGAGCAACCCGGGCCTTGGCGAGCAGCGCGTCGGCGGCCGCGTCGCACACCCGGCTGGCGTTGCAGGCGAAATGGCGCAGGTACCAGCTTGCCAGGGTCACCGGCGCGACCTCGTCGATCAGGCGCAGCTCGGCGGGCGCATCGGCGGCGACCTGGACGGCGTCCACGCCCACGGCCGCCCAGTCGCGGCGCAGGTAAGCGAAGACCAGCCGCCAGCCCGGCCCTTCGGGAAGAGCGACTCGCACGCGCAGCCGCTCGGGCGAAAGGCGGGAAAGGGTGGAAGCGGCAAGCGCACGGCGCTCCGCAAAGGGCAGCGCCGTCCAGCCGGGCGCCGCGGCCTGGGCGATGCCCTCGGTTCCCGGTGTAAGGATCGTCTCGCGCGGCTGGAGTGCAGGCACACGTACTGCGGAAACGAGGGCGGCGCGATCGATCGCCATGGCCAGCGCCTGACGCGCCTCCGCCTGACCCAAAACGCCTTCGATGCTGCCGAAGGAGAGCCCGAACAGCCCGCCCACCGGATCGAACACCAGGCTGTTGGCCGGCGCGCCGCCCGCCTGCGCGGTCGGCAGGTCGGCGACCGTCCCGCCAATCACCAGATCGGCATTTCCCTCCGTAAAGCGGACCACCGCCATTGCCGCGCGCGCGCCGTGCAGGATCAACGGCGGCTCGGGCGCGGGTTGTGCGTCCTCGTCCTCCTCGCTTCGTGGCGGGAGGCGAAGCTCGACTCCGCCGCCTTCGACGGGGAACACTTGATACGGCCCCGATCCGCTGTCCTTGCGCAGCACCGCCATTTCGGGCTGGGCGAGGAGCTGGAGAAAGCCCGGACGCGGCGACTTCAAGGTGATTTCCAGCACCTCGTCGGTCATCGCCTCGATCTCCTGGATCGCGCCCAGGATCGGCTTTACCGGGTTGAGGCTCGATGCACTCGCCGCCGCCCGCAGCCTTGGCACCACCTGGGATGCCGTGATGCGCCCGCCGGCAGGCCATTGCAGGCGCGCCAGGCGGAACGTGTAGCGCAGGCCGTCGTCCGAGACGGTCCAGCGCTGCGCCAGAGCCGGCTCGATCTCGCCGGCCGCGTCGAAGCGCACCAGCCCCTGCGCCGCCGCCGACAGGAGAAATCCGGTTCCGGCATCGAGCGGCACGCGGTTGGGATTAACGAGTTGCGGCGGCCCGCCGATCGCAACCACGTCGATCGGGCCGGTCTCCGGCTTGCGGCAGCCGGCAAGCGCGGGCAGCGCCGCGGCGGCGAGCAGGGAGGCGAGGAGGCGGGGGCCGGCTCTCATGCCCCTGTATCTAGCGAACCCGGCGGCGCTTGGTTAGGGGCTTCGGCAGGCCGGGGCCAAGGCCGCTCTCCGAGGTACCTGTCCCGGCCGCGTGGTGGTGGCCCCTGCCGCGAGGAAAAAAATCCGCTCGGTTCGAGCGACGTCGAGAACCGCTCCCGAGCGAACGCCAAGGCTCGGCTTGAGCAGGGTGTCTCGACTTCGCTCGACACGAAGCGGCGTTGGGGACGACTTGGCGCAGGTCCCCGACCCTTCGGTGCAGAGGCTGAAAAGACCCGCTTGGTTCGAGCGAAGTCGAGAACCATACTGCGCTGGGCGGTTTGTTCTAGCGCCCCTCCTGGGTGAAGAAGGCGGACGGGGCGTAGCTCTTCTCCTCGACGAGCTCGGAGTTAAGCAGGCCGTTCAGCTCCCTCTTCAGCGCCGCGCGCTGGTCGTTGGTTTTGTAAACGGCGCGGGCGAGGGCGATGAAGTCCGGGCCGAAATCGGCCTGCGCTTCCTTGCCCCGGATATCGTCCTCGATGTCCCACAGCCGCTCGTTGATCCGCCGCAGCGTCGCTAGCAATCGGGTGGCGGCGGGGTCCTCGAGCGCCAGCGTGGCGATATCCCGGAGCAGGCCGAGCTCGCGCCGCACGTTGGAGCGCGCGGCGGGGTCCGCGATCCGCTCTTCCTTGATCTCCAGGATGGTGATCTTGTCGAGCAATTCGCCCCACGAGACGGGGACATTGGGGGTGGCGTGCGCAGACGTCATCGAACGCTTTCCAGAGTGCGGGGGAGGGGAGCGGCGCGAAGATCCTCGGCCACCCGGGCAATCACGCCGATCCAGTCGCCGGGACGCTCCTGCGCGTACAGGCGCATCGAAGGGTACCAGTCGCTTCGGCCCATTTCAGGTGCCCAGCGCCAGTCCGGATCGTGCTTGAGCAGCAGCCAGGTCGGCGTGTTCATCGCCCCGGCGAGGTGGGCGATCATTGTATCGACGGTGATCACCAGCGACGCTCCGGCCACCCAGGACGCAGTTAGGTCCATGTCGAACGGGCACCCTTGCGGGTTCAATACGGGCAGGGCGGTCGGCCCCGGCACAAGCGACAGGCAAGGGCGGGCGGCGCACAGCCCGGCGAGCAGCTCCGGCGGTACGCAGCGCGCCGGGTCCCAATCGCCGGCCTCCCAGCACAATGCGACCGTCCCCTCCGGCAGCGGGGCCGGCGCGGCCTGGAGGTAAGGCGGCGGCAACTGCGCCGGGGGCGTGCGCAACGCGAAAGCCAGATCCATGATCTCGAGGTCGCACTCGGACGGCGGCTGCGGATGCGCGGGATCGAATGGCACGAAGCGGTCAACGCCGGGTACCTGGCTGAGCAGCGCCGCAAGCCGCGGCGGCCCCTCAAGCGTGACCGACGCCGCCCGCGCGGCAAGCAGCGGGAGGTAGCGCGCGAACTGGATCGTGTCGCCCAAGCCATGGTAGCAGCGCACCAGCACATGCCGCCCATCCACCGGCCGCCCGTCCCACACCCAGCGCAGGTGATAGGGCAAGGCAGGGTCGTCGCGCGTCCCCGGATCCCGCGCCGCAAGCGCCGCCGCCGACACCCGCCACGCCGCCGGATAGTCGCGCGCGCGCATCGCGCGGGTCCAGCGGTCGTCGGGAGAAGCCATGTAGAAGGAAGGTGCGCGGCGGATATTTGTTCCCGCACCGCACGGGCTTAGCGAGCAATAACGCGCAAAAGCCCTAAAGGGCTGGTGCGGACGGCGGGACTCGAACCCGCACGCCCCGAAGGGCAGAAGATTTTAAGTCTCCGGCGTCTACCGGTTCCGCCACGTCCGCACGTCCGGCGGTCTGCCGCGATGGGCGGCAGCGAAGCAAGCGCTTTGTGCTGAGAAGGGGCCGCGGCCCCCGAAGCTTATTCGGCGGTTACCTGGCCGAGGTTCAGCCGCTCGCGCATTTCCTTGCCAGGCTTGAAGTAAGGCACCCGCTTGGCGTCCACCTCGACCTGGTCGCCGGTGCGCGGGTTGCGGCCCTTGCGCGCCTCACGCTCGCGGGTGGAAAAAGCGCCGAAGCCGCGCAGCTCGACCCGGCCGCCGCCCTGCAGCTGGTCGATCACCGAATCGAAGAACGAGCCGACGACGCGCTCGATTTCCTTGCCCGTCAAATCGGGATGGTCTTCGCAGAGTTTCTGGACCAGCTCGGAACGGATCACGGGCTTTCCCCCAAATGAGTAAACGGTCGCGCGGCGCCGCATGCCCCCCGGCCGCGACCCGCTATCCTAGGTTAAACAGCATGTTCAAGGGAAACGCAATAACACAGGTCGGGCGCCGCACATAAAATAAGCCCCGTTTCCGGGGCCTTGCCTATCGTTCGCGGGCAAGGGCAAAGGCGGGTACCGCAACCGGCGCCCGCCCTCTTTCCTTAGCGGTCCTGCTTGGCCTTGAGGGCTTCGCCGAGGATGTCGCCGAGGCTCGCGCCCGAGTCGGACGAACCATATTGCGCCACGGCCTGCTTCTCTTCCGAGATCTGCAGCGCCTTGATCGAGAAGTTCGGCTTCTTGGACCGGTCGAAGCCGATCACCAGCGCGTCGAACTTCTGGCCGACCTGGAAGCGCTCGGGGCGCTGCTCGTCGCGGTCGCGGCCAAGATCGGTGCGCTTGATGAAGCCCGTCGCGCCGTCGTCCCCGACCTGCACTTCAAGCCCGCCGTCGCGAACCTCGAGCACGGTGACCGTCACCGTCTCGTTCTTGTTGACCCCGCCCGACGCACCGGCGCCGCCCTTGGCGACTCCGCCGCGCTCGAGCTGCTTCATGCCGAGGCTGATGCGCTCCTTCTCGACATCGACGTCGAGCACGACCGCCTTCACCATCTCGCCCTTGCGGTGCAGGTTGAGCGCGTCCTCGCCGGTGATGCCCCAGGCGATGTCGGACATGTGGACCATGCCGTCGACGTCGCCCTCGAGCCCGATGAACAGTCCGAATTCGGTCGCGTTCTTGACTTCGCCCTCGAGCTCGGTGCCGACCGGGTGCGTGTCGGCAAAGGCCTGCCACGGATTGGCCTGCGCCTGCTTGAGGCCAAGGCTGATGCGGCGCTTGTCCTCATCGACCTCGAGCACCGACACGTCGACTTCCTGGCTGGTCGAGACGATCTTGCCCGGGTGAACGTTTTTCTTGGTCCAGCTCATTTCGGAGACGTGGACCAGGCCCTCGATGCCGGCCTCGAGCTCGACGAACGCACCATATTCGGTGATGTTGGTCACGCGGCCCTTGAACACGCCGTCCACCGGATACTTGGCGGCGGCGCCCTCCCACGGATCGGCCTCGAGCTGCTTCATGCCGAGCGAAATGCGCTGCGTCTCGCGGTTGATGCGGATGATCTGCACCTTCACCGTGTCGCCGATGTTGATCACCTCCGACGGATGGTTGACCCGCTTGTAGGAGATGTCGGTGACGTGGAGCAGGCCGTCGATTCCGCCCAGATCCACGAACGCGCCGTAATCGGTGATGTTCTTGACGACGCCGTCCACGACCTGGCCCTCGGCGAGGGAGAGGATGAGGCCGGAGCGCTGCTCGGCGCGGGTCTCTTCGAGGATGGCGCGGCGCGAGACGACGATGTTGCCGCGGCGGCGGTCCATCTTCAGGATCTGGAACGGCTGCGGCAGGTCCATCAGCGGGGTGACGTCGCGCACCGGGCGGATGTCGACCTGCGAGCCGGGCAGGAAGGCCACGGCGCCGCCGAGATCGACGGTGAAGCCGCCCTTCACGCGGCCGAAGATCACGCCCTCGACCTTGTTTCCGGCGGTGAACTCGCCCTCGAGCTTGTCCCAGGCGGCCTCGCGGCGGGCGCGGTCGCGGCTGAGCATCGCCTCGCCGTGGAGATTCTCGATGCGGTCGACATAGACCTCGACCTCGTCGCCGACTTTCAGCTCGGCCTTCTGGCCGGGCGAGGGAGCGAACTCGCGGAGCGGCACGCGGCCTTCGGACTTCAGGCCGACGTCGATGACGGCCA
>DASVUV010000075.1:0-36801 GCA_036386875.1 Allosphingosinicella sp.
CATGCCGTCGCCGAGACCTCGAAGCTCAGCGAAGTTATGATCAAGCTCGCCGGTGAAGTTGCCGAGCCGATGACCAACCGTGCAACGGTTGCCGCCGAGCGCGTCCGCACCGCCGTCGCCGTCTAAGCGACAGCCTAAGCGTCAGATTGGGGCGGCTTTCCTTCGGGAAGGCCGCCCTTTTCGCGTATCGGGGCCGTGCGTTCCGGCTTATGGCGCGTAAACGGCGACACGCCGCTTCCCCCTTGCCGCGGCCCGCCGCGCTACAATATTCAGAGCCGATGTCCCGCAACCCACTGACGATCACCGCCGCCGACGAGCGCAAGGGAGACGATGAAGGCACCGGCCTCGGCGTCGCCACCCGCACGCGCACCCGCACCAAATCGCCCTCGCCCTACAAGGTGCTGATGCTCAACGACGATTACACGCCGATGGAATTCGTCGTCCTGTGCCTCCAGCGCTTCTTCAAGATGAGCATCGAGGATGCGACGCGGGTGATGCTCCAGGTCCACCAGCGCGGCGTCGGGGTGTGCGGCGTGTTCACTTACGAAGTCGCCGAAACCAAGGTGACCCAGGTCACCGATTTCGCCCGCGAGAACCAGCACCCGCTGCAATGCACGCTGGAGAAGGCGTGAGGGCTTCGAACCCCCACACAAGTCCGCTCATCCTGAGGAGCCGCTGAGGAGGCGAAGCCGTCTCGAAGCGGCGTTTCGAAGGACTCGCGCGGTCCTTCGAGACGGGCCTTCGCCAAGCTCAGTCCCTCCTCAGGATGAGCGGGTGGGTGATCTTGAGTGATCTCGTAGCATCGAACGAAGGCCCGCTTGCACCCGCACCCGAAAGCCGTAAGAACCCAGCATGGATCGTATCATCATCCGCGGCGGGAAGCCGCTCAACGGGCGAATCCCGATCTCCGGCGCGAAGAACGCGGCGCTCACCCTCCTCCCTTGCGCGCTGCTTACCGATGAGCCGCTGACGCTCAGGAACCTGCCGCGCCTCGCCGACGTCGACAGCTTCGGCCACCTGCTCAACCAGCTTGGCATCTCGACCACGGTCGAGGGCGCGCGGGCGGACGAATTCGGCCGGGTGATGACGCTGCGCGCGTCCAACATCGCCTCCACCGTCGCGCCCTACGACATCGTGCGCAAGATGCGCGCGTCGATCCTGGTGCTCGGGCCCCTAGTCGCGCGCGCGGGCCAGGCGACCGTGTCGCTCCCCGGCGGCTGCGCGATCGGCATGCGCCCGGTGGACCTGCACTTGAAGGCGCTGGAAGCGCTCGGCGCCGAGATTGAGATCGCGTCCGGCTATGTCAAAGCGACGGCGCCGGGCGGGCGGCTCAGGGGCGGGACGATCAACTTCCCGTTCGTCTCGGTGGGCGCAACCGAGAACGCGCTGATGGCGGCGGTGCTCGCCCAGGGTACGACGGTGATCAAGAATGCGGCGCGCGAGCCGGAGATCACCGATCTCGCCAAATGCCTGATCGCGATGGGCGCCGAGATCGAGGGCCTGCGCACCGACACGCTTACCATCCACGGCAAGGACCGGCTGCACGGCGCCACTTATTCGGTGATGGCCGACCGCATCGAGGCGGGCAGCTATGCCTGCGCGGCTGGGATCACCGGCGGCTCGCTTGAGCTGCTCGGCGCGCGGCGCGACACCATGCCGTCGATCCTCTCCAGCCTCACCGATGCGGGGCTGATCGTCGAGGACACGAAAGACGGCATCCGCGTCAGCGCCGACGGGGGCCTCAAGCCGCTGTCCATCTCCACCGCGCCCTACCCGGCGTTCCCGACCGACATGCAGGCGCAGCTCATGGCGATGCTCACGCTTGCGGAGGGCACGAGCCTGCTCACCGAGACGATCTTCGAAAACCGCTACATGCACGTGCCCGAGCTCAACCGCATGGGCGCCGACATCGAAGTGCGCGGCCGCTCCGCGGTGGTGCGCGGCGTCGGCGGGCTGACCGGGGCTCCGGTGATGGCCACCGACCTGCGCGCCTCGATGAGCCTGGTGCTCGCCGGCCTCGCAGCCGCGGGCGAGACCCAGGTCCACCGCGTCTACCATCTCGACCGCGGCTACGAGCGGCTCGAGGAGAAGCTCCAGGCGGTGGGCGCGGACATCGAGCGCGCCAGCGACGGGTAGCGAACACAAGCCCCTTCCCTTCAGGGGAGCGGTTGGGAGGGGGTTGCAGGTGTTACGGACGCCTGAGCATCATCACTCCGACATGCCCCTCCCCCACCCCTCCCCTGAAGGGGAGGGGCTTTCCCGGTCTTACGTCAGCACCTCGGCGGTGTGGATCAGCAGGCCGACCAGGCCGCCGACCACGGTCCCGTTGATCCGGATATATTGCAGATCGCGCCCGACGGCGTTTTCGAGGCGCCCGGTGATCGTTCGTGCGTCCCATCCCCGAACTGTCTCCGACACCAAGGTCACGATCCCCCCGCCGTAAGTCTTGGCGACGCCGACCACCGCGCGGCGAGCAAAGGCGTTGAGCGCGCGCTTCAGGCGCGGATCGCCCTGGATGCTTTCGCCAAGCTGTTTGAGCGCTTCGCCGAACTTGCCGGCAAGCGCCGCGTCGGGATCGCGCGCCGCCTTGATCAGCGCGTTGCGGCTATTCTCCCACAGCCCGCCGACCCAGTCCGCCACCGCCTTGTTGGCGATGATCTCGTTCTTCCAGCCATCGACCTTGGCCTGGGTCTCGGGATCGTGCTGCAGGTCCCAGGCGAACGTCGCCAGGGCTTCCTCGGCCTTGGCGCGCACCGGGTGATCGGGATCGATCGCCATGTCGATGGTGAGCTTGCGAAGGCCGTCGACGATCGCCTGGGACAGCTTGGCGTCGAGCCCGGCGATGCGCATCATCAAGCCGGCTTTCTCGTGGACCATCTTGCGGATCATGTCTTCGTTGGCATCCAAGGTGCGGCCGACCCAGGTCACCATCGAATCGAGCATCGGCACGTGCCGTTCCTCGGTGATCGCCGCCTCCAGCGTCTTGCCGAGCAAAGGCGAGACGTCGAGGCTTCGGAGGCGCGACGACACCGCCGCTTTTACCATGCCGCCGAGCCGCTCCTCGTCCAGCGATTCAAGCAGGCTCGCGAACATCCGCGACGCGCCTTCGCGAAGGCGGCCTTCCGGCGCCGGATTGGCGAGAAAGCGGCCGATGGCGCCGGCCACATCGACGCTGCGCATCCGCCGCGCGACCACCGAGGGGATTAGGAAATTGTCGCGCAGGAAGGCCGCCAGGGTCTCGCCGATCCGGTCCTTGTTGCGGGGAATGATGGCGGTGTGCGGGATCGGCAGGCCGAGCGGATGGCGGAACAAGGCCGTCACCGCGAACCAGTCGGCAAGCCCGCCAACCATCGCCGCTTCGGCGAACGCCCGCACGAAGCCCCAGGCCGGGTGGATGTCGTCGAGGCGGGTGGCGGCGATAAAGATCGCGGCCATCAGCAGCAGCATGCCGGTGGCGATCAGCCGCATATGGCGCACGCCCGAATTTGGCGCGCCGGACGCGGCGGCGCGGGTGCGCAAGGGGGCGGGCCGGTTGACGGAACTCATGTCCCTGTCAAATGGCCCGCCGCCCGATTGGTTCACTCGGCAGGCTGCGCCGCCGGCGCGGGGCCGTGATCCTCGACGCCGCGATAGGTGAGGATCTTGCCGAACTTCGGCGCGAGCCACTTCTCGAAGCTGTCCGCCAGGCTGAACGAGGCCGGCACGATCAGCAACGTCAGCACCGTCGAGACGATCAAGCCGCCGATCACCACCGTGCCCATCGGCGCGCGCCAGGCGCCGTCGCCGGAGAGCGAGATGGCAGTCGGCACCATGCCCGCGGCCATCGCGACGGTGGTCATCACGATCGGCTGGGCGCGCTTGTGGCCCGCGTCCATGATCGCCGTGAACTTATCGACGCCTTTGTCCATTTCCTCCAGCGCGAAGTCGATCAGCAGGATCGAGTTCTTGCCGACTATGCCGAGCAGCATCAGGATGCCGATGTAGACGGGCAAGGAGATCGGCTGGCCGGCGATCAGCAGGGCAAGCAGGCCGCCCAACGGCGCGAGAAGCAGCGAGCCCATGTTCACCAGCGGCGACATCAGGCGCTTGTAGAGCAGGATCAGAACCGCAAGCACCAGCAGCAGCGCGGCGCCGACCGCGATGATGAAGTTGACGATCAGTTCCTGCTGCCACTTGTCGGAGCCGGCCGCTTCGGTGCTGACGCCCTGCGGCAGGCTCGACATCACCGGCAGCGCCTTGATCGCGGCGTCGGCCGTGCTCTTGATCACCGGCTTGCCTTCGGCGGTCATGGCAAGGTCGGCGCCGACAAAGATGCGGCGCTGCTGATTGTAGCGCTGAATAGTCGTCGGGCCCGATCCGAAGCTGATCTCGGCGACTCGGGAAAGCGGCACCGAGCCGCCGGTCGCGGTCGGCACCGGCAAATTCTCGATGGTTGAAAGATCGCGGCGCGAGCCTTCGGGAAGCATTACGCGGATCGGAATCTGCCGATCGGACAGCGAGAACTTCGCGCTGTTCTGATCGATTTCGCCGATCGTCGCGATGCGGATCGCCTGGCTGAGCGCGGCGGTTGTGACGCCAAGCGACGCGGCCAGATCGAGCCGCGGCTTCACGATGATTTCCGGACGGCGCATGTCGGCGGAAACGCGCGGCGCGACGACGAGGCCGTTCAGGGTCTTCATCTGCTCGACCAGCTTGGCGGCCGAGCTTTCCAGAAGCGCCGGATTGGAACCGGTGAGCATCACCGAAATATCGCGCCCGGTGCCGCCGCCGCCCGTCTGGGAGGCAAAGCTGACGCGGGCGTCGGGAATTTGGGCCATGCGCGGTGTAAGCGCCCGCTCGAACTCGATGCTCGTCCGGGTCCGGTCTTCCTTGAGCGTGATGAAGATGCTGGCGCGCCCCTCGCGGATCGATTCCAGCGCCATGCTGACTTCGGGCTGGGCGTTGATCAAGGCGGCGACGCGATCGGCGACCGCCTCGGTCTGCTTGATCGTGGTACCCGGCACCATTTCGATCGTTACGCGGCTATTGTCCCGATTAAGCGTCGGCTCGAACTGCTGCGGGATCGTCGCGAACAGGTAGATGGTGAGTGCGAACGCCGCCGCGCCCGCGACCACCGGCACCCAGCGGTGATGCAGCGTCCACCGCAGGACGTTCATGTAACGGTCCATCAGCCAGCCCTCGCCGTGGGACTGGCTGCCCTTGGCCTTGAGGAAATAGGCGGCGATCAGCGGCGTCACCATGCGCGCGACGGCAAGGCTGGTGAGCACCGCGGCGACCACGGTGAAGCCGAAATTCTTGAAGAACTGGCCCGAAATGCCCGGCATCAGGCCGACAGGCAGGAACACCGCGACGATCGAGAAGGTGGTCGCAACCACGGCCAAACCGATCTCGTCGGCCGCGTCGATCGACGCCTGATAGGCGGATTTGCCCATTCGCATGTGCCGGACGATATTCTCGATCTCCACGATCGCGTCATCGACAAGCACACCCGCAACGAGCCCCAGCGCGAGCAAGGACAGGAAGTTCAGATTGAACCCCATCAGGTCCATGAACCAGAAGGTCGGGATCGCGGACAGCGGGATGGCGATCGCCGAAATGATCGTGGCGCGCATGTCGCGCAGGAAGATCAGCACCACGATCACGGCCAGGACAGCCCCTTCGATCATGGCTTCAAGCGAGCTGTGATACTGACTTTTGGTGTAATCGACGCTGCTGAACAGCTTGCTGAACTTAACGCCGGGGTTGGCCTTTTCGATCTCGGCCATGATCACCTGCGCATCGTCGTAGACCGAGACGTCGGAGGCGCCCTTGGCCCGCTCCAGGCTGAACGTCACGGCCTGCTTGCCGCGGACCTTGGCGATCGAATTCTGTTCGCCATAACTGTCGGACACGACCGCGAGATCGCGCAACTGCACGGTCCGCCCGCCGCTGAGCGAAATGCGGGTGTTGGACAGCGCAAAGGCGGTTTCGGCATTGCCGAGCACGCGGACCGACTGGCGCGAGCCGGCGATTTCCGCACGGCCGCCGGCGGTGTTGATGTTGACCTGGCGCAGCGCCGCGTTGACCTGCGATGCGGTGACGCCAAGCGACTGCATCTTGGCGGGATCGAGGATGACCCGGATCTCGCGATCGACGCCGCCGCTGCGCGACACGTTGGCCATGCCCTTGATCGACAGCAGGCGCTTGGCGACGACATCGTCGATGAACCAGGAAAGCTGCTCGATGGTCATGTCGCTCGCCTGCACGGCGAAATAGCCGATCGGGTCGCCGACCACGTCGATCTTGGTGACCTGCGGCTCCTGGATGCCGTCGGGAAGGTCGCCGCGGATCTGATCAACCGCGTTCTTGACGTCGTTCACCGCCTGGTCGGGCGACACGCCGATCTGGAACTGGACGAAGACGTTGGTGACGCCTTCGGACGCCGTGGCGTTGATTTCATCGACGCCGTTCAACGAGCGCACGGCCGATTCCACCCGCTGGGTGATCTGGGTCTCGATCTCGGTCGGCGCGGCGCCGGGCTGCGAAATGGTGACGTTGACCGCCGGAAAATCGATGTCCGGATTGTTGTTGACGCTCATCGTCATGAAGCTGACCAGGCCGGCGATCAGCAGGCCGGCGAACAGCACCAGCGGCACCACCGGGTTGCGGATCGACCAGGCGGAGATATTCTGGAAGTTCATCTCAAACGATCCTTCGCGCGGTCGATCAGCGGGTGGCGCCGGCGGCCTGGCGCTGAGGCCGCACCACCTCGCCCGGGTTAAGGAAGCCGCCCGCGTAGGCGACGACGCGCTCGTTACCGTTCAGCCCTTCGATCACCGTCAGCCCGTTCGGCGTCACCGTGCCGGTCTTCACCGGGCGGCGTTCCACCTTGTTGTCGTTGCCGACGATGTAGACGTAGGAACCGGCCTGATCGCTGAGGATCGCCGATTCCGGAAGTACCGGCGCCGACACCGCGCCCGCCGTGATCTCGGCATTGGCGAAACCGCCGGGGCGGATCGCCTTGTTGGCGGGAAGGGTGATGCGGGCAACGCCCTGGCGGTTTTGCGGATCGATGACCGGCGATACCAGCCACACGCGGCCGACAACCGCGACGTCGGTGCCGACGGGACGGACCGTTACCGGCACGCCGACCGTCAACTGGGCAAGGTCGGATTCGCTTAACTGTGCAAGCAGCTCCATCTGGCCGCCCTCGGCGATCCGGAACAAGGCGCCCGAGCCGGCGCCGACCACCTGGCCGGCTTCGACGTTGCGGGCGAGAACGAGACCGGCGGCGGGTGCGCGGATGTCGAGGCGGCCGATACGGGCGCGGGTTTCGCCGAGCTGCGCCTGGGCGACGCGGACCCGGGCATTGGCGGCGTCGCGGGTGGCGATGCGGCGCTCGACGTCGGCCTTGGACACGAAGCCGCGCGAGACCAGGGACTGCGCACGCTCCAGCTCCTGCTGGGCGAGGCGCGCGTCGGCGCGGGCGACCTGGATCTGCGCCTCGATCTGGTTGGCCTGCTGCGACTGAACGGAGCGTTCGATCACGGCAAGCGTCTGGCCGGCGGCAACCCACTGGCCGGGCTCGACAAGAACGCGCGACACCATGCCGCCTTCGCCCGCAATGCCGACCGGAAGGTCGCGGCGTGCGGCAAGGGTGCCGGTTGCGGAAATGGTGCGGGAAACCTGCTGGCGGCCCGGAACAATGACGGTAACGCCCGGAGCGCCCTCGGCGCCCTTGCCCGCGCCGGCTGCCGGGCCGGCGGCCTTGGCATCCTTCTCGTCACCGCCGCCGCGGCCGAACAGCAGGAACAATGCGATGGCCAGTACCACCAGGGCAAGCGCGACGATGATGAGGCTGCGCCGGCGGCGGCGCTGCACGACGATCACGTCGGTTTCGCTCGAATCGCCATCGAGTGCGCCCTTGCGCCACTTGCTCGCTTCGTAATTCATTGCGTCCATCTTTCCCCAACCCGCTCGCCCGGCGGCCACGCCGCACCCAAGAGTGTGTTATCTAAATAACTCACCGGTAACAAGCATTATCTGCCCGCGCATGCCCCCAGGCGCGGAACTGCCCGTGTACATGCAAAGTTGGAGCTTCGCCACCGGGATGTGCTAGGCTGGCGAACGCGAGCAAGGGAGGAACACCATGAACCTGATGAGCGACTATGGCTTCTTCGGCTGGATTGTCATCGGCGCGCTCGCCGGGATCATCGCCAAGGCGATCATGCCGGGCAAGGATCCGGGCGGCTGCATCGTCACCATCCTGCTCGGCGTGGCCGGTGCGCTGGTCGCGGGTTTCCTCGGCAACGCGCTCAACTGGTACAAGCCGGGTGAAGGCGCAGGATTCATCGCCGCCATCATCGGCGCGATCCTGATCCTGTTCGTGTATCGCCTGGTCGCCGGCCGGCGCCGCTAAAGGCGGGTCGCCCGCTTCATCTCGGCAACAAAGGCGCGCACCGCGTCCGTCTCGGTGCCCGGATTGTCGGCGATCAGGCGGACGATCGCCGATCCGGAGATCACGCCCGCCGCGCCGGCCTCAAGCGCCTGGGCGACATGGCCGGGCTGCGAAATGCCGAAGCCGAACACCGGCGGCGGCGCGCCGAACGCCTTGAGCGTGCCGAGCAGCTGCGAGTGGGCGAAGCTTACCTCCTGGTCCGCGCCGGTCACCCCGGCGCGGGCGACGCAATAGGTATAGCCCCCGCCCGCCGCGGCGATCTTGCGCAAGGTGGCCTCGGGCGTGTTGGGCGCGGCGATCAGCACCGGCGCAACCTCGGCCGCGCGGGATGCGGTGAGATAGGGTCCGGCCTCGAACATCGGCACGTCGGCGACAAGGACGCTGTCCACGCCCGAGTCTTGAGCGGCGGCGTAGAACGCCTCCCGGCCGCGCGCGACGACCAGGTTAGCGTACGTTAGCAGGCCCACCGGCACGTCGGGGTGGCGGGCGCGGAAGTCCTTGAGCAGCGCGAAGCAATCGGCGGGGGTTACCCCTCGCGCCAGCGCACGCACGGCGGCGGCCTGGATCACCGGGCCGTCGGCGACGGGGTCCGAGAAGGGGATGCCGACCTCCAGCATGTCCGCGCCGCCTTCGACCAGCGCGTCGAGGATTCGGGCGCTGGTTTCGAGGTCCGGATCGCCGAGGATGACAAAGGCGCCGAACGCCCCCTCCCGGCGCGCACCAAGGGTGCCGAACATGGCATCGTAGCGGTTCATGCCGCGCCCCCGCCGAGCAGCCGCTGGGCCTGCTCCATATCCTTGTCGCCCCGCCCGGACAGGTTGACGACGATCACCGTCTCCTCCGTCGCCGCCTCGGCCATCTTCAGCGCATGCGACAACGCGTGGGCGGATTCGAACGCGCAGACGATCCCTTCCGAGCGGGCCAGAAGCGCAAAGGCGTCGAGCGCCTCGCGGTCGGTTGCGCCGACATATTCGGCGCGGCCGCTGTCCTTCAGGAAGCTGTGCTCCGGCCCGACCGCGGGGTAATCGAGGCCCGCCGAGACCGACCAGGTGTCGGAAATCTGCCCGTCCGCATCGTGCAGCAGGTAGGTTTCGGAGCCGTGGAGAATGCCCGGACGGCCACGCAGCAGCGTGGCGCCATGCTCCTCGCCGTCCAGCCCGCGCCCCGCCGCTTCGACTCCGATCAGGCGAACGCCCTCATCCCCCACGAAGTCGGCGAACATGCCCATCGCGTTGGAGCCGCCGCCGACGCAGGCCACCACCGCGTGGGGCAGGCGCCCTTCTTCCTCAAGGATCTGCGCGCGCGCTTCCTTGCCGATCACCCGCTGGAACTCGCGCACCATCAGCGGAAAGGGGTGCGGCCCCGCCACAGTGCCGAGCAGGTAATGCGTATCCTCAAAGCTCGCCGTCCAATCGCGCAACGCTTCGTTGACCGCATCCTTGAGCCCCTGCCCGCCGGAGGTCACCGGCACCACCTCGGCGCCCATCAGCTGCATGCGGAAAACGTTGAGCTTCTGCCGCTCGACATCGTGCGCGCCCATGTAGACGCGGGTCTCAAGCCCGAACAAAGCCCCCGCAAGCGCGGTCGCCACGCCGTGCTGCCCCGCGCCCGTCTCGGCGATGATCCGGGTCTTGCCCATCCGCCGGGCAAGCAGCGCCTGGGCCAGCACCTGGTTGGTCTTGTGCGCGCCGCCGTGGAGCAGGTCCTCGCGCTTCAGGTAGATGCGGGCCTTCTCCGTGCCGAGGTTGCGGCAGCGGGTCAGCGGCGTCGGCCGCCCGGCATATTTGCTGAGCAGCTCGGCGAGCTCCGCCTTGAAGGCGTCATCCTCCTGCGCGTCGATAAACGCCTGCTCCAGCGCTTCCAGCGCCGGCATCAGGATTTCGGGAACATAGGCGCCGCCGAACGCGCCGAAGCGGCCGTCCATCTTCATGACCGCGTCTCCGCCCGCACGGGCACGCGCAACGCATCGAAAAAGGCCTGCATCTTGTGTTCGTCCTTCCGTCCCGGCGCCGCTTCGACGCCCGAGCTTACATCGAGGGCATAAGCCCCCAGCTTCGCCGCCTGCGCGGCATTGTCAGGATTGAGCCCGCCGGCAAGAATGCCGGTACCGAGGTCGCCGCGCCCTTCGATGCGGCTCCAGTCGAACGCCATGCCGGTGCCGCCGGAGCGCCCGCTTGCCTTGGTGTCGAACAAGGTCCGGTCGGCGCCCAGCCGCGGTTCCGGCAAATCCCGGCCCACGGCGGCAACGCCCCAGATTTCCGTCGTCTCGGGAAGCAGCGGCTTCAGCGCCCGAATATACGCCGCATCCTCCTCGCCATGAAGCTGCACCGCCGCCAGGCCAAGCGCCCGCGCCGTGTCGGCGATCACCGCCGGCTTCTCGTTGCGGAACACGCCCACCGCCGGAATGCCCGCCGCCGCCGCGATCGCCTCGGCCTGCCCCCGGCTCACCGCGCGCGGCGTGCCCGGCACCATGATCAGGCCGGCGAACGAAGCCCCCTGCCCCGCCGCCATCCGCGCATCCTCCAAATCGGTGAGCCCGCACACCTTGACCCGGCCAAAGGCAAGCGCCCGCGCGGCAAGCGCCGGATCGGCGGCCCGCATCAGCGACGAGCCGACCAGAAAGGCATCGGCATACTGCGCCAGCCGTTCCACGTCGGCGCGTCCCTCGATACCGGACTCGGCAACAACCAGCCGGTCGGCGGGCACCAGCCCCGCCAGCCGCTCCGTCACCGCAAGATCGATGGTCAGCGTCTTCAGGTCGCGATTGTTGATGCCGATGATCTCCGCGCCAAGCGCAACCGCGCGCGCAACCTGCGCCTCGTCATGAGTCTCGACCAGAGCGTCCATGCCGAGCCGCCGCGCCTCAGCCATCACCTCGGCGGCTTCCGCATCGTCCAGCACCGACAGCATGACCAGCACCGCGTCCGCGCCTTGCAGCCGCGCTTCGGGTACCTGCCGGACGTCGATCACGAAATCCTTGGCCAGGATAGGACCGTCATACTCGCGCCGTACCGTCGCCAGATCCTCGAAGGAGCCGCCGAAATAAGGCGTGTCGATCAGCACGCTGATCGCGTCCGCAGAGCCGCGATAGGCGCGCGCAATCACCGCCGGGTCCACCGCCTCGCGCAGCACGCCCTTGGACGGAGAGGCGCGCTTCACCTCCATGATGAAGCGTGCGCCGGGCGCCGCCAGCGCCGCTTTCAGGCTCCGCTTCGTCGGCTCGGCGCGAGCGCGCAGCTCCTCTATCGAAACGCCGTCGAGCCGCGCCGCAACGTCGATCCGCTTGCGGGCGACGATCTCGCCCAGCACGCCGCCGATCTCACGCATTGGTCACCTCGGCGAGCAGCTTGAGCCGGGCGTAAGCAGCGCCAGACGCGATCACATCCTGCGCGCGGGCAACCGCCTCCTTCAGCGTCGGCTCCAGCCGGGCCGCAAGCAGCAGCGCGCCGGCATTCAGCGACACCACATCGGCTTCGTCCCGCGATCCCTCGCCCTTCAGCAGCGCCGCCATGCGCTTCGCATTCTCCTTGGGGCCGCCGCCCCTCAGATTCTCCAGCGGGCGGCGCTCGAGCCCGGCATCCTCCGGCGTCAGCACCAGGCTCTCGAGCGTTCCGTCGAGCACCCGCACCGCCTGCGTATCCCCGTGCAGCGCCATCTCGTCGATGCCCGAACCGTGCACCACCAAAGCGTTGCGCACGCCGAGCGAAGCAAGCGTCTTGGCCACCGGCTCCAAATGCCGCGCCTCGGCAACCCCCAGAAGCTGCACCTCGGGCTCGGCCGGATTGAGGCAGGGCCCGAGCAGGTTCATGATGGTCCGCACCTTGAGCGCCCGCCGCACCCCCGCCGCATGGCGCAGGCCGGGATGGTAAAGCGGCGCAAGCAGGAAGCAGACGCCCGCCGTGTCCAGCGCCCGGCGCGAAACTTCGGCGGAAACGTCGAGCTTCACACCCAACTGCTCCAGCACGTCGGCCGATCCGCAGGGCGAGGTCACCGACCGGTTGCCGTGCTTCGCCACCGGCAGTCCCGCCGCCGCAGCCACGAACGCCACCGCCGTGGAGACATTGATCAGCGACGACCCGTCGCCCCCCGTGCCGCAGGTGTCGGCGAACAGATAGTCCGGCCGCTCGAACGGCGCGTCGGCGGCACGAAGGGCGCGGGCGGCGCCGATCATTTCGTCCGCCGTCTCGCCCTTGAAGCGCAGCGCGATCAGCATCGCGGCGATCGACGCCTCGGGCAGTTCGCCAGAAACGATGCGGCCGAACAGCAGCTCGGAAGCCTCGCTGTCCAGCGACTCGCCGGAATAAAGCCGGGCAAGGATCGCATCCGGCGTCTCGGCCGCTGCGGCAGTGTCGGCGGGCTCGGCGAGGGCGGCATTGGTGGTGCGGTACATGGTCATGGAGTCCTGGAAACGATGGGACAAAAGAAAAGGCCCGCCGAATGGCGGGCCTCATCGGGTGTTCGGACCTGCTTCGTCCCCATCACCATCGATGCAAGCGCGCCTCCGCGGAGCCGTTCCACCACGGGCGCCAGGCATCCTGAACGGCCGCCGGAGCGGTCGTTGAGCCATAAGCAAAGGTTTTGCGGATCTGCATCTGCGCCCAACTTTCAGCTAAAGCCTTCCGCGTCAAGCCGATTTCCTCCTCGGCGCGACAGGGCGCCCCCAGACGAGGGGAAGCTGTTCAGAAACCGTGCAGCCACGGCAGCGTTAGAGACGAACCGGGTCCGAAACGGCGGGCCATCCACTCGGAGACTTCCAAAATGATGCGTATCCTTCTCAGCGCCTCGGTTCTCGCCCTGGCGGCGGTGCCCGCCGCGGCAAGCGCCCAGGGCACGCCCTCAATGATTCAGACGATCAACGGCACCCGCCTCGACATCGTCGCCACCGGCGAAGTGACACGCGTGCCCGACATCGTCCGGGTCAGCGCCGGCGTCGTCACCACCGCGCCTACCGCCTCGGGGGCGCTTGCGGAGAACGCCCAGCGGATGAACAGCGTCCGCCAGGCGCTGCGCCGCGCCGGCATCGCCGACCGCGACATCCAGACCAGTTCGCTCAACCTCTTCCCCGATTACCGGCAGGACGAGCGCACTCAGCAGCAGGTGCTGATCGGCTATCGCGCGTCCAACGAGGTCAGCGTCCGCTTTCGCGACATCGCCAATACCGGCAAGATCCTCGACGCCCTCGTTGCCCAGGGTGCCAACCAGATCAACGGGCCGATGCTCGGCATCGACAAGCCGGAAAGCGCGCTGGACGAGGCACGCACCAAGGCGCTTGCCGCCGCGCGGAGCCGCGCCGAGCTTTACGCCCGCGCCACCGGCAAGCGCGTGGGCCGGATCCTGTCGATCAGCGAAGGCGGCGGCAATTCCGGGCCGATGCCGATGTACCGCGGCGGCGATGTCATGACGATGGCGGTCAGCAAGACCGAGATCAGCCCCGGCGAGCAGAGCCTGAGCGTCAGCGTCGCGGTCAGCTTCGAGCTCGAATGAAACACGAAAAAGGGCCGCCCGAACCAGCCGGGCGGCCCTTTTCTGTCGCTTCGCAGCGCCGCTTTTAGCGGACGCGCTTGCGGGTGAAGAGGTTGACGATCGCGAGCAGGATTACCGCGCCGACGAGCGCGGCGAGAAGCGTCGGGATGCTCAGCGGGGAGTCGAGGATGTTGCCCCGGGCGCCGAACAGTCCGCCGAGCAGGAAGCTGCCGAGAATCGATCCGACGATGCCGACAACGACGTTGAGTACGATGCCCTGCTGCGCGTCGCGGCGCATGATGATGCTGGCGAGCCAGCCGATGATACCGCCGATAATCAGTGCGATGATGATATTGATCATGAGCTTCCCTCCTGTGTAACCGACGCCGACGAACCGACACAATGGCCCGGCGTTCAGACTTCTAGACGCGCAATCATCCAGCTTGTTCCTGCCCCTTAACGAAACGGGCGTTCCCAGACGGTGACGCAAGCCGGCTTAACAGTTTCGGGAGCGTACCGATAGCGCGCTGCCACTGGCGCGGCTTCCCACTGGCCTGTATGGCCGCCGCAACCTCGCCCCCGGAGCTCCCATGCGTAAATTCCCGTTGCTTTTCATTGCCATCCCGCTCGCCGCCACGGCCGCCTTCGCCGCCGATCCCAAGGTCGGCGCACGCACCGGAGCGCCCGAACAGCTCTTTGCCGGGATCGGCGAAGGCAATTCGGAAACGGTGCTGGATCAGGAAATCGCCGCCGCCGCGGTTCACCCGCTTGGATCGCTTGCCAATCCGGTGCGCGTCGGCGGGCCGGAAGGCGCACAGGCCTATCTTGCCCGCCTCCGCTGCGGCGACGGCTCCCGGGTGAAGGTCGGCGCGCGCGCCGATGGCGGGATTGGCGCTTTCGGCACGGTGACGGACCGGTACCCGCTCGACTGCGGCGCCGCCGCCCCTGGCCGGGTCGATCTCATCCTGGACCTTTACCACGAGGAGCATAAGGAAGACCGCGCGCCCACCGGTTTGCGCATCGAGGCGCGCTGAGGGCCTCGCGCGGCCTCAAAGGCTTGCACGGCACGGGCCGCGCCGTCACAAGCGCCGCCATGTGCAAGCTGCTGCGGCGAACCGGCACCGTCCTCCTTTTCCTCGTAATCGCGCTCTGCCTTGCGCCGAGCCTCGTCATGCCCTTCCTCGACCGGACCTATTACCAAGGCGCGCCCAGCGATCATTATGACGGCGAGCGCTTCTTCAACCCCGGCCCGGCGGACGCGGTTGCCCATGGCGGCCCGGCCCGCTTCTTCAGCCGCTGGTTCAGCGCCAATGAAGAACGCGCCGCCTGGCCGAAACAGGTGCCGGTCACGCCAACCGTTCCGCCCCGCCGGGTCAGCGGCAACGACATGGTGGTCACCTGGGTCGGCCACGCAACCGTGCTGGTGCAGGCGGGCGGCCTCAATATTCTCACCGATCCGGTGTGGAGCGAGACCGTGTCACCGTTTCCGCCGATCGGGCCCGAGCGAGTGCGGGCACCGGGGGTGCGCTTCGAGGACCTGCCGAAGATCGATCTCGTCCTGATCAGCCACAACCATTACGATCACATGGACTTGAAGACGCTGAAGGCCCTCTGGGAGCGCGACCGGCCGGCGATCGTCACCAGCCTCGGCAACGATACCCTGCTGCGCAACAAAGGCATCGAGTCGCAGGCGTTCGACTGGGGCGGCATCGCCCGTTCGAACGCAAACTGCCCGGCGGCAAGCCGCTGCGCACCCTGGCAGGTGACGGTGCTGCGCAACCACCACTGGGGCTCACGCTGGGGCGCCGACCGCAACCGCGCGCTGTGGTCCGCCTTTGCCGTGAATACGGAGGGCGGGAACATCTTCTTCGCCGGCGACACCGGCTGGGGCGACGGCACATGGGCCGACGAGGCCGCCAAGTACGGCCCTTATCGGCTCGCCCTCATCCCGATCGGTGCCTACGAGCCGCGCGACGTGATGAAGGGCAACCACATCAACCCCGACGAAGCGGTGGCGCTGTTCGGCAAGCTCAAGCCCACCGCCGCGCTGGGCATCCACTGGGGCACGTTCCAGCTCACCTTCGAAGGCATAAACGCACCGCCAGAACGACTTGCCGCCTTGCGCAAGGCAGGCGGCATCGCACCGGGGGCGTTTCGGGTGACGGAGACCGGGCAAAGCTTCCGGGTGCCGGCCCAATAAGACCGCGCCCGAGCCATATCCGCATCTGCACCCCCACCGGACCCTTTGACGTCGCCGACCGGATCAGCCTGCCTTCCGCTTCTTGCCCAGATTGTCCTCTAGAATATCGGGATCCTCCGCGCCGGCAGGGCAGTCGCCGAGGCGGCGGCCGGTGCTGCGCGTCTTCGTCGTCATCGCCGTGCCCTCCCCTTTCATTTCGGTGCGGGTGGTGACGTCGAAGCGGGTCGGCCCGTATTCGCCGTTAACAACCAACGTCACACCGCCTGTGCCGCCGGTGCCTGGACAGATCATCGTGCCTGCGATTCGGCCGTCCTTCACGAGGGTGCCCTCCGCCTTGCAATTGCTGCCCTTCTCGGGCTGGAAGATATTCGGGCCAGGCTTGTTCGCGTCCGCTTCGCTGATGCAGCTTTTCACGGTGGTTCGGCCCTTCTTCATCATGTCGGCCGTGCCGGCGGGCATGCCGGGCGCTTCGATGCCGATCATCTCGAAGCTCATTTCCCACTCGCCGGGCTGGAGCCGCACCCCGCCGCCCGCGCCTCCGCTCGCCGCCGTGCTTTCGGCATTTCCCGAAGCAGCCTGGTTGCCCGCGGCGCCGCTCGCAGTCGTACTTTCCGCCTCGCCCGCAGCAGCCTGGTTGCCCGCACCGCCGTCCGAACCGCCGCAGCCGCTCAGCGCCAGCAGGCAGGCCCCCGCCATCCACGTCCCCATCCTCTTCATACGCCCTCCCCTTTTGATCCCGTGTTTACGCCGCCTTTGCTGCCGCGCCGAGGGCGGCGACCAGCCGCTCCTCATCCGCCTGGTTGTTGTAAAGGTGCGGCGTGATCCGCATCGTCTCGCCGCGAAGGCTGACATGCACATTCGCCGCTGCCAGCAGCGCCTCGATGCCTTCCGGCATGCCCCCGTCGAACCGCACCGACAGGAAGTGCGGCGCCTGCCCCGCATCGGTCGTGATCCCGAACTCCGCCAGCCGCGCACCAAGCCGCGCCGTGGTGGCGCCGAGGGTCTCGGCGATGTTGCCGACCCCCCAGTCGAGGAGCTGGCGCACCGCAGCGCCCGCCACCGGCAGAAGCGCGAAGTTGGATCGCTCGCCCATGTCGAAGCGGCGGGCATTGGGCTCCAGTGCCTCGGCATAGGCTGCCAGGGTTCGGAAATCGTGGGCACCGGCGCGGGTGATCCAGCCTTCCTCCAGCGGCCGCCCGCCATGGTGGCGCGGCGCGGCGTAGAGGAAGCCCAGCGAATAGGGCCCAAGCAGCCACTTGTAGGACGCGGCGATCATATAGTCCGGGTCGATAGCGGCGAGGTCGAGCGGAAAGGCGCCCATCGACTGGGTGGTGTCGAGCACCAGGATCGCCCCCACCGCCCGGCAGCGCCGCGCCACCGCCTCCAGGTCGATGGCGATGCCGTGCACCCAATGGACGTGCGGCGCGATCACCAGGGCGGTGTCCTCGCCGATCGCGTCCAGGATGGCCGCGCTCCAGTCAGCGCCCGCCTCCGGCTTGGCAACCGTCACCACCTGCGCGTCCGCCTGCCTGGCAAGCGCCCGCGCCGCGAAGATGCCGGACGGGAAGTCGTCGCCAAGCGTGACAACCGTCTGCCCAGGTTCCACCCGGATGTTCCGCATCGCGGTTGCCATGCCGTAGCTCACCGACGGCACGATCGCGACGTCGTCCGCCCCCGCGCCGATCAGCCGCGCATACAGCCCGCGCACCTCCTCCGCTTCATCAAAGAAGTGCCCCGCCTTGATCTCCCAGGGATGCGCCTTGCGCCCCAGCCCCCGCCGCCCCGCTTCCCCCGCCGCGTTGAGCAAGGGCGACATCTTGGCGCAGTCGAAATACGCGACACTTTCCGCAACATCGAAAAGCGGACGCTGGCAGAGGATAAGGCTCACTCAGCCGCCCCGGCTGCCCGATTTTTCAAGCCCCGGCTCCTCGGCCGCGGCACAGGTGGCGCCCGTCTTGCGGCCCGTTATCTTGCGGGTCATTGCGAAGTCTCCGGGGCCCGACAGGTAAGTCAGGGTTTCGACGGTGCCCTCGAAGCCCGTGCCGGTATAGCTGCCCTGCACCGTTTGCATCATGTCGCCGTTGATACCCGCACGGGTGCACTTCAGCGACACGTTGATCCGGCCGTTGCGGATGTAGCTGCTCTGGGTCTGGCACTTATAGCCTGGGCCGGCAAACAATTCGCCCGGCGGGCTCGCCTCGCCGCCCGCGGGGATGCAGGTGGGGCCGCTTTCCTTGTCGCCCACCGCTGCCTTCACCGCGGGCGTCGTCTTGTCCGTGGAGCGGAAGGCGGTGACCTCAAAGCTCGTCTCCCACTGCCCGGCTTCCACCGTCGCGGCTTGCGCTTGCTCCGCCTTTTTCTCTTCCCCCGCGCCGCCGCAGGCGGCGAGCAGGCACGCGGACAACATTGTCAGATTACGCATGGTGGCATTTCCCCTTTGTTATAGCCGGCACGCTAGCGCGGAGCGTGGGGAATGACCATATGGGCGCTATGGCAATCACGATCAGGACCGGCCTTCAAGAGCCGGAGACCGGAGCGGATTTCGTTCCCCACCGGCCGCAACGTCCCGAGAAGGCCGAGGGCGGACGTGCGTTCAAGCTCGTCTCCGAATATTCGCCCTCCGGCGACCAGCCGGCGGCGATTTCCGAATTGACCAGCTCGGCCCGTGACGGCGAGCAGACCCAGGTCCTGCTCGGCGTCACCGGTTCGGGCAAGACCTTCACCATGGCCAAGGTGATCGAGGAGCTGCAGCGCCCGGCTTTGGTGCTCGCCCCCAACAAGATTTTGGCCGCCCAGCTTTACGGCGAATTCAAGAGCTTCTTCCCGGACAACGCGGTGGAGTTCTTCGTCAGCTATTACGATTATTACCAGCCGGAAGCTTATGTCCCCCGCTCCGACACGTACATCGAGAAGGAAAGCTCGGTGAACGAAGGGATCGACCGGATGCGCCACTCGGCGACCCGGTCGCTGCTGGAGCGGGACGATGTGATCATCGTCGCCTCCGTCTCCTGCCTGTACGGCATCGGCTCGGTGGAAACCTATTCGGCGATGGTGTTCAGCCTGAAGAAGGGCGACACGGTCGACCAGCGCGAGATCATCCGCAAGCTCGTCGCGCTCCAGTACAAGCGCAACGACCAGGCGTTCGGCCGCGGCAATTTCCGGGTGCGCGGCGACAATCTGGAGGTTTTCCCGAGCCATTATGAAGACATGGCCTGGCGGATCAATTTCTTCGACGACGAGATCGAGGAGATCGTTGAGTTCGATCCGCTGACCGGCAAGAAGATTGCGTCTCTGGCGTCGGTGAAGGTCTACGCCAACTCGCACTACGTGACGCCCGGCCCGACGCTGAAGCAGGCGATGGAGGCGATCCGCCACGAGCTCACCGAGCGGCTCAAGGAGCTGGTGATCGAGGGCAAGTTGCTCGAGGCCCAGCGGCTGGAACAGCGCACCAATTTCGACCTGGAGATGATCGCCGCCACCGGTAGTTGCGCGGGCATCGAGAATTACAGCCGCTTCCTCACCGGCCGCCTCCCCGGCGAGCCGCCGCCCACCCTCTTCGAATATTTGCCTGAGAACGCTTTGCTGTTCGTCGACGAAAGCCACCAGACGGTGCCGCAGATTGGCGCAATGGCGAAGGGCGATCACCGCCGCAAGATCACGCTTGCGGAGTATGGCTTCCGCCTGCCGAGCTGCATCGATAACCGGCCGCTGCGCTTCAACGAATGGGACGCGATGCGGCCGCAGACCTTCGCCGTCTCCGCCACGCCGGGCAATTGGGAAATGGAGCAAACCGGCGGCGTGTTTGCCGAGCAGGTCATCCGCCCCACGGGGCTGATCGACCCGCCGGTCGAGATCAAGCCGGTCGAAGACCAGGTTCAGGACCTGATCAACGAAGCCAAGATCACGGCGCAGAAGGGCTACCGGACCCTCGTCACCACGCTGACCAAGCGCATGGCCGAGGACCTCACCGAATTCATGCACGAGGCCGGCCTCAGGGTCCGCTACATGCACTCGGATGTCGAGACGCTGGAGCGGATCGAGCTGATCCGGGACCTGCGCCTCGGCGTCTACGATGTCCTGGTTGGCATCAACCTGCTGCGTGAGGGCCTCGACATCCCCGAATGCGGCCTAGTGGGCATCCTCGATGCGGACAAGGAAGGCTTCCTGCGCTCCGAAACATCGCTGATCCAGACCATTGGCCGCGCCGCCCGGAACGTCGAAGGCCGCGTCATCCTTTATGCCGACCGGATCACCGGCTCGATGGAGCGCGCGCTCAACGAAACCGACCGGCGGCGCTCGAAGCAGCTCGAATACAACGCTGCCCACGGCATCACGCCGACCACCATCAAGCGCAACATTTCCGACATCATCGCCCACGTCTCGAGCCGCGACGGCGTGGTGGTGGATACGGGCGACGACGAACGCCCCCACCTCGTCGGCCACAACCTCAAGGCCTATATCGCCGACCTGGAAAGCCGCATGCGCAAGGCCGCCGCGGACCTGGAGTTCGAAGAAGCCGGCCGACTCCGCGACGAAATCCGCCGCCTTGAAGCCGACGAACTCGGCATTCCGGACCACGAGAAGCGCGCGCCGGTGGTGGGCAACTCCACCGAGGGGAAACCCGGGACTCGCAAGACCCGGTATGGAAAGCAGCAGCAAATGCGCATGAACAAGCGGGCTGGCGGCCGGCGCTGAGAGCATCCCCGCAGGGATGAGTTCATTTTGGGGTGTGTTTTTCGAGAATGATGGTAATTTCCTGTTCGGGGGGATTACATCATGGCGACGGCTGGCCCGGGATATTACGACAAGTTCAACGCGGCGTTCGACAAGGAGTTGGAGTACGTCGAGACGCGGTGGCGCGCGAAGAACACCCGCCGGTGGGAGGAAGCAGCCAGCCTCCGCTGCGTTGAGGCGACGCAGGCGGGTGACGCCGCGGCAGCTGACGCGATCGCGCAAGAGACCGAGCCGCCAGCGATCTTCGACAAGAACAATCTCGTCGGGCTTGCCCTATCCGGCGGCGGGATCCGTTCCGCGTCCTTCTGTATGGGCGTGGTCCAGCAGTTGCACGTCGCAGGCGTGATCGACCGCCTTCATTATATGAGCACCGTCTCCGGGGGCGGCTATACGGGCTCCTCGCTAAGCTGGTTTCTCTCGCAGCCTGAGGACAAGGAAGGGCGGCGGTTCGGCACCCAGACGGACAATTTCCCCTTCTGCGGCGGAGAACCGGCCGGGACGCGCCTTGCCTCGGAGCCCCGCGACAGGCACGGCGTCGCGCCGGTCGACGGTCGCACGGTGCTCGATTACATCCGCCAGCGCGCCTCGTATCTCAACCCTGGCGCCGGCTTCTCCATCGTCTCTGCGGTCGCGATCGTCCTCAGGAGCATTCTCACCTCCGTCTTTGGTTTCGTGTTGCTGGCGGCGCTCGCCTCGCTTGCCATCCTACACTTCGAGCTGTTCCGCCGCCCGCTTGGTACAGTCGTGGTCGATGCGCCGGATGCCTTTGATCTGGTTAATCGAATTGATCTGTTCGCAGCATCGGGCCTGGCGCTGCTGGCCCTTATTGCGGTGAGCATCCTGCTTTATTCGCTGGCCAGCGCCTTCCCGCTGGCAGAGAAGGCCGCTTACTCGCTTCGGCGCGGCTATCAGAAGACGGCCGGCTTTCTCGTGGGGGCAGCCGGAGCACTCTTCGTGCTGAGCCTTCTCCACCTCCTCATCGACACGCTCCTGAGGAGAGAGCTTGGTGGCGAGTTGGCGGCGCTTGGCACCGCCTCGACCGGCATGGGCGCCGCAGGCGGCCTGATCCTGCGCAGCATTGGCCGTGCAAAGCCGACCGTCATCAAAAGCGCGGCGATCGCGCTGATGCCCGGCGCGGCGCTGCTGCTGCTCGTGGCGGGCATCGTCATCCTCGGTCACCTGCTCGCCGATCTCATCTTCGGGGCTGGAGCCCGCTGGGAGATCGCCTTTGCAGCGGGCGTGATCGTCTATGCGGTGTTCACCAACATCAACCTCACCGGCTTCCACCGCTTCTACCGTGACCGGCTGATGGAGAGCTTCATGCCCGATCCGGCGAGAATCGTGGACGACGGACAGGCCGCCGAGACCCGCGCCGACGAGAAGAAGCTCTCCGACATATGTGGACCGGAAGACGACGGCCCGTATCACCTGATTAACGCCCACGTCGTGCTCCTCGGCGCCAAGAAGGCGCGGCAACGCAGCCGCCAGGGCGACTCCTTTGTCCTTTCCCGCCTTTATTGCGGGTCGGAGGCGACCGGCTATGTCTCGACCGCTGACTGGCTCCCCGGGCCCGGGTTTTCGCTGCTCGGCCGGCGGGTCGGCGCAATGCGGCTGCCGACCGCGATGGCGATATCCGGGGCGGCGCTCAACCCGCGCGCCGGCGCCGATGGCCAGGGATCGACCAAAGGGGGCGCGATCTCAGCTCTTCTCAACCTCCTCAACCTGAGGCTCGGTTACTGGGTGCCCTCGCCCGCGAAGCTCGCCGCCGGGCGGGCGCGCCCGAGCTTTTATACGGCGCCCAACTTCCTGTTTCCCGGGCTTAGCCAAGGGCTTTTCGGCTTTTTCCACAATGAGACCGCCAATTGGCTGGAGCTCAGCGACGGAGGCCATTTCGAGAACACCGGAATGTATGAGCTCGTCCGCCGGGGCGTGCGCACGATCGTCTTCGCCGACGGTTCGACGGACCCGGAGATTGCCCTGCAGAGCTTCGCCAACGCGCTCGAGAAGGTTTATATCGACTTCAACGTGCAGGTAACGTTCGACGAGAAGGATCTTCATTTCACCGGCCTGATGAAGGGCAGCTCGGATCCGGACGATCACGTCGCAAAGAAACTGGAGCTCGCCAAAGCGGGCTATGCGATCGGCACCATCCGCTATCCCAAGGTGGACGGGAAGGAGGTGCCGCCGGGGACGCTCATCTATATAAAGTCGACGATGGTGAGGGACCTTCCCGCGGCGCTTTACTCATACAAGGCTGTGAATCCGGTCTTCCCTTCGGAATCGCTCGCGGACCAGTTCTTCAGCGAGCAGCAGTTCGAGGCGTATCGGGCGCTTGGGTTTGCGCTCACACGGGCGATGACCGGGGCCGCCAGGGGCCAGACGTGGGGGCGGCCGATCGGCCTTTGAGGTGGTTGAGCCCGGGCGGCAGCGGCCCTATGTCCCCGCCACCATGGCAGCACCCGTCCTCGCTTACGAAAATCTTGGTCTTCAGCAAGGCTCCGGCTGGCTGTTTCGCGGTATCGACCTGTTTGTCGGCGCGCGCGACCGGCTCGCGCTGATTGGACGCAACGGCGCGGGCAAGACCACATTGCTGAAGTGCCTTGCGGGCGCGATTGAGACCGATGAGGGGCGGCGGACAATCCAGCCGGGGACCAAGGTGGTGCTGCTGGAGCAGGATCCGGCGGTCGCCAGGTTCGAAACGTTGCGGGACTATGCGCTGAGCGCGCCGGACGCACCGCCCGAGCATGTTGTAGACGCGGTCGCCGACCAGCTCGGCATCGATCTCGACCGCCCCGCCGCGACGGCTTCGGGCGGGGAGCGGCGGCGAGCAGCGATTGCGCGGGCAGTTGCTCAGGAGCCCGACGTGCTGCTGCTCGACGAGCCGACCAACCACCTGGATGTCGCGGCGATCGAGTGGCTGGAGGACTGGCTGAGCCGGTTCAACGGCGCCTTTGTCGCGATCAGCCACGATCGGGCGTTCCTGACCCGACTTACCCGCTCGTCGCTGTGGCTGGAGCGCGGCTCATTGCGCCGGGCCGAGATCGGCTTTGGCGGCTTCGATGCCTGGACCGAGCAGGTGTTTGCCGAGGAGGCGCGCAACGCCGCCCGGCTCGATGCCAAATTGAAGCTGGAGTATCACTGGCTGGAGCGCGGCGTCACCGCCCGGCGCAAGCGCAACCAGGGCCGCCTCGCCAAGCTGCACGAGATGCGCGCCACCCGCGCCGCGATGATCGGGCCTGCCGGTACCGCGAAGCTCGGCCTCGCAAACGACGACGCAAAGACCAAGGTGGTGATCGACGCCGAGGGCGTCACCAAGCGCTTCGGGGAACGCGCCATCGTCAAGGATTTCACCCTGCGCATCACCCGCGGCGACCGGATCGGCGTGGTTGGCGCCAACGGCGCGGGCAAGACCACCCTGCTCCGCCTGCTGACCGGCGAACTGGCGCCGGACGAGGGCCGAATTCGCCGCGCCAAGACGCTGCAGGGGATCATGATCGACCAGCAGCGCCGCTTGCTCGACCCTGCCAAGACCGTTCGCGATATCCTGGCCGACGGCGGCGACTGGGTGGACGTGCGAGACGAACGCAAGCACGTCCAGGGCTACCTCAAGGAGTTTCTGTTCGAGCCGGGGCTGGTCGATGCGAAGATCGGCACATTGTCGGGCGGTGAGCGCTCGCGGCTGCTGCTGGCGCGGGAGTTCTCACGCAAATCCAACCTGCTGGTGCTCGACGAGCCGACCAATGACCTCGATCTTGAGACCCTGGACCTGCTTCAGGAGGTAATCTCGGACTATGACGGCACCGTCCTCATCGTCAGCCACGACCGCGACTTCCTCGACCGGACGGTGACGATCACGCTCGGCCTCGACGGCTCCGGGAAGGTCGATGTGGTCGCCGGCGGCTATGAGGACTGGGTGCGCCAGCGCAAGGCGGACGCCCAGTCTCGTTCGTCGCGAGCCAAGGCGAAGAGCGTGGGCGCGAGCCGCTTGGCGGCTGCGGAACCTCCAAAGCCGGCGCGCGCCAAGCTCACCTACAAGGACCAGCGTGACTATGATGGGCTTCCCGCGCGGATTGAGGAGCTCGAAGCGCAGATCGCGCGCGACGAACAGGCGTTGGCTGATCCGGACCTGTACGCGCGCGACTTCAACCGATTCGAGTCGCTGACTGCGAGCATCGAGAAAGCGCGTGCCGAGCGCGATGCCGCAGAGGAACGCTGGCTGGAGTTGGCCGAGAAGGCCGAGGCGTTGGCGATCTGATTGTGCCTCCCCATGCGCAGCTGGGGGGCCATGCAAAGCATGGTGGAGGGGTGACTGGCTCGGAGATCATTGATCTTGCGCCGCATGCTCTCAGCTCACGGCAGCTACCCCTTCACCACCCTTCGGGCGGTCCCCCTCCCCACTGCTTCGCAGCAGGGAGGCACTGAACGCTGGATCAGCGGCAGGTGCTTGCCGCACCCTCGTCGAGGTCCAGGCAGCGGCCGTCGATCGTGCCGGGCATAATCGGGACTCCGATCAGCGCGGCAAGCGTTGGCAGGATGTCCGCCGTTTCCACCGCCAGCGTTTGTTCGAACGGGGTCATGCCCTTGCGCCAGAACAGGATGGGCACCTTGCGGTCGTAATCCCAGGGGCTGCCATGGGTGGAGACGTAGCCGCGGTTGGTGTCGTAGATCGGGGTTACGCGCGGCCTCAGCTGGACGATGAAGTCCCCGGACCGCTCCGGATCGAAGCTTGCCTTGGCCCGCTCCAGCAGGCTCCACTGATCGGGCGCGCCTTTGGGCGGGGGCGAAGCGATGATTTCGGCGCGGGTGAAGACGGCGGCAACCTGCGGGTGGGCGCGGTAGGTGCGCACCGCTTCGGTGAGCACGCGCTGACGCTGGCCGGGGGTGAGCATGCGATCGACATACATGTCGCCAAACGCGCCGTCGCCGTAGAGCACTTGGCCCTTGAGCTTGAGCTTCGCGGCGAGCGCCTTGGCCATGTTGCCGGAGTTGAGCGCGGGATCGACGCGCGCCGCATCGGGCGCGGCATGGTCGCGGTTGCGCTCGGGGATGTCGTGGCCGCCATGGTCGGCGGTGAGCATGACGAGGTAGTCGACCCCGGTCGCATCGAGCTTGCGGAAGAAATCGCCGAGCGCATTGTCCAGCGCCATGAGCTGGATGCACATCTCGGCGCCCTCGGTGCCGTAGGTGTGGCCGACATAATCGGTCGCGGACAGGCCGAGAATGAGCAGGTCGGTTGCCCCGCCTTCGCCGAGCTTCATGTCGCGGCGCATCGCATCGCCAAGCTCGAGCGTTGCGCGGTCGAGATCGGGGGAGGCGCGATAACCGCGGCCGTCGTCCGCCTCACGCGCGAAGCGGCCTTCGCCGACCGGCTTGTCGGCGCCGACAACCGGCACGGCCCGGCTGTGGCGCTCGCAAACCTTCGGCAGATCGCGGGCTCCCCGGCCTTTGGCAATGTCGGCGGCGATGTCGCGGTTGGCGGCGGCGGCGACAGTTGAAGCGGCGCCGGCGTGGCTGACGAAGTCCTTGCCGCCCCACCACCAGCGCTGATCGGGGTTGTAGCCTCCCATCATGATCGCCGCGCGGTCCTTGCCGGCGACCACCGCGACGCGGGCGCGCGGATCGGCGCGCTTCATCCGGTCGCCGAGCGCGGGCACCTTCAGATGATAGGTCGAGACCGTATATTTGTCGTGCGTGCTGCCGGGGACGCGCGGATCTTCGGAGCAATAGATGTTCTTGTCCTCACGCGCGGCGCTGAGGTTGAACCAGTTGTTGGCGATGATTCCGGTGCGCGAGGGCCGCGATCCGGTGAGGATCGTCGAATGGCCCGGGCAAGTCTCGGTGGCGTTGTGGCCCTGATAGCCGTTGGGGAACACGACGCCTTCGGACAGGCGCTGCAGGCCGCCGTCGAACCGCTGGCGATATTGCTGGAAAAGGTCCGCGGAAAACTGATCGACGGATATCGCGACGATCAGCTTGGGCGGCGCCTTCTGCTGTGCGATTGCCGGCGCGGCGAGCAAGGCCAGCGCCGAAAGGGCAGCGAAGCGGACGGCTTTCATTGGCTTCCCCCGGAGAAAGGTGAAGCCGCAATCTTCTACAATGTCCGACGCAGGGAGCAAGGCCGCAACGAGCGGGCACCGGCCCGTGCCGATGCCCCCTCGGTTCGCCCCTGCAATCCGCTAGCCCCGCCGCGCGGCGGCGAGATGATCGCGGATCTGCTCGTCGCTCGGTGCGCCCCGCGAAGCCTGCTCGAGCAGCGCCATGCCCTGCGTCTTGTCGCTGCCGCTCTTGTAGAGCAGCCAGCCGTAGGTGTCGGTGGTCGCCGGGTTCTTTTTGTCCAGTTCCCATGCCTTTCTCGCGATGGGCAAGGCGCTCCGGTAATCGCGCTTCTCCGAATAGGCCCAGGCGAGGTTGTTGAGCAGGGTCGCGTCGCGGTCGCCGATCCGTTTCCTCAGCCGCTCAAGGATCGCAATGGCGCCGTCCCATTGCTTGGCTTGAAGGAAGGCGTTGGCGGCGAGGGTCTGCGCCGGCACGTTCTGCGGGTTCTGCGCGAGATAAAGCTCCAGCACGCGCGCCGCGCCGGTGGCGTTGCCCGAGTTACGCAACGCTTCGATGAGGCGCATCGCAACCGGCTCGTTGAAGGCGAGGTTGGCGGCTTTGCGGTATTCCTCCACGGCGCCTTTGTAATCGCCGGTGATGCCGCGGGCGTCGCCGACCAGCATGTGCGCGTCGGGCACCCCCGGGCTGCCCGCCTGAAGCGCCCGGGCGCGCTCGAGCGCTTCGCCGCCGAGGCCGCGGCCCAGAAGCGCGCGAATGAGCTGGATCTGGAGCTGGGCATCCCTCGGAGACGCGGCGAGCTTGCGGCGCAACTGGGCAAGCTGGGCTTCGTCCACCGGGCCGTCGATCAGGGCCGTCGCCGTCCGGCGCTGCGGCTCGGCGGCGCGGACAAGATAACGGGCGGCGAGATCGGTATTTCCCTGCTTGTCATAAGCCTTGCCGATCAGCGTCAGCACATAGGAATCCGCGTCTCCCCGGTCGGCGAGCGGCCGAAGGGTCTGGATGGTGCCGGCGGCGTCGCCAAGGCGCCATTGCGACGCCGCGAGAAGCCGGCGCGCCTTGACGTTGTCCGGCTGGGCGCCGACCAGCTTCTGGAGCCGGGCGATCGCCTGCTCGGCATTGCCCGTCTCGAAATCGATTGCGCTTGCGAGCAGCATTCCGGCCGGCTTGTCGTCCAGCGCACCGCCGGTGCGCTGGAACAGCGAGCGGGCGAGGTCGAACTTCTTGGCGCGGGCGGCGAGCATCGACTGCAGGTAATAGGCGACCGGGTTGTTGGTCTGGATGGCAAGGATCTTGCGCGTCTCGGCAAGCATCTCCTTCATCCGGCCAAGATCGCCAAGCGTTGCCGCGCGCTCGACCAAAGTGGGAATGTGGTTGGGATCGATCTGCAGCGCGCGGTCGAACCACGGCATCGCGGCGGCAAGGCCATATTGGGTGCGGGTGAGCTCGCCGCGCAGGGACAGCGCCTCGATGTTGCGGGGATCGAGCTGAACGGCCTTGTCGGCGGCGGCGAGGGCTCCGGCGAGATCGCTGGTGCCGCGGCGGAAGCGGGCGAGATCCGTCCAAACGTCCGTGTCGTTCGGGCCGGCGGCAAGCGCCTCGTCGAAGGCCGAACCGGCAGCTCCGGCGTTGCCGAGCGCCATCTGGGCGCGGCCGCGCATCCGGGCGGCGTAGGCCGCGTAGGCGGGCGGCGCCTTGGCTGCTTCGGCAATCGCTTCGTCGAAACGCTTCTGGAGCACCAAGGCTTCCGCCATCAGGTGGTGCGTTTCGGCGAGCTGCATCTTGAGCGCCCGGGCGCGGGCGATCTCCGCCTCCGCCGCGACGCCGTCGTTGAGGAGGAGATAGGTCCGCGCCTGGGCGAGGCGAATCCTGCCGTCGTCCGGGTTGGCCTTGATCGCGTTCAGGAACTCGATCCGGGCCTCCTGCACCTGGCCCTTGTCGAGGGCGGCGAGACCGCGCTGGTAGGCGCCTTGGGCGCCACCGGCGCCCGCCGGGGCGTTGGAGCAAGCTGCGGCGGCGCCGAGCAACGCGGCGGCGAGGAGGAGCTGATGCTTTTTCATGGCTGGAGCCCATATCGTTCGAGGAGATCGTAAAGCGTCGGGCGGCTGATCCCGAGCAGCTTGGCGGTGTTGGAAATATTGCCTTCGCACCGGGCGAGCGCCTGGCGGATGGAGCGGCGGTCGGCGGCCTCGCGCGCGGCCTTGAGGTTGAGCGGCAGCGGCTCCTCCTCGCGCGCTTCGAGATCGAGATCTTCGGCGGCGATCATCTTGCCGTCGGCCATGATCACCGCCCGCTTCATGCGGTTCTCAAGCTCGCGGACGTTGCCGGGCCAGCGCCAGCTATCGATCGCGGCCAGCGCGGCGGGCGTCATGCCCTTGACCTGCGGGTTCATCTCCGGCGCGAAGCGGTGGAGGAAATGCTTTGCGAGCAGCACCGCGTCGCCGTGCCGTTCGGTAAGTGAAGGGATGCGCACCACGATCTCGGCGAGCCGGTACCAGAGGTCCTCGCGGAAGCTTCCCGCCTTGATCATCTCGGGCAGGTCCTGGTGCGTTGCGCAGACGATGCGCGTATCGACCGCGATCGGCTTTCTGCCGCCGATCCGCTCGATCGTGCGCTCCTGAAGAAAGCGGAGCAGCTTGACCTGCAGCGGCAGCGGGATGTCCCCGACCTCGTCGAGAAAGAGGGTGCCGCCATGGGCGAGCTCGATCTTGCCCTCGGTGGTCTTGATCGCGCCGGTGAAGGCGCCCTTCTCGTAGCCGAACAATTCGGCCTCGAGCAGGTTTTCCGGAATCGCCGCGCAGTTAATCGGGACGAACGCGCCCCCTGCCCTGCGGCTGGATTCGTGAAGGCCGCGCGCGAGCAATTCCTTGCCGGTGCCGCTTGCGCCGAGCAGCATCACCGAGACGCCGGTGTTTGCCACGCGCTCGATGGTGCGGGCGACCTTGAGCATTTCCGGCGCGGCGGTGATCATCGTGCCGAGGACCTTGGTTTCCTCCCCCACCCGCTCCTCCAGCCGGCGGTTCTCATGCTCGATGCCGTGGAGCTGGAAGGCGCGGCGGACGATCAGGCCGAGCTGGTCGATATCCACCGGCTTCTGGTAGAAATCGTAGGCGCCGGACGCGATCGCACGAAGCGCGCTTTCGCGGGCGCCGTGGCCGGACGCGACGATGACCTTGGTCTCGGGCTTGAGCGCGAGAATGGTCTCAAGCGTGGCAAAGCCTTCGGTGACTCCGTTGGGATCGGGCGGCAGTCCAAGGTCGAGCGTCACCACGGACGGCTCCTCGGAGCGCAGCAGGTCGATGGCCGCATTGCGATCGGAGGCGAACAGCACCTCGTAATCGTCATAGGCCCAGCGCAACTGGCGCTGCAGGCCCTCGTCATCCTCGACGATCAGCAGTTTCGCCTTCGCCGCGGCCGTCATGCGCACATCCGTTGATCAGAGTAAGACGCGCTTATCGCGGCAAGCGGTAAATACAGGGTGAAGCAGGTGCCCTCGCCCTCCCGGCTCGCCACTTCGAGCCGGCCGCCCATCGCCGCTACCAGCGCCCGCGCCTCGAACGCGCCGACGCCGAAGCCGCTGTCCTTTGTCGAGGCAAAGGGCTGGAACAGGCGGCTTCGGATGAAGTCGGCGGACATTCCGAGACCGCGGTCGCGAACCTCGATCAGCGCTTCGCCGGACGCTTCGTGCAGGGCGATCTCGACCGGCACGCCCGGCGCGCTGGCGTCGATGGCGTTCTGGACGAGGTGGGAGAGCGCCTGGTCGAGGCCGGCGGGATCCGCCAGGCCGACGAGGCCCGGCTCGGCGGAGACCGTCACCGGGTGAATTCGCTTCTTCACCTTGGCGACCGCCTCGGCGACTTCGGCGAGGCGGATCGGGCGTGGCGGCTCGGCCTCGGCGGTGCGCGACGGGGAGAGACGGGCGAGAAGATCGTTCATCTTCTTCACCGACGATTGCAGGGTCGCAATCATGTCTTCGCGAAACGCCGGATTGTGGGCGTGGCGCTCCGCATTGCGGGCGACAAGGGAGAGCTGGCTAACCAGATTCTTGATGTCGTGGAGGATGAAGGCGAAGCGGCGGTTGAACTCGTCGAAGCGCTGCGCATTGGCGAGCGCTTCCTGAGTGCGCGCCTCGGCAAGGTAGGTGGCTGCCTGAATTCCAGCGGTGCGGAACAGGTCGAAATCCTCCCAGTCGAGCGGCCTCCGGACCAGCGGGTGGTCTAGGATCACGAGCCCGACCAGCTTTTCGCGGTGGAGCAGGGGAATGCCGGCCCAGGCTTCAAGCGACGCGAGTCCCGCCACATCGGCGTCGGACGGCGGCGCTGCGAAATCGAGCACGTGAGCGCTGCCTTCCAGGTAGGCCGTGAGCTGGGCGGCTTCGACCGGCCGTTCCGGAAGGTCACGGCCCCACTGCCACTGCGCCTCAAGCGCTAGCCTGCCGTCGTCCCCCGCCAGCAGCAGGCCGCCCGGCGAACCCGCCATGTCGGCAAGCGCCTTCACGACGCGTTCGCCGATCGAGGCTTCGTCCTGCCCCCCGGCGCCGATCGCCCGGGCGAAGCGAAGCCATTCCTCGCGGTAATCGTAGCGGTGCTCGAACAGGTGCTTGGCTAAAATTACGCGAAGCCAGGCGCGGGCCCGCTTCGAGGGGATGACCACCACGGCCGCCGCGGTCATGAGCAGGACGACGCCGGCTTGCGCGAGGCCGCCCCACCCGCCGCCGGCAATCTCCATTGCCCGCGCGGCCGTCATCATCCCGATCAGGTAGCCGAGGATGGCGAGCACCGAAAACGACTGGAACGTCGCGGCCCGGCTGAGGCGGACCTTCCAGTCGCCGCTCCGCCGAAGCGCAAGCATGAACAGGGGCGCAAGCGCCGCAAGCAGCACGCCGCGAAAGGCGATCAGCTCCACCGGCGCGGCGTGGGCGAGATAGCCCGTGGTGTAGAGGTGGAGATCGTAGGCCCAAAGCGCCGCAAGCGCGATCGCAGGAAGCTTTATACCGGTCCGGCTGTCCGGCGCGGCCTGGCCGTAGAGGTTGTGGACGAGGACGAGCGAGCCCGCCGCAAGGGTAAGGCCCAGCATCTGCGCTGCGGCCAGCAAGGCCTCTCGCGCCAGAGGCGCGGCGGCGAATTCGGGCATCACGGCCGCGATGATCGCCTGGCAGCCGATCACGCCTGCGACGACAGCATAGACGACGCGCACCGCGCGGTGCCGTTCGCCGGCGGCGGCGGTGCGCACGATCGCGTACATGAAGCCGAGAAAAGCGAAGTTGCGCGCGCTTTCAGTAAGGCCAGCCGCCATGCTGTGCGCGCCGAGCAAGGCAACGGTGAGCGCCCACAGGGTGGTCGCCGCAAAGGCCGCGCCGAGCCAGCGGCCGTGCAAATCCTGCTCGCGCCGCCGAAGCTGCGCAAAGGCAAGGGCGCCGAACAGCAAGGCGGCAAGCCCATGGCTCCATTGCTCGACCGCGGCGAGCGTCATCGCGCGCCCTCCGGCCAGAGCACGACCCGGACGGTCTGGAGCAGGATCAGGATGTCGAGAAAGGGCGTGTAGTTCTTGGCGTAATAGAGATCGTATTCGAGCTTCTGGCGGGCATCCTCGACGCTTGCGCCATAGGGAAAGTTGATCTGCGCCCAGCCGGTGATGCCGGGCTTCACCACGTGCCGCTCGGCGTAATATGGCAGGCGGGCTTCCAGGTCGGCGACGAATTGCGGGCGTTCGGGACGCGGGCCGACGAAGCTCATCTCGCCCTTCAGCACCGTCCATGCCTGGGGCAGCTCGTCAATCCTGAGCTTGCGGATGATCGCGCCGACGCGGGTGACGCGCGGATCGTCCTTTTGCGCCCAGACTGCCTTGCCGCCGACTTCCGCATCCTCGCGCATCGAGCGCAGCTTGAGGATCTCGAAGCCCTGACCGTAGAGGCCGACGCGCTTCTGGCGGAAGAAGGCCGGGCCGCGGCTTTCCAGCTTCACGAGCAAAGCGGTGAGCAGGATCAGCGGACCGAAGATCAGCAGGATGAGCGCGCTCACCGCGACGTCGAACAGCCTCTTGGAAGCCGACGACAAACGCCGCCCGGCCGAAAAGCCGTCGGAAAAGATCAACCAGGAAGGATTGAGGCTGTCGAGATCGACACGCCCCGTCTCCCGCTCCAGAAAGGAGGAGATTTCCGAAACATCGACTCCGGCCGTCTTGACCCGCAAAAGATCGTGCAGCGGCAGCGCATTACGCCGTTCCTCCAGCGCCAGCACCACCTGCGTCGCGCCCAAGCGGACGACATGCTCGGCGAGGCTCTTGATATCTCCGCGATTGACAGCGCCCGTCACCGCCACGGCACCACCGTCGTTCATGGCCACGAAGCCGGCAACCTGGAAGCCGGAGCCATCCTTTTTGGCGAGCTCCGCGATTCGGGCGGCGCGCGGGCCGGCGCCGAGGATCAGGATTCGGCGCTTGAAGGCTTCGAGGCCGAGCAGGCGCTGGGCAAGAAGGCGCGCGGCGGAGAGGCCGATCAGCGCGAAGATCATCGCGTACAGGAGGTTGGAGCGCCAGAAGCCGACCGAGGGAAGCAGGAAGAAGACAAAGGCGAGCAGCATCACGCCAAGCGATACGGCGACAACCAGGCGGGCCGCGCCGATCCGCATCGAACGCAGCGCATCGACCGAATAGACGCCGACGCCGACCATGGAGAGCATCAGGGTGACGGCAAAGGTCAGGAGGTGCGGCAACCGCCCGACGTCCGGGTCTGGGCTGGCGTCGATCTGCCACAGCCTCAGGAGCCAGCCTCCCTCGCCCGCCAGCATCAGCAGCATGAAGTCGACCAGGCCAAGCCACAGCACGGCGTGGGGGACGTAGTGTTTGAACAGCCTTACCACCGCGCCGACGCCTTCGAACACGGGGCCGCCGCGCGCGGTTCAGAGGCGGCGCTGGGCGGGGTGGGTGTAAGCTTCTCCGACACGGCTGCCGCTGTCGCAGAAATTGACAAACAAAGGGTGAAAGCGGCCAAGCGCCTTGTGGCTTCCCCTCAAACACCGTTCGTCTCGAGCGAAGCCGAGAGACGCCGGCACTGAGTCCGCGGGAGCGTTCTCGACCTCGCTCGGAACGAACGGGGGTGGTCAGCTGAAGCAATTTCCCAGTTGCGTTTGGTCGCGCAGCACCAGGCTTCGGTCACATTTCCCCTCAGGTTGTCAGCACGATCTTGCCCACGTGCAGGCCGGAGTCCATCCGCCGATGGGCGTCGGCGGCCCGGTCGAGGGGGAAAACCGAATCGACTACAGGGCGGATGCTGCCCGCCTCCAGGTGCGGCCAGACCTCCCGGCGCAGTTCCTCGGCCAGCCTGGCCTTGAAGCCGCCATCCCGCGCCCGGAGGGTGGAGCCGGTGAGGGTCAGGCGCTTGGCCATCACCTGCCAGAGCGGCAGCTCTGCCTTCGGCCCGCGCTGCATGGCGATAGAGACGTGGCGCCCTTCCTCGGCGAGGCAGAGGAGGTTGCGGGGAAGATAGTCGCCGCCGATCATGTCGAGCATGACATCCACGCCACGGCCTCCGGTGAGGCGCTTCACCTCCTCGACAAAATCCTGCTTTCGATAGTCGATGGCGTGCGCGGCGCCGATCTTCAGCGCGCGGGCGCATTTCTCCGGGCCGCCCGCTGTGACGAGCATATTGAGGCCGAACACCCGGCCGAGCAGGATTGCAGTGGTGCCGATGCCGCTGGTGCCGCCATGGACCAGCACCGTCTCGCCCGCCTTCGCCCCTCCGCGCCCGAACAGATTGGTCCACACCGTGAAGAAGGTCTCCGGCAGCGCCGCCGCCTCGACCATCGAAAGAGGCCCCGGCACCGGCAGGCACTGGGCGGCGGGTGCCGCGCAATATTCGGCATAGCCGCCGCCCGAAACCAGCGCGCAGACCCGCTCTCCAAGCCGCGCCGGATCGCCCGCAACCACGGTTCCGGCAACTTCCAGGCCGGGAACGGACGGTGCCCCCGGGGGCGATGGGTAGAGGCCGAGGCGCTGCATCACGTCCGGCCGGTTCACACCCGCAGCCTCGACGCGAATAAGCAACTCACTCTCGTCCGGCACCGGCACCGGCCGCTCCACCGGCTGCAGCACTTCGGGGCCGCCGGCCTCGGCTGGGTCGATCGCGATCATGGTTTTGGGCAAGGTCATTGCGCCAGCGTCGCGGCGAAGCGACCGGTGCGCAAGCTCCTTTGCATTGACTTATGCCGCGCCACGCGGGATTTTCAGCGCATGGACCTTGAGGACCTCTTCCCCTCCAAGCCCGACGACCCGCTGGCGCAGCTCGCCCGGCAGGATCTCGATCCTTTGTCGGTGGACGAGCTTCACACCCGCATCGCGGCGCTTGAGGCGGAAATTGCCCGCGCCAGGGCCCGCATCGATTTCGCCGCCAATCACCGGGCAATCGCCGAAGACCTGTTCAAGAAATGAAGGCCGCAGGGGAACCGATAAGCTTTTCCCCAGCTTTCAAGGAGACCTGCTTGATGCCTGGTCCCCGACACCCGACATAAAGGACAAGCAGCTCGTGATCCACGCGGGCTTCAAGGAGTAATCTAGTGCCGTCATTTGCCCGCGAACTCGAGCAGACCCTGCACACCGCGCTCGCCGAAGCGTCGGGGCGCAAGCATGAATATGCAACGCTCGAGCACCTCCTCCTCGCCTTGATCGAGGACACCCATGCCGGCCGCGTCATGAAGGCGTGCGGCGTCGATCTCGACGAACTGCGCGAAGCGGTGAAGATGTACCTCGACAACGAGCTCGAGGCTCTGAAGGTGGAGGGTGAGACCGACCCTTCCCCCACCAGCGGCTTCCAGCGCGTCGTTCAGCGGGCCATTCTCCACGTGCAGTCTTCGGGCCGCGATGAAGTGACCGGCGCCAACGTGCTCGTCGCGCTCTTTTCCGAGCGCGAAAGCTACGCCGTCTACTTCCTGCAGCAGCAGGACATGAGCCGCCTGGATGCCGTCAGCTACATCAGCCACGGCGTCGGCAAGGGCGAGAGCCCGGACGAAGCGCCCGAAGTGAAGGGAGCCGAGGAGAGCAAGCCGGAGGAAGGCAAGAAAAAGAACGAAAGCGCGCTCAAGCAGTTTACGGTGAACCTGAACGAAAAGGCGCTTTCGGGCCGCGTCGATCCGCTGATCGGCCGCGGTCCGGAGGTCGATCGCACCGTCCAGATCCTCTGCCGCCGTTCCAAGAACAACCCGCTCTACGTGGGCGATCCCGGCGTCGGCAAGACGGCCATCGCCGAAGGTCTGGCGCGCAAGATCATCGAAGGCGACGTGCCCGACGTGCTCAAGCCCGCCGTCATCTACTCGCTCGACATGGGCGCGCTGCTCGCCGGCACCCGCTATCGCGGCGATTTCGAAGAGCGGCTGAAGTCCGTCGTCAGCGAGTTGGAGAAGCTCGACGACGCAATCCTGTTCATCGACGAAATCCACACGGTGATCGGCGCCGGCGCGACCAGCGGCGGAGCGATGGACGCCTCCAACCTGCTGAAGCCGGCGCTGTCGTCGGGCGCGATCCGCTGCATTGGCTCGACCACCTACAAGGAATTCCGCAACCATTTCGAGAAAGACCGCGCGCTTCTGCGGCGATTCCAGAAGATCGACGTCAACGAGCCGACGATCGAGGACACGATCAAGATCATCGCCGGCCTGCGCTCATCGTTCGAGGCCCACCACAACGTCCGCTACACGCCCGACGCGATCAAGAGCGCGGTCGAGCTGTCGGCGCGCTACATCCATGACCGCAAGCTCCCCGACAAGGCCATCGACGTGATCGACGAAGTCGGCGCGATGCAGATGCTTGTGCCGCCGTCGCGCCGCAAGAAGGTGATCACCACCCGCGAGATCGTAGCGGTGGTCGCAACCATCGCGCGCATCCCGGCCAAGAGCGTGTCGAGCGACGACAAGCGCGTGCT
>DASVUV010000076.1:0-25764 GCA_036386875.1 Allosphingosinicella sp.
AGGGCAGAGCAGAGGCAGGCCCTCTCCCTGCCGCTTTGCGGCTGTCCCTCTCCTAAGTTGGGAGAGGGACGGAGACGATCAATCCGCCCGGCGGATGTAGGTCTGCTCGTAGACGTCGACGACGATCTTCGTGCCGGAACCGATATGCGGCGGCACCATCACGCGCACGCCGTTCTCCAGAATCGCCGGCTTGTAGGAGGAAGACGCGGTCTGCCCCTTCACCACGGCGTCCGCCTCGACGATGGTCGCTTCGATCGTGTCGGGCAGTTGAACCGAGATCGGGCGCTCGTCGTAAAGCTCCATCACCACATCCATGCCGTCCTGGAGGAAGGCCGCGGCGTCACCCAGAAGGTCGGTCGGGAGGGTGATCTGCTCGTAGCTTTCCTTGTCCATGAAGGTGAGCATGTCGCCATCCTTGAACAGGAACTGGAAATCCTTGGTGTCCAGCCGCACCCGCTCCACCGTCTCGGCCGAGCGGAAGCGGACATTGTTCTTGCGCCCGTCGCGCAGATTCTTGAGCTCCACCTGCATATAAGCGCCGCCCTTGCCGGGCTGAGTGTGCTGGATCTTCACGGCGCGCCAGATGCCGCCTTCATATTCGATGATGTTGCCGGGACGAATGTCCACGCCGCTGATCTTCATGTTCAGTCTCGCTAGGGAGTGTGGAAAGAGCCGGGGGCGCCTTAGCGGGCGCCCGACTTTCCCGCAAGCAGCGGGTAGGGATTGATCGGGCTGCCCTCGTGCCAGTCCTCGCCGGCCACCATTTTGTTGACCGCGAAGTGGAGGTGCGGGCCGGCCGGATTGGCGTTGCCGGTGGAACCCACGGTGCCGATGAGGTCGCCCTGCTTCACGGCCTGGCCTTCCTTCAGGCCGGGCGCGTAGGCCTGGAGGTGGGCGTAATAGAAGATCCATTGCCCGTCGGGCGAGCGGACATAAGCAGAGGTACCGCCGCCGCCCTTGCTGAAGTAGAGCTTCTCCACCACGCCCGGTGCCGAGGCGACCACCGGCGTGCCGTGCGGCGCCATGATGTCGATCGCGTTGTGGACTCGGGCGCCGCCGGAGCGGGACTGGGTGTAGGTGTCGGCAAGCGCTTCGGGCTTGATCCCGGCAACGGGGATGGCGAGCCCGGACGGGCCGATCTCGAGCTCCGCTTTGGAGGGCGCGCGCTGGCTTCCAACCTGCTGCGGCACGGGCGCGGGGCCGACAGGACCGCGGTTGAAGGCGACCAGCCACACCGCACTGGTCAGCGCCGAGCTGATCAGCGCCGTCACAATGACGATTACCCAGATGCCGAACTTCCGCATGCGCGCCCCTTTTTCTAACCTGGGTCAAATACATGAGGCGCAACTTATTTCCCAGCCGTTCCGTTTGCCCAATCGATGACGGGTCGGATCAGGATCGGCTGCTCGGGATGGATCTACCGCCACTGGCGGGAGCGATTCTATCCGGCGAAAATGGCACAGCGCCTTTGGCACGAATATTACGCGGACACGTTCGAGACGGTGGAGCTCAACACCAGCTTCTACCACCTGCCCAAGCCCGAGACCTTCACCAAGTGGCAGGAACAGGCCCCGCCGGGCTTTCGCTATGCGGTGAAAGCGCCGCGCTTCATCACCCACATGAAGAAGCTCAAGGAGTGCGCCGAGCCCGTCGAGGAGTTCCTCACCCGCGCCCGCCGTCTCGGCGAGACGCTCGGGCCGATACTCTATCAGCTTCCGCCGCGCTGGGCGTGCAACACGGCACGGCTGGAGGAATTCATCGGCCTCTTGCCCAGCGACCTCACCCACGTCTTCGAATTTCGCGAGATGAGCTGGATCACTGAGGAGGTGCTGTCGCTTCTGGATGCCCGCGGCGTCTCCTTCTGCGCCCACGACATGCCCGGATCGGCCACGCCGCGCTGGGCGTCAGGCCCGATCGCCTACGTCCGCTTTCACGGCGGCGAGGGCAAATATTGGGGCCGCTATTCGGACGAGGGCCTGCTCGCCTGGACCGACTGGCTGGTCGAGCAGGCGCAAGGAGGCCGCGACGTCTGGTGCTATTTCAACAACGACATCGACGCCCACGCCATTCACGACGCGCAGACGCTCAAGGCGATGGTGCGGCAGGCGCTGCGCTAAGCCCGCCTCAACCGGCAGGCTGCGCCAACGTCTTGGCCATCTTTGCCGACACCGCGACATAGCGCTGTTCGATCACCCCAAGGTCGAAAATGAGCGCCGGCACGTTCTGAGTCTGAAGAGCTTCCTGAGTAGTGCCCGCGCTGGACCTCAGCCAGGTGACGAGGTCGTCTCCGATCACAAAAGCCTCGCCAACCGATGCTCCCATCCCCTCCGCGGCAACCAGCAACTCCACGGTCTTGGGATCGGTGAAGTTACGCTTCACCGCCGCAACGCCTGTCATCTCCTTTGCCAGGATTGCGCGGCCGGTGCGCACTTCGTTCTCCAACTGAAGAGCGAGCGCGGTAAACTGAGCGCCTTGCTCCGCCGCAGCCGTCTTGCGGCCTTCAATGCGGGCGGCATACCAGCTTTCGGCGGCGATGCTCATTGCCTCATAAAGGCTGACCGTCACCGAAGCCATGTAATGCGGCGAGCGGTTTGCGGGCAGTATCTCCCGTCGTGCCCGGTACATGGTCGCCTGCCCGCGCAAGTGGACGAAGCCGGCGCGCACCAGCTTTGGCGCCGCCTTCTGAACAGCTGCCTGGTCGCCTCGCTCAAGCGCTGCAACCAGCTCCTCGGCGTCCACGGCCTGTTGACGCAGGGCGGTAATCTGCGACCGGGCCCCGCCGAGGATCAGTTTCCCGTGCTCGGCGGAGATCCCGGGCGGTGGATTCTCAAGGTCCGGTATTCGGGCCAGCAGCGTATCGCTTCGGATGAGGGCCTGACGCAGCTCCGAAATGGCTGCTCGGAGTTCCGGCAGCCTTGCAACAAGCTGGGCCGGGTCGCTACCTTTCGTAAGCTCCTGAAGCTTACGCGCATAGACCATGCCGGCCTCGTTGCTGGGCGCCATCGCATCGGTGATCTGCTGCACCCAGGCCCCGAACCCCTGCAAACTCTCCGACACTGCCTCAGGGCTTGGGGGCCGCGCCGGTTGGCCCACCGCGCCGGGGGCTGAAAACAGCAGCAGGCCAAAGCCGGCAAGCGCCCGCGCCAAACGTACTTTCATGTAAACCCCCGAATCTCAGTGCGGCAGCAACTTAGCCGCACCGGGCGGGGTGCGCCATGCCGCTAACGTGCCGGCTGAAGCAGCGCCCCGAATGCCGCTACGGCTGCGCCGGGACCGCCTGGATGGCTCCACACCGCACCGCAGACGGCGAGGAAATCCGCGCCTGCGTCAACCAGCACCTTGCCGTTTTCGGGCGTGATGCCGCCGATCGCGACGCACGGCATCTGGAACAAGGTCGACCACCAGGAGAGGATGGACGGATCGGGGCGGTGCTCGGTGTCCTTGGTAGCCGTTGGGAAGAACGCTCCGAAGGCGACGTAATCCGCTCCGGCCTCGCCCGCCTCCATGGCGAGGTGCCTGCTGTCGTGGCACGTCACTCCGATCTGGGCGGAGGGGCCGAGCAGGGCGCGGGCATCCTTGGGATCGCCGTCGCCCTGCCCCAGGTGAACGCCGTCGGCGCCGAGGCGCTTGGCAAGGCCCATGTCGTCGTTGACGATGAAGGCGACATCGTGCGCGCGGCAGATGTCGAGCAGGGGCGCGGCGAGGCGCGCCGCTTCGTGCTGATCGACGCCTTTGACGCGGAACTGAAAGGCCGCGACGGGCCCGGCGGCGAGTGCTTCTTCGAGGCGCTGGGAGAAATCGCCGCCCACTTCCAGCGGGGAAACCAAATACAACTGACAGGCCGGGCGGCGGCCCGGTTCGAACATGTCGGCGAAGCTGGGATCGAGTTCGTCTTGCATAGCATTTAGCCGTTCGCACCGATGCGCGTTCCGCTCAAGCAGCAAAAGCGGTCCGGCTTGCGGCCCGTGCCCCAGGTCTCCTCGATCCCGCCGAATCCCGCCGCCTGCATCAGCGCCCGGACCTCCGCCACTTCGAACAGGCGGAGGCCGTGGCGGTGGCCGGGCCACTTGCGCAGCTCCTCCGGGGGTTCGAACGCGAGGAGGAGCGTTCCACCCGGCTTCACGACCCGTGCAAGCTCCGCCAGCGAAGCCACTGGATCAGGCCAGAAATACAGGCTGTTAAGGCTGGCGGCTTTGTCGAACGCCCTGGCGTCAAACGGCAGCGCCTCGGCGCTGGCGAGGTGCGCATCGAGGCCCTGCGCCCGCTTCACCATGGCTTCGGAAACATCGACGCCCGAGACGACCGCGCCCTGCGCACGGGCGGCGCGGAGCAGCGCGCCGCCCCCGAAGCCAACCTCCAGGAAACGTTCTCCGCCCTGGAGATCGAGGCGCTCCAGCGCCAGCCGGTTCATCGCGCCGCCGATCCGGTCGAGCCACGGGCCGATCAGGACGCGCCCGATCGGCCCCGACGGCCTTGCGAACTGGCGGGCGAGGAAGCGGCGGATGCTTACGCCGCGACCTTCTGGGTCGAAGCGCGGTGGATTTCGTCGATCGCGCCGCCAAGCGCCGCGTCGAACTCCTCGGCGCTCATCTGGTGGCGCAGGTCTTCGAGGAGCGCGCGGCTGAAGCTGGCGATCATCCCCTTGTTTTTGGCGAGCTCGGCGCAGGCTTCCGGCCGGCTGAACCCGCCGGAAAGCGCGACGACGCGCAGCACCTTGGGGTGCTCGACGAGGGGATCGAACAGGCCCGCTTCGGCCGGGATGCTGAGCTTCAGCATCACCTTCCTGCCTTCCGGAAGCGCGTCGAGCGCCTTTTGCAGCTCTTCCAGGAGGATACGGTCGGCGTCCGCGCGCTCGCTGCTCTTGATGTTCACTTCGGGCTCGATCATCGGCATCAGCCCGGTGGCGAGCACCTGCTCGGCAACCTCGAACTGCTGGCGGACGATCGCGGCGATGCCCTCGCGGTTGGCGAGGTTGATCACCGAGCGCTCCTTTGTGCCGAACACGCCCAGGCCCTTGGCGCGGCTGAGCAGGGCATCGAGCTCCGGCATCGGCTTCATGAGCTGGACGCCGTTGGCTTCCGTCTCAAGCCCCTTGTCGATCTTGATGAAAGGGACGACGCCGCGTTCCTTGAGCACGTCGGGTACCGGGCGGCCGTCCGCCTGGCCGTCCATTGTGCGCTCGAACAGGATTGCGCCGATCACCTTGTCGCCGTTGAAGCAGGGCGCGGTGATGATCCGCGAGCGCATGTCGTGGATGAGGCCGAACATCTCGTCCTCGCTGCCCCACGCGCCTTCGCCAATGCCGTAGCCGCCAAGCGCCTTGGGGGTCGATCCGCCGCTCTGGTCGAGCGCGGCGATAAAGCCCTGCCCCCCCTCGATCTTGGCCAGCATTTCGGACTCGTTCATCGGTACATCCTCTTGAGCATTGTTTTTGTTAGTGTTTAAGCGCTTCGACGCCGGGCAGGTCCTTGCCCTCCATCCATTCCAGGAAGGCGCCGCCGGCGGTGGAAACGAAGGTAAAATCGGCTGCGACGCCGGCATGGTTGAGCGCCGCCACCGTGTCGCCGCCGCCCGCCACGGAGACGAGGCTGCCGCTTTCGGTAAGCGCGGCGGCGATCTGGGCGAGCTGCACGGTGGCCGCGTCGAAAGGCGGGGTCTCGAAGGCGCCGAGCGGGCCGTTCCACACCAGGGTGCGGCAATTCTTGAGCGCGTCGGCGAGCGCCTCGACGGCGGCGGGGCCGATGTCCAGGATCATCTCGTCCGCCGCGACTTCGTGGACGTTGCAGGTCCTGAGGCTCGGCGGGTTGGCCGCGAATTCCTTGGAGACCACCACATCGTACGGCAGGTGCACGATGCAGTTCGCCCGCTCCGCCGCGTCCAGGATTTCGAGCGCGATGGCGGTAAAATCGTGCTCGCACAGCGACTTGCCGACATCCACGCTGCGGGCGGCAAGGAAGGTGTTGGCCATGCCGCCGCCGATGATCAGGTGATCGACCTTGGCCACGAGGTGGCGAAGCACTTCCAGCTTCGATGACACCTTGGCGCCGCCGACCACCGCCGCAACCGGCCGCTCCGGCTCGCCAAGGGCTTTCTGGAGCGCGACGAGCTCCGCCTCCATCGCCCGCCCGGCATAAGCCGGAAGCACGTGCGCCAGCCCCTCGGTGGAGGCATGGGCGCGGTGGGCGGCGGAAAAGGCGTCGTTGACGTAGATGTCGCCAAGCGCTGCGAAGCGTTGGACCACCGCCGGATCGTTCTTCTCCTCGCCGCCGAAGAAGCGGGTGTTCTCGTGGATCGCGACATCGCCCGGTTGAAGCATGGCGACATTCTCCGCCGCCACCTCCCAGTCGACGAACCTTACGCCGCGCCCAAGCACCCCTTCGTAGGCGCGGGTCACCCGCGACAAGGAAAAATCGGGCCCCGGGAACTTCGGCCGCCCGAAATGCGAGAGCAGCAGAACGATCGCGCCCTTGTCGGCAAGCTCCGTCACCGTCGGCAGCGTGGCGCGCATGCGGGTGTCGTCGGTGACCACGCCGTCTTCCATCGGCACGTTCAGATCGACCCGCACGAGAACGCGCTTGCCGGTGATGTCGCCGAGATCGTCGAGAGTACGGAATACAGTCATAGGTTCGGTTCGATCCTTTGTTCCTCCCCATGGGGCGGAAGCCTCATGGGGAGGGGAACCATGCGAAGCATGGTGGAGGGGTATGCCTGAGTAAAATACCCCTCCACCACCCTGCGGGTGGTTCCCCTCCCCATCTGCGATGGGGAGGAACTTGGTGTCAGAGCAAGCGCCCCATGGCGCTGGCGGTGTCGACCATGCGGTTGGAGAAGCCCCATTCGTTGTCGTACCAGCTCAGCACGCGCACCAATCTGCCGTCCAGCACCGCCGTCTCGAGGCTGTCCACCGTCGAGCTTGCCGGATTGTGGTTGTAGTCGATCGAAACCAGCGGCTCGTCGCTGTAGGCAAGGATACCCTTCAGCGGGCCGCTCTCGGACGCAGAGCGCAGGGCGCCGTTGATTTCCTCCAGGCTCGTCTCGCGGCCCGGGGTGAAGGTCAGGTCGACGATCGAGACGTTGGGCGTCGGCACGCGGATCGCCGAGCCGTCGAGCTTGCCCTTCAATTCCGGCATCACTTCACCGACCGCGCGGGCGGCGCCGGTGGTGGTCGGGATCATCGACATCGCAGCGGCGCGGGCGCGGCGCATGTCGGGGTGGATCTGGTCGAGGATCTTCTGGTCGTTGGTGTAGCTGTGCACCGTGGTCATCAGCCCCCGCTCGATTCCGACCAGGTCGTTCAGCACCTTGGCGACCGGCGCCAGGCAGTTGGTGGTGCACGACGCGTTGGAAACGACGGTATGGCCCGCCTCAAGCTTCTCGTGGTTGACGCCGTAGACGACGGTGAGGTCAACACCCTTGGCAGGCGCGGAGATGAGGACTTTCTTAGCGCCCGCAGTGAGATGCGCGCTGGCCTTCTCACGGTCCGCGAAGAATCCGGTGCATTCCAGCGCGATGTCTATGCTGTTCGCGCCGTGGGGAAGCTTGGCGGGGTCGCGCTCGGCGGTGACGAGGATTCGCTTGCCGTCGATGATCAGGTCGTTGCCCTCGGCATGCACCTCGCCTGGATAAGCGCCGTGAACGGAGTCGCGCTTGAAGAGCAGCGCGTTGGACTTCGCGTCCGCAAGATCGTTGATCGCCACCAGCTCAAGGCCGCTGTTCGGATTTTCCAGGATCGCGCGCGCCACCAGGCGGCCGATGCGCCCGAAACCATTGATCGCAACTCTCGTCGCCATGTTGTTCAACTCCCTTGAGATTTGAGTGCCGCAAGGATCTGCGGCACGATCGCTTCGGCGGTGAAACCGAAGCGGCGAAAAAGGTCTTCGGCGGGCGCGGAGGCGCCGAACCGGTCGAGGCCGATGTTGAGCCCGCCGGAGCCCGTATAGCGCTCCCACCCCAGCGTCGTTCCCGCCTCCACTGAAACGCGCAGCGTATCGGCGGGGAGAAGATCGCCGCGATAGGCGGGGTCCTGCGCATCGAACAGCGACCAGCAGGGCATGGAGACAACGTCGGCGCCGATCCCCTGCCCTTCAAGCTGGTCGGCGGCGGCAAGTGCAAGCTCGACCTCGGAGCCGGTGGCAATCAGCACGACGCGGCGGGCGGCGGTTGCGGCACGGAGGCGATAGGCGCCGCGGGCGGAAAGGTTTTCGCCCCGCTCCAGCCGCACCTGCGGGAGGTTCTGGCGGCTCAGCGCGAGCAACGACGGGCCATCCCGCCGCTCCAGCGAAAGCATCCAGGCTTCGGCGGTCTCCACCGTATCGGCAGGGCGGAACACGGCAAGGTTGGGGATGAGCCGCAGGCTGGTGAGATGTTCGACCGGCTGGTGCGTCGGGCCGTCCTCGCCAAGCCCGATTGAGTCGTGAGTCATCACGAAGATGACCCGTATCTGCTGAAGCGCGGCGAGGCGGATGGCCGGGCGCGCATAGTCGGCGAAGACCAGGAACGTGCCGCCATAGGGGATCACCCCGCCGTGCAGCGCCATGCCGTTCATCGCCGCCGACATCCCGAACTCGCGGATGCCGTAGTAAATATAGCGTCCTGAATAATCGTTCCTTGTGAGCGGCTTCTGCGCCTTTGTTTTGGTGTTGTTCGAACCGGTAAGATCGGCCGAACCACCCACCGTGTCGTCCAGCGCCGTGTTGATCGCCTCCAGCGCCAGCTCGGATGCCTTGCGGGTCGCCAGCTTCTGCGGGTTGGCCGCGAGGCTGTCGAACCAGCCGCCGATGCCGAAGCCTTCCGGCAAGCGCCCTTCCATGCGGCGGACGAGCTCCTCCCCCTCGCCGCTCGCGGCCAGCCGCTCGCGCCAGGCGGCGTGCTCGCCCTCGCTGCGCCGGCCCGCTTCGCGCCAGGCGGTCAGGATCGGCTCGGGAACGTCGAACGGCTCGCTGTCCCAGACGAGCTGCTTGCGCGCCGCCGCCACTTCCTCGTCGCCCAGGGCGGCGCCATGGGTGGCGGAGGTGCCCTGCTTGTTGGGCGCCCCCCAGCCGATAATTGTCCGGCAGGCGATCAGCGACGGCCGCGGATCGGCGAGCGCTTCGTCGATGGCGCGGCGGATGTCGGCGGCGTCATGTCCGTCGCAGCGGACAACGTGCCAGCCATAGGCTTCGTAACGGGCCGGGATGTCTTCGGAAGTGGAGAGATCGGTCGAGCCATCGATGGTGATCCGGTTGTCGTCCCAGAACACGTTGAGGCGCCCGAGACCGAGATGCCCGGCAAGCCCGGCGGCTTCGTGGTTGATGCCCTCCATCAGGCAGCCGTCGCCGGCGATCACCCAGGTGCGGTGATCGACCAGATCGTCGCCGAACTGCGCGTTGAGGTGCCGCTCGGCAATCGCCATGCCCACCGCCATGCCGAAGCCCTGGCCGAGTGGACCGGTGGTCGCCTCGACGCCCGGCAGCAGGAAGTTCTCCGGGTGGCCGGCGCACGGCGAGTTCATCTGCCGGAAGTTGCGGATGTCCTCCATGGTCGGCTGCTCGTAGCCGGTGAGGTGGAGCAGCGCGTAGATCAGCATCGATCCATGGCCGGCGGACAGCACGAAGCGGTCACGGTCGTGCCAGGCGGGGTCCCTGGGATCGTGCTTCAGATATTCGGTGAACAGCACCGCGGCGACATCCGCCATGCCCATGGGCATTCCGGGATGGCCCGAATTGGCCGCCTGAACCGCGTCCATGGCAAGGGCGCGAATGGCGTTGGCGAGCAATCTCGGTTCGGCGGCCATGAAGGCTCCCTGATCGGAGTGCCCCGTGGGGCGGCGGGGAGGACTCCGCAGACGACGGCCCCGCTCGCCCGCTCCTTTATAGCTGGGGGCGCTTGCGTCAACACCGGCTCGTCCCCGGCGCGTTCCAGCCCGGTTTCCATTCGCAGCCGAAAGGTGGTAGCGATCGCCGCCATGGCGCAGGAGAAACTGAGCGGGGCGCTCGACCGGATCGACAGAGCCCTGGCCCGCATCGAAGCGGCGGCGAGCCGCATGCCGGCCGGCTCCCCTGAGGGCGGCACGGAGCTTGAAGAACTCCGGCAGGCGCACGAGGCGCTGCGCGGCAAGGTGCAGGGCGCGATCCGGCAGATCGACCGGCTGCTCGAGCTCGAGGATTCGAACTGATGGCCAGCGTCGACCTCGAAATCGCCGGCCGCCGCTACGCAATCGCCTGCCGCGACGGCGAGGAAGAACATCTGCGCGAAGTCGGCGCGATTATCGACAAAAAGGCGCAGGATGCCGCCGGGGCCCTCGGCAAGCTCAGCGAGAACCGGCAATTGCTGTTCGCCTCGCTGCTCCTCGCGGACGAGCTCAAGGAGAAGCGCGAGGCAGGCGCCTCCTCCGCCGAGGCGGCGCCCGCTGCCGAAGTCGATCCCGCAATCGCCGAAGCGCTCGAAAGGCTGGCCGAGCGCATGGAAAGCCTCGCCGAAAGGCTTGAGAGCGCGGGCGCGACTCCCTAGATAGGGACCTGACGGGTACTGCCCGGTACGAGCTCTTGAACATCCCTGAGGCGATAATGACATCCTCGGGGGCTGTCCCTGCCCGGACCCTGGTCCGGATCACATGGTCCCCACCTGACGTTCAGGCGTCAGAGGATATTCCGGCAAACGGCCATGGCGGTCCCGTCACCCACTTCCACCAAGAGCGCGATCCGCGCCGCCGCGCTCGCCGAGCGCCGCGCCTTTGCACGTTCGCTCGCCCCCGGCCTGCGGGCCGAGCTGGAAGCGAAGCTTGCGCGGATCGTGTTGCCGCACCTGCTTACCGCAAGGATCGTCGCTGCTTACCATCCGCTCAAGGATGAGATCAGCCCTTACCCCATTCTCGATCTGCTTGGTGAAGGGCAGCGCGCCGCCCTCCCCTGGTTCCTGCACCGCGATTCGCGGATGATCTTCCGCGAAGCACCCGCCGAGGAGCCGAGCCCCTGGGGCGTGCTCCAGCCGCCGGCCTCGGCCGAGGCGCTTGCGCCCGACACGGTGCTGGTGCCCCTGGTCGCCGCCGACCGCCACGGCAGCCGCATCGGCCATGGCAAGGGCCATTACGACCGTGCCTTGTCCCACCTGCGTGAGAGCGGCCGAGTGTTCACGATTGGGATTGCCTGGGAACATCAGATACAAAGCGATGCGCTCGATCCCGACCCCTGGGACGTGCCGCTCGACGCCATCGCCACGCCAGCCGAATGGATCACATGCAGATAGACGAACCCGAGCCGAACTGGGAGCCGAGCTGGCGCAAGCCCTTCGGCGCGCTTCTGATCCTGCTGCTGATTACCGTGTGGGCGGTGATCGTCGCGTCCGTCGCCGGGCTGATGGAGGGCCTGCATTGGCTGGTGTTCGTGCCTTATTACCTCGTCGCCGGGATCGTCTGGATCTATCCGGTCAAGCCGCTGCTGCGCTGGATCGAGACGGGCAGCTTCCGCCACTCCTGAACGCGAAAAGGGCCCGCAAGGCTTGGTGCCTGCGGGCCCTTTAGCGGGCTTTTGCGCTTCGATTCCAAAGGAATGGCGCGAGTGACGGGACTTGAACCCGCGACCTCCGGCGTGACAGGCCGGCGCTCTAACCAACTGAGCTACACCCGCGTTGGAGCGGCGAACTAAGGGACGCTCCCCAGCCTGTCAAGCGACGCTCAGGCCTTTGGCGGAGAAACACGCGGTTCCTCGTTCGCTTCCTCATGATGGTGGCCGGTGAGCGTTCCTTCCTCGAACAGGAAGCCGGCGATATCGGGCTTGCCGGCCGCGTCGAGCACGGTTTTGGTGATGATAAGGAGCGGCACCGCGAGTAGCGCCCCCGTCGTTCCCCACACCCAGGCCCAGAAGCTCAAGGCGACCAGGATCAGCAGCGGATTGATGGTCAGCCGCCGGCCGACCAGCGTCGGCGTGATCACATTGGCTTCGAGGACGTGGATAAGGGCGAAGCTCAGCGCCGGCAGGAATGCCTGCCATGGGTCGGGGAACGCCATCAGTCCCCCGAACGCCAGCAGCAGCACCGACGCGATCGGTCCAAGGTAGGGGATGTAGTTGAACACCGCGACGATGCCGCCCCACATCAACGGCGACGGCATTTTCAGAAAATGGAGGATAAGGGCGACCATCAGGCCCATCGCCACGTTCACCATGGTGATGGTGCCAAGATAGGTGGAGGTCGCATCGACCATCTGCTGGATGGCGCGGGCGGTGGTCATCGCCCCGTCGAAGCTCGCCCGGCCGGTGATCGTACGCTTCCGCATCCGCGTCCAGCCGGACAGGAAGAAGAAGATCACCAGGATCGCGAAGAACATCTGGATCACCGCGAACGGGGCGGAGGTGGCGATGATGTCGAGCGCCGAATTGGGCGTTTCCAGCGCAACCGTGCGCGGCGCGTCGGCGGCGGGGCCGAACTCCTCGACGATGTTGTTGATGAACTTTTCCAGGTCCGAATACACTTCCAGGAGCGGTGCCAGCGTTTCGCGGATGCGGCCGATACGCGACGGGATCATCCGCACCCATTCGGTTGCGGGGAGAACAATGGCGGCGATCGCCACGTTGGCCGCGGTAAGGAACAGGAGCACGCAGATAAAGGCCGACAGCCCCGAAGGGATCCGCCGCCGCTCCAGCCACTCCAGCACCGGCACGAGCGCGATGGCGATCACCAGCGCCGCGGTTACGGGCAGAAAGAATTCGGCGCCCGCCCGAAGCGCGAAGGGCAGGGAAATGGTGAGGCCGACGCCCGCGATCAGGGTCAAGGCGGCCAGCAGGCGATCACGGCGGTAGGCGATCTCCTCGGGCTCGAGATGGTCGAGCTCCGGCTCGGCGCCCGCCGGCGCATTGTCGCTGCCCCCACCACTGATCATCATAAACCTCGCCGTTTTCCGTAACTTGGCTCTTAAGCCGATTGGCAAACACCGCGTTAACTAATTTTTATCGATCCACGCCGCATAAGCTCCCTCGACCAGAGCTCGTGGGGGAGCAAATGAAGCATATCGACTGTCTCGGCTACAGGAAGAAAACGGCGTTGCTCGCCGCGGCCTCGGCCGTGGCCGTCATTGCCCTTCCCGCACCTGCCTTCGCCGCCGGAACCCCGGCCGGTACCGACATCAAGAACACCGCGACGGCCACCTACGAGCCGACGCCCGGTGGCCCTGAAACAAGCATCGATTCGAACACCGTCACCTTGAAGGTCGACGAGCTGCTCGATGTCAGCGTCGCCTGGGGCGATCCCTCCGACGTGGTCGCCTCGCCGGGCGCAACCGCCCAGGTGCTGCGCTTCACCGTGTCCAACGGCGGCAACGGCAGCGAAGCCTTTGCCCTCAGCACCGCCGCGAACGGCGGCGGCGACGATTTCGATCCCACCGTCACCGCGGTCGTGCTCGATAGCAACGGCAACAACGCTTATGATGCCGGCGTCGACACGGTCTACGTCCCCGGCTCCAACGATCCGGTGCTGGACGCGGACGGCTCGATCACCGTGTTCGTTCTGTCCAACATTCCGGCCGGTGCGTCCGATACGCAGCGCGGCAAGGTCGACCTGCTCGCCGCGGCAAAAACCGGCACCGGCGCCCCCGGCACCAGCTTCGCCGGCCTCGGCCAGGGCGGCGGCAACGCGGTCGTCGGCGCAACCGGCGCCGATGCCGAGGACGACGGCTGGTACAAGATCGCCAAGGCCGCCATCGCGTTCAGCAAAAGCGCAAAGGTGTCCGACCCCTGGGGCGGCACCACCCAGGCCCCGGGCGCGACCATCACCTACACGCTCACCGCGAATGTGAGCGGCACCGGCAGCCTCGGCAACGTGCGCATCGCCGATCCCATTCCGGCCGGCACCACCTACACGCCCGGCTCGCTCACCCTCGACGCCGCCGCGCTCAGCGACGCCGCCGACACCGATGCGGGCGCCTTTACCGGCACCGGCATCGCGGTTGGGCTCGGCGCCCTTGCCTCCGGTGCAAGCCGCACCGTCACATTCCAAGTCAAGATCGACTGAAGGAACACACCGCCATGAAATTCATCCTCTTCATGCTCGCCCTGATCGCTCCGGCCGCCGCAATGGCCGCCGACAACGTGTCCTTGGCGAGCCAGGTGTTCGTCGAAAAAACCGTCAAGGACGCCAAGGGCGAGGCGCAGACCGTGCGCCAGACGCCCGACGTCGTCACGCCCGGCGACCGGCTCGTCTTCGTGCTGAGCTACAGCAACAAAGGCACGGCGGCAGCGACCGGCTTCACCGTCACCAACCCGATGCCCGCTTCCGTGGTCTTCACGGCGGCCGAGGGCAGCGCCGAGGTTTCGGTCGACGGCGGCAAGAGCTGGGGTCAGCTCGCCGCGCTTCAGCTCAAGGGGGCGGACGGCACCAGCCGCGCCGCGGTCCCCGCCGACGTCACGCATATCCGCTGGGCCTTCGCCCAGCCGATCCCCGCGGGAGCTGGTGGGCAGCTCACGTTCCGCGGAACCGTCAAGTAAGGCTTACCCCGCTGATGCGCGCCGGCGGGGGGACAACGGCGCGCAACACTTTGAATCGGACCAGAACCATGACCAGGACCATGCGATTACTCGCGACTGCCAGCACGCTGGCAGCTGCGGCGTTCGCGGCCACGCCCGCCTTCGCGGAAGGCACGGCCGCGGGCACCACCATCACCAACACGGTGTCGCTCTCTTACAAGGTGGGCAACATCGACCAGAACGGCATCACCGCAAGCAACACCTTCACGGTTGACCGCAAGGTCGTCCTGACGGTGGCGGAGGTCGGCAACACGACAACCAGCGTGTCGCCGGGCCAGCTCAGCGCCGTGACCACGTTCGATGTCACCAACGGCTCCAACGCGCCGCTCGATTTCGCGCTTGCGGCGTCGCAAGCGGCCGGCGGAACGGCCAAGCACGGCGGCACCGACAATTTCAACGTCAGCGGCGTCAAACTCTATCGCGACGCCAACGCCAACGGCAGCTACGACGCGGGCACCGACGTCGAGATCACCTATCTCGACCAGGTTACCGCGGACGAAATCCGCCGCGTGTTCGTCGTTGCCGACGTGCCGCTCGGCCGTTCCACCGGCGATGTCGCCGGCGTACGCCTGACCGCCACGGCGGCCGAAGCGACCGCCGCAGCGGCACTTGGCGCAATCGTCACGCAGACGGCCGGCGCCAACACCGCGGGTGTCGACACCGTGTTCGCCGATTCGGGCGCCACCGGAGGCAATATCGCCTATGACGGCATCCACTTCGACGAGGACGATTATACGATCCTCGCCGCCTCGCTGACCGCGACCAAGACCAGCCGCGTGATCAGCGATCCGGTGAACGGCACCACCAATCCGAAGATGATCCCGGGCGCAATCGTTGAATATTGCATCACGGTCGCGAACGGTGCGGGCAGCGCTCCGGCAAGCAACGTCACCATCAGCGATACGCTGCCGACCCAGACGGCGTACAACGCCGCCTTCGGCATCAAGGTGAACGGCACCGTAACCGGCAGCGTCTGCAACTCCGACGGCGCGGTTGGCGGCAGCTATGCGGCCGGGGTGGTTTCCGGAACGCTGAACGATGTCGGCCCCAGCTCGGCCCGGACGCTCGTCTTCCGGGTGGCGATCAACTAAGGAAAAGGGGGAGGGAAGGCCGGTGCGAACCGGGCCGGCCGCCCTCCCCCGCTTCACCATGAAATTCGCACTCCGCCATCTGCGGGCGATCTCGCTCGCCCTGTGCGCTGCGCTGCCGATGACGGCGGCGTCGGCGCAGGCGGTTGCAAGCCACACCTCCTCCCAGCGCACGATTTCCAACGTCGCGACCATCGAGTGGGAGAGCGGCGCCGCGCGTTTCAGCCTGGCCTCAAACCGGGTCGATCTCGTCGTCGCGGGCGCGTCGCCGGCGAGTCTCTCCACCTACCGCTTCGCCCCCGAAGGCACTCCGGTGTCCTTTTCCGGGGCGCATTGCGGAAGCGCGGCCGGGCCCGCCGCTTTGACGGCCAAGGCGCCGAACGGCATTCCCGACACCGGAACGATCGCGCCGGCCGCCGAACTTGCCGCCGGCCAGCTCCTCGTCCTCCAGGTCGAGCGCGCATCCGCCAACCGAGACCCTCTCGCCCGCGATACCCTTGAACTCGACATCGCCGCCGCTTCGGGGGACCGCGAGACGCTGACCCTGATCGAAACGGGGATCGGCAGCGGCACCTTTATCGGCGCCATCCAGACCACCGAAGCGCCGCCGGCGACGAGCGACGATTGCAGGCTGGACCTGCCCGCGGGCGACTCGCTCGGCCTCCAGGCCTTCGATCCCGGCGCCTCGATTGCAATGGCCGCAACCCAGATCCGGATCACCGCCGCCACGCAGGCGGCCGGCGCCCTCACCCTTTCCAAGGAAGCCGGCGTCGGCGAGGCCGCTCCCGGCGATCCGGTGCAATACCGGATCACCGCCCGCAACGCGGACGCCCAGCACTCTTCGGCTCCTGCCACCCTGTCCGACACCTTTCCGTCCGGCATGCGCCTGCGCGTCGGCAGCGTTCGCCTGAACGGCACCGCAACCGCAGCCGAGATCGCACCGGCCGGCCGCGGCTTCAGCCTCCTCATCCCCGCCCTCGCCCCCGGCGGCAGCGCCCAGATCAGCTACACGCTGGAGGTGCGCGGCGACGCGCGCGAGGGCGAAGCGCTCAACCGGGCCGAAGCGGTGGATGCGCGCGGTGTCCGCAGCAACATCGCCGACGCCGCCATCCGCATCCGCCGCGAAACGATCGGCAGCCGGATGACGATCGTCGGCCGGGTGGTGGACGGCGGCTGCGATGTCGATCCCGCCAAGGCCCGCGGCATCCCCGGCGTGCGCGTGATGATGGAAGACGGCAGCTATTCGGTCACCGACGCCGAAGGACGCTACCATTTCGAAGGCATACGCCCCGGCAGCCACGTCGTGCAGCTCGACGACCTCACCCTCCCCGCCGACCGCGCCGCCGTGGACTGCGCCCGCAACACGCGGTCCGCCGGCCGCGCCTTTTCGCGCTTCGTCGAGGGCAGCGGCGGCGCCTTGAAGCGCGTCGACTTCCGCGCCGTCCCCGCCGCGCCGCGCGCCGAGCGCAAGGCCGCCGCAGTCCGCGCCGCCCCGGCAAGCGACGCCGCTGCGGCGGGCGCCGAGCGCGACTGGCTGACCGGCCAGGAGCCCGGCATCGACTGGATCTTCCCCGAAGTGGAGCACAACCCGCGCGCGCCGATCGTCCGGGTCGCCATCAAGCACCGCCCGGGCCAGAAGGTGAAGCTGTTCGCCGGCGGCAAGGCCGTCGACGCGATCGCTTTTGAAGGCGAGCGGATCAACCCGGCCGGCACCGTCGCGGTAAGCCTGTGGCGCGGCGTCTCGCTCGACACCGGCACGACCGTGCTTTCCGCCGAGGTCCGCAATTCGGACGGCAGCCTTGCCCAGGAACTGCGCCGCCCGGTTCGCTACGGCGCCAACCCGATCCAGGCGCAGCTTCTGCGCGACCGTTCGGTGCTGGTCGCCGACGGAGTCAGCCGCCCGGTGCTCGCCGTCCGCCTCACGGACCGCGACGGCCGCCCGGTCCGCCACGGCCTGATCGGCGATTTCGAGGTTCCCGCGCCTTATTACCCCGCAGTCGAAGCCGACGCCCAGCAGGCCCGCCAGCTCGCCGGCCTGGAGCGCGCCCGCCCGTTCTGGAAGGTCGAGGGCGAAGACGGCGTCGCCTATATCGAACTCGAGCCGACCACGGCGTCCGGCACCGTCAGCCTGCGCTTCGATTTTCGCGACGGCGAAGCCAACCGTGAGCAGCGCATCGAAGCCTGGCTCGATCCGGGCGCCCGGCCCTGGACCGTCGTCGGCCTCGCCGAAGGCACGGTCGGCTACAACCGCTTGGCTGGCCATGTCGAGGACGCAGCCGACAGCTCAGACGAAGTCCTGACCGACGGCCGTCTCGCCCTCTACGCCAAGGGCCGGGTGCAGGGGAAATGGCTGATGACGCTGGCTTATGACAGCAACAAGCCGAAGGACGAGACCCGGTTCGGCGGCACCATCGACCCGCAGGCCTATTACACCGTTTATGCCGACCGTTCGGAGCAGCGTTTCGATGCCGCCTCGGTGCGCCGCCTCTACCTCAAGCTTGAGCGGCCCCAATTTTACGCTTTGTTCGGCGATTATGAGACCGGCATCGATGAGCCGGAGCTCGCCCGCTACATCCGCGCCTTCAACGGCGTGAAGGCGGAATATCGCTCCGACACGCTGTCCGCGACCGCCTTTGCCGCCGACTCGCCGAACCGCCACCGGCGCGACGAGCTCCAGGGCAGCGGCCTCTCCGGCCCCTATGCGCTCGGCGCCCGCGACATCCTGCCGAACAGCGAGCGGGTGACCATCGAGGTCCGCGACCGGCTCCGCTCCCACCGGATCGTCGAGCAGCGCCTGCTGACCCGCAACATCGACTATGACGTCGATTACCGGGCGGGCACGCTTCGTTTCCGCGAGCCGATCCTGAGCCGCAGCTCAGGCCTCGACCCGCAATTCATTATCGCCGAATATGAAGTGGACGGCGTTGCCAGCCGCTCGCTCAACGCCGGCGGCCGCGTCGCCGTTCGCACGGGCGACAACAAGCTGCAGGCGGGCGCCACCGCGCTCCGCGATGCCGACGACCAGCGCCGCTCTACCCTGCTTGGCGCCGACGTCCGCTACCGCCCCGACCCGTCCACCGAGATCCGCGCCGAAGTCGCCGTCAGCGACACCGACGTGAAAGCCGGAACGCCGGGCACCGCCGGCGGCACCGCCACCGCATGGCAGGTCGAAGCCGAGCATCACGGCTCCGCCGTCGACATCCTGGCCTATGCCCGCGAGCGCCAGTCCGGCTTCGGCATCGGCCAGACCAGCGCCGCCGAAAACGGCACCCGCAAGTTCGGCGTCGATGCCCGCGCCCGTTTCGGCACCGCCTGGTCGCTGACCGGCAGCGCTTGGCACGAAGATTATCTCGGCAGCGACGCGCGCCGGATCGCCGCGCGCGCCCTTCTCGAATATCGCGGCCCCGACTATTCCGGCCGCGCCGGCCTCACTTATGCGGACGACCATTTGGCGGACGGCCGCACCGCGCGTTCCACCCTGCTGCAGCTCGGCGCCTCCAAGCGCTTCTTCGGCAACCGCCTGGAGCTGGACGGCCAGACCGAGATTCCGCTGTTCGGCAACAACGACAGCATCGACCTGCCCGCCCGCCACCGCCTCGGCGCCCGCTTCGCCGTCACGCCCGACGTGCAGCTCGTCGGCACCTACGAGATCGCGGACGGCGAGCATGTCGATGCCCGCACCGCGCGCGTCGGCTTCGACATCGCGCCCTGGGCCGGCGCCCGCATCTCAGTGAGCGGCAACCAGCAGACAATCGCCGAATACGGCCCGCGCAGCTTTGCCGCCTTCGGGCTCTCCCAGTCGCTGGTGCTCGACGCGCATTGGTCGGTGGATTTCTCGCTCGAGTCCAGCAAGACGCTGGGCGGCATCGATCCCGCCCGCGTACTCAACCCGCTCCACCCGGTGGCGAGCGGCGGCACGCTTGGCGGCAACGGCAGCCTGTCCGAGGATTTCGCCGCGGTCACCGCCGGCGCCACCTACCGGAACGGCGCCTGGAGCGTCACGGGCCGCGCCGAATATCGCGCCGGCGGCCAGGACGACCGCTACGGTTTCACCGCCGCCGCGCTTCGCCAGATCGGCGACGGCCAGGCCGCGGGCGGATCGTTCAACTGGTTCACCGCAAAAACCGACAGCGGCGCCGAAACCCGCACCGCCAACCTGCAGCTCAGCTGGGCGCACCGCCCGGCGAACAGCCGCTGGACGTTTCTGGAAAAGCTGGAACTGCGCGAAGACAGGGTCACCGGGGCCGTCGCCGGAGTCGCAGGCCCGATCGGCCTGCCCCTCTCCGTCACCGGAAATGCCCGCTCGCGCCGCATGGTTAACGCTCTTTCAATCAATTATTCGCCAAATGGCGGCATGGGGGAATGGCTCGACCGATCTGAACTGTCGCTCTTCTGGGGCGCGCGCTATGTCGCGGACCGCTTTGGGGCCGACGATATCGACGGCTTGAGCAATGTCGTCGGCGCCGACATGCGCTTCGACATCTCCGGCACGCTCGACATCGGCTTTGCCGGCACCGTCCGCCACGGCCTCGGCGCCCGCGCCGTGGCTTATTCCGGCGGCCCAAGCATCGGTTTCAGCCCGGTGGAGAATGGCTGGATGACATTGGGCTGGAACGTCCAGGGCTTCGAGGACCGCGATTTCGAGGAAGCGCGCTATACCCGCGCCGGGCCGTATCTGACGATGCGCTTCAAGTTCGACCAGCTTTCGCTGCAGGCGCTCGGTTTGGGGCGGCGCTGATGCGGGGCCTGTTCGCCGCTTTCCTCGCCTTGTGCGCGCTCGCCGCCTGGCCGGTCTACGCCAATATGTGCGCCACGCCGGGGAAGAACGGCAGCAGCACGATCGCCGGGGTGGTCAACACCTATTACGCACCGGCGCCCGCCATCATCTCCGCGGGCGCGACCAGCATCGGCCTTTCAGGCTATGCCGGCGCCGGCCAGGCGATCGAGGCGGGCGACCTCCTGCTGGTTATCCAGATGCAGGACGCAACGATCGATGCTCGCAACAGCTCGCGCTACGGCGACGGGGTGAATGGCGGCCCGGGGAACGGGGAAATCGGCGTCGGCCAGAGCGGCCTCTACGAATATGTCCGCGCCGCCAATGCGGTGCCCTTGACCGGCGGAACGCTTACCCTTGTCGGCGGCACCGGCGGCGGGCTGGTCAACAGCTACGTCGCGGCCACACCAACCGGGACGCGCGGCAAGCGCACGTTCCAGGTCGTCAAGGTTCCGCAATATGATCAGGCCACGGTTGCGGGCACGGTTGCTGCCTTGCCGTGGGACGGCACGCTTGGCGGCGTGGTCGCGATCGACGTGGCCCGGCGGCTGACCTTTTCCGGCGGAACGATCGATGCCAGCGGCCGCGGCTTTCGCGGCGGCGGCGGCCGGCGGCTGACCGGCGGCGGCGGCGCAAGCACCGATTACGTCACGCTTTCCACCAACAATGCGCACGCGTCCAAGGGCGAGGGCATTGCCGGAACCCCGCGCTTCGTCTGGTTTGGGGGTGCAATCGTCGACAATGGCGCGGAAGGCCTCCCCACCGGCTCCTCCGCCCGCGGGGCGCCGGCCAATGCCGGCGGCGGCGGAACGGACGCCAACCCCATCGCCAATGACGAGAATGCCGGCGGCGGCGGCGGCGCCAATGCCGGGCAAGGCGGGTTCGGCGGCAATGCCTGGTGCCCTGGCGGCGTGCCGACCGCTTGCGACGCAAGCGGCGGCCATGCGGGCGTTGCGGTCGACGGCGTCAGCTACAGCCGAATCGTGATGGGCGGCGGTGGCGGCGCGGGCACAAACAATGACGGAACCGGCAGCCCGGCCAACGGCGCCGCGTCGAGCGGCGCGGCGGGCGGCGGAATTGTCCTCATCCGCGCGGCCGAGATCGCCGGGTCCGGCTCGGTGCGCGCCAACGGTGCCGACGCCAGTTCGACCGTGCTCAACGATGCCACCGGCGGCGGCGGCGCGGGCGGTTCCATTCTCCTGTCGGCGCTGCGCACGATCGCCGGCGCGTCGATCAGCGTCCAGGCCGATGGCGGCGACGGCGGCACCAACACCGGCGGCGGTTCGCCGCACGGCCCGGGCGGCGGCGGCGGCGGCGGCTTGATCGTCACCACCACCAATGTCCTCGCCAGCACTTCGGTGAACGGCGGCAGCAACGGCGCGACGGTGAGCACGTCCACGACCAACTCGGCCTACGGCTCCTCCGCGGGCACGGCCGGCGCCGGCAGTTCCACCACGGCCGCCAATATCCCCGGTCTGTCCAGCGGAGGCGAATGCACCCCGACCGTCACCAAGAGCTTCGCCACCTCGCCGATCGCCGTGGGCGCGGCGACCCGGATGAGCATCGTCGTCACCAATCCCAATCCGACGGTGCAGCTCAACGCCCTCGCCTTTACCGACACCTACCCCTCGGGCCTGGTCAACACGGCGACTCCCGCCACTGCGATCAGTTGCACCACCGGGAGCCTGGCCGCGGGCGCGGGAGCTGGCAGCCTCACCTTGTCCGGAGGCACCGTGAACGCGCTGAGCAGTTGCACCTATTCGGTCAACACCACCGCGACATCGCCCGGCGACAAGACAAACACAATCGCGGCGCTGGCGGTCTCCGGCACGATGGGCACGACCACGGTGCGCAACCTCGAGGCAGCGAGCGCGATCGTTCAGGTCTCCGCCCCGCTCACCATCGTCAAGGCGAGCCAGGTGTATTCCGATCCGGTGAACGGCACCACCAATCCCAAGGCCATTCCGGGAGGCTTCCTGACCTACACGATCAGCGTCGCCAATCCGGGCTCCGGCACGGTGGACAGCGGCACTCTTGTGGTGCTCGACGCGACGCCCGCCAATCTCCAGCTCTTCGTTGGGGATCTGGTCAGCGGCGGCGGACCGCTCGTGTTCCAGCAGGGCAGCACGCCGTCGGCGCTGACCTACACCTACACCAGCCTGGCAAGCACCACCGACGATATCGAGTTTTCGAACAATTCAGGCTCGACCTGGACCTACACGCCGGTGCCGAACACGCTTGGCGTCGATCCGGCGGTGACCCACTTCCGGATCCGCCCCAAGGGCGCGATGGCCGGCAATTCGAGTTTCTCGATCCAGGTCCGCTACCGGGTCAAATAAACGGATGGTGCCCCCGGCCGGAGTCGAACCGGCACGCCTTTCGGCATTCGATTTTGAGTCGAGTGCGTCTACCAATTCCGCCACAGGGGCACGGGCCCGCCTGCTAGCCTCACCGGGCCCGCCCCCGCAAGCCCTTACCGCGCAGGCGCGTCGATCCGGCCGTTCGGCCCCTCGACGCTGATCGGCCCGCGCGGCTTTGCGGGAAGCAGCGGCCGCATGCTTGCCATCAGCCGCGAGGCCGCGGCCGTGTTGCTGGTGCGGACGCACAAGACATATTCACCCTCGCGCCCGGCGCCGGTGCGAGTGACGCCCGTCACATCCGGGCTTCCGGCAAGCAAAGCATCGATCGCGGCCGCCGCGCCGCTGTCGATCCCCATTGCATAGCTGCCGAACCGCACAGTCACCTGGCACGCAGCCTCCGCCTCGGCGGGCATGGCGACGCTTTGGCACGCGGTGAGGGCAAGAACGAGAGGAACGGTCTTCATGCGGCACCAATGGACGGTGGACCCCGCTAGTTCCGCGGCGCGTGGCGGCGGTAGCTCAGCGCTTCGGCGATGTGGATCCGGCCGACGCCTTCGCTCCCCGCAAGGTCGGCGACGGTACGCGCCACCCTGAGCACCCGGTGGAAGCCGCGGGCGGAGAGGCGCATTGCTTCGGCCGCCTGGGCGAGGAGTCGGCGGCCGGGCTCATCGGGCGTTGCGACGCTGCCCAGCAAGTCGCCGTCGGCTTCGGCGTTCGTGCGGACGCCATGCGCCTGGTAGCGGCGGGTCTGCACATGGCGGGCGGAGCGCACCCGGGCACCGACCTCGGCACTGCCTTCCGCGGGCGGCGGCAGAACGAGATCGGCGGCCGCGACCGCCTGAACATCGACATGAAGATCTATGCGGTCGATTAGCGGACCCGATACCCGAGCCTGATAATCGGCGGCGCAGCGCGGCGCGCGCGAGCAGGCAAGCGCCGGGTCGCCCAAGTGGCCGCAGCGGCAGGGGTTCATTGCCGCGACGAGCTGCACCCGCGCCGGAAAGGTGACGTGGGCGTTGGCGCGGGCAACGCTGACCGTGCCGGTCTCCAGCGGCTGGCGCAGCGAATCAAGCGCGCCGCGCTGGAATTCGGGGAGTTCGTCGAGGAACAGGATGCCGAGATGGGCAAGGCTCACCTCGCCCGGCCGCACTCTGAGGCCACCGCCGACCAGCGCCACCATGGAGGCGCTGTGATGCGGCGCGCGGAACGGCCGGGTGCGGATCAGCCGGCCTTCGGACAGCGTGCCGGCGACGCTTGCGATCATTGACACTTCCAGCGCCTCGCTTGGCGTCAGGTCCGGCAGAATGCCGGGCAGGCAGGCGGCGAGCAGCGACTTGCCGGCGCCCGGCGGCCCGGTCATCAAGAGGTTGTGCCCGCCCGCCGCGGCGATCTCCAGCGCGCGCTTGGCGGTTTCCTGCCCCTTCACCTGCTGGAGGTCCGGCCCCGAGCCGGGCGGCTCCGCCTCGCCTGGCGGCGGCGGGGTCAGCACGGCGGTACCCCGAAAATGGTTGAGCAGCGCGATCAGGTCGGGCGTCGCGACCACCTCGACATCCCCGGCCCACGCGGCCTCCGAGCCCTGCACCGCCGGGCAGATCAGGCCGAGGCTGCGCGCCGAGGCGTGCATCGCGGCAAGCAGCACCCCAGGCGACGCGGTCAGCCGGCCGTCTAGCCCAAGCTCGCCCACCGCGACGTAACCGGCAAGTGTCTCCCTATCCACAGCGCCCATGGCGGCGAGCAGGCCCAGGGCGATGGGCAGATCGTAATGCGATCCTTCCTTGGGCAGATCGGCCGGCGACAGGTTCACCGTGATCCGTTTCGGAGGAAGCGAAAGCCCGATAGCGGCAAGCGCGGCATGCACCCGCTCCCGGCTTTCCGCCACCGCCTTGTCAGGCAAACCGACAATCAGGAACTTGGGCAATCCGCTGGAGATCTGGACCTGAACCTCGACGGCCCGCGCCTCCAGCCCAAGGAAGGCAACCGTCGCCACATGCGATACCATAAACGAAACTCACCCCTCCGTTTTCCTCCGTTCCGGAGGAAAGTAGGTAGTCGGCGGAATGCGGCATTTCTGTCGCTGCGATGCCAAATCGCCATGGATACCGCGTCAGCGTCTTGCGCCAATAACACACCCTCCCCAGATGAAGCCCATGAACATCAGGCAACACTGGCTGTGGCTGAGCCGCCTCCTCGCCATTCGAACCGGCTTGTTCCTGCTCGGCTGGCTGCTGATGGCCAGCGCGCCCGTCTTTGGGCTCCTGCCTGGCCCAGGCGGGATCGTCGTCTTCGCGGCGGGCGCCGGGCTGGTGCTGAGAAACAGCGAATGGGCCAAGCGCAAATATGTCGCGTTCAAGCGGCGCCACCCGCGCAAGGGCGGGTGGGCGGACTGGGGCATGCGCCGCAAAAGCGCGCTTCGCCGCCAGGCGCGGGAGAAGGACCGGATCGCCGGCGCGTTGCCCAAGGCCGATTGACTTTGCGGAGCACCTTGCCTATCCGCCCGTCCAACGGTGGCTGCCTGGGTACGGGCGGCCCTTTTAGTTTCAGATTTGAGGTAATGAGCGATGAAGCGCACCTTCCAGCCGAGCAATCTCGTGCGCGCCCGGCGTCACGGCTTCCGGGCCCGCAAGGCGACTGTCGGCGGCCGCAAGATCCTGGCCGCTCGCCGCGCTCGCGGCCGCAAGAAGCTGTCAGCTTAAGCATCAGCGAAGGTTCGGGCATCGTTCCCGAACTCTCCACTCTCAGCAAGCGGGCGGATTTCCTGTCCGCCAACGCAGGCAAGCGCGCGCCTATGCCTGGCTTCGTGCTGCTTGTGCGCGCCCGCGATGATGGCGATCCGGTGATGCGGATCGGCTATACTGTTACCAAGAAAATAGGCGGTGCGGTTGTCCGCAATCGCATGAAACGGCGCTTGCGAGCACTAGCGCGCGAACTTCTTCCGCAAGCGGGCTTCGAAGGCGCCGATCATGTGCTGATCGGCCGGGCCGGTGGGGTGGAGCGCGACTTTTCTCTCCTGCGCAGCGAACTCCAGCGCGCCCTTGCAAAGCTGCGGCGAT
>DASVUV010000077.1:0-110122 GCA_036386875.1 Allosphingosinicella sp.
AACTTCGTCGCCAACGAGACGTCGCCCAACGACCTGAACGGCCACGGCACCCATGTCGCCGGCACCATTGCCGCACTCGACAACACGATCGGCGTGATCGGCGTTGCTCCGGGCGCGCGCGTGGTGGCGGTGCGCGTTCTCAACCGCCGCGGCAGCGGCACCAATTCCGGCGTGATCGCCGGGATCGACTATGTCGCCCAGAACGGCCGTTCGGGCGACGTTGCCAACATGAGCCTGGGTGGCGGCGTCAGCACCGCGCTCGACACCGCGGTGATCAACGCCGCGGCCGGCGGGGTCCGCTTCGCGCTTGCCGCCGGCAACGAGAGCGACAATGCCAACAACCACTCGCCGGCCCGCGCCAACGGCCCCAACATCTTCACCGTCTCCGCCTTCGGCGTCGGCGACCGTTGGGCGAGCTATTCGAACTTCGGCAACCCGCCGATCGAATATTCGGAGCCCGGTTCGTCGATCAAGTCGACCTGGCTGAGCGGCGGCTACAACACGATCAGCGGTACCTCGATGGCGACCCCGCACCTTGCCGGCCTGCTGCTGGCCGGCGCGGTCCGCAACAGCGGCGCGGTGATCGGCGATCCCGACGGCAACCCCGATCCGATCGGCGCGCACTGATCCGGTGTTGAACAGGGGAGGGGCGGTCCGCATGGACCGCCCCTTCTTTTTGTGTGGGATGCAGGCGGCGGAAGGCGCTGGACCCGCTCAAGTGCCTTTGCTAAGCGCGCAACTTCCACGCACCCGTAGCTCAGCTGGATAGAGCGCTGCCCTCCGAAGGCAGAGGCCAGAGGTTCGAATCCTCTCGGGTGCGCCATTCCTCTTCAAACGCCCGAGACCCAAGCCGCGACCGTTTCGTAACGGGGCTCACGGTAATTTGCGCGCGCCGGAGTTAAGGCTCGGAGCGCTTGAGCAGTTCGCGCGCCTTGGCCTGCTCCGGGGAGATCCAGGGGCCGAATGCAACCGGCATCAGCGTGCGGCGCGCCTCACCGTCCGCACCGCGCGCCACCATTTCCGCGCCCAGGGCCACACGCGTTGCAGGCGCATTGGGGACCCGCGCCAACGCTCCCGCCAGGGCATCGACCGCCAGCGCCGGTGCAGGCTGAACTTGGGCGGACATCAGGCGGTGGTAGGCCAGCAAGGGCAGGACGGCGTTGGTATCGGCCTTGTTCGCCGCCCCGATCGCCACTTGCGCGCCCCGCAGCATCGCTTGCCGCTCGGCGTCGGGCCGGCCGGCTGCAAGCTGGGTCAGCGCCATGCCCTTCCAGGCAAGGGCGGCGCTCTCGTTCGGCCGCAGCACGAGGGTGCGCTCGGCGGCGGAGAGGCACTCGGCGGCATGGCCGCTCCGGCATTCCGCTTCGCTGAGCAGGAGCTGCGCCTCGGGCTCCGCGGGGTAGCGCGCGGCATCCTCACGCAGCCGCGCCAGCCAGCGGCCCGCATTGGGCGACACCCCTGCAAGCTCCACCCGGGAGCCGAGCTCAAGCCGGCCGGCGACGAACGCCGCCTCGCTCTTGGTGAGCCGCCGGACGATCGGCTCTTCCGACCGCTCGGCGGGGTATTTGATCTGCTCGTAAGGCTTCTTGCCGCGATAATAGCGGCGCAGTTCCCGTGCCAGTTCGTCGAGGTCGCCAAAGGCGGCGGCCGCTTGCTCCGGCGCCGCGCCGTTGGCGTAGGCGAGCAAATAGCGGTTGAGCTGGGGCCGGCGCTTGTCGGAGAAGAACAGGAAGTGCGTGAGCAGCCACGCATGGGTGGGAGTCCAGTGGGTCCTGGATGGCTTCTCCGCCAGATAGCTGCCGTCGAGCACGCGCTTGAGCGGATAGTCGGCGAACCGGGCGAGCGTGGCGGAGGTGCCGACCGGCGAACGGCCATATTCAAGCACAGTGTTCCCGCGCGTCTCCAGCGTCGCGAACATCTGCCCGAAGCCATCCACGTACCAGCGCGGATAGGCGGCCGGGAAGTAGCTCGTCAGGAAATGCTGGGCGTAACTGCTGTAGAGCAGATAGTCGGCGGGCAGCGAGAAGGCCTGCTGGTTGACGCCGTTCGCAAGGTCCGACGTGTCCGACAACCCTTCCAGCGCGGACGCGCCGAAACCAGAAATCGGGGACGGCGGCGCGATGTTCTGGATCGATGGATTGGAGCGCAGGATGCCGGACACCACCTCCATGCTGACGCCCTGTTCCAGCACGATTTTTTGATCGATCCTGGTTGTCGCCAACACCGCTCCGTCTTCGCGCGGATCGTAATACCGAAAGGACTGGAATTCCTCCGCGAACGGCCCTTGCTGCCAACGCGACGCCCTGAGGTCCATCGCCTGGAATTGCGCAACATCGCCGATTAGCGTGATGCGCAACTTCACCTTGTAATCAACGGTGTCGGGCTGGCCGAGCAAGCCGGCGAGCAGGAAGTGGAGCCGCTCCAGGTTCCGCGCGATTCGGATCAGCTCGGACTCCGATCCGTCGCTTACCACAACCAGATGCGAGGTCTCGGCCATGCGCCAGTTGCTGAGCTCACCCCGGCGGCCGGTGACGAGGATCTGGTCTCCATCCCTCGGTGGCACCGGATTCGGCACGGGCTGCGCGATTGCCGGCGTGCCAAGGAGCAGCAGCGATGAAGCCAACAATTCGATTCGTTTGCGCATGGTGAGCTCCGTTCAGCGAGAGCGTCAGCACCTGCTTCAACCTCTGAGAAATGGAGGCTAGCAGAGTGACCAATGTCCGCAATGGCTCAACGCAAACCGAAGCCAGAAAAGCGTGCCCCTTTCCTTCCCCTCAGAACCTCTTCTCAAGCGTTGCCGAGACTCGCGGATCGCCCGTTCCGTTCGTGCTTTTAGCGAGGGGGATGCCGAGTTGCAGGGAACCGCGCATGGCGTGGGGAAGCCAGAGCCGGAAGCCCAGGCCAGCGGAGGCAAGCGAGCCGCCGCCGGTGCCGCCATCCAGATTGGCCACGGCGCCGCCGTCCAGATAGGCGTAAAGCTGCGCCGCCTCCAGCGGACCCAGCGGCTTGGTCCAATCGTAGCGAAGTTCCAGGGATCCGGCGATGCCGCGGTCGCCCGAGAATTCCCGGAAATTCCAGGCCCTGCCGAACCACCGTCCTCCCAGCCCCATCTCTTCCGATGACAGGAGGGACCCGCCGGCGAGTTGCGCCTCCACCTGGAGGAACATGTTGAAATCGTAGCCGAGGCGATGCTCGAACTCTCCGCCGAATTCCAGCTTGGAAAAGGTGCCGTCGGCATCGGCGCGGGAGGCGAGCGGATCGCCCGCCTGAGTTGCGCCCAGTACGTCGAGGCCCTGGACGAATGCCAGATGCCCGCGCAGCCGGCCACCTTCGAAGCGGCGGGTGCCGTAGAGGGAGGCCGTGACCGTGGAAAGCCGGTCCTCGCGCACAAGCTCGTCCTGCCGCGTCTGCTCGGAACTGCGCGTCTTGCCGCTGACTTCCGCCCAGACGCTGGCATTGCGGCTGCGCACGATCGGGTGCCGAACCGCGACGTTTAGTTCGCTGCTCTTGCCGTCGAGATCGCGGTCGGCAAGCGCCCCTCCGGCTTCCGAGCGGGCCGCGTACCCGCCAACGGAGACTTCGGTGCCGTTCGTGCCGATCGAAGCCGTATAGGCTGCGCGAACCAAGCCGAACTCGCGCGGCTGAAGGGGGGTGAGCACGGCATCAACGCTGAGCCTGTCATCGGACGCAAGCAGGGCGCTTACATCGACGCTGAGACGGGTGCGAACCGGGCCCGAAGTGGAAGAACCCCAATTGTCCATGCTCGCGACGCCTTCCACGCGGCGCAGCTCCGATGCGACAACCAGTACATTGCGCCCGTTTTTACGCACCAGCCTGGCCTTGCCCAGGCGAATGCCCGGAAGATCGCCGGCGATCAGCAGGCGCCGTTCCAGTTCGGCCATCAGCAGCGGCTTGCCGTCGGCGAGATGCTGGAGGCGGGGGACTACCGCAGCACGGCCGCTGCCCGAAACCTCGACGGCATCGATGCTGCCTTCGTCGATCCGAACCCGGAGTGTCCCGTTTTCAACCTGCTGCGCCGGAATCCAAGCCGTTGCGAGGCCGTAGCCGGCGGCACGTGCAACGGCCGCGATGTCGGCGGCAAGGGTGCGGAGTTCCGCCGCCGTGAGGGTGCGGCCGGCGTAGCGGCCCACCACCCCGGCAAAGGCCGCCTGCGGAAGGGCAATGGCGTTATCAACCCGGATTGCGCTGGCCAGCACCGGCTCGGTCACTTCCGAGCCGCTTATCGGCGCCTCGTCCGTGTCGACGATCGTTCGCGAGGGTCGAGGTGGCGAAGGGGCGTCGTTCAGCTCCTTTTCCAGGACGGACGGATCGGCCCGGTCCGCGGGCGTTTGAACCTCCGAAGCGAAGAGCGGGGGTGCGGCCAGAACGCACGCCGCTGCCCCCCAAAGCATGTTCTCCAGCCTCATTCCCTGCCCCAGCGAACCTAGTTGAGGCGAGATTTACCGTACGGGCTTTAAAAAACCGTTCCCGGCGAAGGCGTTAATTTCCTAGCGCGGTGTTAACCGTGTTGCGACACCCAGTCTCAACCGCCTCACCTTTATCCACCGGCGTTCAGATAGCTGCCACCCTGCTCGCCGGGCGAGCGAGCGGCTTCGGGGGACGAGCATGCGCGGGATCATATTTTCGGCGGCGGTACCGCTGCTTCTGGCTTTGGCATGGAGCCCGGCCGCGGCCGCGGCGCCGCCCTGGAAAGTCAGCGAAGCGACGGGGGACGTTCGGGTCATCACCGGCGGCCGCGCGCGGGCAGCGTCCCGTGGGGCATTGCTTGCAAGCGGCTCGACGATCGCGACCGGCGCCGGGGGACGAGCCGTGATCGTGCGCGGCCGGGAATTCGTGGTCATCTCTCCGCGCAGTCAGCTCCGAGTACCGGTGGAGGCGGAGAGCGCCGGCGGGCTGATGCAGATGATCACCGATTTCGGCACGGCGTTGTTCAAGATCGAGAAGAAAAGCACGCCGCATTTCGGAGTACGGACGCCCTATCTGGCGGCCGTGGTGAAGGGGACCACCTTTACCGTAAGCGTCGGGCCGCAGGGCGGCACCGTGCAGGTGACGGAAGGCGCGGTCGAGGTGTCCACTCTCGACGGCGGTGCCAGGGACATGGTTCGGCCGGGAGACATCGCGACAATCGGGGCGACGGATCTGTACAGGCTCAGCGTGGAAGGCGACACAAGCCGGGTGTTCAATTCTCCCGCCGGAGCGGTAACAAGCGCGGCCGTGCCAACGCCCGCCGCGGCTCCGCCCTCCGCCTATCTGGGACCGCTTACCCCGCCCGCGACCATCCTGAGCCCCGTGATCGAACAGGCGCAGCCGTTTTCCGAGGTCACAAACGGCCTCGTCGACGGCGGCTCGGCAGCGGATCTGGTGCTCGCGGAGCTTAGCGTCGAAGCGCGCATCACCGCCAAACACGATGACGATGATGCGTCAAAGGGCGGCGGCGGCAAGAAAGATGACGGCGATAACGCCGATGACGGCGGCAAAAAGGACGATGGCGGCAAAAAGGACGACGACGGCAAGCCCGATGGCGGCGGCAAGAACGAGGACGGCGACAAGGCCGACGACGGCGGCAAGAAGGACGACGGCGACAAGGCCGACGGTGGCGGCAAGAAGGATGACGGCGGTAAGAAGGACGACGACGGCAAGGCCGATGGTGGGGGCAAGAACGGGGACGGCGACAAGGCCGATGACGGCGGCAAGAACGAGGACGGCGATAAGCCCGACGATGCCGGCAAAAGCGACGACGGCGGCAAGGCCGACGGCGGCGGCAAGAGCGACGACGGCGACAAGGCCGACGACGCCGGCAAGAAGGACGAGGGCGACAAAGCTGACGACGACGGCGACAAAGCCGACGACGACGGCGGCAAGAACGGCGACGACGATAAAGCGGACGACGGCGGCAAGGGCGACGATGGTGGCAAGGACGACGGCGGCAAGGGCGATGATCGCTGAGCCGCCGCGTGTTCTTCAAACCTGACCAGATAAAGGCACCGGCCGGGCGTCTTGCCTCCGGGAGGACCAACCTGAACTGGCGCCGGATAGCGCTGGCCGGAGCCGCTGTACTCGGCGTTGCCAGCCTCGTGACCGGCGTTGGAACAGGGATAGACCGGCAGTTGCACGAGGCGCGGTTCGCATTGCGGTCGCACCCCGCAACCGGCGCGGTCCACATCGTGGAGATCGACGCGAACAGCCTTGCCCGCATTTCGCGCTGGCCATGGCCGCGCAGCGTTCACGCAAGCGCCGTCGATGCGCTGTACCAAGCCGGCGCACGCTCCATTGCCTTCGACGTGGATTTCTCCGGCGCATCCGATCCGCAGCAGGATCGGGCGTTTGCGGCGTCGCTCCGACGCGCGGCCGGAAGCGTCATCCTGCCCACCTTCCGCCAGAGCGCCGGCGACAACAGCGCCAGCCATGTCGACAACGTGCCGCTGCCGGTCTTCAGCGAGCACGCCTTTCTGGCCGCGGTGAACGTCCAGCCCGACGCCGACGGATATGTGCGGCGGATGCCGCTTGGTGTCGAAACTGTCGGGACGCCGCGGCCCTCACTGCCAAGCCTGACTGCGGATATACCCGCTTCCGCCGGCGAAGAGTTCGAGGTCGATTATTCGATCGACCCGCAAACCATTCCCCGCCACAGCCTGGTCGATCTCATCAGCGGCAAGGTCCCGGCAGGTGAGCTGGCGGGAAAGCGCGTGATCATCGGCGCCACCGCGATCGAGATGGGCGACCGCTATTCGACGCCGCGCCACGGCGTCATTCCCGGTGTCGTCATTCAGGCGATTGCCGCCGAAACCCTGCTGGAGGGCTCGATACCGCAGCGTTGGCCGGCGAGCTTTCCGCTCATTGCGGCTCTGCTCGTTGTTGCGCTCGCTGCCCGGCGTGAGCCCAAAAAGCGGCATGTGGCAGCCTTGGCAGCACTGGCCGCCGCGCTGGTCGCACTGCCGCTCGCAACGGAAATCCTGTGGCGGGCGACCGTCGGGGTGGCACCGGCTCTGGTCGCTACGCTCACCGCACTCGTGGCTTGCACAGTCGGCTACACGAAGCGGCAGCGCCGAAGCCGGGAGGCCACGGACCCGGAGTCCGGCCTTCCCAACCTCGTCGCGCTGGAAGCGGCGCTCGCTGCTCGGCCCGACGCCCAGATCGTGGTGGCGCAGATCGACCGCTTCGCGGTCATCGCCTCCGGCCTTGGCGCGGAGGCGACGGCAAAGCTCGTCCTCCGCGTTGCGGAGCGTCTGAGCCTCGCCTGCGGCGCACGGACAATCTACCGCACCGAGCCTTCCGCCCTCGCCTGGATCGAGGCGTTCGGCGAAGAGGAGAGCCTCGACGGCCGGCTGGAAGGCGCGTCGGCGCTGATGCGCGCGCCGGTCGAGTGCGGGCGGCTTATCGACGTGTCGGTGACGTTCGGCGCGGCCGCGGCAAACCCGGCGGAGGGGAACGGCGCCAGGCAGGTCGTCGCCAATGCGGGTCTTGCGGCGGTTCATGCCGCACAACGCGGAAGCCGCTGGCAGAAGTTCAGCGAAGCGGACAGCACGGAAGCCGAGTGGGAGCTGTCGCTCCTGGTGGAACTCGACGCGGCGATGGCCGGGGGCGCGATCTGGAATGCTTATCAACCGAAGCTGGACCTCGCGACGGGCGAGGTGACGGGCGTCGAAACCCTTGTTCGGTGGAACCACCGCCTTCACGGGCCGATCGGGCCGGATCGCTTCATTCCGCTGATCGAAGCGCACGGCCGCGCCGGCGATCTCACCACCCACGTGCTGCGCCAGGCGCTCGACGACGCCCGGTGCTGGGCCTCCCGGGGCTTCCCGATCGGTGTCGCCGTCAACGTCTCGGCCAACCTCCTCGCCGATCACGGCTTTATCGAATCGGTTCGGGAGACCCTGCGCGGAAGCCCGGTGCCGGCGAACCTGATCACCATCGAAGTGACCGAATCGGCGACGATGACGGACCCTGAACGCGCGCTGCGGGCGCTCCAAAGCTGGCGTGAACTGGGCCTCGGCATCTCGATCGACGATTACGGAACCGGGCAATCGTCGCTCGCCTACCTTCAGACTCTCCCTGCAACCGAGCTCAAGATCGACAAGTCTTTCGTGCAGTCGATCGCTTCCAATACGCGCAACGCGATCATGGTCCGCTCCACCATAGCGCTGGCGCACGAGCTTGGCATGAAAGTGGTGGGCGAAGGGATCGAGGACGGCGAGTGCCTCGGCTTGCTTCGCGAAATGGGCTGCGACACCGGTCAGGGCTTCCACATCGCCCGGCCGATGCCGGCGCAGGAGATCAGCGCCCTGCTGGAGGAACCCGGAAGGGCGGCCGCCTGACGGAGGACCGTTCGAGAGCAAAAACTTTACCTTCCTGCACTAAGGCAACGCATCGGATACGCGCGAACGGATTGAAGCTGCTGCATGTACGCTGAAGTGATCAGGGCCGACCGGGATTTCGGTTGCGGCGCGTTCGAAGCGGCGGAACGCACTTTGGGCGCTTTGCCGCTCAGCCTCGTCGACGAATGGCGAGCGCTTGCACGGAACGCGGCCGAACCCAACAGCTTCCAGGAAGTCACTCTGTTCGGCGCGGCCTGGGCCCGGTTGGCGCATGAGGACGTGCGCCTGATCGAGGTGCGGAGCCCGGATGGTACGCTGGCCGGCAGCATCGCTCTTCACATCGCGCCAACCCTTGGCCGAATGCGCGTTCGTCACGTCGCGAACTGGCGCTACGAGCATGACTATCTCGGAATGCCGCTCGTCCGGAGGGGCTGCGAGCGTGCGTTCTGGGGTGCGCTTCTCGACTATCTGGACGAGGCGCCGTGGGCGGCGGGGCTGCTCCACATCCGGGGCCTCGTCGAAGGGGGGCCAGTGCAGCTCGGCCTGGCCGCCGCCGCCGCCGAGCGCGGCCGCGCCACGCCCGTCGTGCACCGCATCCGCCGGGCATTGCTGGAAAGCGATCTCGGCCCCAAAGCCTATTACGAGCAGGCGGTGCGCAAGAAGAAGCGCAAGGAGATCGGGCGGTTGAACAGCCGGCTCGCCGAACAGGGCGAACTGCGCTTCCAGACGCTTGAGCCCGGCGGCGAGGGGCTGGAACGCTGGTGCGAAGCCTTCCTGGCGCTTGAGCGCTCCGGCTGGAAGGGCCGCGAGAAATCCGCCTTGGCCTGCCACGCGGAGAATGAGCGCTTCCTGCGCGACGCCCTCGCGGGGGCTCACGCAGAGGGCCGGCTGCAGATCCGCAGCCTCGACCTCGATGGCAGGCCGATCGCGATGCTGATCAACCTGCTGGCGCCGCCGGGGTCCTTTATGTTCAAGACTGCGTACGACGAAGACTATGCCCGCTTCTCGCCGGGCGTCCTCCTCCAGATCGAGAATCTGGACATCCTCGAGCGCGACGGGATCGCCTGGATGGACAGCTGCGCCGACGAGAACCACCCAATGATCGACGGCCTGTGGACTGAGCGCCGCGACATCGTGCGGGTGACGGTGCGGCTCGCAGGCTTTCGCCGCGGGCTGGCTTATGCCTGCTGCCGGGGCGCCGAGGAAGGCTGGGCCAGGGCGAAACGCCTGATGAGGAGACCGCTATGATGTTCGAGGCGAATGCGCTGGCCGCCCTCCGCTCCGTCTACCCGGAGGACATCGGCCTGCTGCGGCACGAAGCGTGCGGCCACCCGCTGCTGACGCTGGAGGCGCTGGTCGGCCTGGCGCAGCGCTTGCCGGCGCGGAATGTTGAATATTATCGGGGCGACGTGCCGATCGGCATCGAGGGCGCCGACACGCCGTCCAACGGCCTCAGCATCGCCGACACGATCAGGCGGATCGAGCAATGCGGATCGTGGATGGTGCTGAAGTTCATCGAAGGTGACCCCGAGTATCGCGCCCTGCTCCACGACGCACTCGCGCCGCTGCGGGCGGTGGTCGGCGACGCGACCGGCGAGATGCTGAAGGAGCAGGGCTTTATCTTCATCTCCTCGCCGGGCGCGGTCACACCCTTTCATTTCGATCCGGAGCATAACATCCTGATGCAGATCCGGGGGCACAAGACCATGACCCTTTATCCGCCCGCGGATCCCCGTTTCGCGGGCGGCGAAAGCCACGAGGCCTTTCATGCGGGCGGCCATCGCAACCTGCCCTGGCGCGATGAGTTCGCCGGCGCCGGCCGGCCGGTGGAGCTCACCCCCGGGGATGCAGTCTACGTGCCGGTCAAGGCGCCGCACTGGGTGAAGAACGGGAACGAGCCGAGCATCTCGCTGTCGATCACCTGGCGGTCCGAGTGGAGCTACCACGAGGAATATGCGCACGGCTTCAACCGGCTGGTGCGCCAAGTGGGTGTGGCGCCCGCGTTGCCGGGGCGCTTCCCGAAGCGCAACACCGTCAAGTCGATCGCCTATCGCGCGGCGCGCAAAGCAGCGCTCCTCATCCGCCCCAACGGTTCCTAGTCAACCATCCCGGGCTTACGCAGGATCGGCCGCCCCACGCGGCCAAGGATTGGCAGCCGCGTCTGTCGCCCGCAATTTTGACGCTCCAGAATCGTTTCAGGAAATCGGCAGATTAAGGAAGATACTAGAACTGCTTACTCCATTCTTTGCCGTAGATATGCGCCGGAACTTGCGTAAAACGGCGTAAATCACGGCAGTTTCGCTAAATATCGCTGGATGTAAATCGTTCTGTACGCTGCGCTAGACTGGTGTTAGCTTGCGATTCGCAGTGTGAGTGGCGGGGGGGCCAGCACTGCTGAGGGGGTTAAAGCGTGGGCAAGTGTAAGACGTGGCTGTTGTTGCCGTGCGGAGTCGCGGCGCTGGTTGTTTCGGGTGCGGGGAGAGCGAGCGAGACGGTCGTCTACAGCTACGATCCGCTGGGCCGGCTCAAGACATCCAACGTCACGGGCGGCCCGAACAACAATATCGGAACGGCGACCTGCTTCGATCCGGCGGGGAACCGCACGCGCTACACCGTTGGGACGGGGCCGGCAGCCTGCGGAACGAGCACGGGGTCGACGCCTACCCCGCCACCACCGCCGCCACCGCCGCCGCCGCCACCGAGTGGATCGCCGCCGGTTGCGAACCCGAACAGCGTCAGCGGGCCGTGCAATTCCTACGTCAACTACAACGTCGTCGCCAACGATACCGATCCAAACGGGAAAACGCCGTTGAGCCTGGTGACGGTGACCGGAAACGCTACCGTCGATGCAACCATTATCAGCAGCACGACAATCCAGTTCATCGGCTCTGCGCCCGGCACCAGTACCTTGTATTACGTGATTCAGAACAGTGTCGGTGCAACCGCCACCGGGACCATTACGTACCAGACAACCGGTACGCAAAGCACATGCTTTCAATAAAGGCCCGCTAAACTTCAGCCGAGCCTTTAAACAATTTCCGTGAATCGGGGGCGACAGTGTTAGGGAAAATGACGCGCGCAGGTTTGTTAAAGGTGGCTATGGGGATTGCATCCACGCTGGCGGGAGTGTTTGCAACGGCTCCGGCGTCCGCGCAGACGACGACAGCGACGGTGATTACGCCGCTGGAGACGCAATCCGATCTGAACAAGGTAAACATCACCACCGGGTTGATCCGCGTCGATATGCCCTCGCTCTCCGCGCCGGCGGCGCCGCGGCTTACCTTTGATTCGCTGCGGGATGCGGTGCCTTATCTGCGGGCCAACATCACCGGAGGATCGGGCGACTACATTCAGTCCTCGATCGCGGTCCACACCGGCGGTTCCACGTCCGAGCGTTTCAGGTGCCAGTTCGACGATGTCTGCAGCAACGTCAAGCTGAGAGGCGCGAAGATCGAGGGCGATGTCGTCAACGGCAGCTATTACACCTTCACGGAAGCCCAGACCGGCGCGGTCTTCGCCTTCGACTCACTGAATTTCGACAGCGGCGCCACGCAGCAGAACCGGGACATCTGGTTCTATGCGTCGAGCATCACTTACCCCGACGGGGAGGTGATTACCTTGACCTACGACAAGGAGAAATATGCGAGCGGTGTCGGAGCGACCAACCACCGCCTGACGCGGATGAGCAGCAATGTCGGCTATCACATCACCTTCACCTACGAAGGCACCGACGTTAACCTCATCGCCTCCTGGTCCGCACTCCGGGTCGCGACGCTTTACCGTTCGTCGGCCCCAACGGCGCCGCTTGCCCGGCTCACCTATAGCATCACCGGAACAATCACCGATCTCGCAGGCCGAACGTTCAGCTGCAGCGGTTGCAGCAATGGCATCCGCGCCGAGGCGGAATGGTCGTTGGTCAACATGACCCTGCCCGGCGAATCCGCCGCGCAAATCGCCGTGTCGCCGATTCAGGTCCCCAATGGAGGGGGTAAGTCGGTGGTCTCCACGGTTGTGCGGGACGGCGTCACCTGGAATTATTCCTACGGCAATCTGAGGGTGCAGCCGCAGCCGAGGGGCTACACATACGACAATGTCGTGGTGACCGGACCTAACGGCTATAGCATGACCTACACGATCAAGCCCGCGACCACGGGGGAGAGCGGGACCCTCCCCAACCTGGTCGCGTCCATCAAGGACTCGCTTAACCGGACGACCTCATACACCTACGACGGGAACTATCGGCCAACCCGGGTAACCTCGCCCGAAGGCGATTACGTCCAGGTCGCCTATGATTCCTATGGCAACGTTATCTCGAAAATAAGCCAGCCGAAGGCCGGCTCGGGCTTGCCGGCGGTGACGGAGAGTTCGGCGATCGATGCCGCCGCCTGCGCCCAGACGCAGGTGCTGTGCTTCCGGCCGATCTCCTATACGGACGCACTCGGCCGAACCACCGATTATGTCTACGACAGTGCAGGCCGGCTTGTTCAACGTACCGATCCTGCGGACCAAGCGGGGGTCAGGCGGGTTACCTACGTAACCTACGGCGGCATTGGTTCAACGCCGTCGCTCGTTCGCACCTGCGGGCTGGGTACGACGTGCGGGACGACCGCGGAGGTCAGGACGGAATATACCTTTGCCGGGTTTTCCAATCTGCCGGCAACCGAGACAAAGGTTGACGCAGCGGCGGGTATTTCCATCACCACAACCTTCACTTACGACGATGCAGGTCGCGTCTTGATCGCGGACGGCCCGCTACCCGGAACCGGCGACGCATATTACTTTCGCTATGACATCCTTGGCCGCAAGACTTGGGAGATCGGCCCCGCATTTGCGAGCGGCAGGCGCCCTGCGACGCACATCACCTACCGCGACTCCGACGACAAGGTGGTGATCACCCGGACGGGCACCGTACCCGATCCTTCAAGCAGCGTGCTCGGCTATGCCAACCAAAGCGACACTACCTACGATCCGCGCCGGTACCCCATCAAGGTCGCGGCGTCCTCGGAGGGGACGACCCACAAGGTTGTCAGCGCATCGTTCAACGACCGCGGCCAGCAGATCTGCACCACGTTGCGCATGAACAAGGCGGCGTTCGGCTCGGTGCCGGCGGACGCCTGCATACTTGGCTTACAGGGCAGCGATGGTCCGGACCGGATCACGCGCAACGTCTATGATTCGGCCGGTCAGTTGCTGCAGATCCAGAAAGCCTATTTGACTTCGGACCAGCAGAACTACGCCACCTACACCTATTCGCCAAACGGCAAGCGGAGTTCGGTTGTGGACGCCAACGGCAATTTGGCGACGCTTGCTTACGATGGTTTCGATCGGCTGAAGCAGTGGACTTTCCCTTCGAAAACGGTGCCCGGCCAGGTCAACGCCGCTGACTATGAAAGCTACGGCTACAACGCCGTTGGCAATCGCACATCCTTGCGCAAGCGCGACGGTTCCACCATCACCTTCGCCTACGACGGTATGAACCGGGTCACGACCAAGGGCGTACCGGCTTCTGCAAGCGGTGCGGCAGGGTACAGCGTCTTTTACGGTTATGACATTCGCGGCCTGCCGACCTATGCGCGGTTCGGCTCCGTATCCGGCCCTGGCGTTTCGAGCAGCTATGACGGCTTTGGCCGAGTGACTGCGAACAGCACCAACATGGACGGCGTGGCGCGGACCCTGAACTACAGCTACGATGTTCACGGCAACCGCACGGCGGTAAGCTCCGGGGCAGGCTACGCCGCCACCTGGTCCTACGATGCCGCGGACAGAATGACCGCCATTGGAGACGGGGTGAGCCCCGCAGCGCAGTTCGCCTACGACCTGGCCGGACAGCGGCAGAGCCTCACCATCGGCACAGGTGCCGCCTCCTCGAACTACGGCTACGATCCGATGTTCAGGCTGCAGAGCCTCGGCCACAATCTTGCCGGCACTGCTTCCGACCAAAACCTGACCTATGAGTATAACGCCGCTTCGCAGTTGAACATGAAGACCAGCGCCAACGATGCTTATGCGGCCAACACCGCTTACGCCGTTGATCGAGCGTACAGCGCCAATGGGCTGAACCAGTATACGGCGGCAGGCCCGGCGAACTTTACCTATGATGGGAACGGCAACCTTACGTCCGACGGGTCGACCACCTTTGTGTATGACGCGGAGAACCGGTTGGTGTCCGCCTCCGGGGCGAAGAACGCGACGCTTTCCTACGATCCGCTGGGCCGGTTGTGGCAGGTAGTGGGCGGAGCAATCACCACCCGCTTCCGTTATGACGGCGAGGAACTGATTGAAGAATATGACGGCGCCGGCAACCGCCTGCGCTCCTACGTCCACGGTGCGGGCATCGACGATCCGGTGCTGTGGTATGAAGGATCGGGCACCGCAAACCGCAGGAGCCTTCATTCCGACCACCAAGGCTCGATCGTCGCCATCGCTGATTCGAGCGGCGCCATTGTCGGTATCAACGGCTACGACGCTTGGGGCATACCTAATGCGAACAACCAAGGCAGGTTTGGCTACACCGGCCAAACCTGGATCCCCGAGCTAGGGATGAACTATTACAAGGCACGGATCTATTCGCCGACGCTTGGCCGTTTCCTGCAAACCGATCCTGTCGGTGATGACGACCAGATCAACTTGTATGCCTATGTCGGAAACGATCCCGTCAACAACGGCGATCCCACGGGAATGTGTACTGGCTCCCTTATTGAGAACAAGGACGGTACTTGTAAGGGCGCCGGCAACTTCAATCCGACCCTTGCTGGAGCAGGCATCGTTAACGGCAGCGTACCGGGTGCACGACAAGGGGGAGGCGCGCGAAACTCGATTCGTGAATCCAATAGCCCTGGCGGCCGGAGAGTGAACCAGATTGTGAACGATCCCGAGGTGCGAGGAGCAATCAACGAAGCTTGGAGGCGTTCACGAGGGGACCATCAGACTAAAGAAAAGAACGAGTGGGGTTTCTGGGTCACAAGATCTGGCAGGAACTACACGCCAGGAGTCCTTATCAAGGGATCCGGTCCAAATATATTTCGGGAGGATATTAGACGAGCACTCGCGCTTACGCCAAGCGCACGAATCTTCATACACGTGCACCCATTCCGGAGTGGGGAAATACCGGGCGTCACCTCGATTCACATCAGTGAAGGCGATCGAGGTATTGCTTATAAGTTCAGCGCGCTGGTAATATCCGCTGCACGTCCTGAGCCTTACAGAGGGTTAGGCTCGGGCGCTGACATCGATTACACAGACGACTTTTACAAGCCGTGAAACATGTTTTCGTACGTGTGAATTTCGATACTGTGCTCAAGCTGAGCCTAATCACGCCGGGGCATGCAGAAGAAGGATCGTATGATGCGTAAAGTATATTTACTGCTTGTAATCGCGTTAGTCTCCATGGGCTGCGAAAAAGCGAATCAGACGATCACCGCCAAGAAGGCGATTGAGATAACAGATGCGTCTTGGGCTGAACATGTTCCTCAGGTGGACCTGAAACGTTTTGCAACGCGCGTCGAGGATCTTGGCGAGGCGTGGCGTATCACCTATTATGTGCCTGAAGGATCAACTGGAGGACCGTTCATATTCGTTGTAAATAAAAAGAGCGGTGAAATTGTATCCTCGGAAGGGGGACAGTGAATTGGAGTTGAGGTGATGTAGAATGCTTTTCGGAAACATGCCGGACGAACAAGGCGATGGTTGTTTCCAACGTCATCAGGCTTTAAGACCGGACTTGCGTGGTGCTCAGGCCAGTATGGCGCGGCTATGGCTGCTCTGCGGCTTGTTATGACGCAATAAGCCGACGCCGTGTGGAGGAACTGGCGCGCAGCGCTCCTCTCGGCTGTTGAGGGGGCGATGTGGCGCAACCAAGCAGCGGGCCGCGCAAGAGGACCCTAGACCGATGGTGAGGTTCATGCAGCGGGGCGGACAGCCTGCTGGTGCTGCACTACGCGCCACTCCTCGTGCCCCAGGCGGCGGTAGGTGGTGGTGCAATGGGTTTCGACATCCGGTGCCCTCAAACCTACGCCCGCTTCGGCTCCGCTTCCGGTCCCGGGATCACCGAAAGCTACGACGGCTTCGGCAGGCTCGCCTCCACCGCCACGAACATGGACGGAACGGAGCGCGTCACCCCGTTCGGCTACGACGCCGCCGGGAACCGCACACGCCTCGGCCCGCCGACCGGGGCTAACCAGACTTTCGCCTACGATGCGGCAGGCCGGATGACGGAGATCAGGGCAAGCGGCAACCTGATGGTCGGCTTCGTGTACGATTCGGTCGGACGGCGGGATCGGGTTGGGCTGCTCGGCCCGGCGAACACCAGCATCAGCTACCAATATGATCCGCTTTCAAGGCTTCAAAGCGTGACGCAGGACCTGGCGGGCACCGCCAACGACCAGATCGCGGCCTTTGAGCGTAACGCTGCCGCTCAGGTTATAGAAAAGACGAGTTCGAACGACCTTTATGCGTCCAACACGGCGTACACCGTTGACCGTTCCTACAGCGTCAAGGGCTCAACCAATACACCGCCGCCGGCCCGGCAACATTCACTTACGATGCGAACGGGAACCTCACGTCCGACGGCTCGACCACCTATGTGTACGATGCCGAGAACCGGCTCGTTTCGGCTTCGGGGGCAAAGAACGCCGCTCTTGCCTACGATCCGCTCGGCCACCTGTGGCAGGTGACCGGGGATGGGCTCACCACCCGTTTCGTCTACGATGGCGACCGGCTGCTTAGCGAATATAACGGTGCGGGTACGCTGCTTCGCTCCTACGCGCACGGCCCGGTTACGGATGAGCCGCTGATCTGGTGGGAGATGGCGGGAAACCCGGTGGTGCGTTTCCTCCACTCCGACTACCAGGGGTCCATCACGGCCATCTCCGACACCGCTCGCAACCCGATCAAGATCAATGCCTACGATGCCTGGGGCATCCCCAATCCGTTGAACCTCGGCCGCTTCGGCTATACCGGACAGGCCTGGATCTCGGAACTTGGCATGTACCACTACAAGTCCCGGATTTATTCGCCGACGCTTGGCCGTTTCCTGCAGACCGACCCGGTCGGCTATAACGATCAGATGAATCTTTATGCGTACGCCGGCAACGATCCCTTAAATAAACGCGACCCGACGGGTAAAATGTTTGCTCCCGGCGACAAATTCGATACAGCTGCGGATGCGGTTAAGTTTATCAATCCCAGGTCCATCGCTGAGAATCGGGAGTATGGAGGGACGGTTGAGCGGACGCTAACGGCGGAGGGATTGAATACGTCGCGACTGATCCAACGCCGGGCACCGATCAGGGCTTTCAACCGACTATAACCGAATACTGTAGGTGATTATCATACTCACGGTGATTACTCGATAAAAGGTCCGATCCCTGCAATTGGCGACGTTCCGCCTGCAATTCGAATTTCTCCATCAGAACCCTACAGGGCGCTAAACGATCAATTTGGCAGCGATAACTTCTCCGGAGCAGACATCAGAGGGATATCAGCAGATGCCGAATCAACTGACGGGATGCGCTCCATATTTGGCGAGAACTACGTAGGCGCACTCGGCACACCCAGCGGAAATACGCAAATTATAACAATCCCTCCAACACAGCCTATAATCATTCAGTTTCCATAAGGACCGGCAATGAGTATTATTGCGATAGCTCTTATTTTTAGCGGCTTACAAGGCGGGATCCCGGCGGAGAAACATAGCGTGCAATCGAAGGGTATTGTCGAAATAGACGCGCGCTTTGTTCCCATTATTTCCGACTCAGGGGAAAGGTTTTCTGATTCGGGATATGCCCTTGCCAAACATATTGTTCAAATTAGATCCCAAGGGTCTTTAGTCTATATCGATTATATATATACGGCCGGGCCGGGCCGCGGGGGCAGCGGCGCCGGGCCGTGTTGCGTGTCAATCACGTATGAATATGCGGCTGGAAAGTTCAGCAAGAGCTACTTCGCAAGATAAGGCGGCTCTCCCTCCGGAGTAAGCCTTCGTCCTCATCGGATTTTTGCTGCTCTGTTCACGCAGCGGGGCGGACAGCCTGCTGGTGCTGCACTACGCGCCACTCTTCGTGCGCCAAACGCCGGTAGGTGGTGGTGCAATGTGCTTCGACACTCTCGCCGGCACGGGACGCGCGAACGGTGTAGGCGGCGACGAGCAGCCCTTCCTGGGGCCGCGATACCTTTTGATCGGCGAACGCCACCTCCGTCCAGCGCGGCGTGGACTGGACAGCGGCGACCGCCTGCTCGCCGCTCAGAATGAACGGCGGGCGGGCCAGAACCATCAGGCATTGGTCGTCGATGGCCTTTGCATAAAGCGCCGGATCCCCGATCCACAGGTCCCGCTCGAAAGACCAGACCCTTGCATCATCCACCGTAGCCGCCCTCCTGCTCGCGCTCCTCGGCCGCGTCCTTTTGCGCCTGTTCCATGGCGTCCTGGGCGGGGAGGTCCTGCAACGGAGGCACCATGTCGTTGGCGTCGACGTCGTGCTTGCCACCGGTCATTCGCTCTCTCCTGCAGTATCAAGTTTTGCTGCGGCTGCTGCTTTGCGCTTGCCGGGAGTCTCAACAAGCCAGCGGCGCCCGCCGTTCCTACGGTCCTTGTGCCGTAGCCTTTTGCCTGCATCTGCCGCCCGGCGCCTGGGAACTTTGGCGGCGCCAAAGCATCTCAACTCTCCAGGAACGCACCATCTTCTGCCCCGGTCGAAGGTTGGGGCCGGGAAGGACAGGATTTGGTGGTTGCCATCGGGGATTCGAACGAGCCATTTCTGACGGGCGGAGGCGATGCCGGCGCGCGCATGCGTGCCGAGGATTGGTCGCGGTCGCCCTTGGGGCCGCCGGCGCTCTGGCCTCAGCCGCTCAAGACGATCGTCAGCGTGCTGCTTTCCGCCAAGCAGCCGATGTTCCTGGCCTGGGGCGAGGAGCGGACGCTTCTGTACAATGACGGCTATTCGGAGATTCTCGGCGACAAGCATCCGGCGGCGCTTGGGCGGCCATTCCTGGAGGTCTGGGACGAAGCGAGAAGCGACCTGCTGCCGATCGTCGAGAGCGCATATGCGGGCAATCCCGTCCACATGGACGACATCGCGCTCCACCTGAACCGCCACGGCCGGCTGGAGGAGGCGCATTTCGCATTCTCCTACACGCCGATCCAGCTTGAAAGCGGCGCGGTGGCGGGCTTCTTCTGCCCGTGCACGGAAACCACCGCCCAGATCCTCGCAAAGCGCCAGCTTGCCGCGGAGACCGAGCGGCAGCGGCGCTTGTTCGACCAAGCGCCCGGCTTCATCACCATCCTTGGCGGCCCCGACCACGTCTTCGAATTCGTCAACCGCACCTATGTGCGCCTGTTCGGGGACCGTGATTTCGTCGGGTCGTCCGTGCGCGATGTGTTTCCCGAACTGGAGGGGCAGGGCTTCTTCGAACTGCTCGACCGGGTCTACACAACCGGCGAACGGTTCGTGGCGCATCACGTGCCGATCCGCCTGCAAGCCGAAGGCAAGGCTTCCGAAGAGCATTTCCTGGACTTCATCTACGAGCCGGTCCTCGACGATGGGGGCCGCGTAAGCGGCATCTTCTGCGAAGGCCATGACGTCACCGTCGAGAAAGAGGCGCGGGAGAAGCTCAGTGCCCACACCAGGCGCCAGGACTTCCGTCTGTTGATCGAGGAGCAACTGCGCGACCTTCCCGACCCGGTGGCGATGATGACCGGCGCGACAGCGGCGCTCGGCAGCCATCTTGGCCTGGCACAGGTCGGCTTCGGCGAGGCGGATTCGAGCGGGGATTACGTCGCGATCGAACGCGAGTGGAATAATGGCCGGGGCGTTTCCGTAGTCGGCACATGGCGCATGGCGGATTTCGGGGCGGACTTCGTTCGCGACATGAAGGCGGGCGCCACCGCCGCGATTCCCGACGTGCGGGAGGACCCGCGGACCAATGCGCCGGAGGTGCTGGCCGCCTACGAAGCAATCGGTACTCGCGCCATGCTCGACGTGCCGCTCGTCAGAAACGGCCGGCTTGTCGCGATGATGTTCGTTCACGATCCCGAGCCCCGGCATTGGACCGCCGACGAGATCGCGACCGTTGAGGAGACAAGCGGGCGGTTGTGGTCGGCGCTCGAGCGCGCCCGCGCGGAGCGGCGCCTGCGCGAAAGCGAAGAGCGCGCCCGCCGGATCGTCGAGGGCGTCAAAGACTATTCCGTGTTCACCACCGACACCGCCGGGGTGATCGCCGACTGGACTCCCGGCGCCCAGGAAATCTTCGGGTGGTCCGCGGACGAGATCGTCGGCCGGAGCTCGGAACTGCTGTTCACGCCCGAGGACCGCGCCGCGGATGTGCCGGCGCAGGAGCTGGCGACGGCCCGGGATCATGGCTGCGCGAACGACGAACGCTGGCACCTGCGCCGCGACGGCTCGCGGTTTTTCGCCAACGGATCGGTCCGGCCGCTGCACGACGGTCAGGGCGAGATAGCGGGCTTCATCAAGATCGCCCGCGACGAAACCGAGCGGCGCGCGGTGGAAACCCGGCTTCAGGCGAGCGAGGAATTCAACCGCCGCGTCCTCGCCAGTTCGGCCGATTGTATCAAGGTGCTCAACCTCGAAGGGCGGCTCGAATTCATGAGCGAAGGCGGCATGTGCGTGATGGAGGTCGAGGATTTCGGCGCCATCGACGGCGCCTGCTGGGCCGATTTCTGGACTGGGGAAGGGCACTCGCAGGCGCTTGCGGCGATCGCAGAGGCCAAGGCGGGCCGGACCGGCCGCTTCCAGGGCTTTGCAACGACGTTCAAGGGCATGCCGCGCTGGTGGGATGTTATCGTCACGCCAATCAACGGCCCGGATGGGCAGCCCGAGCGGCTGCTGTCGATTTCGCGCGACGTAACTGCAACCAAGCAGGCCGAGATCGAGCTGCATGAGCTCAACGAGACCCTGGAGGAGCGCGTCGCGGAGAGGAGCGCGGACCTCCTCCAGGCGGAAGAGGCGCTTCGCCAGAGCCAGAAGATGGAAGCGGTTGGCCAGCTCACCGGCGGCCTTGCGCACGACTTCAACAACCTTCTTGCCGGTATCTCCGGAAGCCTGGAGATGATGGGTATCCGGATGGACCAGGGCCGGCACACCGATGTCGATAAATATATGGTGGCCGCGAAAGGGGCCGCGCGGCGTGCGGCGTCCCTGACCCACCGCCTGCTCGCCTTTTCCAGGCGTCAGACGCTCGACCCCAAGCCCACCGATGTGAACCGGCTGATCGGCGGCATGGAAGAGCTGATCCGCCGCACCGCCGGTCCGATGACCGAAATCGAGGTCGTCGGCGCAGTCGGGCTCTGGCCGGCGCTGGTCGATCCGTCGCAGCTCGAGAACGCCTTGCTCAACCTGTGCATCAACGCGCGTGACGCCATGCCGGAGGGCGGGCGGATCACCATCGAAACCGCCAACAAGTGGCTCGATCGCGAGGCAGCCAAAGCCCACGACATGCCGGAGGGGCAGTATCTATCGCTCTGCGTTACCGACACCGGCACCGGGATGGGGCCCGAGGTCATTGCGAAAGCCTTCGACCCGTTTTTCACCACCAAGCCGATCGGGGAAGGCACCGGGCTTGGCCTGTCGATGATCTACGGCTTCGCCAAGCAATCGGGCGGGCAGGTCCGCATCTATTCCGAGGTCGGGCAAGGCAGCACCGTTTGTATCTACCTGCCGCGCCACCATTCGGATCTCGAGGCCGAAGCGGTGAGCGAGGACTCGGTTGAACTGCCCCGCGCCGAGCAGGGCGAGACCGTGCTCGTGGTTGACGACGAGCCGACCGTACGAATGCTGGTCGCCGATGTGCTTGAAGAACTGGGCTATACCGCCATTGAAGCGGGCGACAGCGCCGCCGGTTTGAAGATACTGGAATCCGACGCGCGCATCGATCTTCTGGTCAGCGATGTCGGCTTGCCGGGAGGAATGAACGGGCGCCAGATGGCCGATGCCGGCCGGCTGGCGCGGCCCGACCTCAAGGTGCTCTTCATCACCGGCTATGCCGAGAATGCGGCCGTCGGCAACGGCCACCTCGCGCCTGGCATGGCCTTGATGACCAAGCCTTTCGCGGTCGACGCCCTGGCGGCGCGGATCCGCGAAATGATCCAGGACCGAACCTAGCGGTTGCGCGCCCGCTCGGCAGCTTCCCTGTCCCGGTCTTCCTTCAGCATGCGCTGTCCGTTGGCTTCGATGCCGCCAAGAAGCAGCCGGTCGGACGTTTCGATCGCCGCATCGGGGGTGAAGACATATTTGATGCCGTTCGGCCCCTCGACGCTTACGTCGCCGTCTTCCGCCTTTACGTCGGCGGGTTTTTCAGCAGGTACCGGTAACATATGCGTCTCCCAAGATAAGATGGAACGCATCGAAGGCGGTTAGGAGCCGTGGCTGCGGGCAGTGTAGCGCGGGTGCTTGTCCCATTGTCTGCACAGGTCATTCCAGCAGCGTTTCTTCGGAAACTCCATCCATATCGGAAACATTGAGGGGGTGAGTGCCGGCAGGGACGCGGCGCTCATGGAGATAATGAAGCCGCTCGCATGTGCGGGCGCGGCTGCGGCCAAGTGGCTGCCGGCCCTGAAAGGACGCGCGTGAAGAAAAGGAGCGGCATCGCGGAAGCGGGGCGCATACATGCCGAAAGTCCGGCGCTCGCAGCTCTGGTCTCGCCGGAAACCCGGATCGAGACGATTGCGCGCGGCCTTACCTGGAGCGAAGGGCCGGTCTGGGTTCGAAAGGGCGGCTACCTGTTGCTCAGCGACGTTCCCGCCAACCGCATGTACCGTTGGTCGGAGGCCGAAGGGCTTTCGATTTTTCTGGAGCCCTCCGGCTATGACGGCGCGGAGCCGTGGCTGTTCCGCGAGCCCGGCTCCAACGGCCTGATCCCCGGTCCGGCCGGAACCATCCTGATGGCGGATCACGGCAACCGCGCGGTCGCGCGGCTCGATCTGGCGACCAGGAAGAAGACCTTTCTTGCTACCCATTTCGGAGGAAAACGCTTCAACTCGCCCAACGATCTGGTGCTTGGGCCGGACGGCTCGATCTGGTTCACCGATCCGCCTTACGGACTGGAAGGGCTCAATCTGTCCCCGATCAAGGAGCAGCCGGTGAACGGCGTCTACCGGCTCCACCCCGATGGCGCGGTGGAGCGGGTGATCGACGACATGAGCTTCCCGAACGGCATCCTCCTCTCGCCCGATGCGCGCACGTTGTATGTCGCCAATTCAGACCGGGAGCGCGCGGTGGTGCTGGCCTTTGCTCTCGACCGCGATGGGCGGATCGCCGGCCGAGAGGTCTTCACCGACATGACGGCGCTGGCGGGGGAGGGTGCTCCCGGCCTTCCGGATGGCATGGCGATCGACGTCGCGGGCAATCTGTTCATCACCGGCCCGGGCGGAGTGCATATTTTTTCCGCCGGCGGGGCCCGCCTGGGAAGGATCGATACCGGCAAGGCCGTAGCCAATTGCGCTTTCGGCGAGGATGGGCGGACTTTGTTCCTTGCATCCACCGATATTCTTGCACGGGTGAGGACTCGGACGCGCGGCCTCGGCTACTGACTTCGATCCATGTTTTCTTTTGGATACTGTTTCTTGCAAACGATCAGTTCCATTCCGCATGAGACCAGTATAAGGCGCACCCATCTTGGGGCGCCGTCCGGCGTTCCTTGCGCTTCGTCGCGGTTGGGTTGCCGCGTGGAACAAGGCCGTGGCATTCGAGCGATACGATCTTTTATGATCATTTTCGTTGAAAGTGGACGAAAGATCATCCATTTCGCTTAATTGTCGTGCTGATGCACCAGGGGCTGTGGAAGCGCGGCGAATCAAAGGAGAATTTTGATGGAAAATGAGCAACTGGTCCAGCTCACGGCGGACATCGTCGCGGCGCATGTTGCCAACAATAATGTCGCTGTGGGGGATGTTGGAAATCTCGTGCAGCGCGTCTACGAAGCGCTGTCCGTGCTCGAAAAGCCGGGCACGTCCGCTCAGGCGGTGGAAAAGACGCCGGTCGTTTCGGTGCGCGCTTCGATCAAGCCGGAATTCATCGTGTGCATGGAATGCGGCGCCAAGCAACGCATGCTGAAGCGCCACCTGATGACCGCGCACGGCATGACTCCGGATCAGTATCGCACCGATTACGGTCTGCCGCGCGAATACCCGATGGTTGCGCCTAATTATTCCGAGCAGCGGCGTTCGCTCGCCCATGCCATCGGCCTTGGCCGCAAGAAAGGCGGCGATGGCGCGGAGACTTCCGGCGGCGGCGATGAAGGCGGCGCCAAAGCGGCCAAAACCGGCACCGGCCGCGGCCGCGGGCGGCCCCGCAAGGTTCCGCAGGAAGGCTGAAACGCTTCAGCCTTGGCATTGGGGAAAGCGCGTCCGGCAACGGGCGCGCTTTTCCTTTTGGCGGCGGGCGGCTAGCGCCGGCGCGGCATGAACGGCGCGAACCTTTCCTTTGATGCGATCGTGCTGGGCGCCGGCGGCGCCGGGCTGATGTGCGCGGCCGTCGCCGGGCAGCGCGGCCGGCGGGTGGCGTTGCTCGACCATGCCGACGCGCCGGGCAAGAAGATCCTGATCTCTGGCGGCGGCCGCTGCAACTTCACCAACATCCACGCCGCCGCGGACCGCTACCTTTCGGCCAACCCGCATTTCGCCAAATCGGCGCTCGGCCGCTACCGGGCGGAGGATTTCCTGGCGCTCGTCGAGCGGCACGGCATCGCCTGGCACGAGAAGACGCTCGGCCAGCTTTTCTGCGACGGCTCCGCCCGGCAGATCGTCGCCATGCTGCTCGATGAGTGCGCGCAGGGCGGCGTGGACCTGAGGCTGGGCCAGCCGCTTGGCGAGATCGGCCATTCCGATGGCCTGTTTCGGGTCGCGCACGGCAACCACGTCTACACCGCGCCCGCGCTGGTGATCGCCACCGGGGGCCCGTCCATCCCGAAGCTGGAGGCGACCGGCTTTGCCTACGATCTCGCGCGGCGCTTCGGCCTCAAGGTGGTGGAGCCGCGCCCCGCTTTGGTGCCGCTCACGCTTGGCGAGGGCGAGACGCTGTTCCGCACCTTGTCCGGCGTCTCCGCCGACGTGATCGCGCGCGCCGGCAAGGCGGCGTTCCGCGAAGCCGCCTTGTTCACCCACAAGGGCCTTTCAGGGCCCTCCATTCTCCAGATCTCGTCTTACTGGCGCAGCGGCGAGCCGATCGCCATCGACTTCCTGCCGGATATGGAGCCCGGCTGGCTGGTTGAGGAGAAACGGGCACGCCCCCGCTCGACACTCAAGGCGGCGCTGGGGCGGCGGCTGTCGGAGCGGCTCGCGGAGACGCTCATGGAGAGGCTCACGCTCAGCGGCGAACTCGCCAACCTTCCCGACCGCAAGCTCGCCGAAGCGGGGCAGCGGCTCGCAAGCTGGCCCTTTCACCCCAACGGCACCGAGGGCTTTGCCAAGGCGGAGGTGACAGTGGGCGGCATCTCCACCGACGGCCTGTCATCCCGCACGCTGGAAGCGCGCACCGTCCCCGGCCTCTTCGCGATCGGCGAAGCGGTGGACGTCACCGGCTGGCTTGGCGGCTACAACTTTCAATGGGCCTGGGCGAGCGGCTGGGCGGCGGCGCAGGCGCTTTAAGGCGGGATGCCTAGGCAGCCAAATCGGCGTCAAGCGTGCAGACTACGCCCTCGGGACGGAAGTCGATCTTCACCGCGCCACCCAGTTCCGACGCAAGGCCGCGCTCGATCATCCGGGTGCCGAAGCCGCGGGTTGCCGGCGGCTCCACCGGCGGCCCGCCGCTTTCGCGCCAGACCATGCGCAGCCGCTTGTCCTCCGCCCGCCAGCGGATCTCGACCCGCCCGGCCGCGGCGCTCAAGGCGCCGTATTTGGACGCGTTGGTGGCAAGCTCGTGCAAGGCCAGGGCAAGGTTCACCGCCGTCTTGGGCGAGATCGCGATGTCCGGGCCTTCCGCGACGATCCGGTCCGCCCGTCCGCGGTAAGGCGCGATCGTACCCTCCACGATCTCGCCAAGCGAGGCATGCTCCCAGCTTTGTTCGGTGAGGATGTTGTGCGCTGCGGACAGGGCGGCAAGCCGCCCATCGAAGGCGTTCCGCACTTGGGCCGGCACCTGGTGGCCCTTGAAGCTTTGATGCGCCAGACCCTGGACGATGGCCAGCGTGTTCTTCACCCGGTGGTTGAGCTCGTTGATCAGCAGGCGCTGATGCTCCTCGGCCCGCTTGCGCTCCGAAATGTCGCGGGTGATGGCAAGCTGCGCGATGCCGCCGTCGGGCTGGGGCAGGGGAACCGCATAAGTCTCCATCCGCCGGCGGGTGCCGTGGAGGCCGATCGCGTCATATTCCCAGCTCAAAGTCTCACCGCCGATTACCCGGGCATGATAATCGCGCCATGCCTCCCGGTCCTCGGGTGCGATCAGGGCAAAGGTGTCGGATCCGAGGACCGCGTCGAGGCTCTCCGCCTCGACCAGCTGAAGCCCGGCGCGGTTCATGTGGAGGAGCTGGCCGTTGCCGCCGACGATCTTGATGCATTCGGGCGTTGCTTCGGTGATTGCCCGCTGCAGCGCCTCGCTTGCGCGCAACTTCTCTTCGGCGGCGCGGCGGCCGGTGATGTCCACGGTGACGCAGATCGTGCTGAGCGGCGCTCCGGCATCGCTGCGCACGGTGGTGACGCTGTTGTGCACCCAAACGGTGCGTCCATCGGGGCGAAGGTAGCGCTTCTCGATCTCGAACGAGCCGCCGACATGCGCCGCGTCCTGGAATTTGGGCAGGTTTTCGGGCAGATCGTGCGGATGGGTGATGTCCTGCATGCGCATCGCCAGCAGCTCTTGGCGCGAACGGCCGGAAATGGCGCAGAAGCGGTCGTTGACCCGGATGAAGCGGCCGGAGGCATCTGCTTCCGACATGCCGGCGGCGGACTGGTTGAAGAAGGCGGAAAGGTGCGCCTCGCGGGCCCGAAGCGCCTGCTCCGCCTTGCGCCGGGCCAGTTCGGCCGCGGCGTTGGGGGTGACGTCGACGCCTTCGGCGAAGATGCCGGTGACGGTGCCGGCGTCGTCCCGAATCGGCTGGTAGACGAAGCTGATGAAGCGAGTCTCGGGCTCGGCCCCGGGTTCGCGGACGAAGGCGACCGGCGCGGCGTCGGCGACGAAGGGCTCCCCGCTTTCATAAACGCTGTCGAGGAGGGCGAGATAGCCTTGCGAGGCCAGTTCCGGCAGCGCATCGGCGGCGCGGCGGCCGACAAGGTCGCTGCGCCCCGCAAGGCGGCGATAGGCGGCGTTGGCGATTTCGAAGACGTGATCGGGCCCGCGCACGACCGCAATGCAGCCGGGGGCGTTCTCGAACAATCGCTCGATGTTGGCGGAGGGTGTCAGCGGAACGAGCCTATGCGGTGCGCCGGATGGCGGCAGGTGGAACAAGTGATTGTGAATTAAGCGGTTTCGCCGCCTTGAGCAATACGGCGTGGCGGTGCGGGTTCGATCCGCCAGACGGCTCCCTGAGCGCTGAGCTTGGCGCCGGCCAGAGTGACGGTTCGGCCTTCGCGCAGCGCCCGCAGAGCCTCGGTCACCTGCTCGCCGCGCGGCTTCCCAGTGGGGCCGAGAAGGCGCAGGCAGTGGAGAAGGAGCCGGCGCGCCATCTCGGAGGGAAGCGCGTCGGCGCGAAGGAGAAGATGATCCTGATGCTCCTCCACCGTTTGCCGAAGGCAAAGCGCGGCCATGGCCTCGAGAGCGTCCTCCGCATCGGCCAGTGCCGCCGCGCTGCGGGCCAGCGCGGTGGGCTCAAGCCACTTCGCCTCGGCCAGGAGGCCCCGAATCCGCACCCGGTCAAAGGCCTGGTCCGCATTGCTGGGATCGGAGACCGTACCAAGGTCGGATCGCGCAGCGATGTCGGTGAGCTCGGCCCGGCGCCACCTCAGCAGCGGGCGCAGGATTTCCGCCCCGCCGCTCCCGGCGAGTGGCCGCCGCGCCCGGATGCCGGCCAATCCAGCCGCGCCGGCGCCGCGCAGCAGCCGCATGACAAGAGTCTCGGCCTGGTCGTCGAGGTGGTGGGCGGTCAGGAGCGTCGGAATGCCACCCTCCGCCATCCAGCCGGCAAGCGCCCGGTAACGAGCCTCTCGCGCATTCGCCTGAACGCTGGCCCCCGCCGCGACATCGACACGCAGCGTGACGTTTGGAATGCGGAGCGCGGCACAGACGCTTTGCGCGTGCTCCGCTTCTGCCGCCGAGGCTTCGCGCAGGCGGTGATCCACCGTGGCGGCCCGCACCTCCCCGGGAAAGGCGGCATGGGCGAGGAGAAGGAGCGCCAAGCTGTCCGGCCCACCCGAATAGGCAACGCCGAGTGGCAGCCGCACGGGGCCGAGGGCCGCCAAGTCGGCGCGGAACCGGGCAATCGCTGCGGCTTCGGGAAAAGTTGGCGGCATCGAGCCCGACCCTAAGCGAAATTGCCGGCGCCGTCGTCCCCCGCTGGGTCCGCTCCGCCTCATCCGCGTTATTGCGCCATGATCGGGTTTCGGATCTTCCTGCTTCTGGTCTGGGCCGTCGTCGCCGCGGTGACGCTTTGGGCGCTCGCGAGTCTCGGCCTGCTCGCCGGGCTTCGAACCTTCCTCGGCGACCTCGCGCATCCGTGGCGGGCGCAATTCTATGCCGATCTGGAGGCGCACCTGCTGCTCGTCGGCGCGTGGATGATCTATCGGGAACCGTCGCGAGGCGTCGGTATTCTCTGCGCGCTCCTTGCGCTGCTGCTGGGCGCGCTGTTCACCCTCCCCTATGTGCTGGTGGCGAGCATTCGCGCACAGGGCGACCCGAAAACCCTGCTGCTGGGACAGGGGAGCGCCCGCAGAGGGGCGCCCCCACCCGATTAGTTGCCGAGCAGGCGGCCAAGCCCGCGGCCGATCTTCTCCGCCTTGGTGGCCGGGCGGCGGGGCGGAGCGTCTTCGGCGCGCCGGTCGTCGTCGCTGCCCCGGCCGCTCATCATCGCTGCCATGTCCATGCCGAGCATGCCCATATAAGTCGACTTGGTCCGGAGCTTCGCTGCCCATTCCGGCTTCCACGAAGCGGCCGCCTTGGCCGGGCGGACTGGGTGGCTGAAATTCGCCTCCGGGCCGAACGCAACCATCGAAAGCATCGACTGCGGGGCCGCCCTGGCGACCTCCTGCGGCACGGTGCAGCGGTCGGCCGATCCCGGCAGAAGCACCTTGCGGGCGACCAGACGGGCGACTTCGTCTGGCGCCAGGTAATCCATCATCATCGCCGCGGCCTGCGTTTCGCTGGACGACCACATGATCATGTCGCCGTTCGGTGCCGAGCCCATGGTGGACAGCGACCAGCCGCGCGCCGGTGCGATCGGTTTCCAGACCAGCGGCACAGAACCGGACGCTGTGGCGCTTTGCGAGATCAGTGCCACCGGCGGCAGGAAATCCTGTCCGGGTGCGAGGGCGAACTTGATCTCGGGCGTGTAATTGCCGCGCACCAGATGCTCGCCGACCAGCGAGCCGCCGGCGGGGACGCGAGTCTTCGATTTATCGTTGGGCCACTCGCCGTAGGAAGCGTTGCCGGCAGCGGACGGCGGCGTCATATATTTGGCCGCTGCCTGAGCAAAAGCGGGCGGGACCTTGCCGGCGGAGAGGCTTGCGAAATCGACGACTGCCGGCTGGCCGGGGCGGACATGCTCGCCGCAGCCCCAGTAGAAGAGCATCCGGCCCTTCGGCTTCTCGCCGGTGTAGTTGAAGGGTGAGGCCATCGCAGCGCTGGGCGCCTTGAGCGGGCTGACCAGCGGCAGGCTGGGTCCGGCCTTGAGCGCAGCAGGCGGAAGATGCTCGGCAGCGGGCTCCCCGGCCGCGCGGCGTCCGGTGCCGAGCTGCAGCGTCAGGTTGCGCGCCTGGCCGCCGCTTTGGCCCATCGCGCTCATGCCGCTATTCGTCTCGGCGCTCATCCAATAGGTGGCGGTGCCGCCGCCGGACGCCTGCTGTGCGTTTGCCCCGGCGGCCGCGATCGCGGCAAGAGCGATTCCGGCGAGGATCTTGAACTTCTGCGACATGTGCACCTCCCTTAGGCGCTGCCCGAGGGGAGCGCTGCCTGTTTGCAGGTGCACAGATGCCCCCGGCGCGTGGCGGCTGGATGTCGCGGCGCCGGGAGTTGTGTTTCAAATGTTGCTTAACCGAGCCCGTTACTTGCACTTGGCGGCGGTGCGGGCGGCTGGCAGGCGCTCTTTCAGCCAAGCCCGCATCGTTGCGCCGTAGACGTCCTGCAGCTCGTCATAGGCCTTGCAGGCCTCCGCCGGCTTCTTCAGCGCAACCAGCGACTGGCCGAGGAAATAGAGGCTGTCGGCGGCGCGCTCGCCCTTGGGGTTGTCGTTGTAGTTGGCGAACAGCACCTTCGCCGCGGCCGTGGGGTTGCCGTCGTCGAGATAGGCGCGGCCCGCGAGGTTTCCGGCCCAGCTCGCGAACCGGTGCTTCGGCCACTTTTTCGGAACGGCACCGAGAAGCGCTTGCGCGTCCTTGTACTTCTTCTGCTCCCACAGCCGGAATCCGGCATTGTAGGCGGCTTCGGCATCGTCGCCGAGCACCACCGACGACGGCTTTGCCGCATTTGTGGTGCTGGACGGGCGGTTGTTGGTGCGAACCGGCTCCGGCTCGCGATCGGCTGTCTCGGCTTCGGACGCAGCGGGTTTCTCCAGCGCTTCGAGCCGGCTGCCGGTGCTTTCGCGCAACGTTGCAAACGCGGTTTCAAGCTGGCGGAGGCGGTTGCCGTTCTGCTCGACTTGCCCGGTGAGCTGGGCAAGTTGTGACTCCAGCGCATCCACGCGGGAGGTGAGGTCCGCGACCGCGCTTCCGCCCGCCACCCCGCCTTGCTCCGGCGGGGCAACCTGCTCGTTGATCTCCGGACCGATGATCGAACCGGTGGCGCCCGGGAACACGCGGCGCTGCACGGCGCGCATTTCCTGCTCCAGCCGATCGACGCGGCGCTCGACGCGGTCGGTCTGCTGGGCAGCCGCCGGAACCGCGAGCCCCGCCATCAAGGCAAGGCCAAGAAGATGAAAACGCATGTTTATTCCCCGCAAACTACCCACACCCATCCATCGTTTACTAGGATGGGCCGCCTGTCGCCAGCCTTAAGCGCGGCGCTGGTTCGATCAGTCTTCGAACGGTGCAACCGGCGCGGCTGCACCGGGGGCAGCCGCTGCAGGCGCTTGGGCACCGCCGGGAGCGGCCTGGCTTTGAGCACGCGCGGCGAGGTCGGCCGCTTTCATGCTGACGTCCGCGACCAGCTTGTCCGGGGCCCCAAGCGGCGGGATCACCGTTGTCCCAACCGAGACGCGCAGCGCCTGCGGGCGGCTGGTGCGAAGCTGCGGTGCCGTGGCCGTGGCCGGAACCTCGTAACGCTCGCCCGCCTTGAGGATGTTCTCGTACAGGATCGGCTTGCCGCCGGCTTCGTAGACGCGCAGCCACGCATCCTGGATCGCCGTCACCACGACGGGGCCGCTGGCGGCGGGCTGCGGGGCTTTTGGCTGCGCCTGCTGTGCGGGTGCCTCGGTTTCAACGGGCTGCGGCTCGACCGGCGCGTCGCCCATCGCCTGGCTGCGCCAGAGCAGGTAAGCGGCGACGAGCAGGACGATGAGAACGGCTGCGATCAGCGCAACCGAGCGCGGCGGGACTCGCGCGGGATCGGCCGGCTCGTAGAAAGCGGCGGCCGGGCTTGCGTGCGGGGTGCGGGAAATGCCGAGCTCGCCCCGCAATTCCTGGCCGACTTCGGCGGCATCGAGGCCGACCATATTGGCGTAGGAGCGAGCAAAGCCGACGCTGTAGGTCGCCGCCGGAAGCGCTTCCCATTCGCCTTTTTCGATATGCTCGAGGTGACGGATCGGGATTCGCGTCTGGCTGGCGACGTCCTGCAACGAGATGCCCTTGGCCTCCCGTGCGGTGCGAAGCCGTTCCCCAACCGGGGAGCCGCCGCCGCTCTGAATCCCACCCATGTCGACCATTTACCCGTCTGCCTCTTTCACGTAACCTATGTTGCGCAACCCGATGACATAGGAGCGCCGCCCCGATGTCAACCTAAGCCGTCGCGCTCAGCCGGGCCTTTCAGCCGATCGCAACCTCATTCTCCTCGGCCCATGCGGCAAGCGCCGCCCGAAAATCGGCGGGCGGATGCGCAAGCAATGTTTCAAGCGCGGGCGCCAACGCCGCTCTGTCGAGCGAGCGGATCATCGCCTTGATCGGACCAACCGCCACCGGCGTGATCGAGAAACGCTCGATACCCAGCCCGATCAGCGCCATCGCCTCAAGCGTTCGCCCCCCCATTTCGCCGCACACGCCGACCGGCACGTTCGCCGCCTGGGCCTTGCGAGTCACCCGGCGCAGGAAGCGCAGGATGGCGGGAGAGAGCCAGTCGTAGCGTTCGGCGAGCTTGGGATGGGCGCGGTCGGCCGCGAACAGGAACTGGGTGAGGTCGTTGGTGCCGATCGACAGGAAATCGATCTTGGGCAAAAGGAGGTCGAGCTGCTCGGCCAGCGCCGGCACTTCCAGCATCGCGCCGTAAGAGATGCGGGTCGGAACCTGCTTTCGGCGTTCAACCAGCCAGGCGCGCTGCTGCTCGACGATGTCGCGCGCGGCGTCGAACTCCCAGGGTTCGGAGACCATCGGGAACATGATGTTGAGCTGCCGCCCCGCCGACGCCTCCAGAAGCGCGCGGGCCTGAGACTTCATCAGCCCGTCCCGATCGAGCGCCAGGCGAAGCGCCCGCCAGCCCATTGCCGGATTTTCTTCCCGCTCCTCGCCCTCGCCGGTCTGAAGGTAGGGCAGGGCCTTGTCGCCGCCAACATCCAGCGTGCGGAAGATCACCGGCTTGTCGCCGGCGGCGTCGAGCACGGAGCGGTACAGCCGCTGCTGCGCCTCGCGCTTCGGCAAGCTTGCGGAGACGAGAAACTGGAATTCGGTGCGGAACAGGCCGATTCCGTCGGCGCCGACCGTGTGGATTGCGGCGGCGTCGTCGCGAAGGCCGGCATTGACCATCACGGTAATCCGGGTGCCGTCTTTGGTGACCGGCGGCAGGTCCCGAAGCGTTGCGAACTGGGCGCGCTTCTTCTGGGTGGCGACAAGCTTGGCCTTGAACGCTTCCTCCACCGGCCCGGTCGGACGAACGAAGGCCGCGCCGTCCGTCCCATCGAGCAGGATGAAATCGCCCTCGCTCACCGCCTGGCGCACGTCGCGCACCCGCCCGAGCATCGGCACGCCCATTGCCCGCGCAACGATGGTGACGTGGGCGGTGAGCGATCCTTCCTCCAGGATCACGCCCTTCAATCGCCGCCGGTCATATTCGAGCAGCTCGGCCGGGCCGAGGTTGCGGGCGATCAGGATGGCATCGCCGTGAAGGCCGATCTGCGCGGCGGTGCCGAGCTTGCCCGAAACGATGCGAAGCAGCCGGTTCGACAGGTCGTCGAGATCGTGCATTCGGTCGCGCAGCAGCGAATCGTCGATCTCGCGCATCCGGCTCTGCATGCGCTGACGCACCCGCTCGATCGCCGCTTCGGCGGTCAGGCCGCTGTCGATCGCCTCGTTGATCCGCCGCGACCAGCCCTCGTCATAAGCGAACATCTTGTAGGTCTCGAGAACCTCCTGATGCTCCCCGGCCGTTCCGAACTCGGCCTGGTTGGTCATGTTGTCGATCTGCTCGCGCATCTTGCGGAACGCGGAATAAACGCGGTGGCGCTCGGCCTCCGTATCCTCGGCGACAGTATGCTCGATCGTGACCCGCGGCTGGTGGAAGACGGCAACCCCGGCACCCATGCCGGTAACCAGGCGCAGCCCGGCGAGGCGTACCGCGCCTTGTTCCTTGGCTATCTCCGCCGCCGACGTTGCTTTGTCAGCAAGCCCCGCATTGGCGATCAGTTCGGAAAGCACCATCGCCACGGTCTGCAGCGCCTCGATCTCGACGTCGTCATAGGCGCGGGGATCGGCGTGCTGGACGGCGAGGACGCCGATGGCGCGCTCCTTGCGGACGATCGGCACGCCGGCGAGGCTGTGGAACAGCTCTTCGCCGGTTTCGGGGCGATAGGCGAATTCGGGGTGGTTGGCCGCTTCGGCGAGGTTCAGCACCGATGCCTGCTTGGCGATGCTGCCGACCAGGCCTTCGCCCATCGCGAGCTTGGTGACATGCACCGCGGTCTGGTTGAGGCCCACGGTTGCGAACAGCTCCAGCACGCCGTCGCGCAGCAGGTAGATGGAGCAGACCTCGCTTGCCATCGCTTCGGCGATGATCTTCACCACCTTGTTGAGCTTGGCCTGCGCGCCCATTCGCGAGGCCATCACGTCGTGGAGGCCGGTCAGGATTTCACGGGCGGACGCGACGGAAGCGGTGGGCATGCTGAAGCGCTAACAGAAAGGGGAGGGCGTTCCAATGGCGGCGCGGCCCTCCGGCGCGCGCGTGCGTCAGGCGGAGCGCCGCTCCAGCGCCTGCGCGGCTTCGTCGACGAGCTGGCGCAGGATTTCAGCGACCGGCGCTTCGCCTTTCACCATGCCGACCGACTGGCCCGCCATCACCGATCCGCTCTCGACATCGCCGTCGATCACCGCACGGCGAAGCGCGCCCGCCCAATAATGTTCGATCTGGAGCTGGGCTTCGGCCATTTCGACGCCGCCCTGGTCGAGCATGCCGGCGACTTCGCGCTGCTTGGCGGCGAAGCTTTCCATTTCGCGGTTCCTGATCGCGCGCACCGGGATGACCGGCAGGCGCGGATCGATCTGGACGCTGGTGATCGCATCGCGGGCCGAGGCCCGGATGAAGGCCTTCTTGAAGTTGGGGTGTGCGATGCACTCGTTGGCGCAGACGAACCGGGTGCCGAGCTGCACGCCGACCGCGCCCATCTCCAGGTAGCCCGAGATCGCACCGCCATGGCCGATCCCGCCGGCGACGAAGATCGGCACCTCGGCGGCAAGCGGCGGGAGGATCTCCTGCGCGAGCACCGAGGTGGAGACCGGCCCGATATGGCCGCCCGCCTCCATGCCCTCGATGACCAGCGCATCGACGCCGGAGCGGGTGAGCTTCTTGGCCAGCGCCAATGCGGGCGCGAAGCAGATCAGCTTGGCGCCCATGCCCTTGATCCGGTCGATCGAGCCGGGCGGCGGCAGGCCCCCGGCGAGGACGACATGGCTGACTTCGTGTTTTGCGCAAACATCGATCAACTCGGACAATTGCGGGTGCATGGTGATGAGGTTGACGCCGAACGGCTTCGATGTGCGCGCCTTGGTTTCGGCGATTTCGGTGTCGAGCAGTTGCGGCGTCATCGCACCGCAAGCGATCACCCCAAACGCACCGGCGTTGGACAAAGCGGAGACGAGGTTGCGCTCCGAAATCCAGCTCATCGCCCCGCCGAGAATGGCGACCTCGCAGCCGAGGAAATCCTTGCCGCGCTTCATCAGGCGCCGGAGCCGGTCGTGGCCGATGGACGAAAGCCCCTCCCCTTCAGGGGAGGGGTTGGGGGAGGGGGTTGTAAGTGTCACATTGGTCATCGGATCATCTCTTTCAAACAGGCCCCTCCCCAACCCCTCCCCTGAAGGGGAGGGGCTATTTAGGCCTCCGTTTCCTCATCCAGGCCATAGGCCGTGTGCAGCACGCGCACGGCCAGTTCCGTATATTCCTCGGCGATCAGCACCGAAACCTTGATCTCCGAAGTGGTGATCGCAAGGATGTTGATGTTGCGGGCCGCCAGGGCCTCGAACATCTGCGCGGCGATGCCGGCGTTGGAGCGCATGCCGACGCCGACTGCGCTCACCTTCACGACATTGATGTCGGTGAGGATCTCCCCGAAACCGACTTTCCCCTGGATGCTTTCCAGCACCGCCCGGCTCTCCGGAAGGGAGGCCGTGGGAACGGTGAAGGTGAGGTCGCTCTCATGTCCCGCGGTGCGCACCGACTGGACGATCATGTCCACATTCACGCTCGCTTCGGCCAGTGGCTTGAAGATCGCGGCCACCGAGCCCGGTCTGTCGGGCACGCCGGTCAGCGTGATCCGCGCCTCGTTCTTGTCATAGGCGATGCCGGTGATGAGCTGCCGTTCCATGTTGAATTCCTCGATTGCCTCTTCGCCGGCGACAAGCGTGCCCGGGCGGTCGTCGAAGGAGGACAGGACCCGGATCGGCATGTTCTCGCGCATCGCGAGGCCCACCGAGCGGGTCTGAAGCACCTTGGCGCCGACGCTGGCGAGCTCCAGCATCTCCTCGAAGGTGACGGCGGGAAGCTTGCGGGCGCGCGGCACAATGCGCGGGTCGGTGGTGTAGACGCCGTCGACGTCGGTGTAGATGTCGCAGCGGTTCGCCTTCATCGCCGCCGCGATGGCGACGGCGGAAGTGTCAGAACCGCCCCGGCCCAAAGTCGCAAGATCCCCGTCGGCGGTGACGCCCTGGAAGCCGGGGATGACGGCAATTCCGCCCTCTTCGAACACCCGCTCCAGCACCGCGGAGTCGATGCCCTCGATGAGCGCTGCAGCGTGGCCGCTGGTCAGGATCGGAAGCTGCCAGCCCATATAGGACTTGGCGTTGAGGCCCATGCCTTGAAGCGTGATCGCAAGCAGCCCGCTCGTCACCTGCTCGCCCGAAGCGACGACAACGTCGTATTCGCGCGGGTCGTAGAGCGAGGCGGCCTCGCGGCAGAGCTGCACCAGCCGGTCTGTCTCCCCCGCCATCGCCGAGACTACGACGGCGACCTGGTTGCCCGCCTCAACCTCGCGCTTCACCAGCGCCGCGACGTGACGGATGCGCTCGATGCCCGCCATCGAAGTGCCGCCGAATTTCATCACGATGCGCGCCATGTCGCGGCGGCTTTAGCGGATGGGGGCGCGCTTGCAAGGCGGGCGCCGCCTCACAGCCAGTCGGGCACAGCGTCGGCGTCGATCAGCGCCTGGACGTCCAGGCGGGGGCGGACCACCGCCCAGCGGTTGCCGTTGACCAGCACTTCGGGGGTGAGCGGACGGCTGTTGTAGGTGCTCGACATGGTGGCGGCATAGGCGCCGGCGGTGCGGAAGACGACCAGCCCGTCCGGCCCGACTTCGTCCATGGTCCGCGCGGTGGCGAAGGTGTCGCCGGTCTCGCACACCGGGCCGACCACGGTAACCGTGGCGCGGCTGCCCTTCGGCTCGACCGCATCGATTGCGTGCCACGCATCGTAGAGGGTGGGGCGCATCAGGTCGTTCATCCCGGCATCGACCACAAGGAAGGGGTGGCTGGCGCCCGGCTTCACCCGGATCACTCGGGTGAGGAGCACCCCGGCATTGGCGACGATCAGCCGCCCGGGCTCGAACACCAGGCGGACGTTCCATCCTGCAGTCACTTCCCGAACCATCGCGCCATAGTCTTCGGGCGAGGGCGGCGGCATCTGGGCGTGATCGTAGGGGACGCCCAGACCGCCGCCCAGATCGGCAACCTCGATCGCATGCCCTGCAGCGCGCAGCACCGTAATCAGCGCGCCTACCTTCTGGAAGGCGTTGCGCAGCGGCAGCAGGCTGGTGAGTTGGCTGCCGATGTGGACGGCGACTCCCTGCACGTTGAGCCCCGGCAGAGCGGCGGCGCGGGCATAAGCCTCGAGCGCGCCGCTGTACGGAATTCCGAACTTGTTCTCGGCACTGCCGGTGGAGATCTTGGCGTGGGTGCCGGCATCGACGTCCGGATTGACCCGGTAGCCCACCGGCGCGACCCGGCCGAGCCGCACCGCCACCTCCGACAGCATCTCGGCCTCCTCGACGGACTCCAGGTTGAACTGGAACAGCCCGCCTTCCAGCGCCAGCGCCATTTCCTCGGCCGTCTTGCCGACGCCGGAAAAGACGATCTTCTCCGCCGGGACGCCCGCCGCCCGTGCGCGCCGATATTCCCCGCCGGAGACCACGTCCGCCCCGAGCCCCTCGGCGGCGAGGGTGGCGAGCACCGCTGCGTTGGAATTCGCCTTTACCGCATAAGCGATGAGCGGATCGGGGAGGGGCTCCAGCGCTTCGCGCAGCACCTGCGCGTGGCGGATCATGGTTGCCGAAGAATAGACATAGACCGGCGTTCCCACCGCCTCCGATATGGCGGGGAGCGGGACATCCTCGCAGTGGAGGACGCCGTCCTTGAGTTCGAAATAGTCCATGGCGCGGGGCTCGGCTCGATGCGGGAACGCGAACGGCGTCCGGCCGCTTTAGGCTTGGGAAAGCTGGAAAGGCCCTGATAAGGAGCGGTCATGGCAAGCACAAGCGAAGGCGGACCGGCAGCAACCACCATCGACCCGCGCGAGGCCGCCCATTTCGGCGCCATGGCGGCGGAGTGGTGGGACCCGAAGGGCAGTTCGGCAATGCTCCACCAGCTCAATCCGGCGCGGCTCGCCTACATTCGCGACCGGCTTGACCAGCATTGGAGCCTCGACGAATGCGACTTGCGGCCGCTCAAGGGCCGCAAGGCCGCTGACGTGGGCTGCGGCGCTGGGTTGCTCGCCGAACCGCTCGCTCGCCTTGGCGCCGAAGTGACGGGCGTCGATCCCGCGCCCGAGAACATCGCCGCCGCGCAAAGCCATGCGCTGGGGCAGGGCCTCGCCATCGATTACCGCGTCGGCAGCGTCGAGGCGCTCCAAGGCCGCTTCGACCTCATCACCTCGCTGGAAGTGGTGGAGCATGTCGCCGACGTCCGCGGCTTCGTGCAGGGGCTCGCCGATCACCTTACCGACGACGGCCTACTGATCCTCTCCACCCCCAACCGCACCGGCCTGTCGCGGTTCATGCTGATCAGCCTCGGCGAAGGGCTCAACCGAATTCCCAAGGGCACCCATGATTGGGACAAGTTCCTTGCGCCCGAAGAACTGACCGCGTTGCTCAAGGACGCGGGCCTGGACGTGATCGACTGCACCGGCCTCGCGTGGAACCCGGCCAGCGGCTTCCACCTGTCGGACAACAAGTCGCTCGATTACTTCATCACCGCGCGTAGGGCGGCCTAGAAGTCCACCTTGTCGTAGTGGGCTGGCGGCGCGATCACCTCCATCCGCTCGCCGAGCAGCGGCCGGAAGCTCGGCCGCGACTTCAGCGACGAATACCAGTTCGACGTCTGCTCGTGCCCGCGCCAGTCGATGCCGCCAAGGTAATCGGCCACCGACAGATGCGCCGCGGCTGCAAGATCGGCGAGGCTCAGGATCGGGCCGCCGAGCCAGCGGCGGTGATCAAGGAGGTAATCGATATAATCGAGATGGGCGTTGGCGGTCTTCATCGCCTCGCGAAGCACGCGGGTGTCGGGCGGGTCGCGGCTGACCAGGCGCTTGCGCATCCGTTCTTCCATCATTGGCGCAACGACATCGCCGAACAGCTTGCGGTCGAACCAGGCGACAAGCCGCCGCACTTCGGCACGCGCGGCCGCACCGCCGCCGAGCATCGGCGCGCGGTCCACCGTTTCCTCGAAATATTCGCAGATCGCGTTGGAATCGATCAGCACGATGCCCTTCGATTCCTCCACCAGCACCGGGGTCTCGCCGGCCGGGTTCAAGTCGGCGAAGTCGTCGCGCTGCTCCCACGGACTTTCCCGCTTCAACTCAACGGGAACGCCCTTCTCGGCCATCAGCAGCCGAACCTTGCGGGAGAAGGGGCACAGGGGAAATTGGTAGAGCTGCCACATGCGCCCGCCTGTAGCGGGCGCACCAGGCAAAGACTATCGGCTTTCAGCGCGTTTAGCGCCGATAATCGTCCCGCCGGTAGTCACGATCATCGCGCCGGTAATCGCGGTCGTCGCGCCGGTAATCGCGGTCCGAGTAGCGGCCACGGCCGTCGATCGCGTCTTCCATCCGGCGCGTCGCGTCCTCGAGCGAGCGGCGAAGGGCGGGCGTGACGATCGCAATCTGCTCAAGGGCGGCGCTGAGGCCGACAGTGGCGGCGCCGATCTCGTCCCGCATCCGCTCGCGGGCATAAGGATCGTCGCGGCGGGCGATGTCGCCAAGCGTCTCGTCCCGATGACGGCCGCGGCGGTACGGATCGACGGCGTCGGCAATCGGCCCGACCGGCACGTCCATGATTGCGTCGGCGACCCGGCCCACGGTGTCGCCAAGCTCTTCCACTTCACCCGGGTGGGGGAGGGCACGGACGATGTCATCGTCGCCCCGATCGGGATAGGATTGCGCGGCAACCGGTGCGGCGCAGGCGAGGATGCTCGTGGCGATGATCAGCTTACGCATGGTACAATGCCTCCTAAGATCTTGGCGCACGGGCGAAAACGCACCACCGCACTACTCGGTTGCCGCTTTACCGCCGTATGCATGACCGGCGGCTGAATGGTTCAGCGGGCGAGCAGCCAGACCAGGGCGACGCTGCCGGCAACGATGCGGTACCAGGCGAAGGGGGCGAAGCCGTGGCGCGAGACGATGCCGACGAACCACTTGATGATCGCAATGGCGACCAGAAAGGAGACGACGAAGCCGACCGCGATCAGGCCCCAGTCCACGCCCGCCTTGGAGATCTCCTCATGGTGCTTGGCGATGCTCAGCACCGTCGCGCCCACCATGGTCGGCACGGCGAGGAAGAAGCTGAACTCGGCCGCGGTGCGCCGCTCGACGCCGAGCGACAGCGCGCCCATGATCGTTGCGCCGGAACGGCTGACGCCCGGCACCATTGCAAGACATTGGATGAAGCCGATGCCGAGCGCGCGCTTGAGCGGGATCGCGGCGACGCCCGCTTCAATGGTTGCGGGCTTCACCACGCGCTCGATGATCAGGATAGCGATGCCGCCAAGCACCAGCGCCACCGCGACCACTTCGGCATGGCCGAGCAGCGCCTCGATATTGTCGATCAGCAGCAGGCCGATCACCGCCGAGGGCACAAAGGCGACGGCGACGTTGATTGCAAACCGCCACGCCCCGGCTTCGCGCGAAAACAGCCCGGTCAGAACCGTCCAGAACGTCCGCCAATACAGCACAATCACCGCCAATATGGCGCCGAGCTGGATGATGACGTTGAACGTCGACCATTGGTCGGCGCGATAGCCGAGCAGCTCGGCGGCGAGGATCAGGTGCCCTGTGGACGACACCGGCAGGAACTCGGTAAGCCCCTCGACGATGCCGAGCAGGATTGCGATAACGATCAGCGGCACGGCGGCGAGGCTTTCAGTAGGGCGATTTGGCGGCGAAGCGGCCGTGGCGGCGATAGGAGGTCAGCCAGCCTTCCGACACCGCGTTGAGCGGCGTCTTGGGGATGCCGAACGCTTCCAGCCCCGGCATTCCCTCCGCCGCGACATTGTCCTTCTGCAGCATCAGCCACTGGTCCCAGGTGATCGGCGCGCCGGGCGCCCAGCCCATCGCCTTGGCGATCAGCCTGGCGACGGGATCTGGGATATCGATCAGCGAACGATTGCGTCCCGTTGTGACGCTGATCCACTGCATCAGTTCGCGCATGGTCAGAACCTGCGGGCCGCCAAGCTCATAGGTCTTTTCGGCGTGGGTGCGGGGATCGAGCGCGGCGGCGCTGATCGCGCGGCCGGCGTCCGCGGCGTAGACGGGCTGGAACTTCGTCCCGCCGCGGATCACCGGCAGAACCGGCGCCAGCCGGGCCATGCCCGCGAAGCGGTTGACGAAATTGTCTTCCCGCCCGAACACCACCGACGGGCGCATGATCGTCGCGGCCGGGAACGCGGCCCGCACCGCCGCCTCGCCTTCGCCTTTGGACCGGCCGTAATTCGATTCGCTGGCCGGATCGGCGCCGATCGCGGAGATCTGCACCAGCGCCTCCGCTCCGGTCGCCGCGGCGGCCTCGGCGATGTTGCGCGCGCCATCGACATGGAGCCCGTCGAAATCGCCCTTGAGCACGCCGACCAGGTTCACGACCGCGTCGCTGCCCTGCACCACGGCCCGCACCCGGGCGGCGTCGCGGATGTCCACGTCGACGAACTGGGCCTGGCCGATCATGCTGAGCGGCTTCAGGAAGAATGCGCCGCGGGAGTCGCGCTGGGCGAGGCGCACCCGCGCGCCCGTCTTGAGCAGCGCCTGCGACACATACCGCCCCAGAAAGCCGCCGCCGCCGAAGATCGTGACCAGCCGGTCCATTCCACGTCCTTGTTCGAAAGGTCTCAAAGCGCGCCCCCATTGCCCGCTCGCCTGTGCGTTGACAAGCGCCCGGCGCCCCCCTACTTGGCGCGGCCTACCCCGTGCCCAGATGGCGGAATTGGTAGACGCACCAGCTTCAGGTGCTGGCGCTCGCAAGGGCGTGGAGGTTCGAGTCCTCTTCTGGGCACCACCGTAAACCTACATTGGGCATTGCCGTCGGCCCGACGGCAATGGCGAGGGCTGCCGCGAGGCGGCCCTTAAGCACGATCGACCGCCCGGAATGCCCTTCGTGGGCGACACGGCGACGACCTCGACACGTTCTCGGATGCGCTCGGCCGCGGGCGCTTGCGTTAATCAGCTTTGCCCTCCGCCAGGAGTCGCCGGCCTGCCGATCTTCCTGGAAGAGGGCGTTTCACCCTAGGGCTGGCAGGGCCTACTTCAGGACGTTCAAGCGCCGGTGGGTCACGCGATGCTCCTTAGCCGGCTGCGCCTTCATGCGGGTAGACGCTCTTCATATTCGGCTTTGAGGCGGACGATCGCATCCCAGAAGGGCCCCGGCCGAGTCCCCGCGAGAGCGGCTTCGAGCACGTCGAGGTGCGCGTGCCAGCCCGGCGCGAAGTTCAGCAGGCTGGCCCGGTCGGGCACGCCGCGGTGAACCACGGTGAGCAGCACTTCGCTCCCCTCGGGCGTCAGCTCGAACGAGACGCTGCCGCCGGCACCCCATGCAATGGTCAGTGTGTGCGGGGGATCGACATCGATGATCCGGCTTTGCATCCTGTTCTCGCCCGAAGCGCCCGACGGCCGCTGGCCCGGGGGAACCGTAAGCTCGTCGTTTCGCCAGACCAGTTCCACCGGCGAACCGGCCTCCATCTCCATCCGGCCGGCCGCGAACCAGCGGCGCCGCAAGTCGTCCTCCGTCAGATAGGCCCACACCCGCTCGATCGGCCCGGGCAAAAGGCGTTGGATTCGCAGAGTCGTCGGCTCGATCAGCGCGCCGTAGCCATCAGCGTTCGCAACTTTGTTCATGCAACGTCTCCTTTGTCTTGTCCGGTGGTTGCATCCTCCTCGCGGAGAAGCTGCTCGAGCGTGTCCAGACGATCGGTCCAGAAGCGCTGGTAGGCGTCGAGCCATTCGAACGCGGAGGCGAGGGGCCCCGGCTCAAGACGGCAGAGGTGCGTGCGTCCGCGCACGTGGCGCCGGACCAGACCGGCATTCTCCAGGGCCTTGATGTGCTTGGAAGCCGCGGCCAGCGAAAATGCGAACGGCTGCGCGAGCTCACCCACCGTCCGCTCGCCGGCGGCCAATTGGCTCAGCATCTGCCTGCGGGCGGGGTCCCCCAGTGCGTGGAATACCGAACTGAGCTGGGCGGGAGATTGTTCAACCATGAGGTTGAACATAAACGTGTGGCGATGTATGTCAACCAAATGGTTGAATGTTGTTTTGCACGCAGAGCGGCTCCTTCCGCCCGCCGCGGCGCTGCCCTCGTGCGTTCCCCTGCGATCAACCCACGGCGTCGAGAATCAGGAAGCGAGGATCGTCGACAAATTCCATGAACTCGCCGATGATCGCCTGGACAACGGGGCCCGGCATATCCTCGCTGGTAAAGCCCTCGAAATCCGGGATGTCGAACATCTCGACATAATCGCAGTCGGGCTCGCCCTCGCCCATGAGGAGCCCGCGAACCCGGTAGTTCGTGTACCCGGCCACATGGGGAAGGCCGCGCATCGCCGGGTAATCGCGCGTCGTCACCCACGCCTCGAAGTCCTGCGGGGACGTACTCGGCTTCAGGCGATACTGAACCAGGAGCTTTGTCATCGGGCCTCTCCTCCGTTTGGGGGGAGCATGGGCGATCCGCTGTTGCATGACAATATACGCGGCCGCGTGACGAACCCCGGTCTTGTTCAGACCCTAACGGTCATCCGCTTCGGCGGACGGGACGAAAGCAAGCTGGGCAAAGCGCCAGGCGCGATTCCGGTCCCCAGGCCAGATCGTCGGCAGGTCGATGGGAAGCTCTGGAGGGCGAGCGGTCACTTGCGCGTGGATCACGCGCCCGGTTTCCCGAAGCCGGACCCTGGCGCCTGGGAAAAGTCGCTCCAGCTCGTCTTTCAGCGCCTGCGCCTCGTCCGAAACTTCATCCTTGTCGAGCTTGCGCGGGGCGCCGTCGATGAGTTCCGCGGTCGCGGCGCGTACTCCGGTGATGCCGTCCTTCAAAATGCCGAAGGAGATCAGGCCCGCGGCGGCGGCATCCGCCCACCACAGGCCGAAGCCGATCCCGATCACCCCGCCGATCGCGGCCACCCCGGTCATCCAGTCGGCCTTCTGCATATCGGCGTCGGTGTGCAGCACCTTGTCGTTGATGGCGCGGGCAACAGGCAGCTTCAAATGGCCGAGAATCATGGAAGGGATACTGCTCCACAGCAGCACCGCGATCATCGGCCAGCCCATCCAGATGTCCCGGCCAAAGGCGCGCATCGTGCCTACCGTTGGATGCTCCTTCATGAGGAGGGTCATCGCGGCCTCGAAAAGCAGGTAAACGCCCAGCAAGGCCAGCGCCACGGCCGATACCGCGAACGCCACGCCGTTGGCCCGATCGAAGCCGTAATGGAACGTTGCAGTCGGCGCCTTCCGCTCAAGCCGTGCCGAAAGAAGGAAGACCAGCGGCGGGACGAAGCCGAGCATGTCCTCGATCCAAACCGTCTTCATGGCCTGGCTCGAGCCCATGACGACAAACATCAACGGGATCACCGTCGCGACCCAGGCGAGTGTCCAATATTCAAGCCTCCGGCCCTTGGCGATGCCGGCTACAACATGAGGCGGATAGGAGCGGGTCATTGCGCTTCCGGTGCCGCATCGCGGACTTCCCGCTCAACAAGCGCGATCCAGGCGTTCTCGCCATTGCGCAGCACGGGAGCGAGGCGGAACTCGGTCTTGCCCTGCATCTCGCGCCGCAACGGGGGCCCGATCGTCACCAGCTTTGCCCAAGGGCTCTTTTTCTCGAAACGGCCGATCACGAGGTCGAGTTCGCCTTGCTCGAGCTGGTCGAGCATCGGCTCGGCATCGCCCCGAATCAACTCCGCTCTTGCTCCCGCGCTTTTCCCAATGCCGGCTAGCAATGCCGCAACTCTGGAGCCATCAGCGCCCGCTGGAGCGGTCGTCACAAGGCCGACGCGAAAGACGCCCTGGCTCCGCACCCTTGCCAGCGTTCCCTCAGGATCTCGAGGAAAGTCACCGCAGGAGGCGGTCAACAGCGCAAGGCAAAGCAGGGACCAGTGGAATTTCATTTCGGCAGCAGAACTCTTTCAGCCCGGCGACCGTTCCGCGGGTCTCGATCGACGGACCGGCATGGCGCTTTCGGCACAGCCTAACTCATTGAATTAGGCGCTCTTGCGCGGCGCGCGGGTTTGCTGTTATTGGTGCCGATGACACCGGTGGCATAAGCCGGGCACGATACGAGAGACCGGCAGGAAGCCGGCGGCAATCGGTCACAGGAGAGATGAATTGAAGCGCATATCCCCCTTTGCGTGCACGGTTTCCACCGGCGCGCTGATCGTTTCCGCCTTTGCCGCCGCTCCGGCGCTTGCCGCGACAGGTGAGGGCGCTCCAGTGCTTCTCGCCGGGGCGCTCCAGGCGCAGCCTTCGCCGGATGCTGCCGAACTGCCAGTTGCCCAGACGCCGCCGGGCGAGGCCGCCGCCACTGAGGAAACGGTCTCCGACGGCGCCGCCGCCACGGGCGAAGCGCAGGCCGATGCGGCCGGCGAGGAGATCGTTGTCACCGGTTTCCGCGGTTCGCTTCAGAACGCGCTCAACCAGAAGCGCCGCTCCAACCAGATCATCGACGCGATCACCGCCGAGGACATCGCCGATTTCCCGGACGCCAACCTCGCCGAATCGATCCAGCGCCTGCCCGGCATTTCGATCGACCGCGACAATGGCGAAGGCCGCTCGATCACGGTGCGCGGCCTTGGCGGCGACTTCCAGCAGGTCCGTTTGAACGGCGCCGACGCGCTTGCCATTTCCGGCGGCAACGATTCAGGCTCGGGCGCCAACCGCTCCCGCGGCTTCGATTTCAACACCTTCGCGTCCGAACTGTTCGGCGGAATCACAGTTACAAAGACGACGTCCGCCGCCAATGACGAAGGCTCGCTCGGCGCGGTGATCGATCTCGTCACCGGACGCCCCCTGAACTTCAAGAAAGACCGTTATGCGATCGGCGGAGAGGCCGAGTATCGCGAGAATGGCGGCACCTTCAATCCGCGCTTCACTGCTCTGGTCTCGAAACGCCTCGGCAGCCGCTTCGGCATTCTCGGTTCCTTCGCCTACCAGAAGCAGGATCAGCAGATCGACGCCTACCGCCGCACCGGCGGCCAGTCGGACCTCCTGTACCGCAATTCCCAGCACCTTGGGAAAACGCCCAACGTGTTCGGCTTCGCGCAGCCCAGCAACCTCGGCACCGGCCCTACCTTCGGATCCGATCCAACGGCCTATGCCAAGCTGTCGCCGACCACGGTCATCCCGGCGCTGCCCTCGATCGGCCGGCAGGAGCTTTCCTACGACCGCCTCGGCGCCACGCTGACCGCGCAGTGGCGGCCGAGCAGCCGTACCGAGATCATCCTCGACGGCGTCTACTCCCGCTACCGGCAGGACAGCACTACCAACGGCATCACCACCGTCGGCCTCAACCGCAACGGCACCAATGCCCGTGTTCAGCAGAACACCCTGCGCGCGCCCAACACCGCCAACGGCCTGGCCGACCGCCTCGCATTGTACCCGAACTGCGTACAGAGCGTGTCGGCGGATTGCGGCCAGGCTCTGAACGGCACCAATCTGGTTGCGGGCACCCGCGCCAGCTACAACCCGAACAACCTCAACACGTTCGATTACTACAACGCATCCGTGTCGCCCGGCTTCATCCCCAGCGCGAACCAGACGGCCTTTTATGCCGAGCTGATCGGGCGCCCCAACACCAAGGTGCGGGAGGCGAACGTAAACGCCGCCGGCCAGGCCGACTATCTGGTGCTGGACGACGTCGACTGGCGCAGCGCCGCCGATGCCCAGTTCGGCAAGACTGAGTTCAAGCAGGCCACGGCCAACTTCAAACACGATTTCTCGGACACCTTCCGCGCCGATGCCACGCTCGGCTGGTCGCGCTCGGAGTTCCGCGGCACCGGCCTGCTTGCCGAATTCAACGCCATCGACCGCGACGGCTACACCTTCGACGAGCGCGGCGACGGCGAAATGCCGGTGTTCAAGCCCGGCTTCGACGTTGCCGATCCTGGCAACTGGTCGCTGGTCAAGGGCCTGTCGTCGATCCGCTACTTCAACAACGAAGTGAATAACGAGTTCAAGGTTGGGCGGGTGAACTTCGCCTACGACCTCGCCGACGGCTTCACGCTGCGCTTCGGCGGGACGATGAAGCAGTTCGATTTCGACAGCGATCAGGGCCGCCGCAACCAGGATATCGAGGCGATCAACCCGACCTTGCTCGAGGCCGGGCTGACCAGCTCCGACCTCGGCCGGGTGATCGGCTTCGGCCAGGGCCTCACCGTTTCGCCCGGCACGCCGACCAGCTTCTTCGCGCCGGACCTCGACGCATTCCGGACCGAGTTCGGGATCGACTGCAATTGCATCAACAAATGGGGCGATTTCCGCGCTGTCGTCGATGGCCGCCAGCGCAATTCGGTGACCGAGAAGGACCTCTCCGGCTTCGTCCAGGTTGATTACGAGCATCAGCTGTTCGGCCGTCCGCTGCGCGGCGACATCGGCATCCGCATCGCCCGCACCCGCGTTGCCGGCCGCGGCAATGTCGGCGGCACCGACGGGGTCGAGGGCCTGCCGGTCACGGCGCGCAACGAGTACACCGATTTCCTGCCGTCGCTGAACGCGAACTACGAAGTCATGGACGACTTCCTGATCCGTTTCGCCGCGTCCGACACCATCGCCCGTCCGCAGCTTTCCAGCCTGACTCCGGGTACTACGTCGTTCGCAAGCGGCCTCAACGCGACCAACCTGCCGGCGATCACCGTCGGCAACCCGTATCTCAGCCCGTTCCGCTCAACCAACCTCGACTTGAGCTTCGAGAAGTATTTCGGGCGCAACGGCATCGCCGCGGTCACCTTCTTCCAGAAGAACCTGAAAAGCTTCCCGCAGCAGATCGCCGGCGAGGCGCCGCTGTCCACGGTGTTCGAGCCGGAAGTCTATCAGCAGGTGCTCAACGCGATGGTCAGCCCGACGCTGCGCGCCTACACCGAAGCCGGCGGCGTCTACGCCATCCGCCAGTTCCAGGACGCGCCGGGCGGCAAGATCCGCGGCTTCGAAGTCAATCTGCAGACCGACTTCTTCTTCCTGCCCGCGCCGTTCAACGGCATGGGCATCACCGCCAACTACACCCACATCGCGTCGAAGCTGAACTACCTCACCTCGACGGTGCTCGGCTCCAACCGGACGGGCACGCAGGTGACGCCGCAGAACAGCTTCGCGACGGGTCCGTTCCTCAACACCTCGCCAAACTCGTTCAACGCCACCTTGTACTACGAGAACAAGGTCTGGTCGGCGCGCGTTTCCGGCGCGTATCGGACCCGCTACGTCAACCGCTTCCCGCTCGCCAGCGGAACCTGCGCGGTCGGCACCACCACCAACAATGGCGGTCCGTGCAACTCGCCGGTGGTGGCGGACTTCGGCTACACGGAGAACACGCTCAACGTCGACGCGGCCGTGGCGATCAACCTCACCGACAACGTCAAGCTGACGCTGGAAGGCCGCAACCTCACCAACGAGACTCAATACCGCACCCAATATGACGCGAACCCGACAACCGCGGTCTACGCCAGCACCGGCCGGATCGTCACCGCGGGCGTGCGCCTGGTCTTCTGATCGGGCTGTTGATTGGGGCGCGCCCCACCCGCTCATCCTGAGGAGGGACTGAGCAGGGTTCCCATCAAAGTCGTACTTTGATGGGAACCCGTGTCGAAGGCCCGTCTCGAAGGACCCGACGACAGTCGGTGCGTCCTTCGAGACCCGCTTCGAGACGGCTTCGCCTCCTCAGCGGCTCCTCAGGATGAGCGGAGTAGGGAGCATTCTGGCTTAGAACCAAACGCCAATCGTCTGCTCAGCGCGCGGGCAGGGGCGCCGCGAGGGAGTTCAGCCACTCTTCGAGATTGGTGTAGCCGTCGCCATCCGCGTCGGCGCCGCCGTCCGCAGGGTTGGCGGTATCAAGGCCGTGGGCGCGTTCCCAATCGTCGGGCATGCCGTCGCCGTCGCCGTCCCGCCATGGGGTGCCGGCGGCGAGTTCGGGCCAGCCGCCCACGTCCTTCTGGCTGTCGATGATCCGTCCGCCGCCCGAACGCACCGTTTCCACCACCCGCGCATCGACGGGGTCGCGGACGCGCGAGGCGCCGGCCGAGGCGAGCACTTTCTCGAACGCGCGAGCCGCAGGGTCGCGGGTCACGGCGGGAAAGCTGATCGGCCCCGCGAGGCGATAGGCCGAGTCGGTTCGCCCGGTGACCAGGCTCCACGGGTCGCGCGGCACGACGCCGTTCATGCTGTTGCCGGCGAACCAGGCGCGGGCGATCGGGTTCTTTTCGTCGAACGCCACGGCCTTCTTCGAATCCGGGCCCGCTTTGTAGGCGTTGTCGACGAAGTTGTAGGCGGCGTTGCTGGCATTCTCGCCGCTGTCGGCGTTGTAGCCGGCATAGGTGCCGCCCCAGTTGTAGAAGACGTTGGAGCGGAAATCGAAATAAGCGCCGACGCTGTCCTCGCCAGCCTTGGTGTAATTGCCCGGCCGAGGCATGCGCGCGCCGTGGTGCGCCCACAGATTGTGGTGGAAGCTCATCCGGGCACCGCGGCCGCCGCGCAGCAGCGAGCCATAGCCATGCTCGCCCTTGGCATGCAGCGACTTGCGCATCGATTCCGAGATGATCGACCATTGCACGGTGACGTCGCGCAAATCCTCCTTTGGGGTCCGGTAGCGCGAACCCGAGGAGAGGGTTTCGTCAACCGACCAGCCCGCCGACACATGATCGACAATGATCCGGCGGCCGGAGCTGATCGTGAAAGCGTCGCTTTCGACCTGGCTTTCGTCGCCGAGACGGGCGCGGATGAAGCGCACCACGACGTCGTCGGCCTCGATCTCGATGTGGCGATCGCGAAGGGTGATGCCGCCGCCGGGCGCGGTCTGGCCGGCGATCGTCACCTGGCCGTTCCTCACCACCAGCGGCTTTTTGAGGCGAATAGTGCCGCCGACATCGAAGACGATCGTGCGCGGCCCCTTGGCCTCGACCGCGGAGCGAAGCGAGCCGTCACCGCTGTCCTCGAGGTTGGTGACTCGAAGGACCCGCCCGCCGCGTCCGCCACGGGAAAGCGCGCCAGCGCCCTCGGCTCCGGGAAAGGCGGGGACGGCGGCCGGGGCGGCGGCGGCGGCGAGAGCGAGGAAGATCAGCGACATAAGGCGCTTGTACCACCAGGTGATACCGGTGTCATCTTCCCATCAGGTGCATCCACGCTCCTCAGGCGAGACCTGTGCCGTCGAGCAGCAACTTGGCGCCGGCGACGATCATCAGCCAATAAACGATCGTGTAGAAACGCTCGGGTGAGACGCGGCGGACGAGGTTCACGCCGGCCAGGCTGGCCAGCACCGCGACCGGCAGCAGCACCGCGGTGGCGAGCAGGTTCGCCGTGGTGAACTGGCCGAGCGCTACGTAGGCCGGCACCTTGATCCAGTTGACGACCGCGAAGAAGATCGCCGAGGTGCCGACGAAAACGTCGCGCGGCAAACGCTTCGGCATTACCCACATCTGGAACGGCGGCCCGCCGGCATGGGCGATCTGGCTGGTGAAGCCGGTCGCGACTCCGAACAGCGATCCAACCCAGGCAGGAGAGGCGGACGGTGCCGCGATCCGCCCGCCACGCTCCGCCAGAAGCCGGTAGGCGCCGAACAGGATGGTGATCGCGCCGAGCACCGCCATCACGGCATCACTGGAAATGCGCGCCGCCAGCAGCCAGCCGAGCGCGATCCCGACGACGGCCCCTGGCAGCATCGCGAGCAGCACGGATCCGTCCCAGCTTTTGCGAAAGGCCACGACTCCGACCACGTCCTGCGCAATCAGGATCGGCAGCAGGATGGCGGCCGCGCGCACCGGGTCGTCCATACCGAGCGCCATCAGCGGCGTGCCGAGCGCGCCGAGCCCTGAAAACCCACCCTTCGCCAGCCCGATCAGCAAAACCGCCGGGATGGCGAAGAGGTAGAAGTTCAGGTCGTCGGGCACGTTCTCGCGGTCTTTCCGTTCGCCCCCGGCCGCTATTTGCGCCCGGGGTTCAGGCGGCGGCCTTACCTTCCAGCGTCACCGGCGCAAGGCGCGGACTGAGGAAGTGAATGGCCGCCACCGCGATGAAGTAGACGGTGGTGCAGACGGCGAAGATCGTCGTGTAGTTGCCGCCGGTGGCGTCGAGCACCAGGCCGACGGAGAAGGACATGATCATGCCGCCGACGCCGCCGGCAAAGCCGCCGAGGCCGATCACCGAACCCACGGCGCGCTTGGGGAACATGTCGGGCGGAAGCGACAGGAGGTTGGTGGAAAAGGACTGGTGCCCGGCGAGCGCGATTCCGATCAGCACCACCGCTACCCACATATTCTCGAGGCTGGTGACGAACAGCAGCGGCAGGACGCAGCAGCCCGAGATCAGCATCGTAACCTTGCGCGCGAAGTTCGGCGTGCGGCCGTTGTGGATCAGCCTGGACGACAGCCAGCCGCCGGCGATGCTGCCCACGTCCGACAGGAGATACATGATGATCATCGGCAGCAGCACGACCTTGAGGTCGACCTGGTAGGTGCTTGCGAAATATTTGGGCAGCCAGAAGAGCATCAGGAACCAGACGGGGTCGGTCAGGAACTTGGCGGTTGCGAAGGCCCAGGCCTCGCGCGTGGTGACCACCTTGCTCCAGCCGATGCGCTCGACCTTCTCGGGCGGATCGTGCTCGATCCAGGCGAGCTCACCCTGGCTCACCTTCCCGCTTTCGTGCGGGTTGCTGTAGAGCCACAGCCACAGGACAAGCAGCACGACGCCGAACAGGCCGGTGAAGATAAAGGTCTCGCGCCAGCCGAGGCCGAACCAGTTCATGAACAGCCACACGGTCGGCGCGGTCAGAATGACGCCCACCGTTGTCGCGCTGTTCACCCAGCCGATGGCAAGGGCTCGCTCCTTTTGCGGAAACCATTCGCTGCTGGCGCGCACCACCGACGGGAAGTGCCCCGCCTCGCCGACGCCGAGGAAGACGCGCGCGGCCATGAACGATCCGACGGTGGAGGCGAAGCCGTGGCTGACGTGGCCGATCGTCCAGATCGAAATGGCGATCGCGTAGCCGATCTTCGGCCCGAAGCGGTCGATCAGCCAGCCCATCAGCAGGAAGCCCAAGGCATAAGCCGCCTGGAAGGCCGTGACGATCTGGCCGTAATCCTTTTCGTTCCAGCCGAATTCGCGGGTCAGATCCGGCGCCAGCAGGCCGAGCATGGTTCGGTCGATATAGTTGACCGTGGTCGCGGCGAAGAGCAGCGCGATGATCAGCCAGCGGTAGCGCCCGACGCGCGGCACCGCGTCCGTGCCGGCTTGCCGCTCCGAGTTCAAAGCCATCGGGTTCGTCCTCTCTAAAGTCCCTGCCGGCTATGGTGCCGGCTTACGGGTTGCGCTTCTTTAAACGAAGGCTTGCGGACGTTGTAAGGGAAACCGGTGTCAGGTACAATCCGCCTCGGCGCCCCGTGGGCGCGCGGGAGGAAGTCGGATGACGGGGAAATTGCTGTTTGCCGCCGTGCTTTGCGTGCTTTCGGGCTGCGCGACCACTGAGCCGGTAAAGGTTGCGACCAGCGGCAAGAGCGAAGTCGCCGTCGCGGATGTGCCGGGCGAGGTGCTCGCCGCAGCCATTGCCTTGCGGCCGACCTTTACGGCGGCGGAGGCGGAGCGGGAGACGCGCGAGGGGCGCCGTTATTTCGACGTCGGCGGAACGCTCGCCGACGGCAGCGAGATCGAATTCGACATCATGGAAGAGAATGGCCGCTGGCGCGTGGTGGAGATCCAGCGCGACCTTCAGCTCTCCGGTGTGCCGGCCCTGGTACGCGAAGCCGCCCGCCGCCACGACGCCGCCTTCACGCCCGGCCGGATCATCGAAAGCGACCAGACCGATGGCATCGTCATCTACGAATTGTTCGGACCCCGGGGCGGCGATCCGCAGGGCCGCAAGGTCGAGATCAGGTGGGACGGCAGCCGGGCCGAGGTGCTGACGCAAGAGTGGGCGCACTAGGCGGACTCCCTCTCCCCTGCGGGGAGAGGATAAGCAGGCCCGCCGTGCCCCGGCACGGCTACAACGCCCGGCGGGACGTTTGTACCTGCTCATGGTGAGGGGGGGCGTCGGAGCGGAGGCTCGAACGCTGAACACCCCACCCAACCTTACCTTAAAGGGGAGGGTTCTTGGCCTTACTCGCCCCGCACCGGCACCAGATTGCACGTCACGGTGAAGCCAGGGCCAAACCGAGCCTCAACCCGTTGCCCCGGCCGCGAGTCATGAACCCCCGTGACGGCACCCGAGGAGATCCACTGGCCCGGCTGGAGCGCGATTCCGCGGCGCGCCATCAGCTCGAACAGGAAACGCGCTGCGCCGATCGCGCCGTCGGGGAAGCTCTCGGCGCGGCCGTTGCCCACGGACGCGCCGTCGATCAGCGTCTCCACCTGCCAGCGCTCGAAGCCGCTCGCCCGCCAGTCGGGAATCTCGCGGCCGATGACGAGGCCATTATTGTTGCCGAAGTCGGAGATCACCGCGACCGGCCCGATGCGGTTGATCGGCGCCAGCGGCGAACTCGCCACCTCGATGCCGACGTGAACGGCGTCGATCAGCTCGGCGGTCTCCTCAAGCGTGAAGCGGGTTTTGCCGGCGTCGGGGGTCCGGGCGATGCGCAGCAGGAACTCCGCCTCGCCCGCGGCGAACCCTTCACCAAAGACCGGCATGTCGGGCCCGGGGCCATCCTGCAGCACCGTCTCCGACGCGAAGATCGGCCCGGTGAGGCGATCGGCACCGAAACGCTCCGACAAAGGCGCATTGATCCGCCCGACCTTCCAGCCGATCACAGGCTTTCCCCAGGCTGCGATGGCCCGGTCCTGAATGGCGTAAGCCTGGTCGAGCGTCTCGGGCAGCTCGCCCGGGTAAGCGCTCAGCCCTTCGGCGGAACGCCGGGCGGCAAGGAAGCGCGCGGCAATCTCGGCGGCGCCATCGGTTATCACATCCACCTGGGCATCTCTCTCATTCTTGTTTTGCGGAAAGGTAACGGAAACCGGTGTCAGAGGCAACGCATCCCTCAGGACTGGACGGATAAGCGGGCGCGGGGCCCTTCGTTCCGCATTGCCCCAACCGCGCTGAACAAAGCCGCGCGGAAGCGGTCGTCCGCCGCCAGCGCAGCCGGAAAAACCTGCCGGAGCGCAAGCAGCTTTTCCTCGGCGCCTTCTTCAAGGCCGATCCGGGCAAGCTCCCCGCCGAGCGGATCGACGATTTCGGCGCCCGCGCGGGCCTGGCGCTGCACGAACAGCATCCAGGCGGCGACGGGTACCGCAAGCCGCTCCAGCGGGCGCCCGTTTGCCAGAGCGTCGGCAATCGTGTCGAGCAGGCGGTAAGGCAGCTTCTGCGAGCCGTCCCAGGCGATCTGCGACAGCTTGTGGCCGATTGCCGGGTTCCGGAAGCGCTGCAGGATCTCGCCCGCATAAGCCTCGAGGTCGAGCGGCGAGGGGCGGAGGCTGGCGGCGATATCGTCCCGCACCAGCCGCTCGGCGAACCGCGCCAGCTCCGCATCGGCCATTGCGTCCGCTACCGTCTCGTGCCCGATCAGCAGGCCGAGATAGGCCAGGCTCGAGTGCGCGCCGTTCAGGATGCGCAGCTTGGCTTTCTCCCAGGCACCCACGTCCGCCGCCAGCACCACGCCCGCCGCGGCGAAATCGGGCGCGTCGGCGGGCAGCACGTCTTCGATCACCCACTCGGCATACGCCTCGCGCCGCACCGGAATGAAGTCGTCGAAGCCGGTCGCCTCGCGCACCAGGGTACGAAGCGCTTCGTCGCTCGCCGGCGTGATCGAATCCACCATCGCGTCCGGGAACACCGCTTCGCCCGCGATCCAGCGCGCCAGCTCCGGATCGAGCCGCTCGGCATAGGCCAGCACCGCGGCGCGCAGCTTCTTGCCGTTGGAAACCATGTTGTCGCAGCACAGCGGCACGAACGGCGCCAGACCGGCCGCCTTGCGGTCGCCAAGGCCGAGCGTCAGCCAGCCGACGATGCTCACCGGCGCGTGAGGCGCGGCGAGATCGTGGACGATGTCGCCGTGATCGAAGTCGAGCGTGCCGTCGCCGGCCAGGCAATAGCCTTTCTCCGTCACGGTCGAGGAGACGATCCGCACCGCCGGATCGGCAAGGAGGCGGCGCACGCCTTCGCCTTCGCCGGGGCCGAAGAAGGCGTTGTGCGCCGACAGCGTTCGAAAGCGCGTCTCGGCATCGAGAATGGCGAGCGTGTAGCGCCCCGCCTGCCGCTTCAGCGCCTCCACCGTGCCGGGCGAGCGCAGCGACACCGCCGCAATCCCCCACCGCGGATCATCCTGAAGCAGCCGGTCGATATACTCGGCCTGGTGCGCGCGATGGAACGCGCCCGGCCCGAAATGGACGATGCCAATGGGGGTCAAAGCGTCACCCCCCGCTTCCAGATAGCAATCTCCCGCTCCCCGCCCCGCTCCGCCGCGGTTTCCTCGCCCGACGCGATGGCGATGATGCGGCCGAGCAGCGCTTCGGCAGACGGTTCGATCCCGTCGAGCAGCACCTGCCCCGCATCGAAATCGATCCAGTTCTTCTTGCGCGCGGCAAGTTCGGAGTTGGAGGCGATCTTTACCGTCGGCACCGGAAATCCGAGCGGCGTGCCGCGGCCTGTGGTGAACAGGATGGTCGTGGCGCCCGCCGCAGCCAGGGCGGTGCAGGAGACCGCGTCGTTGCCCGGCGCCTCCAGCAGGGTAAGCCCCCGCCGCCGCACCCGCTCGCCATAACGCAGCACGTCGTCGAGCGGCGCCCGGCCGGCCTTCTGCACGGCGCCGAGCGACTTTTCTTCGAGCGTGGTGATGCCGCCGGCGATGTTGCCGGGCGAGGGGTTCTCCGACACCGGCTCGCCGTGGGCGAGGAAGTAGCGTTTGAAGTCGTTCACCACGCCGACCACCGAATCGAACACGTGGACGTCGCGGGCGCGTGCCATCAGCAGCCGCTCGGCGCCGAACACCTCGGGGATTTCGCTCAGGATCGCCGAGCCGCCGGCCGCCACGACTCGGTCCGCCATGCGCCCGACCAGCGGGTTGGCGGTGAGGCCGGAAAAACCGTCCGAGCCGCCGCATTTCAGGCCAAGGACCAGCTCCGACAGCGGAACTTCCTGCCGCTGCGCGAGAGCGGCGGTGGCGGCCAGCGCCCCGACCAGCGCCACGCCTTCTTCCACTTCATCCCCTGCGCTTTGCGCGCGAAGGGTGCGCACTCGCCCGCGCAGCGCCTCGGGGATCTCGGCAAGGAGGAGGTCGAGCTGGTTCGATTCGCAGCCAAGGCCGACGAGCAGCACGCCGCCGGCATTGGGGTGGCAGGCGAGCGCCGCCAAGATCGCCCGTGTGCCGCCGAGGTCGTCGCCAAGCTGCGAACAGCCGAACGGGTGGGTGAAAGCGTGCACTCCGTCCACTTGGCCTGCATGACGGGCATGGGCGATGGCGGCGATCTTCTGCGCCGTGCGCGCGACGCACCCGACGGTGGGCAGCACCCAGATTTCGTTGCGTGTGCCGACACGGCCATCGGCGCGGCGGTAGCCCAGGAAGCGGCGCTCCGGCTCCGGCGCCAGCCGCTCGGGCCGCCAGGGCTGATAGGAATAGCCTTCCACGCCGGACAGCAAAGTCGAGAGATTGTGGCTGTGGACATGCTCGCCGGCGCGCACCGGCACGGTCGCGGCGCCGATCGGCCAGCCGAACTTGCGCACCTCGTCGCCCGCGTCGAGGTTACGCAGCGCGATCTTGTGGCCGTAAGGCACATCCCCGCGCACCGCGATCGTCTGCCCATCAAGCTCCACCACCTCGCCCGGAGCGAGCGGCCGCAGCGCCGATGCCACGTCGTCGCGCGGGTCGAGGCGGAGGAGGGGGCGGGCCTTGGCGGCCGCTTCGAGGAGTGTGGTTGGGGTCATCCGGAAACCGGTGTCATATAACCGCCGTCCGAACGCGCGACAAGGCTGACTCCCCCGCCTTTTGCCGCGGCTCCGGCTCGGCTAGGGTGCGGCTCCAATGGGGAACGCCGATGAGCAGCAAGGCCGAAGACGAACAGGGCGCGCGTCGTGGCGGAAAGCCGACGATCAACGACGTCGCGCGCCTGTCGGGCGTGTCCAAAAAGACGGTGAGCCGGGTCATCAACCGCTCGCCTTTGCTCAACGACGACACGCGCAAGCGCGTTCTCGAGGTGATTCGCGATCTTGGCTATGTGCCGAACCCGCAGGCCCGCGCCTTGGCGCTTCGCACAAATTTCCTCATCGGCCTCATCCACGACAACCCCAACGCCCAGATGGTTTTGAATGTCCAGCAGGGCATATTGGAGGCGCTGCAGGGCACCGAGTTCGAGATGATCGTTCGCCCCGTTGATCGCGGCTCCTCGGCGATGCTCGACGATGTGCGGCTTTTCCTTGAGCGCCAGCGCCTCTACGGCGTCGTGCTGCTGCCGCCCATCTCCGAGAACGACGCGCTTGCCCGGCTCTGCGACGAAGTCGGCTGCCGCTACGTCCGCATGGGCTCGGCCGAACTCGACGATCCCGACCACATGGTGGCTTCCAACGATCGCGAGGCGGTCCGTGCCGCCACCGCTTACCTGATCAAGGAAGGGCACCGCCTGATCGGCCTGATCGCCGGACCGCACGGCTTCCGTTCCGCCCGCGAGCGCCGCCAGGGGTTTGAGGACGCGCTGGCCGACGCCAGGATCAAGCTGCCGCGCAGCCTGATCGCGGAAGGCAATTACACCTTCGAATCGGGCATCGCCGCGACCGAGAAGCTGCTCGACCTTTCGCCGCGGCCAAGCGCGATCTTCGCGTCCAACGACGAAATGGCCGCCGGAGTCGTCCACGTCGCCCGCCAGCGCGGCATCGACGTGCCGGGAGAGCTGTCGGTGATCGGCTTCGACGACACGCCGATCGCCGCCCATATCTGGCCGCCGCTCACCACCGTGCGCTGGCCGATCGTCTCCATGGCCCGCTCGGCGGCGCACAAGCTCCTGGCCTCGCGCGAGGATGCGGATGCCGTTTCCGAGCCGTCGATGTTCCTCTCCACCCTGATCCGGCGCGCGTCGGTGGCGCCAGCGCCTACCGATTAGAAGCGCTGCAACTCCTGGGACTTGCACACGCCCATGACACCGGTTACCGGAACAATGCGCGAAAGGTGGCGGAGACCACCGGCTCACCAGGCGTTAGGATGAGAATGACGAGGCCGCTTTCCCTCCACCCCGACCGGCTGCTGCCTGCGGAGCCCGCCGCAAGGGACATTGCCCGCGCGCTCTACGCGGAAGTCGCGCAGCTGCCGATCGTCAGCCCGCACGGCCATACCGATCCTGCGTGGTTTGCCGCCGACGCGGCCTGGACCAACCCGGCCGAGTTGCTGCTCGCGCCCGACCATTATCTCTACCGCATGCTCTACAGCCAGGGCGTCCCGCTCGATCGCCTCGGCGTGCCGAGCCGCGGCGGCGCGTCCCCCGCCGATCCGCGCGAGGCGTGGCGCCTGCTGGCTAGTCACTATCATCTCTTCCGCGGCACGCCCTCGCGTCTTTGGCTCGACCATGTTTTCGCCGAAGTGTTCGGCCTGGACGTTGCGTTCGAGCCGGCCACCGCAGACCATTATTTCGATGCGATCACCGAGGCGCTCGCCACGCCGGCATTCCGGCCGCGCGCCTTGTTCGATCGCTTCAACATCGAACTGCTCGCCACCACCGAAGGGCCGCACGAGGACCTCGTCCACCATGCCGCCATTCGCCGCTCCGGCTGGGCGGGAAGGGTGGTCACCACCTACCGCCCCGACGCAGTGATCGACCCCGAACATGAGGAGTTCGAAACCGCGCTCCGCCGCTTCGCCGAGCTTTCCGGGGAGGACGTCTTTTCGTGGACCGGCTACATGGCCGCGCACCGCAGGCGCAGGGCCGACTTCCGCGCCGCCGGCGCCACCGCCACCGACCATGGCCACCCCACCGCCCGCACCGCGGACCTGCCGCAGATGGAAAAGGAGGCGCTGTTCGCCCGGGTCGTCGGCGGCGGCTGGTCGACCGAAGACGCCGAGCTGTTCCGGGCTCAGATGCTCACCGAGATGGCGGGCCTGAGCATCGAGGACGGCATGGTGATGCAGATCCACCCCGGCTCCTTCCGCAATCACAATCGCTGGCTGCACGGCACCTATGGCCGCGACAAGGGCGCCGACATCCCGACCCGCACCGATTATGTTCACGCGGTCAAGCCATTGCTCGATCGCTTCGGCAACGAGCCGGCTTTGTCGATCATCCTCTTCACGCTCGACGAGAGCGCCTACGCCCGCGAACTCGCGCCGCTCGCCGGCCACTATCCCTGCCTGAAGCTCGGCCCGTCCTGGTGGTTCCACGACAGCCCTGAAGGCATGCGGCGCTTCCGCGAAATGACCACGGAGACCGCCGGCTTCTACAACACCGTCGGCTTCAACGACGACACCCGCGCCTTTTTGTCGATCCCCGCGCGCCACGACGTCGCCCGCCGCGTCGATTGCGCCTTTCTCGCGCGGCTGGTTGCGGAGCATCGCCTGGCCGACTGGGAAGCCGCCGAACTCGCCCACGAACTCACCTACGGCCTCGTCAAGCGCGCCTACCGCCTCGACGACGCTCAAACCCTCGCAGCCTGACGGAGCCAACCATGTTTGATCGCACCTACTACGCCACTCACCCAGACATGATGGAGTGCGTCTCCAACGAGGAGCTGCGTGACCGCTATCTGATCGAAGGCCTGTTCCGCGAAGGCGAGGTGGTGTTGAACTACACCCACGCCGATCGCTTCGTGATCGGCGGCGTCGCGGTCGCCACCGGCGAAGTGCGACTGCCCGATCAGACCGAGCCCGCGTCCGCCGCCGGTCACCCGTTCCTGGAGCGCCGCGAGCTTGCGGTGGTCAACGTCGGCGCGGCGGCCGGCACCGTCACCGTCGACGGCGAGACCTTCGAGCTCGGCAACAAGGACTGCCTCTACGTCACCATGGGCGCCAAGGACGTGGTCTTCTCCGGTGACGGCGCCCGCTTTTATCTCGCCTCCTGCCCGGCGCACAAAGCGTTCCAGACCCGCAAGCTCGGCATCGCCGACGCCAATGCGCTGGAGCGCGGCAGCCTGGAGGAATCCAACGAGCGCACCATCTTCCAGCTCGTCATCCCGGGCGTCTGCGACAGCGCGCAGCTCGTCATGGGCCTCACCGTTTTGAAGCCCGGCAGCGTTTGGAACACCATGCCGCCGCACATCCACGAGCGGCGCAGCGAAATCTACTTTTACTTCGAGCTGCCGAACGACAACGACCGCGTGTTCCACTACATGGGCGAGGGCGACGCCATGCGGCACATCGTGGTCGGCAACGAGGAAGCGGTGATCTCGCCGCCCTGGTCGATCCACATGGGCTCGGGCACCCGCGCTTACGCCTTTATCTGGGCGATGGCGGGCGAGAACCAGGACTATACCGACATGAACGTCCTCGACATCTGCCAGCTGGCGTGAGCCTTTTCGCAAAACACAAATCGCTCATCCTGAGGAGGGACTGAGCTTGTCGAAGGCCCGTCTGGAAGGACCGTGCCAGATCCTTCGAGACGCCGCTTCGACTTCGCTCAGCGGCTCCTCAGGATGAGCGGGGGGAGTGAAATGATGACCAACCCGTTCGACCTCACCGGCCGCATCGCAATCGTCACCGGCGCGAACACGGGCATCGGCCAAGGCATTGCGGTGGCGCTTGCCCAAGCCGGGGCGGACGTCGCCCTGGTCGGCCGCTCCTCCGCGGAGGAAACGGCGCAGCTCGTCCGCGCCGCCGGCCGCCGCGCCGCCCTTGTTCAAGCGGATTTGTCCACCACCGAGCCGATCCAGGCGGTGGTTGATCAAACCCTGTCCGAACTCGGCGGCCTCGACATCCTGATCAACAATGCCGGCATCATCCGCCGGGCCGACGCGGTGGATTTCTCGGAAGAGGATTGGGACGCGGTGATCGACACCAATCTCAAGTCCGTCTTCTTCCTCTGCCAGGCCGCGGGGCGGCACATGATCGGCCAGGGGAGGGGCAAGATCATCAACATCGCCTCGATGCTGAGCTTCCAGGGCGGCATCCGCGTGCCGAGCTACACCGCGTCCAAGTCGGGCGTTGCCGGCCTCACCAAGCTCCTCGCCTGCGAGTGGGCGGCGAAGGGCATCAACGTCAACGCCATCGCGCCCGGCTACATCGCCACCAACAACACCGCGGCGCTGCAGGCGGACGAAAACCGCAACCGCCAGATCATCGAGCGCATCCCCGCTGCCCGCTGGGGCGAGCCTTCGGACCTCGGCGGAGCGGCGGTATTCCTCGCCTCCTCGGCCTCGGATTACGTCCAGGGCCACATCCTGGCCGTAGACGGCGGCTGGCTGGCGCGGTGATCGTCGGGTCCTTCGAGACGCGTCTTCGACTTCGCTCAGCGGCTCCTCAGGATGAGCGGAACGGGATTGAAGAGACCGCTCATGCTGAGGAGGGACTGAGCTTGGCGAAGGCCCGTCTCGAAGCACCGGCAAGGGAGGAATGCTTGTGAAAATCGTCTGCTTCGGAGAACTCCTCCTCCGCCTCACCGCGCCGGGCCGGGAACTGCTGCTGCAAACCCCGCGGCTCGATGTTCATATCGGCGGCGCCGAGGCCAATGTCGCTGTAGGTCTCTCCGCCCTCGGCCACCGCACCGCGATGATCAGCCGAGTCCCCGCCAATCCTCTCGGCGAGGCGGCCGCCGGCTACCTCCGCCGCTACGGCGTCGACGCCTCGGGCGTCTCCACCGGCGCCGGCCGTATCGGCCTCTACTTCCTCTCGCCCGGCGCAGGCCTTCGGCCGTCCGACATTGTCTACGACCGCGAAGGCTCGAGCTTCGCACTCGCCGGCCAGGAGGATTTCGACTGGGACGCGCTGCTCGAAGGCGCAAGCCTGTTCCACCTTTCCGGCATCACGCCCGCACTTGGGCCCCAGTCCGCCGCCCTCGCGGTCGCCGCCGCCGAAGCCGCCGCAGCGCGCGGCATCCGCGTCTCGTTTGATGGCAATTACCGCGCGCAGCTCTGGGCCCGCTGGGACAGCGATCCGCGCTCCATTCTCACCGAACTTGTGTCGCGCGCAGACATCCTGTTCGGCAACCACCGCGACATTTCGCTGCTCCTGGGCGGCAGCTACAGCGGGGAAGGGGAGGAGCGCCGCCGCGAGGCCGCCGACGCCGCCTTCGCCGCCTTCCCCAAGCTCGGCCTGATCGCCTCCACCGCCCGCCACATCGTGGATGCCGACACCCACCGCATCGCCGCCCGCGTTGATGCCCGCGACGGCTCCGCGCAGAGCGAGGAAGTCGCGGTCTCCGGAATCGTCGACCGGATCGGCGCGGGCGACGCCTTTGCCGCCGGCGTGCTCCACGGCATCCTTACCGGCGCGGCGCTCGAGGAGACGGCGCGCTTCGGCCTCGCGCTGACCGCGCTGAAGCACAGCCTCCCCGGCGACGCGAGCCTGTTCGGCATGCGCGACATCGAGGCATTCCTTGCCGGCGAACTGGACGTCAGGCGGTGATCGGCCGCCGCGCCCTCCTTCTCGGCGCGGTGGGTGCGGCCGCGCTGCCGACGATTCTCCACGCGGCACCGGCGCGGCCGACGGTCACGACCAGCCTCGGCCGGGTTCGGGGAACACGCGAGGGCGGCCTAGCCGTCTTCCGCGGCATCCGCTACGGCCGCGCCGAGCGCTTCCGCGCGCCCGTGGCCACGCCGCCCAGCCGCGCAACCGTTGAGGCCACCGCCTTTGGCCCCTCGGCTCCCCAGCGTGGCGACCGCTACGCGCCGCAAAGCGAGGACTGCCTGTTCCTCAACGTCTGGACCCCCGAAGCGCGGAGCGGCGGCAAGCGGCCCGTCCTCGTCTACTTTCACGGCGGCGCCTATTCGACCGGCAGCGTCGCCGATCCGCTTAACGACGGCCGCCACCTCGCGTCGCGCGGCGACGCGGTGGTGGTTACCGTCAACCACCGGCTCAACGCGTTCGGCTACCTTTACCTAGCCCGGCTCGACCCGCGCTTTCCCGACAGCGGCAATCTGGGACAGCTCGATCTCGTCCTCGCCCTCCAGTGGATCCGCGGCAACATCGCGGCGTTCGGCGGCGACCCGTCGCGCATCCTGGTGTTCGGCCAGTCCGGCGGCGGCGCCAAGATCGCTACGTTGATGGGCATGCCGGCCGCCGCTGGCCTGTTCCACCGGGCGATCACCATGAGCGGCCAGCAGGTCACCGCCTCCGGGCCCTTGAACGCCACGGCGCGCGCCAAGGCGTATCTCGCCGGGCTCAAGGCAACGCCGGCGGACCTGCTCACCATGCCGGTTGAGCGGCTGGTCGAAGGCCTGGCCGCGGTCGATCCAGTGATCGGCGGCAGCGTCTATATGGGTCCGGTGCTCGACATGAAGTGGCTCACCCGCCACCCTTTCTGGCCGGATGCCCACCCGCAGTCCAACGCCATTTCGATGATCCTCGGCAACACCCGCGACGAGACCCGGGCCTTCATCGATCCCAAGGGCCCGAAGCTTCAGGGCCTGGATTGGTCCAACCTTGCCGAGCGGATGGCGGGCGATCTGCGGGTGGACATCCATCCTGAATGGGTCGTCGCGCAATACCGCGCCCGCTTCCCCGAATGGTCGGCCGAGCGCATCTTCTACGCCGCCACCACCGCCGGGCGGAGCTGGCCGGGGCAGGTGATCGAAGCGGACGAGCGCGCCAAAGCGGGCACGAAGACCTGGGTCTACCAGGTCGATTTCCAGTCTCCGGTGGAGCCCTGGCGCGGCGCCCCGCACACCATCGACATCCCGCTCTCCTTCGGGACGCTCGATGCGGAAGGCTCGATCACCGGCACCGGCGCCGCGCCGCGGGCAGTCAGCGGAAGGATGATGGATGCGTTCCTCTCCTTCGCGAAATCGGGCGACCCCAACCACGCCGGCATGGCGCCGTGGCCGGTCTACGCCCTGCCGGAGCGGGCCACGATGCTGTTCGACGATCCCCAGCGCGCAGTGAACGACCCGCGCGGGTGGGAACGCGAACTGTTTGCACGGGTGCCGTACATTCAGCCGGGTAGTTAGGCTCTCCCGATTCACTTGCTTCGCTCATCCTGAGGAGGGACTGAGCGAAGTCGAAGGCCCGTCTCGAAGGACCGTGACGGATAGGCTGTGCGTCCTTCGAGACGCCGCTTCGGCTTCGCTCAGCGGCTCCTCAGGATGAGCGGAGTGAATGCAGTTCCGGCAGACTAACGCCGCATCTCCCGGTCCCGCGTCGTCGTCGGCTGCTGGACGAAGCCATCCTTCTGCCCCGGATAGCGGCCGGATTTCGGCTCCATCGTCCCGAGGTCCCACTCCGCCTCGACAAACGGCGCCCGCGTTGCCGCGACCTTCTGAAACCCGCCGACTTCCTTTTCATCGTCGATGATCTCGCCGCGTCCTTCTGCGACGTCGAAGGTGATCCGGATCTCGTCGTGATCCCGGTCCCAGGGCCGGGCGCCGGCAAAGGCGAGGACGTGGGTCTCAACCTCGCTTGCCGGCAGCACGTGGAGCCCCTCCGGCCAGGCACGCGGCGCCTTCACCTCTACGATGCGCGCCTTGCCGGTGGCGTAGCGGCCGAACATCGGCAGCGGCTTGCCCATCCGGTCCACGGCGATGTTGTCGCGGCCGTGGTAATTGAGATCGCCCACGCCGCCGATCGCGAGGAAGGCGATGTCGCCGCGCGTATCCGGCCCGCCGCGCAGCACGTTGCCGACCGCACTGAGTTCGCCCGCTTGATAGGGCTGCGTGCCCCATTCCAGCGCCATCAGATTGTAGTGAACGGCCATGGCGCCGGGATCGTAGATGAAGTTGTTGACCACCGCCGCCTGCGCGCCGCCCTTGAGCAGCGGATTGCGCTCATAATTGTGGGCATACAGGTTGCGGTAAATGAGGATGCCGGTGGCATTGTCGTGGATCAGCGAACCCTTCGAATGCTCGCCCTTGGGGTGGCTTGCATGGGCCAGGCCCTCCGCAAGCAGATTGTAGGAGAAGGTGATATTGTGGCTGGTCCCGGCCCGCCACTCCTGCGGCGTCGCGCCGGTGAAGCGGGGTCCGGACGCGGAAAGGTTTTCGTCCACCGCCCAGATCATGGTGCAATGATCGACGATCACGTCCCACGCGCCGACCGTGGAGACCGCGTCCGCCTCCCAGCCGCTGCGCTGCGCCTGGCCATCGACCCCGGTGTGGACCCGGATGTGCCGCATCACGACATCGTGCGTCTTGATGTCGATCCCGCCGCGGATCAGCGTGATGCCCGGGGAGGGGGCGGTCTGGCCGGCGATGGTCAGGAACGGCTCCTCGATGGTCAGCATCGTGCGGCCGAGATCGATCGCGCCCCCGACCTCGAACACCACGATACGCGGTCCCTTGCGCTCGATCGCCGCGCGAAAGGAGCCGGGGCCGTTCGCGTTGAGATTGGTGACTCGCACGATCGCCCCGCCACGCCCGCCCGGCGTTTGCGCCGCCTTGCCGACCGCGCCCGGGAAGGCCTGCGCGAAAGCAGGCGCCGCGCCCAGGCTGCAAAGCGCCAGGGCCGCCGGAATCAAGTACCGCATATCGAAACACCTCTCCTCGACCGGGCCTTGACAGCTTCTCGTTCCCGGCTCAGTGTCCGCTTATGACACCGGTTACTTAATCGGTTCAAGGCAGATGCGACCCGGAAGAATATTCGGGCGCGGCCTGGCGAGAGGATGCGCGGTCGCCAAGCCGCCGCAGGCACCCGACCGTCAGACAGCCGCTGGACACGCTCTTCTTGCGACGAGCATAGACACCGGTGTCATCAGGGATTGGGTGCGAAAGGGGATGCACATGAACATGGGGACGTTACGCCGCAATTTGGGCCACTCGCTGTTGGGCGCGGCTTCTACCGCGGCGCTGCTCGCCGGCCTTGCCGCGCCGGCCCATGCGCAGGACGCCGATGCCGCCGCGCAGGCGCAGGATCCGGCCGCGCAGACCGGCACCGAGGATGCCGGCGAGCCGGCCGCGGATGTTGCCGCCGACCAGGCTGGCGAAGAGATCGTCGTCACCGGCTTCCGCGCCTCCCTGCGCCGCTCGCTCAGCGAGAAGCGCGAGGCCACCGGAATCATCGATGTGATCAAGGCGGAGGACATTGCCGACTTCCCGGACAACAACCTTGCCGAATCGATCCAGCGGATTCCGGGCGTCGCCATCACCCGCGATCAGGGCGAAGGGCGCAACATCACGGTTCGCGGCCTTGGGCCGATCTTCACGCGCGTCAGGATCAACGGCATGGAAGGGCTGTCCACCACCGGCGGCGCGGATTCCAGCGGCGGCGCCAACCGTGGCCGCGCGTTCGACTTCAACGTCTTCGCCTCGGACCTGTTCAACTCGATCACCGTGCGCAAGACGGCTTCGGCTGAGGTTGAGGAAGGCTCGCTCGGTGCCACCGTCGATCTGATGACGGCGCGCCCGTTCGACTATCGCGACGACTTCACTTTGGCCGGCTCGGCGCAACTCGGCTACAACGACCTATCCACCTCGGTCGACCCGCGGCTTGCCGCCCTGGTTTCGGCCAAGTTCGCCGACAACAAGATCGGCATCCTCCTCTCCGCCGCCTACAGCGAGCGCGGCATCCGGGAGGAGGGGCCCTCGACGGTGCGCTGGGAGCGGGGCACGGACAATGGCGGCTTCGCGGCGGCCTCAACCCTGCCGTCCGGCGCAACCCAGGGCTTCGCTTTCTTTCACCCGCGAATCCCGCGCTACGACAGCTATCGCTACTCGACCGAGCGGCTCGGGCTGACGGGGTCGCTCCAGTTCCAGCCGAGCGACAGCACCCTTCTGACGTTCGACGCGCTGTATGCGGACTTCAAATCGAACCGGGCCGAGCAATATCTGGAGGCGATCTCGTTCAGCCGCTCCGGCACCGGCAAGCCGCAGACGGTGGTCCTTCCCGGCGCGCAGGTCGATTCAACCAACAGCCTCGTCGCGGGCACGTTCAACAACGTCGATGTTCGGGTTGAATCCCGCTACGATGAACTCCGGACCCAGTTCCAGCAATATACCGGCACGCTCCACCAGGAGTTCGGCGAGCGCATCCGCCTCGACGTGCTGGGCGGCTATTCCCGGTCCGATTTCTCGAACCCTATTCAGACCACGGTCGCGCTCGATGCGCTGAACGTGCAAGGCTATAGCTACGATTTCAGCAACGGCCGCAACCCGACCTTCAACTACGGCAATCTCGACGTCGCGAATCCGGCGAGCTTCACCTTGGGCGAGGTCCGGCTGCGTCCCCAGTATGTCGACAACACGTTCAAGATCGCGCGCGCTCAGTTCGAGTTCGACTTGAGCGAGGCGCTCACACTGCGCGCCGGCGGCGACTACAAGAAATACGGCTATGAATCACAGGAGTTCCGCCGGGCCAGCGAAACGGACGTCGCCGGGCTTGTGGCGGCGGGGCAGCTCGGGCCGCTCTCCGACCTGTATTCCTTCAGCTCGAAGACGCCGCTCAACGGCACTCCCGGGACCTTCGTCGTGCCCAACCTGCAGGCGTTCGCCGACACGCTGGGCATCTATTCGAACACGGGGCGTTTCGCGGTGACCGGGATCACCAATGCCAGTGCGCGTGGCAATTTCACCACGGTGAACGAGCGCGATCTGGGCGCCTTTGCCCAGGCCGTGCTGGACACCGAGATCGGAGGCATGCGCCTGCGCGCCGACGCAGGCCTGCGCTATGTCGAGACCAAACAGACCTCGACCGGCTACCAGAATGGCGGCCCAGCGCCCGGTTACGCTCTTATCGAGGTGACCCGAACCTACGACAATTGGCTGCCCTCGGCGAACGTCAGCCTCAACGTGACCGACGACTTCGTCGTTCGGGCGGCGGCGGCGAAGGTCATGGCCCGGCCCAATATCGCCACGGTCAATCCGGGCGGCTCCTTCTCGATCAGCGGCGGCAACCGCACGCTGACGCTCGGCAATCCCTTCATCAACCCAACCGAGGCGACCGACTTCGATCTGTCGTTCGAATATTATTTCGCACGCGACTCCGCGCTGATCGTCGGGCTGTTCTACAAGGATATTTCCAGCTTCGTCGCGACCACCACGCAGCAGATTCCGTTCAACCAGCTTGGCCTGCCGGAGTCGCTGCTCGCCGGCACCAACGTGCAGGTGACCGACCCGTTTACAGTAACCCAGCCGGTCGACAGCGAAGGCGGCTCGCTCAAGGGCGTCGAAATCGGCGTCCAGACGCCGTTCCGTTTCCTGCCCGGCCCGCTTTCGAACCTCGGCATCCAGGCCAATTACACGTTCGTGAAATCGGACATCGTCTATCCGCTCGCCACCGCCGCCAACGCGCCGTCGGTGACGCGGCCGCTGGTCAATCTGTCGAAGCACAGCGCCAACGCCACGCTTTATTACGAGGACGAAAAATTCTCGGTGCGCGGCTCGGTCTCCTACCGCTCGGGCTATTTGACCGCGGTTCCGGGGCGTAACGGCGTTGCGCCCGGCGCCGGACCGGTGTTCAATGCGAATTCGGGCCAGCCGACCTTCAACGATGTGGAGGGCACGCACGGGTCGATCAACATCGATGCCTCCGCCTCGTTCAAGGTCAACGAGCACTTCTCCCTGACCCTGGAGGCGATCAACCTCACCGACGAATATACCGATCAGTATATCGACAGCGCGGCGGACAGGCTGAGCGTCTACCATCACACCGGCCGTCAATATTATGTCGGCGCCCGGTTCAAATTCTGATCGAGGGGCTCCGCCGCGCCGAAGGTATGTTTGATGCAGGAGGTTAGCAGACGGTCGGCGGTCGGTGCCTTGCTCGTGGGCGGAGCGCTCGGCACGCCGACTGTCCGCCTGTTCGCCCAGGGCTCCGGCGGCTCCTCGTCTCCCAAACCGGGTGCCGAGGTGCGCTGGGGGAAGGGCTTCGAAGGCCAGCGCATCGCCGATCGCGGCGACGGCACCTTTCTCAATCCGATCATGTCCGGCGACCATCCCGATCCGACGATCCTGAAGGACGGCGCCGATTATTACATGACCTTCTCGACGTTCGATTCCTATCCAGGCTTGGTGATCTGGCACAGCCGTGATCTGGTGAACTGGCGGCCGGTCACCGCCGCGCTGACAAGGAATATCGGTTCGGTGTGGGCACCGGAACTGACCAAGCACAAGGGCCGCTACTTCCTTTACATTCCGGTCAAGGCCTCGCCCAACACCAGTTTCGTGATCTGGGCGGACCGCATCGAAGGCCCGTGGAGCGACCCCATCGACCTCAAACTCCCCGACCACATCGATCCCGGCCACGCGGTCGGCGAGGACGGGTCGCGCTGGCTGTTCCTTTCCGGTGGGGACAGGGTGCGCCTCACCGACGATGGCCTCGCCACCGTGGGCACCGTCGAGCATGTCTACGATCCCTGGCGCTACCCGTCCGACTGGGTGGTCGAGGGCTTTTCTCCCGAAGGCCCGAAGATCACCCGCCACGGCGGCTATTTCTACCTGATCACCGCGGTGGGCGGCACCGCCGGGCCGCCCACCGGCCACATGGTGATCGCCGCCCGCTCACGTTCGATCCATGGCCCGTGGGAGGATCATCCAGGCAATCCGCTGGTCCGCACCACCGACGTGCGCGAACGCTGGTGGTCGCGCGGCCACGCCACCCTGGTCGAAGGCCCCGCCGGCGACTGGTGGACAGTCTACCATGGGTACGAGAACGGCTACTGGACGCTTGGCCGCCAGACTCTGCTAGACCGCATCGAATGGACGCCGGACGGCTGGTTCCGGATGACCGGCGGCGACCTCTCCCAGCCGCTGCCCAAGCCGAAAGGCGGCAAGGCGGTGCGCCACGGCCAGCCGCTGTCAGACGATTTCTCCACCCTGGCGATCGGCGCCAAGTGGAATTTCTTCAAGCCGGCACCCGACGAGCGCGCCCGCGCCCGCGTCGAGAAGAAGACGCTGGTCCTGAAAGCGCGCGGCAAGGCACCGTCCGACAGCTCGCCGCTCCTGCTCATCGCCGGCGACCAGGCCTACCGCTTCGAAGCGGACATCGAGATCGCCCCCGGCGGAGTCGCGGGCCTGATCCTGTTCTACGACGAAAAACTCTACGCCGGCCTGGGCTTCGACGAGACCCGCTTCGTCACCCATCAATATGGCATCGAGCGCGGCCGCCCCGCCAATCCGCACGGGCGCAAGATGCGGATGCGTGTGACCAACGACCGCCACATCGTCACCTACGACACCAGCGGCGACGGCGGCCGCACCTGGCGCCGCTTCGATCGCGGCATGGAAGTCTCGGGCTACCACCACAACGTCCGCGGCGGCTTCCTGATGCTCCGCCCGGGTCTATACTCGGCGGGGCAGGGGGAGGCCCGCTTCTCCAACTTCACCTTCGAGGCGCTGCCATGACGATCGCGATCCGCGCCGCTTTGGCGTCCGCAGCGGCCTTGCTCGCCGCCGCCGCGCCCGCCCAAGTGCCTGCCCAGCCGATCCGCGCGTCCAAGATCATCCTGGTCGGCGATTCGACCACGGCGGTAATCGGCGGCTGGGGCCCAAGCTTCTGCGCCTTTCACGTTACCTCCAGCGCAGCCTGCGTGAACCTCGGCCGCGGCGGGCGCAGCTCGGGCAGCTACCGCGCCGAAGGATCGTGGAACATCGCGCTCTCCGAAATGAAAACGGCGGGTTATGCCGACATCTGGGTGCTGATCCAGTTCGGCCACAACGACCAACCGGGTAAGCCCGGCCGCTCCACCGATCTCCAGACCGAATTCCCCGCCAACCTGCGCCGCTACGTCGCCGAGGCGCGCGCCGTTGGTGCGAAGCCCGTGCTCCTGACGCCGCTCACCCGCCGGCAGTTCACCGCCGGCACCCTCACCACCGATCTCGAGCCCTGGGCCGAAGCGGTACGCCGCGTCGCCGCCGAAACCGGCACGCCGCTGGTCGATCTCAACAGGCTGAGCGTGGCAGCGGTGCAGGCGATGGGCCCGGCGCTCGCCGCCCGCTTTGCCCAAGCCGCGCCATCGCCAGAAGTCGCCGCCGCGGCGCTGACCGGCACGACGGTTCCAGCCTCGACGGGCGCCGCACCCGCCGCACCCGCCGAAGCAGGAACTTCCGCTCCCGCCGCCCAGGACAATGCCGCCGCCGAGCCGCTCGGCCAGGCGCGCCTTGCCTTTGATTACACCCACCTCGGACGCGTCGGCGCCGATTTCTTCGCCGCAATGGTGGCGCAGGAAGCGGCACGGCAGGCCCCGGCGATGCGCCGGCTTCTGGTACCATGAGCCAATGAACACCATCGATCGCCGCACCGCCTTGCTCGGCACCCTTGCTTTGGGCATCGCCGCCCGGGCGGGCGCGCAGACCCGCCCGCCCGCCACGCCCGAGTCGCCGCACATGACGCTGCCCGACCCCACCGAGACCATTGATCTCTGGCCCAGGGGCGCCCCCGGGGCCCCGGCCACCCTGCCGGTCGAGACGGTGAAGGAGCGCAGCAAGGACAAGGCGTATAACGATCGCTACGTGTTCGGCATTTGGCGGCCGCGCATGACCGTCTTCCGCCCCACCCGCCCCACCGGAGCGGCGGTGCTGATCACCCCGGGCGGCGGCTACAATTGGGTGGTGATCGACAAGGAGGGCTATGAAATGGCCCGCCTGCTCGCCGCCCGCGGGGTCACCGCCTTCGTGCTCTTCTACCGCCTGCCCCACGAAGGCTGGGCGGCCGGGCCGGACACGCCCCTTGCCGACGCCCAGCGCGCGATGCGCCTGATCCGCCACCGCGCCAAGGGCTTCGGCATCGATGCGCGCAAGGTCTGCGCCATGGGCTTCTCGGCGGGCGGCCACTTGTGCTCCGATCTCCTCACCCGCTTCGACTCAAAGGTCTACACGCCGGTGGACGCCGCCGACCGCCTTTCCGCCCGCCCGGATTTCGCGGCGCCGATCTACCCGGTGGTGTCGATGACGCTCCCAACCGCCCACGCCGGCTCGCGCAAGAACCTGATCGGCGAGAACGCCTCGCCGGAGCGGGAGCGGGCGCACGCACCGCACGAAAACGTGCCGGCCAACGCGCCGCCCGTATTCCTCCTCCACGCCGAGGACGACGCCTCGGTCGTTGTCCAAAACACCCTCCTGCTTCGCGCCGCTTTGGTTGCGAAGAAGGTGCCGGTGGAAACCCACCTCTACGCCGACGGCGGCCACGGCTTCGGCCTGCGCCTCGCCAGGGGCAAAACCGTTGAAGGCTGGGAAGATGTGTTCTTCGCCTGGGGCCGAAAAAAGGGATTGTTCGCATGACCAAGCTGCTCGCCCTCATCCTCCTCCTGTTCGGCCTCGCCGCGCCAGCGAACGCGCAGAGCCGCGACGAGATCGAGCGCACCATGAAGCGCGCCACCCGCTTCATGGTCGAGGAAGCCTCCACCGAAGGCGGCTACGTCTGGTCCTATCTGCCCGACATGTCGCGCCGCTGGGGCGAGATCGAGGCCAAGAAGTCGATGATCTGGGTCCAGCCGCCGGGCACCGCCACCGTCGGCCACCTGTTCCTCGACGCGTATCACGCGACAAAGGACGAATATTATTACCACTCGGCCGAGAAGGTCGCCGGCGCGCTGATCGCGGGCCAGCACCGCTCGGGCGGCTGGAACTACTTCATCGACTTCGCGGGCCCGTCCTCCACCAAGCACTGGTATGAAACCATCGGCAAGAACGCCTGGCGGATGGAGGAATTCCAGCACGCCGCCGACAACAGCACCTTTGATGACATGGGCACTTCCGAGGCCGCCCAGTTCCTGCTCCGCCTCTACCTCGAAAAGCGCGATCCCAAATACCGCCCGGCGCTCGAGCGCGCGGTCAACTTCGTCCTCGAAAGCCAGTATCCGATCGGCGGCTGGCCGCAGCGCTGGCCCTATGATCCCAATTATCCGGGCTACCAGAGCTACATCACCTTCAACGACGATGTCGCCGCCGAGAACGTCAAATTCCTGCTAATGGTCTACCAGCACCTCGGCGACACCCGCGCGCTCGACGCCATTCACCGCGGCATGAACATCTACCTGCTTACCCAAGGAGGCGCGCCGCAGGCCGGATGGGCGCTGCAATACACGCTGGACCTGAAGCCAGCCGCCGCACGGACCTACGAGCCAGAAGCGCTCCACACCGCGACCACAGCGTCCAACGTCGAGCAGCTCATGGCTTTCTACCGGATGACAGGCGACCGGCGCTTCCTTGCCCGCATCCCCGAAGCCATTGCGTGGCTTGAATCGGTGCGCCTGCCCGAACCGCGCCAGGGCCGCAACTTCCCGACATTTGTCGAAATCGGCACCAACAAGCCGATCTACGTCCACCGCCGCGGCTCCAACGTCGTCAACGGCGAGTACTATTGGGACTATAATCCCGAAGCGACGCTCGGCCACTACAGCGCCTTCCGCAACGTCGACACCGTCAAGCTTCGGCGGGAGTACGAAGCGGTTCTCCAGACCTCGCCCGACGAACTGGCGAAGAACTCGCCCCTCGTTGCCGCCGACCCGCCGCCGTTGCCCCGCTACTTCGTCAGCGGCGGCCTCACCGGCTCCGACCTCAACGCCGGAAGCCGCGACGCCGGGCCGCGCGATCTGGTCCGAAGCCTCAACGCACAGGGCTGGTGGCCGACGCCGCTGGTCGCGACCAGCAACCCCTATATCGGCCCCGGGCCCGCCACCCCGGCGCCGGGAGATTACCGCACCACCCACGTCGGCGATGCGAGCGATACCTCGCCTTTCACCACCGACAAGCCGGTGATCGGCATCTCCACCAGCGCCTACATCGCGAACATGGCCAAGCTCATCGAAGCCTTGAAATAGGCTCCTCCCGGCCCCGGAGAAAACCGCCTACGGGTCGCGTTGACCGGAAACGGGCAAAAGCACGAGGAGAAACGACGTGGCGGCGGACCTGGAGCAGAATGCCGACCTGCGCTATCTCGGCAAGCTTCTCGGCGATGTGATCCGCGAACAGGGCGGTGACGCGCTCTACCGGCGGATCGAATATATCCGCGCGGCCTCGGTGGACCGTCACCGTGGGCTGGCGGGAGCGGATGCGGTCGATCTGGGGCTCGATCGCCTCGGACTCGACGACATGCTCGCCTTTGTGCGGGGCTTCATGCTGTTCTCGATGCTCGCCAACCTCGCCGAGGACCGGCAGGGCGTTGCGGTGGAGCGGCGCGTCCTGGTCGCCGAGGCTCTGGAGATCCTGGGCGACGAGGGGGTCTCGAAGCAGGCCGCCGCCGATTTGCTGAAGCGCGCTTTGGTCGTACCGGTGCTGACCGCGCATCCCACCGAGGTGCGCCGCAAGACGATGATCGATCACCGCAACAAGATCGCGGGCCTGCTTCTGCAGCGCGACATGGGACGCGCGGAGACGCCCGACGGCGAGCCGGTGGAGGCGGCGCTCCTCCGCCAGATCGCCTTGCTCTGGCAAACCCGCCCGCTTCGCCGCGAGCGCCTGTTCGTCGCCGACGAGATCGAGATCGCGCTGAGCTACCTGCGCGAAGTGTTCCTGCCGGTGCTGCCCTCGCTTTACGCGCGCTGGGAACGGGCGCTGGGTCAACGGCCGCCGAGCTTCCTCAGGCTTGGCACCTGGATCGGCGGCGACCGCGACGGCAATCCGTTCGTCAATGCGGAAACCCTGCGCAAGGCACTCGCGGGAAGCGCCGAGGCCTTGTTGTCCTTCTATCTGGAGGAGGTCCATGCGCTCGGCGCCGAGCTGTCGGTTTCGCTCGAACTCGCGACCGTCAGCGAAGCCGTGCAGGCCCTCGCCGAGGCTTCCGGCGACGAAAGCCCGGCGCGATCCGACGAGCCCTACCGGCGCGCCTTGATCGGCATTTACGGCCGCCTCGCCGCGACCTACCGGGATCTCACCGGCCGCAAACCGGGCAGGCCCGCCGCTGTCGAGGGCATTTCCTACGACACGCCCGAGGCGCTGCATGCCGACCTTCTGATCCTGTCGGAAGGCCTCGGCGAGCTCGGCGGCGCGGCGCTGGCGCGGCTGCTGCGCGCGGTGGAGACGTTCGGCTTCCACCTCGCCGCGCTGGACCTGCGTCAGAACTCCGAAGTCCATGCCCGAGTCGTCGCCGAGCTGCTTCGCGCCGCCGGCGTCGAAGCCGGCTACGAAGCACTGGACGAGCCGGCGCGGGTGGCGCTGCTCCGCCGCGAACTGGCCGGCGGCCGCCTGCTCGCCAGCCCCTTCGCTTCCTACTCGGAGGAAACCCAGTCCGAACTGGCGATCGTGCGCGCCGCCGCCGAAGCGCACGCCCGCTACGGGTCGGCGGCGATCACCACCTACAACATCTCCAAGGCGGAGAGCGTGTCGGACCTCCTCGAGGTGCACGTGCTGCTGAAGGAGGCCGGCCTCTACCGGCCGGGCAATCCGCCGCACGCCGCGATCATGGCGGTGCCGTTGTTCGAAACGATCGGGGATCTGGAACGGGCGCCGGAGATCATGTCCGCGTGGCTCGGCCTGCCCGAAATCGCGGCGCTCACCGCCGCGCGCGGCCACCAGGAGGTGATGGTCGGCTATTCGGACAGCAACAAGGACGGCGGCTACCTCACGTCGGTGTGGAGCCTGCACAAGGCCAGCCTCGCGCTTGCATCGGTGTTCCGGGAGAGCGGCACGACGATGCAGCTCTTCCACGGCCGCGGCGGCGCGGTGGGGCGGGGCGGCGGCTCCAGCTTCGATGCCATCCGCGCCCAGCCCAAGGGCACGGTCAACGGACGCATCCGCATCACCGAGCAGGGGGAGATGATCGCCGCCAAATACGGCACCGCCGACAGCGCCGCCGCCAACCTCGAGTCCATGGCGTCCGCCATTCTGCTCGCCAGCCTCAAGCCCGAGCCGCTCCCCGCAAAGGAGCACGCCCGCTTCCTGGAGGCGATGGAGCGCCTCTCGGCCGAGGCCTTCCGGGCGTATCGCGATCTTGTCTACGGCACGGAGGGCTTCCGAACCTTTTTCCGCCAGATGACCCCCATCGCCGAAATCGCGCAACTCAAGATCGGATCGCGCCCGCCGAGCCGAAGCGCGTCGGACCGGATCGAGGACCTGCGCGCCATCCCCTGGGTGTTCAGCTGGTCGCAGGCTCGGGTGATGCTCCCCGGCTGGTACGGCGCCGGCGACGCGCTGGAGCGGTTCGGCGACCCCGGCCTCCTTCGGGAAATGAGCGCTGCCTGGCCGTTCTTCCGCACCACGCTGGAAAATCTTGAAATGGTGCTCGCCAAAACGGACCTGGAGATCGCGGCTTCCTACGCCGGCCTGGTCAAGGATGAGGCGGCCCGCGCCGCGATCTTCGGGCGGATTCGCGACGGCTGGCAGCGAACCCGTGACGGCGTCCTGTCCGTCACCGGCCAGTCGCGCCTGCTTGAACGGCAGCCGGCACTGGAGGCCTCGATCCGCCTTCGCCTGCCCTATATCGAGCCGCTCAACCTGCTGCAGGTCGAGTTGCTGCGCCGCCATCGTGCAGGCGAGGCCGACCCGCGCATTGCCGAGGGTATCCAGCTCTCCATCAACGCCATCGCAACCGGGCTGCGGAACTCCGGCTAGGCGCGCGCCGGCGCCTTACGCCAGCGGGAAGTCCCGTTTCTCAGCCGTCGCGGCGGCGGCGGCGGCTTCGTTGTGGACCTTGAGGAATGCGCCGCGTTCGCCGCCATCCATGATCGCGGCGTCCGGATCGTGCGCATGGATCAGCGCCAGGATCTTGCTCGCTTCCTCCACCGTTCCGCTGACGGGGATCAGTTTGGGGTATTCAGGCCGCTCGACCTTTTGACGCTTGTTCCATCTCATAGGCGCCCTTCACTACAAAGCATCGCGCCGCGCAAGCGGGTCGAGTCGCCTTCCGAACTTCGGCCGGTGAGTCCCCAAGGCCACAGGCGCGGGAATTCGGTGCGATTCGAAGCTTGTAGGTGATCTTCGCACCCGCAGGCGCTATATTCGGGGCATGAGCCTGTTCTGCACCTTTGGCCGCCACCGCCCCTCGCTCGCCTCCGTTGCGCGAAAGCCCGGGCACCTTGTCGGTATCTGCGAGGAGTGCGGCCAGCCGCTGATCAAAAACGAAGCGGGCAAATGGGCAGCGGCGCCGCCATTGGTCGATCCCGCTGGGCAACGCGCAGCGTAGGCTCGTACCGCTACCAGTCGTGCATCGACCCGTCTTCGAGGCGGTTCACCGGCAGATAGGCGCGTTTGTAGGGGTAAGTCGCGGCCAGTTCCTCGTCGATGTCCACGCCCAGCCCAGGCGCGTCGCCCGGGTGCAGCGATCCTTCCTTGAAGCTATACGAATGCGGGAACACCGCATCCGTGGCGTCGGTGTGCCGCATATATTCCTGAATTCCGAAATTGGGCACCGACAGGTCGAAATGCAGCGCTGCCGCCATCGCCACCGGCGACAGATCGGTGGCGCCGTGGCAGCCGGTGCGGACGTTGTACATGTCGGCAAAAGCGGCGATCCGGCGCAGGTGCGTGATGCCGCCGGCATGCACTACGGTGGCGCGGATATAGTCGATCAACTGCTCGCTGATCAGCTGCTTGGCGTCCCAGATCGAGTTGAAGATCTCCCCCACCGCAAGCGGCGTGGTGGTGTGCTGGCGGATCAGGCGAAAGCTCTCCTGATTGTCTGCGGGCACCGCATCCTCCATCCAGAACGGCCTGTACGGCTCAAGGTCCTTGCCGAGCCGCGCCGCCTCGATGGGCTTCAACCGGTGGTGGACGTCGTGGAGCAGGTGGACATCCCAGCCGAGCCGGTCGCGCGCCGCCGCGAACAGCTCCGGCACCACCCGCATATACTTTTCCGTCGACCACAAATTCTCGGTCGGCAGCTCGGCGTCGGCCGGCTCGTAGAACATCCGGTCCTTGGAAACGCCGTAGGTGGAGGCAAGGCCCGGAACGCCCGACTGCAGCCGGATCGCCTTGTACCCCGCCTTGGCGTAGCGCTCCGCCTCCGCAACCGTATCCTCGATCGAAACACCGTTGGCGTGGCCGTACACCATCACCCCCTCCCGCGCCGCGCCGCCGAGCAACTGGTAAACGGGCAGGCCCGCCAGCTTCCCCTTGATGTCCCACAAGGCCATGTCGACCGCGGCGATCGCCGTCATCGTCACCGGCCCGCGCCGCCAGTACGCGCCGCGATAGAGATATTGCCAGACATCCTCGATCCGGTGGGCGTCGCGGCCGATCAGGCAGGGGATGATGTGGTCGGTCAAATAGCTTTCCACGGCAAGCTCGCGCCCGTTCAGAGTCGCATCGCCCAATCCGGTGACGCCGTCCTCCGTTTCGATCTTCAACGTCACGAAATTGCGCCCGGGACAGGTGACGATCGTCCGCGCGGCGATGATCTTCGGCATTCTGAGGTCTCCTTGGCGCCGCTCGTAGGGTGTCCGATGCTGGGACGAGGGCCAGAACCGATGCCCGTGACCCGCGTTGAAGCTTCCGTTAGGCTTTATGGCCTATGGGTGCCGGATTGAAGTGAAAGAGCGAAAATGGCTTCGTTGAGCAAATTGGCAGTGATGGGGCTGGGGATCATCGCATCCGTCGCCGGCCTGTCCGCAGCTTCGGCACAGGAACGCCGCGACCAGCCTCGCGACGACAACTCCGACCTCAGCGGCGAAATCTCGGTCTCCGCCGTTGCGGCGTCGGACCGCGGCGACGATGAAGACGAGGCGGCACGTTCCGGCTTCATCCTGCGGGGCGGCCTCGACTACGAACGCGAGACCTCCGTAGGCGAATTCCGCTTGTCCTACGACAGCGCCGCCTACCTGTACGAAGACGACGACCGGCCGGACCGGTGGAGCAACCGCCTTGCGCTCCGCTACGGAGGGGAAGTCGCCGACGATTTCCGGCTCTCCGCCCGGATCGCCTATGCCACCAACCTCGCAACGCTGGAATTCCGCTCCGCCGATCAGGCCGAAGTGCTCACGATGGCCGAATACAGCCCCGGCGATCACCGCTTCCGCCTAACCGGCGGTTGGCGCTGGCGCGATTATGACGACAGCACCGGCAGCGAATCGAGCGGGCCGTTCGCCGGCGCCGAATATCGCTACCGCATTGCGCGCGACCAGTTCTTCTCCACCGAGCTGCGCTATGAGGACATCGACAGCGCCGACCTGCGCCGCGGCTATCACCGCACGATCCTGGAGGCGTTCTACCAGCATCCCCTCGGTTCGCAGACCCAGCTTCGAGTCGGCGGGAGCGCGCGCTGGTGGAAGTTCGACGATCGCGTGGCGCCCAATGGGGAGCGGCGCAGCGACAGCGTCCTCACGCCGGACCTGCAGCTGCTGCACGACTTCCGCTCGGGCCTGCTTCTGCGCGGACGGCTGCAATACGGCCTTCGCGAGTCGAACGATCCAGCCGAGGACGGCGACGACCGCCGCGCAACCTTGACCGCGGGCTATCGTTTCTAACCCAGAGTCACGGAATTAGGTTCGGTATCGTCCCGAATCGTTACACCTCCTGCGCTCGCGCCCGTGCGGGCGGAACAAGCTGGTTACCAAAGGATTAACGCGCGGAGAGAGATCCTTCGTGACCAGCCAGATTGTCCGCACCTTTCAGAAACTTGACTCGGGGGTAACGCGCCGCGTGAGCCCGCGCGCGTCCAAGCCGCGCATCCAGGCCTAAAAGTGGCGCACCTCCACTTTGACGACAGGCTGGCCACCATCCTGCAGCAGCCGGACTCGCGCCTCAGCGTGCGGGTAGGCAAGTGGCGCCAGATTCTCGATCTGCTCGTGCAGCTCGGCGACGCGCCGCGAAGCGACGTTCTGCACGGCCAGCTTTATCTGCGCGAACACCATCGCGACATCCCGTTCGAGACCTTGCGGGAGGTGAAGCGCTCGCTTGCCGGGCGTCCGGTTCCCGAAAACCTGCAGCCATTCCTCGCTCCGCCGGCGCGCGAGCCGGCGCTGGAACTGGCCGATGCTGCCCGATCCGTGCCTCAGTCCGCTGCTTCGAACGGCGCCCGCTCGCCATTGAACGGAACGTGTCCCGCAAACGATGCCGGCTCCGACGATAGAAGGCGAAGCGTGCCCCACCTCACCGACACGAGTCCGGCAATGGACGGCCCAGGCATCTTCTTCCGCAATACGGCGCCGAACCAGCCTGCAAAGCCGAGCCGAAAGGCGGTATCGGTCGTGCCGTTTGATCAGACGCGGCGGCACGGCGCCAAGGCCGCCTTCACCACCCGCCGCGTTCCCGCGGAAGCAATGCAAACGCTGGTTTCCGGAGCGATCCGCCCGCGCACCGGCGATCTCGTCCTCGCCCGAGTCGACCGCCTCCTTCACCAGACCCGGATCGAACTCGCCAACGGCCGCAAGGCGGCGCTCCACCCCGGCGACGAGATCATTGTCGCTTACGGCGACCGCTACGCCACCGACCAGTTCGAGGCGGAAGTGCCGCACGATCTTGGCCCAACCAACCTCGTCGCCACCGGCGGCGTCGCCTCGCGGATGCTGTCGCGCACCTCCGGCATCCGCCAGGCCAGCCACATCACCCCGATCGGCCTGATCGGCGATGCCCGCGGCACGCCGCTCAACCTGCGTCAGTTCGCGCTCCCCCGCCTCGACGCGCCGATGCCCCGCCCGCGCACGGTCGCGGTCCTCGGCACCTCAATGAATTCCGGCAAGACGACCACCAACCGCTATCTCACCGCCGGCCTCAGCCGTGCGGGCCTGAAGCCCGGGGCGGTCAAGATTACCGGCACCGGTTCCGGCGGCGATTACTGGGTAATGGCGGACGCCGGCGCGCACCGCGTGCTCGACTTCACCGACGCCGGCTATTCCTCCACCTACAAGATCCCGGGCGCCGAGATCGAGGCGGCCGCGCTGACCCTGATCGAGCACCTCACCGCGGATGGCTGCGGCGTCATCCTTGTCGAAGTCGCGGACGGCCTGTTCCACGACCAGAATGCCGAACTCATCCGCTCCGCATTCTTCCGCGACTCCATCGACGGCGTTTTCTTCGCGGCCGGCGAAGCTATGGGCGCGGCGGAGGGCGTGCGCGAGCTCAGGTCCCTCGGCATTCCCGTGCTTGGCGTGTCCGGGAAGCTGACCGGCTCGGAGCTTCTGATCCGTGAAGCGACGCGCCACATCGATGCGCCGATCTTCACCAAGGCGGAGCTGGGCGATCCCGCGATGGCGCCCCGGCTGGTTGGCCTGGATGTCGCCGCGGAGGTAGCGCCAGCCCCGGCACCTCCCCCCGCCGCCGCCTACCGTGAGACCGCCCAAAGCGCCGGGAGCGCATAAGTGCCCCGCCCGCCGCGCTTGTTCTTCCTGAAGCCCGCCGAACTTGCCGTCATTCTTGCGCTCGGCGTTGCTCAGGCGGCAATCCTGATCGCCTGGGTGTTGCTCCTGTGGCGCGCCGTCGATGCGATCGCCGCCATGCGCGGCGACATGACCGTCCCTTTGCCCTGGCTCGGCGGCCTGTTGCTGGTCGCGCTCGCCAACGCCGCGATGCGCGCGGTGGAGTTCAGCGCCTGCGAGCGGATCGGCTTCAACACCGTGCGCCGCCTGCGGATGACGATCTACCGCCACATGCTCGGGATGGCGCCGCGCCAGATCCAGCACCGCTCGCGCGGCAGCCTGCTGCTGCGGCTCACGGGCGATCTCACCATGTTGCGGACCTGGATCAGCCGCGGCATCGGCCGCGGCACGATCGGCGGCATTGTCCTGCTCGGCGGCCTTGGCGCGATCGCGTGGATCAGCCCGCTGATGGCGATGAGCGCCGCCCTCGTGCTCGGCATCGGCGCGGCCCTATCGCTGACGCTGGGGCGCCGCCTTCGCCGCCTGACCGCCGTCGTGCGCCGCCGCCGCTCGCTCCTTGCAAGCAACATCGACGAGCAGATCAACACGCTCGCGGTCGTCCAGCTCTTCGGGCGGGCAGGGGGGGAATATAGCCGCCTGTCGCAGCAGAACGATGCCATGACGACCGCGCTGATCCGCGAGGCGCGGGTCCGGGGCCGGATGCGCGGCGTCTCGGCCGGCGCGGGCTGGATCGCGGTCGTGGCGGTGCTGCTCGCCGGCCTTTACGAGCTTTCCGAAGGCTATATCTCGCTGGGAATGCTGGTCGCCGCCGCAACGGGCGCCCGCCACCTCGGCGGACCGGTGCGGGCGATCGGCTTCGCCCACGATTACTGGCGCCGCGCCTCCATTTCCCGCAAAAAGATCATGCAGTTTCTCGTCAGCGGCAGCAGGCCACTGGCAAGCCCGCTCCACGGGCGGCTCAAGGTACGCCGCGGCAAGGTGCAGTTCGACAACGTCCATGTGCCATTGGCGCTGCACGGCATCAGCGCCACCGCTCAGCCGGGCGAGCGGATCGCGGTGGTCGGGCCGTCGGGCGCCGGCAAATCGACCCTTCTCGGGCTCATCGGGCGGCTGGCCGAGCCCAGCGAGGGCGAGGTGCTGATCGACGGAACGCCGCTTGCTTCCTCCACCCTCGATTCCTCCGTCCGCGAGATCGGCATGGTCAGCGGCGATCTGCCGCTGATGCGCGGCTCCATCCGCCGCAACGTCACCTATCGCCGGCCGTCCGCAAGCGAAGCGGAGATCTGGCAGGTGCTGGGCGCCTGCGGGCTCGACGACATGGTGCAGGCGCTGCCCGACGGGCTCGAGACCTGGATCACCGAAGGCGGCAAAAACCTGTCCGCCGGCGAGCGGCAGCGGCTGGCGCTGGCCCGTGCGATCATGGGCTATCCTCGCATCCTGCTGCTCGACGAACCCACCGCCAATCTCGACGCGCACAGCGTGGAGCTGTTCTTCCAGGTGGTCAGCCGCTATCCCGGCACCGTGTTCCTCGCCACGCACGATCCCGCCGAGGCGGAGCGCATGGACAGGGTCTGGCGGCTCGAAGGAGGCCGCCTGGCCGAGCAGCGTGCCGGAACGGCCAGCTTCCCGGACGCCGCCGTGCAAAATCTGGTACCGTCGCTCGGCTGACCTTCGGGGCCGGCATTTACAAGAAGGCGAACGGGTTCAATGACCGGGCGGCAAGGTGGCGAGTTCAGCAGGCGCGGCTTCATCGGCGCGGCAAGCGCGTTGGCGCTGATCGCGCCGAGGAGTTCGGGAGGGAAGAATGTGGCCGGTCCACCGTTGAAATATCATCTGTTCCTGCCCGCGTCCGATACGCCCAAGCCGCTGCTCGTCCTCGTCCACGGTGTCAGCACGAAGCCGGAAACATTGATCGAACTGCTCGCCGTCGATGCGGCGGAGCATGGCCGCCCGTTGATGACTCCGGATTTCGACGACGATGTCTTCGACGAATATCAGCGCCTCGGCAGTTCCAAAGCCCCGCTGGAATCCGCCCGCGCGCTGGTGGCGGCCCTTGGACAGGCTTTCACCCGCATCGGCCGGCCGCAAGCCCCGGTCGACCTGATGGGCTTTTCGGGCGGCGCGCAGTTCGTTCACCGCTTCGGCCTCTTCTTTCCCAGAATGGTGCGCCGTCTCGTGATCTCCTCACCAGGCTGGTACACGTGGCTCGACGAAAAGGAGCCATACCCCTATGGAGTCGCGCCGAGCGCGCAAAGCGAGAACCTGACGCCGGATGTGGCTGCCTTTCTAAGGTTGCCGAAGCTCGTCACTGTCGGCGAAGACGACACCAAGCGCGATGTCCAGCTGCGCACCGGCCGGGCCGATGCCCAGGGCCGCACCCGGCTGGAGCGGGCGCGCCACTGGGTTGATCACGTCAACGAGCAGGCCGAGCGCCGGGGCGGAGTCCGCACGCGCCTGGAAGTGCTTCCGAACACGCCGCATTCGGTGACGCGGGCGGTGCGCAAGGGCGGGCTTGGACGAAAGATGTTCAACTTCCTCGAAGGCGAGGCTCCGCCGCTCCTCCCAGCGCGCGCCGCGGGAGAGCGGCCGTAGCCGGCAATTCCCCAATCGGCCGCCGCGGGTTCCTGCTGGGAGCGGGAACGCTCGCGGCCGGCGGCGTGGCCGCCCGGTTTCTCTTCCCGGGCGAGGAGGAACCGCGTGCCCCCGGCTACCGCCTGCTGATCGCCGGCGATGTGCACCATGGTGACAATTACAAAAACAGCGGCGCCCGCATCGCCGCCGAAAAGGGCTATGACTACAGCTTCGAGAAGCTCCGCCCCCTGATCGGCCGGGCCGACTTCGCGCTGGTCAACATGGAAACGCCTGCAACCAACCGCACCGTCAGCCCGATCGTTAAGCACTTTCTCCACCGCACGAACCCGGACGGCGGCCCCCCGGCGCTCGCCCGCGTCGGGATCGATGCGGTCGGCCTCGCGAACAACCACAGCATGGATTACGGCCGGCCGGGCCTCGCGGACACACTGCGGGTCCTTGCCGCCAACAACATCCAGGTCATCGGCGCGGGCGCGGATCTCGCCGCGGCCGAGCGCCCGCTGCTGTTGCAGATACCGGCCACGGGCGCACCGGTCCGGCATGTGGCGGTCTTCTCTTTGTTCGAACACCGCCCGGAATTCGAGGGCGCGAACAGCTACTACGCGGCGGCCGGACGGCCAGGCGTCGCGGCGATCGATCCGCACCGGTTCGGCCAATTGGTGAAAGGGTGGCGCGATCGCTACCCCGATCTGTTCGTGGTCGCCTCGGCCCATTGGGGCAGGAACTACGCCTGGCGCACACCGCAGCAGGCGACGCTCGGCCGCGGCCTGATCGACGCCGGCGCGGACCTGGTCATCGGACACCACGGCCACAATTTTCAGGAGGTGGAGCGCTACGGGGGCAAGTGGATCCTCTACGGGATCGGCAATTTCGTGTTCAACTCGCGTGGGCGCTTCAACCAGTTCGGCACCTTGCCGCCATACGGCCTGGGCGTGGAACTGGATTTCGCTCTGGCGGGAAGCGGCGGGCCGCTTGCGCGCCTGTACCCGGTGCTCGTCGACAATCTGCGCACCGGCTACCAGCCCCAGATCCCCGCGCCGCCCGAAGCGAAGGCGGCGCTCACCAAGCTGCTTGAACGCAGCGAGATCAGTCTTGGGCGGCGAGGGCTGGCGCTGGAACAGGACAATCTCGGGGTGCATCTTCGGCTGTCGCTGTGACGACAGTGGCCTGAGATCGAATGCCCTGCCGCGCCGCGCTCACCCATAGCGAAGCATCTTCTCGAATCCCGTATTCGTCTTGGTCATCTTGACCAGGTCCCGAAGCCGGGCGCGGACATGTCGCTCGAACCGGGCATCGTCGTGGATGCCCGTCACCGGATAGTCTTCCTGTCCGATCAGCTCCTTGAGGTGCTTGGCGAACGCCGCCTGATCGTTCGTGCAATCCGCGGACTTGAGTTCGCGGCACACCCATTCCTCGGCCGCGGCCTTGTCATAGTCGTCGCGCGCCTCATAGCCGCGCCGGTCCGCCGCCGCCTGGTCGAGCTTCGAAGCCTCAAACCGGCGCCCGAGCCACCTGCGGACCATTTCCCCATCCCACGCCGTCGAACCATCGCTCATCGTTTTTCTCCAAAGCCACCCTGCCCTAGCGCGAACAAGCGCCCGCAGGACAGACGCTCCAGGCGGGAGAGGCCACCCAAACGGCGTTGGCCCGGCAGCAATGCCGTTCATTCCGCGCCGGCGGCAATAGCGTCGAGATGCGGCAGAATGCGCCGGAGGTAGGTGGCATAACGGTGAAGAGATGCCGGCAAGCCACCGCCGCCCGTGGATTCCAGCGCCACACCCGATTGATCCCACATCGTCAGCCATCGCTCCGCAACCCGCCGGAACCGGGCGGGCGCCTCGGACGGGGACGCCATCCGCAGCGCCTGCTCGAGATGGTCGAGCGCCTGCTGCCACTCCTCGTACCGGTCGGTCTTGCCGGCGAGGGCGGGGTTCGCAAAGGCGCGGCGGTGGCGGTCTGAGAGCATCAGTTGCAGGCGGAACAGGTCGCCCGAAATCCTCAGGCCGCAGCAGCGTCGGTCACGCTGCTCGAGGAGCCGCAGGGCAAGTTCGTCGCTTCCGTTTTCGGGAGCGCCCATCACCAGGTCCAGCATTGCGCGGCTACGCCAGTAACCGATGACCCGTTCCTCGAGTAAGTCGTCGTCACGGCAGGCCTGTTCAACCGTTTCGACCTTGGATCCATAGCCCTCCGCGATATCGCAAAAGCTCTCTCCGGCGCTATACGCCACCTCCGCCGCGGTACGGAAAAGCGGTTGTTCGGCCGATCGGACAAGGGTGTCGGCTAGCTTGATGTCGGCCTCGGAACGGGTGAGATCCGCCCGCAGCACCGCCGCCCGCATGCGCAATTCCGTAGCCCTGGCCGCGTCTCCTGCCAGATTGGATGCGTCCGCCCCGGTGGTATCGGCCGCGCCGAGCACGGCGACCCGCCCCTGAAGCGCGCGAATTGCCACCTCGGCGCGATCCAGAAAGGCGAGCGACCGGAACTCCTCCGCTGCGGAAAGCGCGGTCTGGGCAACCCGCCTGTACTCGTAGTCCGCTGTGGAAAGCTGTTCGAAGCGGCGCCTGTCGCGTGCTCCCTTTTGGCTTCGGCCTGTGTTCGGCTGAACGGCTTGCTGTGCTTCCTGTAGTGCCGCTGCATAAAGGGAGGGCTGAGGCAGGTCCTTCAGCAGCTCAGTCTGCAGATATGAAAGAGCCACCGTTGTGCTCTGTTCGTCACCGAAGGCGATGTGCCAGTCGATCAGCGTTTCCTTGATCAGCTGGAATCGGGCGCAACCTCCCGCGTCCATGATGGCGCGGAAGCTTGGCGCAATCGGCGCGGTCCGTATGTCGCCCGTTTCGTTCAACGTACCAGACCATCCGTGGCCGATGGTGACGCAGATCTGTTCCTCTACCTCGTCTTTCTGCGCAGGCGTGGCTGCAGCCGCAGGCGCCCAGGGCAGCATCAAACAGCCGGTCAGCCACCACTTCATTCCAACCTCCATGGCACGCTTGATGATTAATCGGGCACGGTGAACAAACTACCCTCCGGTGTGAGGATCACGTTGCGCGGAGCCGCTTGACGCTCCGGAAAGCATCGCCTACCCAGCCCCCATCGAAGCCGCTTTTCACAAGGCGGCCTCGTGCATCAAGAGTGGGCCAGATGGTCCACGCCAACCTGCCCTTCTCGGGCAAGGTGGCGGTTCCCCACGGGGGACGATGCGGCCGGACCGGCAATCAAACGGGACCCAAGCCGACATTGTCCTTCGATTAAAAGCGAAGGAGAAATTGCGTGAGCTTGGCAATTCTGGACACCCCGAAAAGCACAATTGCCGCCGAGCCGGGCCAGCCCCTCTTCGTTCTGAAGTTCGGAAGCTCGATCCTGCAGTCGCCGGACGATCTCGCCCGCGTTGCCGGCGAAATCTACCGCCAGCGCCGGGCCGGCCGCCGGATCATCGCCGTCGTGTCGGCGCTTGCCGGAGAGACGGACGCTTTGCTCCGCCAGGCGGCGGCGGTCACCGGCCTCGCCGGCTGCCGCGGCGTGCCCGACCTCGTCTCGCTCGGCGAGGAGCGCACCGCGGCCCTGCTTCGCCTCGCCTGCGACCGGATCGGCCTTCGCGCCGAGATATGCCGCCCCGAGGAGCTCGGGCTTCGCACCCGCGGAGACGGCCTCGCCGCTCAGCCGGCGCGGCTGGAGCCGGCGGCGCTGCTCGCCAAGCTCCTCATCACCGGCGTGGTGATCGTCCCAGGCTTCGTCGGCCTCGACGAAGCGGGCGAGCGCACGCTGCTCGGCCGCGGCGGATCGGACTTCTCGGCCATCTTCATTGGCGGCGAGCTCGAAGCCGACTGCGTCCGCCTCTACAAGGACGTGGACGGCGTATTCGAACAGGACCCCGCCCAACACCGGGATGCCCGCCGCTTCGCCGAGGTAAGCTGGGCGGAAGCCCAGCGCATCGCGCGCCCGTTGATCCAGCCGCAGGCGCTCGATTATGCGGCGCATAAGTCGCTGCCTATCGAGGTGGAAGCGCTTGGCAGCGCCAGCCCGACCCGCGTCGGCCCGGTCAGCGGCGTGGCGGAAGCGCCTTTGGCCGCCAAGGTGCTTCGGGTGTCGATCGCCGGCTATGGCGTCGTCGGCCAGGCGCTTGCCGAGCGCCTGCGGAACGAGCCGGGCTTCCGCATCGTCGCCATCCTGGTCCGCGACACGGATCGGGCGCGCGTCGTTCCCGCGCCGGTGGCGCTCACGTCGGACAGGGACCGGTTCCTGGCTTGCGAGACCGACATCATCGTCGATGCACTCTCCTGCGAGGATACCGGTAGCCTGCTCTGCAACATCGTCCTGCCCAAGGGCGTCAGCATCGTTAGCGCAAGCAAGCGGGTGATCAGCGCCGCCCACGGCCAGCTCACCGACGCCGCCACGCGCGGCGGATCGCAGTTGCTGTACTCCGCTGCGGTGGGTGGAAGCGCCGCGGTTCTGGAAACGATCGATCAGGCTCGAGCCTCAGGCGAGATCGCCGAGGTGATCGGAGTTCTCAACGGAACCGTAAACTTCATCCTCCAACGCCTGTCGCAAGGAGCGTCCTTCGCGCAGGCTTTGTCCGAGGCGCAGGAGCGCGGCTTTGCCGAAGAAAACCCGGATGCCGATCTCAGCGGCTCCGATGCCGCGGCCAAGCTCCGCCTGATCGCCAATCGTGCCACCGGCATCGATCCGCAGGCCTTCCCCGTCGCAACCGACTGCCTGGACGAAGCAGCCGCCCTGCGCATCGCGGCAAGCGGCGAACGCTGGGTGCAGGTCGCCCGCGCGTCACGCCAAGGCGGCGACTTCGAAGCAAGCGTCACCCTCCAGCCGCTTCGCGAGGTGGAGACCCTCCCAGCGGTGGTCGATGAATGGAATTGCGCGGCGGTGCGGCTCACCAACGGCCGAATCTACCGCTGCGTCGGCCGCGGCGCCGGCGGCGCGGCAACCGCCGAGGCCATCGTTGCGGACCTCTACGAACTCCTGGGGCAGGGGAGCGCCGTCCCCACGGCGAAAGCGCAGGCATGCTGAGCGTGCCTTCCGACTATCTTGATATGGAAGTGCCGCTGCCGGCCGATCTCCGCCGGTTCGGGGAGACGACGACCCTCCGCATCACAGGCAGAACGAGCGCACCGGCTGTCGCGGTGCTCGGGGGCATTTCAGGCAATCGCTTCGTTTGCCGTGGGGAAGGCGGGGGTTCAGGCTGGTGGCCCGGCCTGGTCGGGGAAGGTTGCGCGATCGACCCCGAGCTTCATTGCATCCTCGGCCTGGATTTCGCCGCTGACGCTACCGGAAAATGCGCACCCTCCACGGACGATCAGGCGCGCGTCCTTGCGGCGGCTCTCGACGTGGCCGGGATCGAGAAGCTCCATGCCCTGGTGGGCGCCTCCTACGGCGGAATGGTCGGTCTGGCCTTCGCCTCGCTCTTCCCGGGTAGGATCGACAGGATCGCCGTCATTTCCGCCGCCGCCGAGCCGCACGCCGCCGGCACGGCGGTGCGCGAGCTCCAGCGCCGCATCGTCGCGCTCGGGCTCGAAAACAGCGCCGCCGACGAAGCTTTGTCGATCGCCCGAGGCCTCGCGATGCTCACCTACCGCACCCCCGAAGAACTGGCCGTCCGCTTTGCACCCGGCATTGGCCTGGAAGACCCGCTGTCCCCCTCCGAGCCGGGACGCTACCTTCGGGCGCGCGGCGAAGCGTTCCGCGCGGTCATGTCGCCGCAGCGCTTCCTCAGCCTCTCGGCCTCGATCGACCGTCATCGCGTGGCGGCCGAAAGCATCGCCTGTCCGGCACTGCTGATCGGCGCCAACTCCGACCAGCTCGTTCCCCCCGCCCAGATGCAGGCGCTGGCGGCTGGCTTGGGAGGTCCTACCAGCCTGCACCTGCGCGATTGCCTTTACGGCCACGACATGTTCCTGAAGGAGGCAGAGGCGATGGGCGAGCTGCTGAAGCCTTTCCTTGTGCAGGAATAAGCGATGAACAGCCGCCGCAACCCAGCAACCGTCGTCGCCGCCGCGCGGCCCTCCGCCGATCCCGCCTACCGGAGCATCACGCCGCCCATCTGGACGTCCGACACTTTCGAATGGACCGACGCCGACACCAAGCCCGAATATGATTACACCCGCACCGTCAGCCCCAACCGCGACCTGCTCGCCGACGCGCTGTCCGAGCTGGAAGGCGCGGCGGGAGGCGTGATCACCAACAGCGGCCAATCGGCGACCTTGCTTGCGCTTCTCCTCCTCCCGGCGGGCGCGAGGGTGGTGGCCCCGCACGATTGCTATGGCGGCACCTACCGGCTGATCAAGGCGCTGGAGAACCAAGGCAAGCTCCAGGCCACCTTCATCGACATGCAGGACGATCGCGCCTTCGAAACCGCGCTCGGCTCCTCACCCCGGCTGCTGTGGATCGAAACGCCCAGCAACCCGCTGCTGCGCATCACCGACATTCGCAAGCGTGCTGCCCAGGCACAGGCGCAGGGTGCGCTGGTGATCGCCGACAACACCCTTGCGACTCCATCCCGGCAACGCCCGCTGGACCTTGGCTGCGACCTCGTCATGCACTCCACCACCAAGGCGCTTAACGGCCATGCCGACCTGTTCGGCGGCGCCCTGCTTGCGAAGGAGGAGGGCCTGCTCGAGCAAATCCGCTGGTGGTCCAACGCGGCCGGCCTCAACGGATCGCCCTACGACGCATCGCAGACCCTGCGCGGCCTCCGAACGCTCAACCTCCGAATCGACCGCCAGGAAGCAAGCGCCATGCGCCTCGCATCCTGGCTGGCAGAGCAACCGCAGGTTCTCGAGGTGCACTATCCCGGCCTCCGCACCCACCCGCAGCACGCCCTCGCCCAGGCCCAGCAGGACGGCCCCGGCTTCATGCTCGCCTTCCGGGTTGCAGGGGGGGCCGCCGCGTTCCTGCGCGGCCTGAGCCTCATCACCCTGGCCTCCTCGCTGGGCGGGTTCGCCACGCTCGTCTGCAAGCCTGCGTCGATGACTCACCGTGGCATGCCGCCCGAAGCCCAGGCCGAGGCGGGGATCACCGACGACCTCCTCCGCCTGTCCGTGGGCCTGGAGGACCCGGACGACCTCATCGCCGATCTGCGGCGGGGCCTTGCAGCGGCCGGCTAGCCCTCACCTTCGCCGCCGGCCGGGTACAATTTGCGACAAATTCCCCATCCTCCCGGCACAGGCACGCGACACGGCGGTTCCATATCGGTTTTCACGTCATCGAGACGTCAGACCATAGGAGCGTAACATGCGTAAGATCGTGCTTTCCCTCGCCGCCATGTCCACCGCCTTCGCCGCCGTTCCGGCTTCGGCCCAGATGTGGCGCGTTCAGCCCGCCGTGCAGCGCCAGATCCAGGGCGACATCAACCAGCTCACCACGCAGATCCAGCGGGCGCAGCAGCGCCGCACGATCTCCGCGCGGGAAGCGACCAGCCTGCGCCGCGACGCGCTGCAGCTGCAAAAGACCCACAACCGCTTCGCCCGCAACGGCCTCGACCGCAACGAGGTGCGCCAGCTCGAGCAGCAGGTGAACACCCTTCGCCAGCGGCTGCGGCTCGAGCGCCGCGACTGGGACGGCCGCCGCGGCTAAGTCCACGAACCTGCCCGATCCTTCCCCTCCAAACGGGGAGGGGAAGGACGGGGATCACCCGGGCTTCCGGTGGCTAACTTGACGTCGCGTGGCGGGAGTGGAAGGTTCGGTTGTCAGGGAGAGAAAACATGCGGATTTGCGCGGGCTTGGCCTTCACGTCGTTGCTGCTCGCCGGCTGCGGCAGCCAGGGGGATGGAGCAGGAGCTGACAACCAGGCTGCGGCGCAAACCGCTGAAAACACCGCCGTGGTGGATGACGAACTAGCCGCCAACACGGCGGCCGCTGCAGGCAATGCCGTTTCGAGTTCGTCGGTGGGCGTAAACGCGCCGGCTTCTCCGTCGGACAGCAAAGAACCAGCCGCTGGCGAACAGCTCAAGGTCGCCGCCGCCAGTGAACCGGGCAAGCCGCTTGCCGGCCCTGCCGGCCCGTGCGCGATGCAGGGAAGCGAACGCCTCGCTGTCGCCCCTATGCGTGCGGTCGGCACCGAGCCGTTCTGGAGCGCAAGGGTCGAGGGCCGCTGCGTCACCTATTCACATCCCGAGGACCAGAAAGGGACTCGCATCTGGACCCAATACAAGGCGGCGCGCGGTGGCGGCACGTGGTCGGGCACGCTGGCCGGGCGTCCTTTCGAGCTCAAAATCCGCCCTAAGCCGGGTTGCTCCGACGGCATGTCTGACAAGAAATACGGCTTCGCAGCCGATGTGACGGTGAACACCGAACACCGCAGCGGCTGCGCCGAACCGGCTTAGCGCGCCGCGGCCGGTGAAAAGCCTCGTCCCGGCGTGGAAACGGGCACGAACGGAGACCCGGCCGCCGGCCCGTCGTCCACTTCACGGTCGCCGGCTTCCGGCTTGCTCTCGCAATTTGCCCTCAACTTCTACGGCCAACTCGCCATCCGCGCTGGCGCAAAACACGGCGGCGATATGCACTTGAGGGTTGGCGTGCGCAGCCCTTCAGCTGGCCGGCGGCCATGCGCTAGACATGCTGCGGATGAAAGGGGGTGCGTCCGCCGCAACGCCGTGTTTCGCAAAAGGCGGCTTTCAAGGCTGCGGGCGATGTGGTCTGCTGCCGGCAACAAAAATTGGAGTTTAAAGATGCGCGTTATTTATGCAGTTCTGCTCGCCGCCGCCTCAACGGTTGCGGTCGCCCAGGCACCGGTCTCCGCCCCGGGATCGAGGAACCCCGCGGCGGTAACCGCCGGGACCTACACCCTCGATCCGAACCATACTCTGGTGGTCTGGACCCTCGATCACCTCGGCTTCTCGCCATATTCCGGCATTTTCGGCGATGTGACCGGCACGTTGACCTTGAACCCGAAGAACCCGAATGCCGCGAAAGTCGACGTGACGATCCCGGTGTCGAAGGTGGTGACGGCCAGCGCCGGCCTCACCCAGCACCTCCTCCGGGCGGGCAAGGACGGCGGCAAGCCGGACTTCTTCGGCGCCAATGCCTCGGACGCCCGCTTCGTATCCACTTCGGTCGTGGCCAAGGGCCAGAAGGCGAAGATCACCGGCAACCTGACGCTCAACGGCGTAGTCCGGCCCGTCACTCTCGATGCAACTTTCTACGGCGCCGGCAAGGCTCCCGCCGAGATGGGCGGCAAGGAGAATCTCGGCTTCAAGGCGAGCGGCAAGATCCGGCGCAGCGAATTCGGCCTCGGCTTCGGCGTTCCCATGGTGGGCGACGAGGTGGAGCTGCAGATCGCCGCGGCTTTCCAGAAATAGGCGCCGCCTGACCGGCGAACACTGAAGCGCCCCGCCTCAACCCTGTTGGGGCGGGTTGGCCTGCAACCATTCGAGAACCCGGTCGGGCGCGCTCTCGCCATAGGGGTCGTCGTCCGCACCCTCGTCGTTGATCCCCGGCTCCTCGAACCAGGCGCTGATCACGCCGTCGTCGACAACGGCCGCGTAGCGCCAGGATCGCTGGCCGAAGCCGAGATGGTCCTTCTTGACCAGCATGCCCATGCGGCGCGTGAAGTCGCCGGACCCATCGGGCAGCAGCTTGAGCGACTTGATGCCGAGGTGCTTGCCCCATTGGTACATCACGAACGCGTCGTTGACCGAGATGCAATACACCTCGTCCGCCCCTGCCGTCCGCAATTGCGGATAGAGCAGTTCGAATGCCGGGCATTGCTCGGTTGTGCAGGTGGGGGTGAACGCCCCCGGCAGGCTGAACAGCACAACCCGCTTGCCTTCGAATACGCGCCCGCTGGGGAGATCCTCCCACCGGAACGGATTGTCGCCGCCGATGCTCTCGTCTCGTACGCGGGTTTTGAATATCACGTCGGGTACCGGGCGGTTCAGCATGAGTGGGGCTCCGTTTCTGTGCGTCGATGGGGAACGCCGGGGGCGCGCATCGGGTCCAATCAGCGATGTTCCCAGCGTTGCACGGCAATGGGATCGTCCTGCTGGCCGGTGAGGCGCGCGACTGCGGTCAGCCGTGGCCCGCCATCCAGCCGGGCTTCGATGCGGAGCGGCGTACCGGCCCGGATCTCCACCGGCTCTGCAACCCGATCGGGAGTGGCGAGGCGCCGTGCAAGCGTTTCGGGCAGTTCGGCCGTAGCCGGCTGCTTTAGCCCGGAGTAAAGCGTGAAGACATCCTCGAAGCCCGCCACTTCGGGCCCCAGGAGGCGCCGGAGTTCCGCTTGCGACGTCATGCGGTGGTTCACGCTGCGCGCCTCGGCCAATGCGGTGACGATCCGGTTGCGCGCGCCGGGGGGCAGCTTAAGCCCTTGCAGCACCCGGTCGATCAATTGCGGATCGGCTTCGTTGAGATCGAAGCGCAGCCCCTCGCTGGTGATGCCGAGCTCTACCTGCCTTGCGCCGATCGCCACTCTTCCGCCGCCGCTGCCCAGAGTGCTGCGCGGGCCGTAAAACAGCAAGGAGGCGAAGGCCGCCTCAGCCGCCCCGTCGAGCGCCATGCGGCTGGACAAGGCGCGGCTTTCGGCGGCGGCGTTGCGCGCTTCGCCCAGGCTGCGCAGCAACAAAGCGGCGCCGACCGCGCCGGCAAGCACCAGCAGCCAGATCACGCCGATCAGCACGAAACCCTTATCGTTGTTTCGGGAGATTGCCACCAACCTGCTCCCGCCGCGCTTTTTCGACCAGTGGCCGCGTGCGGTCGAGCCCCTCGATCAGCGCATCGACCACTTCCCCGACCTCTCCGGGCGAACGGACCACGGTGGGCGTGATAAGGATGATGAGTTCCGTGCGGGTGCCGACATTGCCGTGCGAACCGAAGGCGCCGCCGATGATCGGAATCTGGCTAAGCAGCGGGATGCCCGATTTGGTCTTGGTGACGCTGTCGCGAATAAGGCCGCCGAGCGCGATCATCTGCCCCGATCTCGTCGCGACCGTTGACGCGATCCGCCGCTGCTGGATGGTCGGCGAATTGATGCCGGAGCTGGTCGTCTGCGACACGTCCGAGACTTCCTGGGCGATGTCGAGAATGATCGTCCCGCTGTCGTTCACCCGCGGCGTTACTTTAAGGATCACGCCGGTGTCGCGCAGTTCCACGGTGTTGACGATCGGCGCGCCGGCCGCGGAGACGCTTTGCGCCTGCTGGGTGATGATCGGCACCTGGTCGCCGACCTGAAGCGTTGCCGTCTGGTTGTTGAGCACCATCAGCTTGGGCGCTGAAAGGACGCGGACGTTGGTCTTGGATTGCAGGCTGTTCAGCACTGCCTGGGCGCTGGAGCCGAGCAGGGACACGGAGAAACCGGGGAAGATCGAGGCCGGAACGCCGCTCCCCGTGCCGCTGTTGGCGAAGGTGGCATCGCCGCTAAGCGCCCGGAAGTTGATCCCGTAGCGTAGGTCGTTGGTCAGCGTCACCTCGGCGAGCGTTGCTTCGATCAGCACTTGCGCCACCGGCTGGTCGAGCTTGTCGAGCGCTTCGCGAATGAACTCATATTCCTCGCCGGTGGCGTAAAGGAGCAGCGAATTGTTCTCTTCATTGGGCACGATGCGCGGCCCGGACGCGGCGGCGCCGAACACCGGCGATTCGTTGCCCGGGATCGGAGTCTGCGGCGCGATTACCTCGTCCGGCGCGGCTTCCGCGTCGCGCACCACATTCGGCGCCGCCCGCTGGGTGCGACCGCCCGGGTCCGCTGCCGGCGCGGCCATGCCCAAAACGAGCTGCAGGGACGCCGCTATGTCGCGCGCCCGGCCGTTCTGCACCGCATAGCTGTAGAGCTTGCGCTTGCCCGAACCACCGGCGTCCAGCCGCCGAACCCAGGGCTCGACCCGGTCGATGTCGGCGCGCTCCGCCGCGACCAGCAACAAGGAGCGCAGCCGAGGCAGCGGCACCAGCCTCACCCTTGTGCCGATGATGTCGAACGGCGGCTGGAACACGCGCTCGAGCTCCTCCGCAACGGTGTCCGCGTCGACGCTCTCGAGACGGATCAGCTCGAAGTTCATGTTCGACAGCGCATCGACGTCGAAGCGCGCGATCAGGGTGCGGGCTGCCTGGCGCTCCTCGCCTGTGCCGACGATGACGATCTGGTTGCGCGCCTCGTCCGCGCCGGCGACCACGTCCTTGCCGAGGAACTGTTCAAGCAGCTTGGCGATTTCCCTGGCACCCGCATTGCGCAGCGGCACCGCCTCGCTTGCGTAGCCCGCCGCGCTGGAACCCGGCTGGGGCGCCCCACCTGTTCCTCCGCCCGCCACGGGCGCCCGGCCACGGGCGTTCTCGCGGCTCACCACCCGGTAGCGCGCGCCATCGACGATTATCACCGCGTCCACCGAGCGGAGCGCATTTTCGAGCAGCGACAGGAGCTGCGAGCGCGGCACCGGCTGGCGGGTGCGCAAGGTGATGTTGCCCTGCACCTTGGGATCGACGCTGTAATCCAGCGACAGCATCTCGCCGAGCACCGCATCCACCACCCGCCGCACGTCCGCGTCCACAAAGGCGAGCGTATAGCCCTCTTCGGTGGCGCGCTTCTTCTGCGCCGCCTCTGCGCGGGAGGCAACGCCGGTCAGCGCCGGCACGATCAGACCCGCGGCGGCAAGGCTCAGCGCCGCGGCGGCCGGTACGAAACGCATCTGCGTGTGGCGCATGAAACTCATTCCTCAGGGTAAGCGCGCCGGCGGCGGCGGGATTTCGGGTTGGAGAACGGGCGGCGGACCAGCGGCGGGGCCAGGGGCGGCGGCCCCGCTTTGCCGGTTGCCGAAATCAAGACGGACGCGTTCCCTGCGGCCGTTCAGCTCGAACAGGGCGTCCTGCGGGCCGATGGCGACGAGGCGCCAGCCGTCTACACTCTGGCCGCGGCTCAGGACGTTTGTTTCGCCATCGGCGCCGCGCACAAGGGCGACGGCCCGGCCGCGCCCGCCCGCGGCGACTCCAACCAGACGGGGCGCCGGCGGGGGCGGGGGCGGGGGAGGAGCCGCGGCGGCGGGGGCGGCTACCTCGACGGGAGCACTCCCCGGGCTTCGGTCCGAGTCGAAAGGCGGCGCGCTCAGCGCAAAGGAAAGGGCACCGGCCGGCAGCGGGCTCACCGCAGGCGCGGGCAAAGCGAAGCGGGCGCGCCCGGCGCGCGGCGCGGCGTCGCCCTCGCGCAGGAGGAGGATCGGCATCGCCACCGCGGCGACCGCCGCTACCGCGAGGAGCACGAGGCGGGGGTGGACGAGGCTCATTGCGCCGGGCTCCAGGCGACCACGGCGCTGGCCTGCAGGACGAGCTCGGGCGCACCCGGGGCGGCGCGAGCGATGCTCCAGGCGTGGAGACGCAGCGGCGGATCCTCGCGCTCGACGGCCTGGATGAAGGCAAGCAGCGCCGGCTCGGCCGCCCGCGCGGCAAAGGATATCCGGACGAGCCGCGGATTGGCTGGGTCGGCCGGAACAGCCGTCATCCCATCAAGGGTCACACCGCTGCCGCCGGCCGCCCTGCGGATTCGTCCCGCGGCTGCGGCAGTGGCGGTGTCGTGGCTGTCCGCCTGCAGGAACTGGCCCAGGGGCAGCGGGGGCGCCCGCGGCGGCAAGGGGCGGGCACGCACCGCCTCGATCCGCCCCAAAGCGAAGCGGCTGTCCTCGAGCCGGCCAAGCGCCGTGCCCACGGCGGCGGCGGCCAGGCTGAAAATCTGCACTGCGAGCAGCAAAGCGAGGATCAGCAGGCCGACGGCCAGCACGCGGCGGGTCAGGGGGGAGAAGCTCTCGATCACCGGCCGACGCTCCGCAGCTCGACGCGCACCCGGCCGGGCCGCTCCTCCATCGGCACCGCTTCGCCGGCTTCGGGCGGGGGCTGCAGTGGGGCTTTGGCAAGCGTAGCCCGGAGGGCGTCGGCGTCGGCGCTGTCGACGCTGGCTTGCAGGGTGCCGTCGGGTGCGCGGGCGGCGCTTTCCAGATAATCCGTGTCGGGCACACCGAGCGCCAGCGCCTCCACAGTCGCCGTCGCCGCCGGATGGGCGTAAACGACGGCAAGGGCGCGGCGAAGCTCCCCGTCCCGTTCCGCCTTTCGTTCGGCGATCAGGCGCGGCGCGATGTCGCGGCTGATCCGCTCGGTCTCGCCCTCCGCCATTCCGGACAGCAGCCAGGCCCCGGCAACGGTGGTGAAGGGGATGCTGAGGAGCAGAAGCACGGCTCCGGCGACGGCGATGCGGTTGGCGCGGGCCTCGTCGCCGCCTGCTGCGCTCCCGCCGGATCTCTGGAGTTCCACCGGCCCGTCCGGTCCCTCCGCCGCGATCGAGGGGATCGGCAAGCCATGATCGGCGAACATGCCTTGCAGCTCGGCCACCCGCGCCGCGCGCGCCATCGCGATCGACACCGAAATCCGCCCGCCTTCGGCCGGCCCCGGAATCGCCGTCCAGACAAGCAGCGAAGGATCAAGCGGCGCGACCTGCGCAAGATGGAGCGAAACCGCCGCGTTCAGCCTTCCCCGCGCGGCGGCGGGCAGGCTGAGGGAGGCGAGATAGATGTCCGGCACGCCCAGCACGATGCGCGGCCTGGTGCCGGCAATCACCCCGCCGAGCTCTGCCCAGGCGGCCTCGTCCAGCGCTTCAATTCGCCGAATTTCGACGTACCGCTCACCCAAACCCTGCTCAACCCGGTCGATGGTGATGCCCTCCGGGCCGATCTTTATGTCGGAGCGTGGCTTGGGCTTGCGCCGAGCGAGGATTGCCTCGGGGACCAGAGCGGCAAGTTCGCCGCCCCACCAGCGCAGGAACTGCCCGGCCTGGTTGCTGAATCCGGCGACGGCGCTCACCGGCAGGCCATTGAAATGGGATCGAAACGGCAGGTGCCGCCGGAGTCGACGCGGGGGGCGGCGGAGAGGTGGCGGACCTTTTGGTCGGCGGTTTCGAAGGTGATGGTGATGAGCTTCGGCAAGCCCGCGGCGGCGCCTGACGGCTTGGCGGCGTAAGCGAAGCGGATCGAGCGGAAGCCCTCGGCGACGATCCGGTCCCCGGTGGCGGCGGCGGGGAGGGTGGCGTCGCGCGCGAGCGGAGTCAGGCGCAGGTGGAGAGCCTCGCCCGTAGCGTGGGGGCGGACTGCAAGATCAAGCCGCATGGGCCCGGCGAGAGCCGCCGCCATGGGCGGCTCGACCAGCGCGCGCAGCCCCTTCGCGCTGCCCGCGAAGCCGGTGCCCTTCTCCCCCGGCTGCGCTTGTTCAAGCAGTGACCGGAACACCGGCGCGAAGGCTTCGAGGCGGGCGGCCTGGATGTCCGGCTTGCGCGAAAGCTGCATGCCGAGCTGCGCGACGGAAACGCTGAGGGTGGCGAGCAGCAGCGATCCCGCGGTCATCGCGGCGAGCAGCTCGATCAGGGTGAAGCCGGCCTGGCGGTTCATTGCGCGGGCGCCGGTGCCGATTTGAGCGCGCGCGTCTCACCGCCGAACAGCAGCCGCCCATCCGCGCCGCGAACACCGACTGCGATCGCCGACAGCACGAACATGCCGCGCGGATCGGCGGCCGCGGCGGTTTCGCGCACTTCCCAGGCGAGGCCGCCCGCGCGGCCGGCGCGGACCGCGGGGACAAAGGCCGCCGCCCGCGCCTCGGCGACCAGGTGGCCGGCGAGGAGCACCGCCTCGCGCTTCTGCTCGGCTGCTTTTTCGCGCTGGCGGGCGAGCAGCGCGCCCTCCATGACGATGCCGAGGATCAGCGAGGTCGCAACCAGCGCGACAAGCACCTCGATGAGGGTGAAGCCGCGCTCCGCGGCCCGGGTCCGGTCAGCCGGCATCGCGCGCCTCGCCGGTCAGCCAGTCGATCTCCAGAACGGCGCTGCCGCGCAGCGACACGGTGCCGGCGCTGCTCGATCCGTCGGGATAGAAGAGGATCTCCCCGGGCGGTGCTGGGAAGGTCGGGGTGCCAAGCGCGGCTTCCGCAACCAGGGCTGCCGGCCGCACGGCGGCGGCGCGGCCGGTCGCCGATGCGTCCGAGCGGGCCTTGGCAAAGGCCACGCGCAGCGTCTGCACGGCGCGCTGGCGGGCCGCGCCTGCCGGCGGGCCGCCAAGGCGCACCGCCGCAGCCGCGGCAACGAGGCCGATGATCGTCAGCACGACCAGCATCTCGATCAGGGTGAAACCTGCTTTTCTAGTCGGCGGCGCTGAGATCGGCATCTTCCCCGCTTCCCCCCGCAACGCCATCGGCGCCGAGCGTCACCAGCTCAAATGCGCTTTTCTGCCCAGGACTGCGATAGGCGAACGGCTTGCCCCACGGATCGGTGAGCTGCTGCTCCCGGCGGACATAGGGTCCGTTCCAGCCCGGCAACTGGCCCGGCGCCTGCCACAAGGCCTTCAGCCCCTGCTCGGTGGTCGGGTAGCCGCCGACGTCGATCTGGTAATAAGACAGGCTCTGGCTGAGCGTTTCCAGCTGGATCTTGGCCGCCTTGGACTTGGCGCCGCCAAGCAGGTGCATGATCTGCGGAATGGCGACGGCGGCGATCAGGCCGATCACCACCAGCACCACCAGCATCTCCATCAAGGTGAAGCCGCTATCGCCCGCCGCCCGCTTGCAATCGCCCCGTTTCATCCGGCGAAATCCCCCATCGCGAAAATTCCCAACATGACGCCCCCGACCAGCATCGCCACCAGCCCGCCGAGGCTGACGATTGCGATCGGATTGACCAGGGTGACGATCCGCTCGATCCGCGCCCGCGCCGCGGTGCCGAGCACCAGGCTCGCTTGCTCGCAGGTTTCGGCGAGGCGGCCGGAGCGCTCGCCGACCTCGATCAGCCGGATCGCGGTGCGCGGCACCAGGTCGGCGGCCGAGAGCGCGCGCGACAGGCTTGCGCCTTCGCGGACCCGCCGCTCCGCTTCGGCAAGATGCGTGCGCCAGGTTTCGCTGCCGATCGCGCCGCGCGCCAGCGGCAGGGCGCCGACCACCGGCACGCCGTTCGACAACAAGGTCGCGATCAGGCCGAGAAGCTGGCCGGCGAGGTGCTGGTCGCGCAGCCCGGCGCCGGGAATGCGGCGGCGGTGCCGCGCGATCAACGCCTTGCCGCCGGGCGAGCGAAGCAGCAGCCAAATGAGCAGGATCGGCCCGGCGGTAAGCAGCAGCAGCGCAAAACCGTGGCCGGTCACCGCCGCGGAAAGGGAGAGGACAAGCCTGGTAAGCTGCGGCAGGCGGTCGCCGCCGCCGGCGAACACCGGCTCGAACTGCGGCACTACCTGGGTGAGCACCAGGAACAAGGCCAGGAAGGTCGCGACAAGGATTGCTGCCGGATAGGTCAGGGCGGTGATAAGCTGGCGGCGGGTTGCGGCGGCCAGCGTCATCCGGCCGGCCAGGGAACCGAGCGCATCGCCAAGCCGCCCCGAGCGCTCGGCCGAGCGGATCACGCCTACCACATAGGCCGGAAAGGCCTTGCGCGCCTCGAGCGCCGAGGCGAGCGAGCCGCCGGCCCGGACCCGCCCCAGCGCTTCGTTGAGCAATTCGCGCTGGCCCGCGCGGGGCGCCTGCTCGCGCAGCAGGTCAAGCGATCGGTCAACCGGAAGGCCGGAGCGGATCAGGAGGGCAAGCTGGGTCAGCACAAGCGCCTGCTCGCCAAGGCCGAGCCCGCCGCCCACTCGAACCGGGCGGTTGAGCCGCTCGCTCAGGCCCATGCGTCCGCTGCGTACCTCGATCGGCACAAAGCCGGCGGCGCTGAAATGGGCGGCGGCGGCGGCCTCGCCGACGGCATCGACCTCGCGCCACGCGCTTGCGCCGTCGGCGGACACGACCAGGCAGCGGTACAGCGTCATGCCAGCTCCACCGCGCGGCGCACTTCTTCCAGGCTGGTCCGGCCGGCGGCGGCAAGCGCAAGGCCGTGGCCGAGCAGGGTGTCGGCGCGCGCCCGGCCCGCCTCGATTTCCTCCACCCGGCCCTCACGCACAGCCGCCTGAATGCGCTCGTCGATGCTTACCACTTCGATCAGCGGCAGGCGGCCGCGGTAGCCGGTTTCCGAACAGCGCGGGCAGCCCGCCGGCACGGCGAGCACGGCCGGTGCGTTGATTTCGGCACTGGCGAACAGCGCGATCTCATCGGCGGTGGGCGCCCTGGTTCCCGCGCACTCGCCGCAAACCCCCCGGATCAATCGCTGGGCGATGGTGGCGACCACCGTGGAGGCGGCAAGATAGGGCTCGATGCCGATGTCGGCCAAGCGGGTGAAGGCGCCAAGCGCGCTGTTGGTGTGCAGTGTGGAGAGCACCAGATGCCCGGTCAGTGCCGCCCGGAGCGCAATCTCCGCGGTTTCGAGGTCGCGAATCTCGCCGATCATCAGAATGTCGGGGTCCTGGCGCAAAAAGGCGCGCAGGGTCGCCGCGTAGCTCAGCTCGATCTCCGGCCGGACCTGCACCTGGTTGACGCCTTCCAGCAGCACCTCGACCGGATCCTCGACGGTCAGGATCTTGACCTCCGGCCGGCGCAGGCGGTTGATCGCGGCGTACAGGGTGGTGGTCTTGCCGCTGCCGGTCGGCCCGGTCAGCAAAATGATGCCGTGCGGCCGCGCAAGCGCGAGCTCGAGCCTCGCCAGCGCCGCCGGCGGAAGGCCGAGCAGGTCGAGCTCCAGCGGCACTTCGGTGCGGCCGAGCAGGCGCAGCACGATGCTTTCGCCATGCGCGATCGGCGAGGTGGAGACGCGCACGTCGACTTCGCGGCCGCGCGCGGTCAGCCGCAGGCGCCCGTCCTGCGGCAGGCGGGATTCGGCAATGTCCAGGCCGGCAAGCACCTTGATCCGGGTGGCCATCGGCGCGGCAAGGGCGGCGGGGTGGCGCTCGACCTCGACCAGGCGTCCGTCGACCCGGTAGCGCACCGACACGAATCGGGCCATCGGCTCGATGTGGAGATCGGAGGCGCGGCGGTCCACGGCGCCTTCAAGCAGGCGCTGGACGAGCCGGATCACCGGCGCTTCCGACTCGCTTTCGAAAATGCGTTCGAAGTCTTCGTCCGAGCCGCCGTCGGCGGGCGTCTCCGCAGAGGCGTGGAGAACCGGCCCGAGATGCGCGTCGATATCGGAAAAGGTCGCGACCCTGGGCAGGATTTCCCGCACGCCCGCGGCAAACGCCATTCCGCGCGCCGCCGCTTCGTCTTCCGGATCGGCCATCGCCAGGATCAGGCGATCGCCCTCGCTTGCGATCGGCGCCACCCGGTGATGGGCAAGGAAGCGAAAGCTGTAGCCGGTCTCCGGATCGAGCGGCGGAATGTCGGCGGCGCTCACCATCTGGAGATCGTGGACGGCGGCAAGGGCGCTGGCGATGTCGGCTTCCGCGACGAGACCCAGACGCGCGAGCGCCGCCGGAAGCCGGAGCCCGGTTCGCGCGCTTACTTCCTGCGCGCGCGTCAAATCCTGTGCATCGAGCAACCTCTGCTCAAGCAGGTGCTCGCTAAAACTCGCCAATTCGAATCCCACCCCCGATCTGGAAATCTAGCTCCAATGCCGCGGTGCCGCAATCATGGCACTTTGAAATTCAAGGAATTTTGTTCGTCTGTGACTTCGGTGGCGGTTGCCGTGCGCGGCTGGTGCGCTAAGATACGCCGCGGGAGGGACAATCTTGGCGTTTGTGTTGCAGCAGAGCTGGCGGGAAGACGACCGCGCTCAGCGCAGGAACGCGGCTCCGATGCTGGAGTCTCTGTTGGCCGGCCGAGACCTGCGGCTGGGCAAAAGCGCCGGAACGGTGCTTACCGTGCTCATCCACATCGTGCTCCTGTGGGTGTTCGCGACCCGTCTCGGCGAAGCGCCGGGCCTGGTGGAGCCTCAGCCCAAGCCCACCGAAGTGGTAAACCTCACGATGCTGACGGCGCCGGAGCCGGCGCCTGAGCCGCCCGCCGCCGCGGCTGCGAAGGCCGCCCCTGCTCAGATCCCTCCTGCCGTGCCGGTGACCGTGAATGTTTCCGCCGCCTCGCAACTTCCTCCGCCGGAATGGACCGTGTCGCGGATCGCCTCCGCCTTACCGGCTCAGAACGGGCCGCTATCCGCGGCGCCCGGAGGCGGCTCCGGGGCCGTTGCGGGCGGCGGCGTCTACGATCCGTTCGCCGGCGCTGCGCCGCTGCGCAAGCCCGGGTCGCTGGTGCGCGATGCATCGATCAACGGCATGGTCCCGGTCGGCACCGAATCGAGCTTCCGCCTCGATGACGCGATGTTCGCGCAACTGCGCGCCGCTTTGGCCAAGGCGCACCCACAGGTGCGCGGCACGGTTGAACTCAACCTCAGCGTCTCGGCCGACGGCACCGTCCTCGCCGCCAGGCCGCAAGGCGGCAGCATCGCCGCGGCGATCGGCAAGGATGTCGCCGGCAGGATCGTGGGCAAGCGCCTGTTCCTGGGGCTGACGAGCGCGATCGAAGGCCTGCAGCTCGTCGTCGCAATCTAAGGAGCCCGGCGCTTTTCACCTTTTCAAAAGCCGATCCGTGACGCCCGCTCGGGCTTGGCGCGCATTTCCGCCGCGAGCAGGGCCGCGATGTCCGCCGCTTCCGCCGCGGGACGGTGGCGGAGCTGGCGCTTGACCACGGCAAAATCGCCGGCGGTGAGGCCCGCCACCTGGTGCAGAGCGGCCGGGGCGGGCAGCCCGAAGAAGCGCTGGAATGCGCGCTTCGCCACGGCCTCCGACATCGCTTCCAGCTCGATCTTGAACACAAAGCGCCGAAGCGCCGCCGGGTCGAGCCGCCGCGCGTAATTGGTCGCTGCGACGAAGGGCAGGGGATGCGCGTCCATCCAGGTCAGCAACTCGTTGACCTGCGTGATCTCCCACGAGCGCTGCGCGTCGGCGCGGTCGAGAAGCAGTGAATCCGCCTCGTCGAACAGCAGCACCGCGCCGTCTTCCCGCGCTTCGGCAAAGGCGTCGGCAATCTTCGCTTCGGTGCCGCCGACCCATTTCGACAGCAGATCGGAGGCGCGCTTCACCCGGAGCGGCCGGTCGAGCCGCTCGGCGAGATGCGCGGCGAGCGCGGTTTTCCCGGTCCCAGGCGGGCCGGTGAGGAGCAGCGAGAAATCACGCGGGCTGCCCGGCGCCGCGAGCCGTTCAACCAATGGCGCAATCTCCAGGTCCGCCTCGTAAAGCGACAGGTCCAGCCCGCCGCCTTCGGGCGCCGGGGGCAGTGCCCGCCCGCCTCGCATAGCGAGGAGAAGCGACGCTGCCGCCTCACCAGCCTCTTCCGCGCCGCCGCCGGCGAGCGCCGCGCTGCGCAGCGCCACCCGGGCGACGCTTGCGCTTTCCGCCTCACGAGCGAGCAGCGGCGCGAGGCCGGCGGCGGCTTCCACGGCGCCCTCGTCCGCTGCGGCACGCGCGGCGATGCGGGTGCGGGCACGGGCGGAGGGGTGATCCATGCGCAGCACGAAGCTCATCCGCCGCAGGTGCGCCGGATCGATCGCGGCAATGTCGTTGCTGGTCCACAAGGTCGGCACCCCATTGTCTTCGAGCAGACGGTTGACGAAGATCTTGGAGCCGGCCCGCCGCTCGCCGGGAGTCTCGGACGCGGCGGCGAACAAATCCTCCATCTCGTCGAACAGCAACAGGCTGTCGGAGCGCCTGCCGAGCAGCCGCTGCGCACGCTTCAGCGCATGGATCCGCTCCCACCGGGTCGGCTCCTCGCCGTCCGCATCGGCTTCGCCGACCGCGTACAAAGCTGCCCGGGCGGAGGCGGCAAGGGTGCGGGCGAACTCGGTCTTGCCGGTGCCCGGTGGCCCGTGGATCAGGATGTTGACGCCCGGCGCCTTGCGCTCCAGCGCGCCGGAGAGCAGCCGCGCAAGCAGGTCCAGGCTCTGCGTGTGTTCGGCGAAATCTTCGGGCTCGAGCGCCGCCCGCTGTGGCAGGCCGACCAGCGCCTCGACGATCCGGTCTTCACCCGCCGCACCGCAATCGAGCAAATTCTCGAACCGCCAGTCGAGGTCGAGGGTGAAGCCGCCGGAGCGGGCCATTTCGATGCGGATCAGGCCAAGCGCCACCGGCGCGGCGCGGCGCACCCGCGCGGCCGCATCCGCCATGCCGGCGCCGGCGATCAGGCCGATCAGCGGCAGCATGTCGGCGCCGGCCAGGGTCAGCCGGGCGCGCAGGCTCGACAGCCGCGGCAGCCGCTGCAGCGACGCCACGGCGCTGAGCAGCCCTGCCTCGAACGGATCGAAGCCGAGCATAGCGCTCACCCCGGCGAGGCTGGTTTCCAGCGGGGAGACCGGCTCGTCGGTGTCGATGCGTTGCGCAAGTTCGGGCAGCCGGTCCCACTCGATCTTGCCGCCGCCCTTGCGCTTCTTCGCCTTCTTGGCCGGTGCGCCCGCTTCGTCGGCGGGCCACAGCCAGTCGCGGTTGTCCGCCGCCCACTGGAGCAACGCCTGCGCCGTCCGCGAAGCGGCGCCATCGGTTTCGCGCAGCGCCACGACCAGGCGCTGCGTCAGAAGCTTTTCGCCCATGACCAATCCATCGGGCCGGCGCGCGCGAAGACGCGCGGGCACAGCCACTCTACATGCTTAATTGGGAAATTTTGCTCGCCGCCGGGTCCGGCCCGGCGAAGCGGCTAGCGCTTGGCCAGGAGCCGGACGGAGGCGAAGCGAATATCTTCGCAATGCTGGCGATGCGTCTTCATCGCTTTTCTCCGTCACATCCGCGCGGCACCATGCCTGCGCGGGAGGGGTCGGTTACTCGTCCCCGAAACGATTGTCAATTCGGCGCCTGCAACTAGGCAAGCGGCCGGGAATAGTTAGGCGCCGTCGTCCAGGGTGAAGCCGATGCGCAGCGTCACCTGGTAATGGGCCACCCGGCCGTCCTCGATATGGCCGCGGGTTTCCTTGACCTCGAACCAGCGCAAGCCGTGGACGGAGGCGGAGGCGCGAGTCACGGCCTTTTGAACCGCGTCCTCGATGCTGGTCTCGGAGCTGCCGACGACCTCGATGATTTTATAGACATTATCGCTCATGAAGGGTGAACGGACGAAGCGCGCCTTGTTTCCCGCGCCTGCTTGCAAGCGAGCCGGGCGCGGCTAGGGTGCGGCAATTCACCGCCTGCCGGAGACCCAGATGAACCGCCGCTTTGCCGCCGCTCTGCTTGCCGCCGCCGCCTTTTGCGCTGTCCCGGCAGCCGCCGCGCCGAGCGGCGATTTCAAGGCGCTGCTCGACGAACATTACGCCTGGCTGCTCAGCGAAGCGCCGACCTACGCCACCGCGCTCGGCGTGCGCGACCATGACGACCGGATCGAGGAAATCAGCCTTGCCGCCGCCGATCGGCGCGCCGCCAAGTCCGCCGCTTTCCTGAAGCGGCTCGACGCCATCGCGGATGCGGGCCTCAGCGCCTCCGATCGGACCAGCAAGGCGATCCTGCACCGCTCGCTTGCCGAGGCGGTGGAGGCGAACGGTTTCAAGCAGCGGGTGATGCTGTTCACCACGTACGCCGGCTGGCACCAGAATTTCGCGGGCATGGCGAGCGGCCTGCCGTTCCGGAGCAAGGCCGATTTCGAAAGCTACCTCACCCGGCTTGCGCAATATCCCAAGCTCAACGACGAGGCGCTGAAGATCACCGCGCAGGCGGTAGGGGAGGGCCAGGTGCTGCCCTGCTCGGTGCTCGGCAATACGGAAAAGTCGATCAGCGGGGTTATCGCGCAGGACCCCACCAGGTCGCGCTTCTACGAGCCCTTTCTCGGAACCCGGCCGGGCGACGTAAGCGAGGCGGAATGGACTGTACTGCAGGCGCGCGCCCAGCGCTTGGTCCGCGAAGTGGTGAACCCGGCCTACGCGAAACATGCCGCCTTCTACCGCACCCAATACGCGCCGAAATGCGCCAGGTCGGACAGCGTCTCGGCGCTCCCGGGCGGCCGTGACTATTACGCGTTCCGGGTGAGGCAGGAGACCACAACCGACTTGACGCCCGAGCAGATCCACCAGATCGGCCTTGCAGAGTCGAAGCGCATCAACGGCGAGATGGACGCGGTGGCGATGGGAGCCGGCTTCGCAACGCGCCAGGCGTTCATTGCCGAACTGCGCACCAACCCCGTTTACTTCGCGAAGACGCCCGAAGAGCTGCTCCGCGCGAGTGCACGGGTCGCCAAGACGATCGACGGCAAGATGCCGAGCTTCTTCCGCACCCTGCCGCGCCTCCCTTACGGTCTCCGCGAGATCCCCGCCGAAACCGCCGAGGGCACCACCACGGCCTATTACGGCCAGGGCGCGCCGGAGAGCGGCTTGTCCGGCACCTACTACGTCAACACGTCAAAGCTCGACCAGCGGCCGTTGTGGGAAATTCCGGCGCTCACCGCCCATGAATCGGTGCCTGGCCACCATCAGCAGATCGCGCTTCAGCAGGAGCTCGATCTGCCGCCCTTCCGCCGCAACTTCACGTCCTTCACCGCCTTCACCGAAGGCTGGGGCCTGTACTCGGAGAAGGTCGCGGAGGAGATGGGGCTGTACGACACGCCCGCCAGGAAGATGGGCCAGCTCTCCTACCAGGCTTGGCGCGCCGCGCGGCTGGTGGTCGACACCGGCATCCACTCGAAAGGCTGGGACAAGGCCCGCGCCGTCGCCTTCATGCGCGAGAACACCGCCTTGTCCGACGCGAATATCGACGCGGAAGTGAACCGCTACATCAGCTGGCCCGCCCAGGCGCTGGGCTACAAGATCGGGGAACTCAAGATCCGCGAGCTTCGCGCCAGGGCCGAAGCCGCGCTCGGCCCGAACTTCGACATCCGCCGATTTCACGACGCGGTCCTGCTCCAGGGCTCCGTGCCGCTCGACGTACTCGAGCGGCAGGTGGACGATTGGATCGCCGCGGAGCAGGGCCGGGCCGGATAAGAACTAGGCCGATCCGAACCCCGCTCATTTCGAGCGAAGTCAAGAAACGAACGCAGTTAGAACATGCGCCGTGCTCCGCTCCACGTCCGCTCGTTTCGAGCGAAGTCGAGAAACGCAGGCGCGCACCTTTCACCCCCGTCTCTCGACTTCGCTCGAGACGAACGGGGGGGGGCGCGGAATGACGAGGAGCGTCTGTGCCTACCGCGCCGGCTCAGGCTGGAGACGAACGGGACGGCGCGAGCGGGTCCGCTTGTTCCCGTGCTAACCAGGCTCTGCCGCTTAGCGTGGGCTGTTTGCCGCTTCTTCGTCGTCGCGGGCCTGCTGATCGATCTTGGACAGGCGCTCCTGGCGCGCTTCGTCGATCAGCCGGTCCCAGTTGACGCTGTCGGCGCCCTGCCGCTCGGCGCGGGCGCGGCGGACGAGGTCGTTGTAGCAGCCGCTGGCGCCGCCGGGGCCGGTCGGCGAGCAGCTGCCGATGCCGGAGCGGCCGACATATTGAAGCTCAGTCGCCTTCGTTGCCCACGACTCGTTCTTCGGATCGTTCGGGTTGCCGCGCAGATTTTCGGGGATGCGGTAGCGCTCGCCCTCGGGCTTCTTCGCGCAGACGACAATCGTATCGTCGGTGCTCGGAGGGCAGGCGTCGTTGCCGTAAACGATCACCTGGCTGATCTTCGGGTCGGCGGGCGCGGCAGCGGGCGCCTGCGCCGCGAGGGGAGCGGCGGCGGCAATGGCCGCGGCGGCAAAAAGAAGCTTCATGTCTGTCAGATCCTTTTCGAAAGCCCGATGGCGAGGCGGCAGCCGGCGCGAATGAGGGAGGAGAGGATGGGGTAGCCGAAAGTGTTTTCCGCGCCCGAGGCGATCGCCGTCTCGCGATGCTCGAGCTCCTCGTCGCGGAAGCGGCGGATCGTGTCGGCGAGATC
>DASVUV010000078.1:0-112502 GCA_036386875.1 Allosphingosinicella sp.
CTGGCGACCGAAGCCGCCGGGGTGAGAACGGCGAACACCGCGTCGGTGATCCCCGGTTCGATAGCTTGCAGTTCGGCCAGCGGCAGGCCGGGCAGGTCTACGCCCAGCGCTTCGGCCCGTTTGACCGCCGCGCCGGTGATGTGGTGCGCCTCCCGGAACGGCACTCCGGCCTCGCGCACCAGCCAGTCGGCAAGGTCGGTGGCGGTGGCGAAGCCGGTTTCGGCGGCGGCGCGCATGCGTTCGGTGCGGAAGGCGGTCTGCTCGACCATGCCGGCGAGCGCCTGGAGGGAGAGCATGAGGAGGTCGTGCGCTTCGAAGACCGGCGGTTTGTCGTCCTGCATGTCCTTGGAGTAAGCCAAAGGCAGGCCCTTCATGGTCATGACCAGGGCGGTCATCGCACCGGCGATTCGGCCGGAATGGCCGCGGACCAGCTCGGCGGCGTCGGGATTGCGCTTTTGCGGCATGATCGAGGAGCCGGTGGAGAAAGCGTCGGGCAGCGAGACGAAGCCGAAGGGCTGGCTTGCCCAGATGATCAGCTCCTCCGCCAGGCGCGAGAGGTGGAGGCTGCACTGCGTGGCGGCCATCAGGTAATCGAGCGCGAAATCGCGATCCGAGACGCTGTCGAGGCTGTTGGCGGTGGGGCGGTCGAAGCCCAAAGCGGCGGCGGTGGCGTGGCGGTCGAGCGGGAAGCTGGTGCCGGCGAGCGCGGCGGCGCCAAGCGGGCATTCGTTTAGGCGGGCGCGGGCGTCGGCGAAGCGTGAGCGGTCGCGGCGCAGCATCTCGTGGTATGCCATGAGGTGGTGGCCGAGGGTGACCGGCTGGGCGGACTGGAGGTGGGTGAAGCCGGGCATGACGCTGTCGGCATGCTCCTCGGCACGGGCGAGGAGGACGCGCTGGAAGGCGGCGAGCCCTGCGTCCACCTTGTCGGTGGCGGCGCGGACCCAGAGCTTGAAGTCGGTCGCGACCTGGTCGTTGCGCGAGCGGGCGGTGTGGAGGCGGCCCGCCACCGGCCCGATCAGCTCGGCAAGGCGCGCCTCGACGTGCATGTGGATGTCTTCAAGCGCCTGATCCTCGGGGACGCCGCTTGCTTCGTATTCGGCGGCGACCTGGTCGAGGCCGCGGGCGATGGTTGCGGCGTCTTCGGCGGAGACGATGCCTTGGGCGCCGAGCATCGCCGCGTGGGCCTTGGACGCTTGGATGTCCTCGCGCCAGAAGCGTTTGTCGAAGCCGATCGAGGCGTTGATCTCACGCATCAGCGCCGACGGCCCACCGCCGAAGCGGCCGCCCCACATCAGGTTCGAAGGCTTGGTGTCTTGGGCGATGGCGGGTCTCCTTTGAGGTGGGGGGGTAATGCGGACGCGATGTACCGGCAAGAGTTGCGCACGCGGGGTTCTCACATGCGAACGGGCCGTGCGGTCCTTCGAGACGGGCCTTCGACAAGCTCAGTCCCTCCTCAGGATGAGCGGACTAAGGGCGGGTCCGAACGCCCAACCCCGCTCATCCTGAGGAGCCGGTGAGCCTGTCGAACCGGCGTCTCGAAGGACGCACAGCGCTCGAAGCCTAAGCGGCCGCCTTCATGGGCTGGATGACCTGGGCGGCGAAGCGGTCCATTTCTTCGGCCTGGGGGCTCATCTGGAGGAGGAGGAGGTCGAGGCCCGCGTCCTCATATTCGGCGATGCGCTCCTGCAGCTGCTCCGGCGTTCCGACGAAGTTGGGGCGGAGGCCGCGGTTGGAGACGCTGTATTCCTGGAGCTTGAGTTCGCGCTCGAGCTCGGTGCCGGACAGCCATTGGTCGAAATTGTCGAAGCCCTTGGGCGGCTTGGGCGGGAGCTGGGTGATGCGTTCGAGCTCGCGCTTGGCCTCCGCCTCGCTGTCGCGGACGATCGCAAAGGCGGCCATTCCGAACTGCATGCGTGTCCCGCCGGCCCGCTCACGACGCTCGGACATGTCGGCGATCTTGGGGGCGATGGCCTCCACCGGATCGCCGTGCATGACGTAGGCGTCGCACTGGGTTGCGATCATCGTCTTGGCAGTCTCACTCTCGCCGCCGGCGTAGATGGTGGGGCGGGGCTTGGAGACCGGCTTGGGCTCGCAGATCGCGTCCTTGAGGCTGTAACGCTCGCCTTCGAAGGTGAAGCGCTTCTCGGTCCACAGGCCATCGACGACCTTGAGCCATTCGGATGTGCGGCCGTAGCGGTCGTCATGCTGGTCGAACTGGAGGCCGTATTGGGTCGCCTCGTCCGCCCACCAGGAGGAGACGACGTTGAGCGCAAGGCGGCCGTTCGAGATGTTGTCGATGTTCGCCGCCTGCTTGGCGAACAGCGCCGGCTGGTGGAAGTTGGGGCGGACGGCGACCATCAGCTCGATGCTCTGCGTCACCGCGGCGAGGGCGGCGGCGGTGGACCAGGCGTCGAGCGCGGGTTCCTCGACGCCCTTGATGTCGTTGAGGTTGAGTTCGGCGATCAGGCTCAGGTCCCAGCCGGTCTCCTCCGACCGCTGGGTGAGGCGGCGGACATAGTCCCAGCTCGCCGTCATGCCTTCGTCCTCGATGTTCCTCAGCCAGCCGCCGAAGACGGGCATCCAATAGCCGAAACGCATGCCGTTTATTTCCTTGCCTGGATGGCGGCTTCGAGCGAGTCGATCAGCCGTTCGTGGGGATCCCAGCCGAGCACGTCCAAGGGCTTGGCGACGAAGTTGGAAAGGGCGTTGATGTCGTAGAAGCGGGGCACGCCGTCGCGGTCGTCGATCACCACTTCGACCCCGCCGACGTCGAGGCCGGCGGCTTTGGCGATTGCCTCGGCGGCTTCAATCAGTTCGGCGGGCGGGGTGACGGCGGCCATGCGGATGGGGCCGCGGGTGATGGCGCAAGCGTCGGCCGGGCAGAGATCGAAATTGTCGCCGCCGCTTTCCACCTCGATGGCGTAGAGGAAGCGGCCGCCAAGCGTTTCGATGCGGAGGATCGAGCCGCCGCGCGGGGGCACGTAATCCTGAACGAGGAGGACGTTGTCGACGCTTTCGGGAACGGTGCGGTCGGCGATCGACTGGGCGAGCTCGTTGCGCGAGGAATAGCGGACGATGCCGGCGCCGGAGCCGCCGAGGTTGGCTTTGACCAGGAGCGGATAGGCCATGGTGTCGGCGGCGGCGAGGAGGTCGGCGCGGCGGTGGACGATGCGGGTCTCGGGGACGTGGAAGCCCAGGCGCGCGATGAGGGAAAGCTGGCGGGCCTTGGACGTGTCGACGGCGAGCACGTCGGCGCCGTTCAGCACGGTCGCGCCTTGGGCCGCCCAATGGGCGAGCAGGCTTTGCGCGTAGAAGGTGCCGTGTTCGGCTTCGCGCAGGAAGCCGGACATGGCGACTCGGCTGAGGATCACGCCCGCGGGCGGATCGCCGTGGACGGGATCGAAGCTGTGATCGGTGAGCAGCACCTTGGAATAAGAGATGCCGCGGCGGTCGAGGGCGGCGAACAGCGGCTCGAACCAGAGCGGGTGTTCGTAGAGGATGGCGAGATCGGTCATGAAGGCGTGCATGTGTGGGCGCGGGGGCGGGATTTCAAACGGAAAAGCGTGGGCTTATGGTAGCGCTATCAGGAACATGAGGCAGGGATGGCCGCGATGCAGGGGATGATCAGGGCTGCAATGGCGCTTGCGCTTGCGGGGACGAGCGGCTCGGCGCTTGCTGCGGGGAGCTGGCGCAAGACGGAGACGGGGGTGGAGGTTACGCCCGAGGCGGGGCCGGAGAAAGCGGTGCGGCTGCAGGTCTATGGCGAGCGGATCGTGCGGGTCAGCGCGGCGCCCGCTGGCGGGATCGAGCTGCCGGAAAGCTACATGGTCGTCGCCAAGCCGCAGGCGGGCGGCTTCTCGGTGGCGGAAAGCGCAGGGCGGGTGACGCTGAGCACCGGGCAGGTGCAGGCGAGCGTCGATCTGGCGAACGGCAATGTCAGCTTCACCGATGCCGGGGGGCAGGTCGACCTGGCGGAGAGCGCGCCGGCCGAGTTCGCTCCGGTGAAGGTGGAAGGGCGGGTTTACCTTTCCGTTCGGCAGCAGTTCAACCGGGGAACGGACGAGGGGCTGTACGGGCTGGGCCAGCACCAGAATGGGCAGATGGACTACAATGGCGAGGATGTGGAGCTGCTCCAGCACAATATCGCGGTGCCCATCCCCTTTCTTGTCTCGACTCGCAATTACGGGCTGTTGTGGGACAACAATTCGATCACGCGGTTCGGCAATCCCAAGGCCTATGCCTATGCGGGGGACGGGACCGACGGGCTGAAGGTTGCCGGCGAGGACGGGAAGCCCGGCTGGACGGCGCGCTACTATCTCGGTGACCGGCTCGCGCTCGCGCGAGCCGAAGCGACGGTCAATTACCAGTATATCCGCGACCAGGTGAAATGGCTGGCGGAGGCCAAGGCGCAGACGGTGGCGGCGGACTCGGGGCAGAATACCGCCGGCAATGCGGTGCAGACGCAGCGGGTGGTGTGGACGGGCCGGGTGACGCCGGACAAGAGCGGGCTGCACCGCTTCCGGCTGTACTCGTCGAGCTATGCCAAGGTGTTCGTGGACGGCAGGCAAGTGCTGTCGCGCTGGCGGCAGAACTGGAACCCCTGGTACCACAATTTCGATGTGGCGATGACCGCGGGGCGGCCCGCCGACATCCGCATCGAGTGGGAGCCCAACGCCGGCTACATCGCGCTTCGCCACAGCGATCCGCGTCCGCAAGCGGACCGGCACAGCATTTCGTTTGCTTCGGAGGCGGGGCGGGGGCTCGATTATTATTATGTCGGCGGCAAGGACATGGACGGGGTGATCGCCGGCTATCGCCAGCTTACCGGCAAGGCGGTGATGCTGCCGAAATGGGCTTATGGGTTCTGGCAGAGCCGGCAGCGGTACCAGAACCAGGACGAAGTGGTCGGCGTCGTCGAGGAATATCGCAAGCGGCGGCTGCCGCTCGACAATATCGTGCAGGACTGGTTCTACTGGCGGGAGGACGATTGGGGGAGCCACCGCTTCGATCCCAAGCGCTTTCCCGACCCGAAGGGGATGATCGAGCGGGTCCATGCGCTTGGCGCGCGGTTCATGATCTCGGTGTGGCCGAAATTCTACCCGGGGACGGACACCTACAAGGAGCTTGCCAAAGCGGGCGCGGTCTACACGCGCAACCTGGAGAGCGGCGACAAGGATTGGGTGGGGGCGGGCTATCTCAGCACCTTCTACGATCCGTATAGTGCGAAGGGCCGGGCAATTTACTGGCGGCAGATGAAGGAGCGGTTGGCCGCGCTGGGCGTCGACGCCTGGTGGATGGATGCAACCGAGCCCGACATGCATTCCAACTTGTCGCTGGAGGAGAGGGCGTACCGGATGGGGCCGACCGCGGACGGGCTGGGCGGGGCGTTGTTCAATAGCTATCCGCTGGTCCACGCCGAGGGCGTCTACGACGGGTGGCGGGCGTATAAGCCGGACGTTCGGCCGTTTATTCTTACCCGCGCGGGCTGGGGCGGGCTGCAGCGGACCGGCTCGGCGGTGTGGTCGGGCGACGTCGCCTCGCGCTGGGACGACCTTCGCGAGCAGATCGCGGCGGGGGTGAACTTCTCGATGTCCGGCATTCCGAACTGGACTCACGATATCGGCGGCTTTGCGCTGGAGGAGCGGTATCAGAAGGGCGATCCGGAGCACCTGGCCGAGTGGCGGGAGCTGAACCTTCGCTGGTTCCAGTTCGGCGCCTTTTCGCCCTTGTTCCGGAGCCATGGCGAAGCGCCGAAGCGGGAGATCTACGAGCTCTCGCCGGAAGGCTCGCCGACCTACCAGGCAATGGCCTGGTATGACCGGCTTCGGTATCGGCTGATGCCCTATATCTATACGCTGGCCGCCGACACCTATCACCGCGACGGGACAATCATGCGGGGGCTGTCGATGGACTTTCCGGCCGACCCAAAGGTGCGGCGAGTTGCGGATCAGTATCTGTTCGGGCCGGCCTTCCTTGTCGCCCCGGTGACGCGGTTCAAGGCGCGCTCGCGCGGCGTGTACCTGCCGGCGGGGACGCGGTGGTTCGACTTTCATTCGGGGCGGAGCTTCGCGGGCGGGCGGACGATCGAGGCCCCTGCCCCGTATGCGCAGATGCCATTGTTCGTGCGGGCGGGATCGATCGTGCCGATGGGGCCGGAGGTGCAGAGCACGGCGGAGGATGTGTCGGGCAAGCCGGTGACCTTGCACGTCTATACGGGCGCGGACGGGGCGTTCTCGCTCTACGAGGATGACGGCGTGTCGATGCAATATGGGACGGGCGCCTTTTCACGCGTTCCGATCCGCTGGAACGAGAAGGCCCGCACGCTGACGCTTGGCGCGCGCGAGGGAAGTTTCCCGGGCATGGCGGAGCGGCGGAGTTTCCGGATCGTTTGGAACCGGCCGGGCAAGGCTCGGGCGCTGGCGCTGGAGGCGGCGGATGCGGCGATCGTCTATGAGGGCCGCGCGCAGGTGGTGAAGGCGCCGTTCTAGGCGGTTTCGAGTTCGCGCAGGCTTCGGCCCCGGGTCTCCGGGCCGGCGTAGGCGACCAGGGCGGCGGCGGCGGCCATGGGCACGATCAGCGCCAGGGCAGCGGCGCCGAAGGTGGGGACGAAGCCGATGAGGGCGGCGGTCTGCACCGCGACTCCGCCGAGCTTGCTTGCGCCCGCCACCGTGCCGGTGCCCCGGCCGCGCACGCCGAGGCGGTAATTCTCGGCCGCATAAGGAAGGAGGACGGCGATCACCGCGTTGCTGCCGATGATGAGCAGCGCGACAACCGCGATCACCATTGCCGGCTCGGACGAGATCCGGTCGATGACGAGGGTGGCGGCGAGGGAGACGGCGGTGAGCAGGATCGAGCCGACAAGCGTCCATTTGCTCGACCAGCGGCTGTATAGGAAGGCGGCGATCGCCACGGTGGGGAGCGCGATCAGGGCGGACTTGGCGAGGATGCCGCTGGCGATGCCGGAGGAATAGCCGCGGTCCTGGAGGTCGGAGGGCAGCCAGAGCAGCAGCCCGAAATTGACGAAGCTCCAGGCGAGGCCGGTGAGGATCAGGGCCCAGGTGACCTTACGGTGGCTTTGCACGGCTTCGGGAGCGGCGTCGGGCTCCGACGGCGGCGCGGCGACGATGCCGAAGCGGCGGCCGAGGGCCTCCAGCTCCTCGGTGCGGCCCTGGCTGACCAGGAATTCGGGGCTCTCGGGAATGAAGCGGGCGAGGAGCAGGAGGAGGATTCCGGTCGGGAAGCCCTGCAGCCACAGGCTTCGCCAGCCGTAGCTCGGCTCGAACACCGAGGCGATGAAGCTTGCCGCGAGGTAGCCGCCGATCAGGCCGGCGCCGCCGACCAGGACCAGCACCCAGGAGCGCGAGCGCGGCGGCATGATCTCGGCGAGCAGGGTGTAGACGACCGGCATCATACCGCCCGCCGACGCGCCCATGGCGAAGCACATCAGGAGGTTGAGCGAAAAGTGGGGCATCGCCCCGCAGACGGAGGTGGCGATGAAGATGATGGTGGACAGGATGATCGACACGCGGCGGCCGTAGATGTCGGCGAAATAGCCCCACAGGATGGAGCCGACGACGGTGCCGGTCAGCGCCACCAGAGGGAGGAGGGCCGCGGTGGAGCGGGGAATGCCATATTCGTGGGCGAGGCCGGGGAGGACGAAGCCCAAGGTGGCGGGCTTCATGGTGTCGATCACCAGGCCGAGGACCAGGACCAGGAGCGTGACCCAGTGGGCGCGGCCGAGCTTTGTGCTGTCCGGCGCTTCGTAGCGGATTCGGGTGGCGCCGGCCGGTGCGGCGCGGCTCCTGTCGGGGAGCGCGCCGAAAAAGGCGGCGACTCCGCCTGCCGCGATCAGCAGCATGCCGATCGCCATCCACGGGTCGAGGCCCATGTCGGCCATGTGGTGGCCGCCGGCCAGGCTTTCGGCGTACATGGGCAAGTGCAGGGCGACGCCCAGCATCAAGGCGCCGCAGCCGGCCCAGAAGATGGGCGCGCGCGCCCCCGATACGATCATGATCCCCCCTCCACTCGGGACCTCTATAGCGGAGGGAACGCGCCTGTCACCGCCTCCCGAGGCGGGGGAGCCTTGGGCGCCGCATGCCGCCGGCCATGCGCATCGCGGTGCGGACTCCGGCCATTGCGGCGTGGAAGGGGAGCGTCAGCGGCTGGGTCTGGGCTTGCAGGAGGAGGCTGGTGCGGCGGACGTCCACCGACTGCGCGCCGTCCACCCGGCCGTCGGAGCGCGCCTCATAGAGGTTGTCGCGGGCGGCGGGTTCGCCGGGGTCGCCGGGCTTCTGCTGGGCGGAGACGCCGATGCGCTCCATGGCGAGATCGGTGAGGCGGGGTGCGAACTTGCCGGCAAGGCTGATGAGCAGGCCGCCGCCGCCGACGTAGAGGCTTCGGCGCGGGGTTTCGCAGGCGAACAGGATCGCGTCGGCCACCAGGCGCGGGTCGTAAAGCGGTGCGGGAAGGCGGGGCGGGGCGTTCATGTAGTTGCGGGCATGCTCGGGATAGGGCGTGTCGATGGAGGCGGGCTTGATCAGGGTGACGGAGATCGGCGCCCCTTCCCGCTCCAGCTCCATGCGCAGCGCGTCGGTTGCGGCCTGGACGGCGTGCTTGGAGGCGGAATAAGCGCCCTGCAGGATCATCGCCCGGTCGGACAGAACGGAGCCGAGGTTGATGATCGCCCCGCCGCCGCGGGTGCGCAGGTGGCGGGCGGCGACCCGGGAGCCCATCAGCAGGCCGAAATAGTTGACGTCGAAGACCCGGCGATGGTCGTCCATGGTCACTTCCTCGACGGTGCCGTAAGTCGCGGCGGCGGCGTCGTTGACCCAGGTGTCGAAGCCGCCGAAACGCTCGATGGCGGTGGCGGCGATGCGTTCGACGTCTTCTTCGTTGGCAACATCGGCGGCGCAGATCGCGACCCGGCCGCCGGCGCTTCTGAGGTCGGCGGCGACCCGCTCCAGCGCGTCCTCGTTGCGGGCCGCGAGCACCACCGCCGCGCCGCGCCGGACGGCGCCCTGCGCGGCCGCGAGGCCGTTGCCGCTGGTCGCGCCGGTGATGACGATCGTCTGGCGCGACAGGGGCTTGAGGTTCGGGCGCATGGCGGCGTGCCTAGGCCGCCGGGCCGCCGGCGCTGGCGCCCTCGATGCCCTTCACCTCCGAGCCGACCTTCTCGTCATAGGATTGGAAGTCGGCAGTTGTAGGCGCCTGCTTCGCCTCGCCCTGCGTTTCGTTTTCGGACTGGCCGTCCTCCCGCTGCTGCTTCTGCTCGGCCGCCTGGGCTTCCGCCGCGCGGAACGGGTCTTTGTCGCCTGCCATGGATACGCTCCTTCGGTGTGTGCCGAGGGAGAACAAGCCGCGTCCGCACGCGGTTCCTACGTGCTTTGTGCCGGGGCGAAGGGCTCGCGATCAGTCGAGGGTGAGCAGGTAGCGCTGGCGAAGGGCGTCGAGCGGCTGGAGCGAACCTTCCCATTCCATGTGCCAGAAGGTCCAGCCGTTGCACGACGGCGCGCCCTGGGCGGTGGCGCCGACCTTGTGGATCGAGCCTTGGTCGCCTTCCCGCTCGATCGAGCCGTCGGCGCAGACGTTGGCCTGGAAACGGCCCTTGGCGTCGGTGAGAAGCGTGCCGGGCGCGATCCAGCCAGTTTCCACCAGCGAACCGAACGGCACCTTGGGCGCGGTGCGCTTCGACGCCATGGTCTTCATCGCGCTTTCGTCGAGTTCGAGGGTGGAGGCGATGCGTTCGTGCGCCACCTTCACGTAGCGCTTCTCCCGCTCGATGCCGATCCAGTTGCGGCCCAGGCGGCGGGCGACGGCGCCGGTGGTGCCGGTGCCGAAGAACGGATCGAGCACGACATCGCCCTTGTTGGTGCAGGCGAGCAGCACGCGGTAGAGCAAGGCCTCTGGCTTCTGGGTGGGATGGGCCTTTGCGCCCCCCTCCCCCTTTACCCGCTCGCCGCCCGAGCAGATCGGAAGCAGCCAGTCGGAGCGCATCTGGAGCTCGTCGTTGAGCGCCTTCATGGCCCGGTAGTTGAAGGTGTAGCGGCTGTCCTCCGAACGGCTGGCCCAGATCAGCGTCTCGTGCGCGTTGGTGAAGCGGGTGCCGCGGAAATTGGGCATCGGGTTGGACTTGCGCCAGACGATGTCGTTGAGGATCCAATAGCCCTGGTCCTGCAACGCCGCGCCGACGCGGAAGATATTGTGGTAGCTGCCGATCACCCAAAGGGTGCCGTTGGGCTTGAGGATTCGGCGCGCCTCTTTGAGCCAGGCGCGGGTGAAATGGTCGTAGGCGGCGAAGGTGTCGAACTTGTCCCAATCGTCGTCCACCGCGTCGACCCGGCCGCCTTCGGGACGGAACAGGTCGCCGCCGAGTTGCAGATTGTAGGGCGGATCGGCGAAGATCATGTCGACGCTGGCTGTTGGAAGCCGCGACATGGCAGCCACGCAATCTTCCTCGAGGATCTGGTTCAGCGGCAGGTCGGCCGCGGGCGCATCAACCTTGGCGCGCCGCACCCGGGCACCAACACGCGTCAACACTGTCATTCGATTCCCGCCCCCCGGTTGAACAGGCGCCAGAGTGAGTCAGCCGGACTCCCCGGTCAAGATCAGGCGTTTAGCGGAGGGGGTTGAGAAATCGGTTAACATGCCGGGAACGGAACGAGTCCCACGCAAGGGCTAGCGTGTCGGACCACTCTTCAGACTCAATATGAAGTGGTGTTGCCCGGAGGACTCAGCACGTGCGGCAAATTCCCAGGCTTATTCGGGCTGAACGGTGCGTCCGCGGTGCACAAGGCGCCAGATGCGGATGGCCGCTTCGGCGAGAACCGCACCAATGGCAATCAACACAAAGGCGAGCGGTAGAATCCCTGCCGGGTTATGCGGCCCGCTAAGATCAGCGAAACCGAAGGCAGCAAAGGCGGGAAGCCCGAGTACGACGAAGGCAAGACGGCCAACCGGCCCGATGCAGGCGAGCAGAGCGGTGGGCAGAAGGATGACCAACGCGATCCAGAACCACAGGATTCCCCCCAATCGAACTACTCCTCTTTTAGGACCAGCATGCGACAGAATGCGCGTGGATTCGAGAGCCTGTCAAAGGTCGATCAATTGGGGCCGCGCCACGGGGAGTTCGCCGCGCGCTTCGAGGCAGGCGCGGACCGGGGCGAAGCTGCGGCGGTGGAGGGGCGTCGGCCCAAGTGCGTCGAGGGCGCGGTAATGCTGGGGCGTGGGGTAGCCCTTGTTGGTCTCCCAGCCGTAGCCGGGATGCTCGCGAGCATAGTCGAACATGATTCGGTCGCGGGTGACCTTGGCGACGATGGAGGCGGCGGCGATGGAGCGGCACTTGGCGTCGCCGGCGACGATGGCCAGCGACGGGCGCTGCCACCTGGGGCAGCGGTTGCCATCGACCAAGATCATTTCCGGATCGAAGCCGAGCGCTTCGACAGCGCGGGTCATGGCCAGCATGCGCGCCCAGTAGATGTTGATGGAATCGATTTCTTCGACAGAGGCGATGCCGACGCCGACGCGGGCTTGCTGGTAGAGCTTGGCGCAGATCGCCTCGCGCACCGGCGCGGGGAGGACCTTGGAATCGTCGATGCCGCGGGGGAATTTCTCGCGGTCGAGCACCACCGCGGCGGCAACGACGGGGCCGGCGAGCGGCGCGCAACCCGCTTCGTCGACGCCCGCGAGCGGGGTGGGGTGGATCTTCTCGAGCTTGAAACAGGGACGTGCCATGGCCTGAGATTAGAAGGGGTTAACGGCCGCGGCTAGCCTGAGAAGGACCAGAAAATGCGATTAATCGTGGTCCCGCTCGCCCCACTGGAAGTCGGTGGCGTATTGCTGGCCGAGGGGGCCGCTGCCCTCGCCCAGGCCGGGCGCTTCGAGGATGGCAATCCGGGTGAAGCACACCGCGTCGCCGAACGCCTTGGCGATGGGGAAGCCGCGTCCTAGGCCGGTGGCGAGGGCGCTTGCAAGCGTGCAGCCGGTGCCGTGCGTGTCGCCTGTGTCGAAGCGCTTGGCTTCAAGGCGGCTGACTTCCTCGCCGGAGGGGGCGATCAGGCGGTCGACGATCCAATGACCCTCCGCATGGCCGCCCTTGGCGAGGAGGTGGCAGCCGTGGGCGAGCACCGCCTGCTCGCCGCCAAGCGCTTCGAGTTCGGGGATGTTGGGGGTGACCACGGAGGCGAGGCGCATCAGGCGGCCGAACGCGGCGATGGTGGCGTCGTCCGCAAGGCGCGAGCCGCTGGTGGCGACCATGACGGGATCGAAAACGATGGGGACGGCAAGGTGTTCGAGGCGGTCGGCGACGGCATGGACGGTTTGCGGCGAGCCGATCATGCCGATCTTCACCGCATCGACGCCGATGTCGGAGATCACCGCGTCCATTTGCTGGACCACGAATGCGGCGGGGACGGGCATGACGCCGGTGACGCCGAGCGTGTTCTGGGCGGTGAGCGCGGTGATCGCGGTCATTGCGTGGCCCTGGAGCATGGTGACGGTTTTGATGTCCGCCTGGATGCCCGCGCCACCGCCGGAATCCGAGCCGGCGATGATGAGGATTCGGGGGGTCACCTCAAGCACCCGCTCATCCTGAGGAGGGACTGAGCTTGTCGAGGGCCCGTCTCGAAGGACCCTGCGAGTAGGCTGTACGTCCTTCGAGACGCCGCTTCGAGACGGCTTCGCCTCCTCAGCGGCTCCTCAGGATGGGCGGTTTTTCTCGGATGAAATTGGCTGGGGATCACGCCGCCTTTACCGCCTCGCAGATGCTGTCGACCACCTCTTCGACCAGCGCCTGGTCCTCGCCTTCCGCCATGACGCGGATCAACGGTTCGGTGCCGGATTTGCGGATCAGGAGGCGGCCGGTGCCGGCCAGGCGGGCTTCGCCGTCGGCGATTGCGGCCTTGACGCTGTCCGCCTCCAGCGGAGCGCCGCCGGTGAAGCGGACGTTCTTGAGGAGCTGGGGCAAGGGCTCGAAGACGTGGAGCACTTCGCTGGCCGAGCGGCCGTCCTCGACCAGGCAGGCGAGGATCTGGAGGGCGGCGACCAGGCCGTCGCCGGTGGTGGCGTAATCGGAGAGGATGATGTGGCCGGATTGCTCGCCGCCGACGTTGAAGCCGCGTTCGCGCATCGCTTCCAGCACATAACGGTCGCCGACCTTGGTGCGGACGAGCTCAAGGCCGTTGCCTTCCAGGAAGCGTTCGAGGCCGAGGTTGGACATCACGGTGGCGACGACGCCGTCGCCTTCCAGCATGCCGCGCCGCGCCCACGACATGGCGATCACCGCCATAAGCTGGTCGCCGTCCACGATCTGGCCCTTTTCATCGACCACGATGAGGCGGTCGGCATCGCCGTCGAGGGCAATGCCGACATGGGCGCCCTCCTCCACCACCCGCGCCTGGAGCGCGGCCGGCGCGGTGGAGCCGCAGCCGTCGTTGATGTTGGTGCCGTTCGGCGCGACTCCCATCGCCACCACTTCGGCGCCCAGCTCCCAGAGCGCGGCGGGGGCGGTCTGGTAGGCGGCTCCGTTGGCGCAATCGATGACGACCTTGAGGTTGTCGAGGCGCAGTTCCTCTGGGAAGGTGGATTTGGCGAAGTGGATGTAGCGGCCGCGTGCATCCTCGATCTTGCGGGCCCGGCCGATCTGGGGCGCGTCGACCAGCATCGGTTTTTGTTCGAGCAGGATCTCGATCGCGGCTTCGTCGGCGTCTGACAATTTGTAGCCGTCGGGGCCGAACAGCTTGATGCCGTTGTCGTAATAAGGATTGTGGCTTGCCGAGATCATCACGCCCAGATCGGCGCGCATCGACTTGGTGAGCAGGGCGACGGCCGGGGTGGGCACGGGCCCGACCATGACCACGTCCATGCCGACGCTGGTGAAGCCGGAGATGAGCGCGGTTTCCATCATGTAGCCCGAAAGTCGCGTGTCCTTGCCGATCACGACGCGGTGGCGGTGGTCGCCGCGCAGGAAGTGGGCGCCCGCCGCCTGGCCGACGCGCTGCGCCATTTCGGCGGTCATCGGGTTCTGGTTGGTGCGGCCCCGAATTCCGTCCGTGCCGAAGAACTTGCGCGCCATAAACCGTCCTGCGTATCGTTTCGCGATTGCAGATAGCGTGGAGTTTCGAAAAGCGCGAGCCGCCACTTCTCTGAGGCCCCCGCCGCCGCTACACCTCGCAGCATGTCGCAAGCCACCCGCATCCTCGCCGCCCTTGCCGCCGGGCTCCTCCTCGGCATCTTTACCGCGAACGCGGCATGGGGCCCGCGCGCCGCCGATCTCGTCGAGCCGATCGGCGAAATCTGGCTGCGCGGCCTGCAGATGACGATCATTCCACTGATCGTGGCGCTGCTCGTCACCGGAATCGCCGAAGGTGCCCAGGCGGCGCGCGGCAGCCGGGTCGCCGGCCGCTCTTTCGGGCTGATGGTCGTCATCCTGTGGCTTTCGGCAATCTTCGCCGCGCTCTTCGTTCCCCTCCTGCTGAGCATGTTCCCGATGCCCGGCGAGGCGGCCGAGGCGCTGCGCTCGGCGCTGAGCACGGCCAAGCCGGTGGAAGCCGTGCCCAGCTTCGGCGATTTCCTGCGCTCGATCGTGCCCTCCAATCCGGTTGCCGCCGCGGCTTCGGACCAGATCCTCCCGCTCGTCGTCTTCGCGACCGTCTTCGCCTTTGCGCTGACAAAGGTCGACGCCGAACCGCGGGCGAGCGTACTCAGCTTCTTCCGCGCCATTGCCGAAGCCATGATCGTGATCGTCAACTGGCTGCTCTGGCTCGGCCCGATCGGGGTCTTCGCGCTGGCGTACGTGGTCGGAGTCCGGGCCGGCGGCAGCGCATTCGGAGCACTGCTCCATTATATCGCGATCGTTTCCTCCGTCGGGATCGTCATCTGGGCGCTGGCCTATCCGCTGGCGGCGTTCGGTGCCCGGATCGGCATCGGCCGCTTCGCCCGCGCGATAGCACCGGCGCAGGCGGTAGCGTTCAGCACCCAATCCTCGCTTGCGACGCTTCCGGCGATGCTTCGCTCGGCCGAACGGCTCGACGTGCCGGTTTCCGCCTCGGGCGTGACCCTGCCGCTGGCGGTGGCGCTGTTTCGGGCAACCGGGCCGGGCATGAACATGGCCGTGGTCCTCTACATTGCCCATTGGTACGGGATGAGCCTCAGCCCCGGGCAGATCGCCATCGGGGTGGTTGTCGCCGCGATCACCACGTTCAGCGCGATCAGCCTGCCCGGCCAGGTCAGCTTCGTCACCAACACCGCCCCGATCGCATTGGCGATGGGCGTGCCGCTCGAGCCGCTGGCGCTGCTGATCGCAATCGAGACGATCCCCGACCTGTTCCGCACCGTTGGAAATGTGACAATGGATGTTGCGGTCAGTGCAACCGTCGCCCGGCGCGGGGGTTTGACGGCGGATGACACCGTCAGCTCCGAAGACCGCCTCTTGCGCGAAGACCTATAGGACCAGCCACCGTGGCTGAGCATACGCCCACGGTTCACCCGCCGCAGCCCGGCAGCCTCAACCGGGCGCTTGAGCGCAACATCGAAGCGCTCGAGCGGCGCCGACGTGACGAAGCGTCCAAGGCGGGGGTCGAGGAACGGGTGGCGAGCGCGATCACCCGCTTCACCGGCTCGATGCTGTTCGTCTACGTGAACCTGGTGCTGGTCGGCTTGTGGGTGTCGGTGAACCTCGGCTGGGTGCCTCTAGTGAAGCCGTTCGATCCGGAGTTCATCATCCTGGCGATGATCGCCTCGGTTGCGGCGATCTTTCTCTCCACGTTCGTGCTGATCAGCCAGAACCGGATGGCCAAGGCCGCCGACCAGCGCGCCGACCTCGACCTCCAGATCAGCCTGCTCGCCGAGCATGAGGTGACCCGGCTGGTCGCGATGGTGGATGCGATCCGCAGGCACCTTGGCGTCGATCACGACGATGTCGACGAGGTCGAGGAACTGAAAAAGGACGTCGCGCCGGAAGCGGTGCTCGACGCGATCTCGGAGGAAGAAGCGGACGCGGGTTAGCGCGTGCCGCCGGTCAGGAGCGCAATCGGCGATACGTTCGGCGCGTGCAGCCAGGTGACGAGCAGCCACAGGGCAAGGCCGCTGCCGAGCGCGATCCAGCCGGGTGCGGCGTTGCGCCACTTCGCCCGGCCGCTGAGCAGCGCGCCGAAGGGCACGAAGCTGGTGCGGGCTTCCCAGTCCCGCCATTTCTGTCCGACCACCGCGCGCTTCTTGCGGTCCTGGCCGATCGAGCCGGCAAGGGCGAGGATCAGCATGCCCAGGGCGACGATCATGTTGCGGGGCGACAGCCACACGGAGAGGTGGACCAAGGCCCAGAGGATGATCGCCCAGTTCATCGGGTGGCGGGTGATTGCGAACACGCCGGTTGCGGGCCGCGCCATGTTCTTCTTGGGGTTCGGGTGCGGGAATGCCGGGTTCCTGACGAAGGCGCCGACCAGCAGGATGGAGGCGAGCAGCATCAGCACGGAGGCCGCCCACCACCACCAATCGGGCGCGATCCAGAAGGGAACTGAGACATCGATGGCGGCGTAAGCGAGGATCATCCAAAGGAGGGTGAGCGCCGCGACGAGGGAATAGGCGCCGGTGAACATCGCCTCGCCCATTGTCTGGACGAGGCGGGTCCTCAGCGGGTGGGACATTGCGAGGTGCGTGCCGACGAAGGCGGCGGTCGCCAGCACGAGGCCGGCGTGCATGATCACCGTTCGTAGGCTTTGGGGAGATCGCCCTCGCCGGCGCGCAGATAGCGATTCCGAAGCTTGGTCTGGCGGTTTTCCAAGGGCTGCTGGACGCCGTCGATCAGCACCAACACGGGCGCCGAGCCGTTCTCCAGCGGATCCGCGTCCCAGACCACCACGTCGGCGCGCCGGCCGGCCTTCAGGGAGCCGATCTCGGCCCCCATGCCGAGCGCTTCGGCGGGGGCGGAGGTGATGGTCTGCAGCGCCTCGCCCCACGTCAGGCCGGCGGCGCCCGGGACCTTGCCCAAGGCGACGAGGTTGCCGGCATATTGGGCCGACCATTGAAGCTGATGGCCTTCCTCGTTGTTGATCTGGCCGAGGCCGACCGGCACGCCGGCATGCTTGAGCCGCGCGACGTTGGATTGGGTGGCGGCGAGCTGCTCAAAGGACGAGGGCAGATCGTTGAGCGCATTGGCGATCACCGGAACGCCGGCGGCGCGGATTCGGTCGGCGATCGTCCAGCCTTCGGTGGCACCGACGAGGACGAGGCGCAGGTTGGGGAATTCGCGCTTCAGGCCGAGCACCTGAATGATGTCGCTTGCCCGCTCGACATGGACGAGGAGGAGCTGGCGGCCCTGGAGGACGGGAACCAGCGCCGCGGCGTCGAAGCGGGTGAGGAGCACGTCATCGCCGCGCTGAACGCCCGAGCCGAGCATTCGGTCGCCGGGCACTTCCTCCAGCGGCAGATCGCGCTGATCGTTGGCGCGCGCCTGGCGCTGGCCGCCGCTGCCCCCGGAGATGCCGGAATAGCGGGACAGGTCGCGCGCCTCGCGAAGGGCGTTGCGGAACAGGACGTAGGTGGCCGCGCGGCTGCCGCCGGATTCGGATGCGCCGTCCTCGCCCATTTCAACGAACTGAAAGGCGCGGGCGCGGGTGATCGGCTCCATGTCGTTGCCGAGATCGATCACGGCGCCCTGGCCGGCGAAGATGCTCCTGGCGGTGCCGGGGGCTACGGCGGCGCGGGTGACGCCGGCGCTGCGGCTGATCGCGATGGCGGTGGTGCGCGGGTTCACCGCCGGGACGACATCGATCGCCGCGCTGAACGGCGACCCGTTGGCGGAAATGTCGTTGGTGGAATCGACGGCATCGACTTCGACGATGCCGACCCGCGAGAAGCCGCTGACGATGCCGGGCGTGACCCAGCGGCCGGTGGCGTCAATCCGCTGCGCGTTGGCCGGAATGGCGACGTTGGCGCCCGCCGCGACGATCCGCCCGTCGCGGACGACGACGGTGCCGCCCTGGATCGGCTCGGACCCGTCGCCGAGCGCCACGGTGCCGCCGGTGATGGCGATGGTCTGCGCGAAAGCGGGGGCGGCGAGGAGAGAGACCGAAAGGAGCAAGGCTTTCAGGGTGCGTGCCACGGGCAAACTCCACCCCTCCCTGGAAGGGAGGGGATCAAGGGGTGGGTTGAGCGAATGAGCGGGCTCGATGCCCGCGAGGGCGCTTTGGGTCTTGGCGGCGGCTGTAACAGAGTAGCATGTTCCGGCTTCGCCGGAAGCGAGGCTGCGCCTCGCGACCCACCCCGGGCCCCTCCCTTTCAGGGAGGGGAGTTGACCGAACCCCATCACTTCACATCCCCTTCGCCGGGCTGGCCGAGCTCGAAATCGGTGACACCGCGGCGTTTCGGGTCGTTGGCGTCGTACATCAGGGCGCCGTCCACCCACACGCGTTCGGGGCGGGTGTAGACGCTGAACGGGTGGCCGTTCCAAAGCACCACGTCGGCCATCTTGCCTTGGGCCAGGCTGCCGGTCTTGTCGTAGATGCCGATCGCCTTGGCGGCGTTGGAGCTGAGCCAGGTCCAGGCCACTTCGTCCGAAATCTGGATGCCGGCCTTGCGCCCGTAGGCGAGGGCCTTGGCGGCTTCCTGGTTGAGGCGTTGGATGCCGTTGGGATCGTCGGAATGAACGATGGCGCAGGCGCCGGCATTGTGAACCAGCGGGATGTTCTCGTGGATGCCGTCATAGGCCTCCATCTTGAAGCCGTACCAATCCGCCCACATCGCCGAGCAGACGCCGTTCGCCTTCAAGAGGTCGGCGATCTTGTAGCTTTCGACCGCGTGGTGGAAGGCCGAGACCCGGTAGCCGAACTCCTTCGACATATCCATGATGTTGGCCATCTCATCGGCGCGGTAGCAGTGGTTCTGGACCAGGATTTCGCCGGCCAGGACTCCGCGCAGCGTGTCCATGGCGAGGTCGCGGCCGGGCGCTTCGCCGCCGTTCTTTTCGTAGGCGTCCCACTTGCGCTTATATTCCTGCGCGCGAATCCAGGTCTGGCGCATGACGGCGACGTTGGCCATGCGGCTGGCGGGCATCTGGTTGCGGCTGCCGTAGACGCGCTTGGGGTTTTCGCCGCACGCCATCTTGAGGCTGTAGGGGGCGCCCGGGAACTTCATCTGCTGCATGGTGCGGCCGGGGACGTTCTTCAGCGTCGTGCCGCGGCCGCCGAACAGGTTGGCGGAGCCCGGCAGGATGTGGAGCGAGGTGACGCCGCCATTGCTCATCGCGCGGGTGAAACCCGGGTCCTGCGGCCAGATGCTGTGTTCGGCCCAGACTTCGGGACGAACCGGCCCGGTGACTTCGTTGCCGTCCTGGTGCGCTTCCACCGAGGGGCTGGGGTAATCGCCGAGATGGCTGTGAACGTCGATCACGCCCGGCGTCACCCACTTGCCGGCGCCGTCGACCCGGGTCGCGCCTTCGGGGATCGGCGTGTCGGCGCCGCCCACCGCGCGAATGAGGCCGTCGGCGAGCACCACCGTGCCGTTGTCGATGCGGCGCCCGTCGCCGTCGAACACGGTTGCGCCGGTGATCGCGGTCACCGTGCCGGGATAGACCCGATAGGTGGAGGGAAAGGGATCGCGCGAAAAGAGAGCCGGCTTGGGCTTTGGCGCCCCGGCGTTGGACGCAGTCTGGGGGCGGTCGGCCTGGGTGCAGGCGCTCAGCAGAGCGGCGGACAGCACGCTCGTCAGCAGTGGCAATCGCATCGGGCGGGTGGTCCCCTTCGTGGAGGCTGTGATTAAAGCGGCTTGTCTTCGGGCTTGGTTTCGCGGTTCGGGAACAGGCCCGCGTCCTGACCGTGGTCGCCGCCGGCCTGCTTGTAGCCGGCAAGCTCCTCGTTGGCATTGTCGTCCTCGAGGGTGTCGAGGTGCATCCAGCGCTTCACGATCGGGCTGACGGCAAGCACCGCCACCGCGACGGCGATCGAGATCCAGCCGAACGTGCCGTAGATGTCGAGCAGGCCCTGCTTGCTCATTTCGCCGTCATGGCCGCCGGTGGCTTCGCCGATCTTGCCCGCGACGAAATTGCCGACTGCCGTCATGTAGAACCAGGCACCCATGATCAGCGACGCGAGGTAGCTGGGCGCAAGGCGGTTCATGGCGGACAGGCCGACCGGCGAGAGGCAAAGCTCGGCGGTGGTGGCAAGGAGGTAATAAAGGAAGACGAGGATAACGGGCGTCATCGCCGCCACGCCATACGCCTCGGCGCCCCAGACAAGAGCGAGGTTGGCAAGGCCCATCTGCAGCAGAGCGAGGCCGAACTTGGCCGGGGCCGAAGGCTCGCGCCCCTTGGTGCCGAGCCATTGCCAAAGGGCCGCGAAGAGCGGCGCGAGCAGGATGATGTAGATGGGGTTGATCGACTGGAACAGCGAGGCGGGCACCGCACCGCGGTCCACGTAGCGGTCGGTGAAGAGGTTCATCGAACCGCCAGCCTGCTCGAACAGGCCCCAGAAGAGCGGGTTCAAGGCGATCAGGAACAGGATCGCGAACATCCGCTCGCGCGGTTCCTTGGGCAGCTTGAAGCTTTGGAAGAGCACGTAGCCGAGCAGCGCCACGCCCGAGACCATCAGCAGGCCCTGGATGACGTCCTGATACTGGATCAGCGCCCACATCACCGCAACGGCGCCAAGGCCGATGCCGTAGAGGGTGTATTCCTTGGACTTGGTGAGCGGGCCCGGCGCCTCGCCCGCGCCGCGAAGCGCGCCCTTGCCGAGCACGAAGACGATGAGGCCGAGAAGCATGCCGATACCGGCCAGGCCGAAGCCCCAGCCCCAGCCAAGCGTCTGGCCGAGATAGCCGACCAGGATGGTGCCGAGCGCCGCGCCCACGTTGATGCCCATGTAGAAGATCGTGTACGCCGGATCGCGGCGGATATCGGTGCGGCTGTAGAGCTGCCCGACCATCACCGAGATATTGGCTTTCAGGAAGCCCGACCCGACGATGACCAGCGCAAGGGCAAGCCAGAAGACGTTGATCGTTGGATCGTTCTGCCCGCCGCTGCCTTCGAAGGCCATGAAGCCGTGGCCGAGCGCGAGCAGCAGGCCGCCGAACACCACCGCCCGGCGCTGGCCGAGATAGCGGTCGGCGAGATAGCCGCCGAGCACCGGCGTGATGTAGACCAAGGACAGATAGGAGCCGTAGATCAGGTTCGATTTGTCGTCGGCGAAGGCCCAATGCTGGACCAGGTAGAAGATCAGCAGCGCCCGCATGCCGTAGAAGGAGAAACGCTCCCACATCTCGGCGAAGAACAGCATGTAGAGGCCCTTGGGGTGGCCCGCGAATTCCGGCTTCTTGCCGGCCGCGATCAGGCCGCCGGCGCTGAGAAAGCCGCCGAGCAGGACAAGCGCGATGACGGCGATCCAATCGCCTTCATTCCACAAGGAGATATCCTTCAGGCCCATAACCAGCGTCCTCTTGTGCTTTTTACACCCGTGGGGTGCCTGTTGGGCCGGCACAGTAGCGGGGAAATTCGGCTTGTGAAGCCGATTGTTGCGGCCGGGCAAGGCTGCTAGCGCGCCGCTTATGTTCAACGACCTATCCTCGCCGCTCGCGCTTTTGCGCACCCGGCGCTCCGGGCGGCCGCGCGATCTGGTCGAGCCCGGCCCCGATGCCGGGCAGCTGCACACCATCTTCGAAATCGCGGCGCGGGTTCCGGACCACGGCAAGCTGGCGCCGTGGCGGTTCATCCATGTGGCGAAGAGCGACCGGGATGCGTTCGCGCAAATGCTCGAGCGCGCCTACCGCGCCGGCAAGGCGGAGGCGCCGGGGCGGCTCGAGCTTGAAGCGGTGCAGGGCTTCGCCCACCAGGCGCCGGAACTGGTGATCGTCCTCTCCAGCCCGGTGGAAGGCACCAAGTTTCCGGCGTGGGAGCAGGAATTGTCCTGCGGCGCGGCGTGCATGAACCTCCTTCTCGCCACCCACGCGCTCGGCTTTGCCGGCGGCTGGGTGACCGGCTGGGCGACCTTTTCGGACGAAGTGCTGGACGGCATCGGCGGCGGGCCGGGCGAGCGGATTGCCGGCTTCTTCTTCCTCGGCAGCCTGCCCGGCGAGCAGGAGGAGCGGCCAAGGCCGGAACTCGAACAGGTCGTCAGGCGCTGGACTCCGGCATCAGCTTGACCCCCTCGCCGTATTAGTACAGTATAGCAGCAATGAGCGAAGAACGCCCCGTCTACCTCCGCCTGCGCGACACGATCGCGGCGATGATTCTTGAGGGCAAGGTGCGGGAGGGCGACCCCCTCCCCTCCGTGCGCAGCCTCGCCGCCGAACATGGCGCCAACCCGCTCACCGTCGCCAAGGCCTACCAGACCTTTCAGGATGAAGGGCTGGTGGTGGTCCGCCGCGGCGTCGGCATGTTCGTTGCCGAGGGCGCCTCAAGCCGGCTGCTGTCCAACGAGCGCAAGGAGTTCCTGGAGCAGCGCTGGCCCGCCGTCGTCGCCCAGATCCGCCGCCTCGGCCTCGACCCCCAGGACCTGCTCGAGCGCGCCGACGCTTGACCCGGCGGCGCCGTCTGCTGATCGGCACCGCGATCGTCGCGGCAGCCGGGCTGGCGCTGCTCGGCTGGAGTTACCGCACGGCGCGGCTCGACCCGGCGGTGCGCCATGCCGAATATGCGCTCCCGGGGTATGAAGGACGGGCGCTCACCGCCCTGCTGATTTCCGACCTTCACATTGCCGGGCCGGATATGCCGCCCGAAAGGCTGGCGCGCATCGTCGAGCGGATCAACGCGCTCAGGCCCGATCTGGTGCTGATCGCCGGCGACCTGATCGGCGACAAGCCCGTGGCGACCAAGATCTACTCGATGACGGAGGCGGTGGCGCCGCTTGCCGCGCTTCGTCCGCGGCTCGCCACCGTGGCGGTGCTCGGCAACCACGACCATTGGCGAAACGCCGGAGAAGCGGTGGCCGCGCTGGAGGCGGTGGCAATAACCGTTCTGTCCAACGATGCGGTGAGCATCGGCCCGATCGCCGTCGGCGGGTTGGGCGACGATTATACCGGCCACGCCAATTTGCCCCGCACCCTTGCCCGGCAGCGTGAGGTCGGCGGCGTGCCGATCCTGCTCAGCCACAGCCCCGATCCATTTCCGGAACTCCCCGCCGGCGCGACGCTGATGCTGGCCGGCCATACCCATTGCGGACAGATCCGGCTGCCGCTGATTGGCGCGTTGGTCACCATGTCGGACTATGGCAACCGCTATGCCTGTGGACTGGTGCGGGAGGGAGGCAGAACCTTGATCGTGAGCGCCGGTGTCGGCACCAGCATTCTTCCGCTGCGGCTCGGCGCGGTCCCGGACATGTGGCTCATCCGGCTGGTTCCGGGGAGCGTGAAGAAGAAGGACGCGGTTCGCTAAGCGGAAGCCGCCGCCTGCGCCGGTCAGTGGCCGGCGTGGTTCTCGGTCGTACCCGCCCCGGCACCGGCACCCGCCGAGACCTTGGGCGGCGGCACGGGATCGCCCTTGGCGTGGGGCTTGGCGCCCTGGCTCTTTGGCGCGACTGGGGTGGCGGTGGCCTTGGCCTGAGCCTTGCCGGCCGCTTCCATCGCCTGCTGCCCGGGGGAGCCGGGCTGCGAGATCGGCGCGGTGACGTTCTGATCTTCGATCTGGTCGGCTGCGTTCTCAAGCACCGCCGCGGCTTCGGGCGTGGACTGGCTGGCGGCGTCCTTGAGGGCGGCGGCGGTGTTGTCCGCCTCGGTGTTGCCGCCGCAGGCGGCAAGGGCGAAGGCGGCGGCGAGCGCGAAAGCGGGGGCGGTGCGAATCATGATGGTCCCTCAGGCTAAAGGTTTCGCCAATGAACGACGGGTGGGCCGAAGGGTTGCCGAGGCGGCTTAGAGCGCCTTCTCGTAAATTCGATACACCTTGTTGATCTTCGCCTCGAGCGCTTCGGCCATGGAGACCATCGGCCCGTTGCTTTCCAGGATCCAGCCGAACTCGCCGCGGACCGTGCCGTAGCGGACGATCGCCTCGCGGCGGATGAATTCAACCAGCATGAAGGCGAGCTGGCTTGCGAGGCGGGTGGACTGGAGGCGCTTCACGACGCCCATCAGCGGCACGCGCATGGTCTTCGTCTGCGGCTTGCGCAAACGCAGGAGCAACTTCGCCCAGCCGAAGGGGAAAAGGCGTCCGTTGAGGTCGCGGGTGAATTCGTTCAAATCCGGCAAGGTCATCATGAACGCGACCGGCTCTCCATCCACTTCGGCGACGCGGATCAGGTCTTCGAAAACGACCGGCTTCAGCTTCTTGCCGGCGTAGGCGATCTCGCTTTCGGTCAGCGGAATATAGCCCCAATTGTCCGACCATGCGTCGTTGAGGATGCCGAGCAGCAACCGGGCTTCGTCGTCGAACCTGGACTTATCGACCTGGCGAATGCGGATGCGCGGGTTCTTCTCGCCCGACTTGACGATGCGGTCGACGATCGGCGGAAAGGGCGTTGTGACGTCGACGTCATAGGTGAAGAGATCCTTGATGCCGAGGTAGCCGTGCGCCTCCACCCATCCTTGGTACTCAGCCTTGTTGTGGCCCATCATCACCGTCGGGGGATGATCGTGGCCTTTGACCAGCAGGCCCGGCTCGTCCCAGATCGACAGGCTGAACGGGCCCATCGAGCGAGTCATGTCGCGGCCCCTGAGCCAGCTTTCGGCGCGGTGGAGAAGGGCGCGGGCGACTTCCTCATCCACGGCTTCGAGCATGCCCCATTGGCCGGTACCCTGGCCCATATGGACCTGGACGAGCTGATCGACCTGCGCGGAAATGCGGCCGACGACCTTGCCGTCACGCTCGGCCAGAAACAAACGCGCTTCGGCATGTTCGAACCACGGGTTGGTGCGCGCGTCGATCAAGCCGTGCACTTCCGTCTTCAAGGGCGGCACCCAATTGGGATCGTCCTTGTTCAAGGAGTAGGCCAGATCGACGAAGGTTTTGCGGTCAGCGGCGTCCTCGACGGCGCGAAGGGTGATGTCGCTCATGGGGTTATCCTAGCGGGCGCGCGCGGCTTTCGCCACGCGGGGAGATCAGACGCTGAAGCTGGAGCCGCAGCCGCAGCCCGACGCCGCGTTGGGGTTGCGCACCTGGAAGGCGGCGCCGCCCAGGCTTTCGACATAATCGACCTCGCCGCCGCGAACCAGATCGAGGGTCATTTCGTCGACCACCAGGGTGACTCCGTCGCGCACGGTGGCTAGGTCTTCCGCCTCCACTTCGTCGGCAAGGCCGAAGCGGTAGGAGAAGCCGGCGCAGCCGCCGCCCTCGACGGCCAGGCGCAGGATCGGCGCCTTGCCGGTGCGCTGGGCAATTGCGGCGACACGGGCGGCCGCGGAGGCGCTGAGCGCGATGTGTTGGGCTTCGGCCATGGGAGGGAGATAGGGGGTGGGGGCCGCTCCCGCAAGCGAGTGAGCCCGCAAGCGAGGCTTGCCCGCCGCGCCGCCGCCCGGCATAGGCCCCTCACCTTCCGCCAAGCGAGCAGGCCAGTCATGAAGACCCGAGTCTACGTCACGTTAAAGAACGGAGTGCTCGACCCGCAGGGCAAGGCGATCCACCACGCGCTGGAGGGGCTGGGCTTCGAGGGCGTCAACGATGTCCGGGCCGGTAAGCTGATCGAGCTCGACCTGGCGGACGGTGTTTCCGACGAGGATGTCGAGGCGATGTGCCGCAAGCTGCTTGCCAACACGGTGATCGAGAATTTCCGGATCGAGCGCGGTGACACCGCACCCGCGGCGGCGCAGTGAAGAGCGCCGTTATCGTGTTCCCCGGCTCCAATTGCGACCGGGACATGGCGGTGGCCCTGGAAGCGGTCACCGGCCAGAAGCCGGTGATGGTGTGGCACCGCGAAACCGAGCTTCCCTCTGGACTCGATCTGATCGCCGTGCCGGGCGGTTTTTCCTACGGCGACTACCTGCGCTCGGGCGCGATGGCGGCGCGCTCGCCGGTGATGGGCGCGGTGAAGGCGGCGGCTGAGCGCGGCGCGTCGGTGCTCGGCGTCTGCAACGGCTTCCAGATCCTGACCGAAGCGGGGCTTCTGCCCGGCGCGCTGATGCGCAATGCGGGAATCCGCTTCGTCTGCCGGGATGTGGCGGTGAAGGTGGAGAACGGCGCATCCGCCTTTACGTCACGCTACCAGGCCGGCGAGGAAGTGTTGATCCCCGTCGCCCACCATGACGGCAACTACCAGGCCGATGGGGAGACCCTCGACCGCCTGGAAGGCGAAGGCCGGGTCGCCTTCCGCTATTCGGGCGAGTGCAACGGCTCGGCGCGCGACATCGCCGGCATCCTCAGCGACAACAGCAAGGTGCTCGGCATGATGCCGCACCCGGAGCGGGCGGTTGAGCCCGCCCACGGCCGCCAGGACGGCCGCCGCCTGTTCGAAGGCATTCTCGAAGCGATCGGCTGAGGAACCGCTTGGGCGTTCCAGCGCTTGCCGGGTTCACCTATTTTGGAGAGCCCGCCGTGACCGACGATCCCAAGCCGCCCTTCCCCGACCAGCCTCAGCCGATGCCGGGCCTCACCCAAAAGATGGAGCCGGTGCCCGACCATGGCGAGGACAGCTACAAGGGCTCCGGGCGCCTCCAAGGCAAGAAGGCGCTGATCACCGGCGGCGACAGCGGCATCGGCCGCGCCGTCGCCATCGCCTACGCCCGCGAAGGCGCCGACGTGGCGATCAGCTACCTGCCAGAAGAGCAGGAGGATGCCGACACAGTGAAGGCGCTGATCGAGGGCGCGGGGCGCAAGGCGCTGCTGCTGCCCGGCGACATCGCCGATCCGGCGCACTGCCGCGACATCGTCGCCCGAACGGCGGAGGCGTTCGGCGGCCTCGATATCCTGGTCAACAACGCCGCCCACCAGGACACGTTCTCCGCCATCGAGGAGATCAGCGACGAGGAATGGCAGAAGACCTTCGCGGTCAACATCCACGCCATGTTCTACCTCGCCAAGGCGGCCGTCGCCCACATGAAAGAGGGCGGCGCGATCATCAACACCACCTCGGTGCAGGCCGATACGCCCAGCCAGGAACTGCTTGCCTACGCCTCCACCAAGGGCGCGATCCAGAACTTCACCGGCGGCTTGGCGCAGATGCTGGCGGAGCGCGGCATTCGCGCAAATTGCGTCGCCCCGGGGCCGATCTGGACTCCGCTGATCCCCGCCACCATGCCGGCCGAGAAGGTGAAGAGCTTCGGCGAGCAGGTGCCGATGAAGCGCCCCGGCCAGCCGCGCGAGCTTGCGCCGGTGTACGTCATGCTGGCGTCGGACGAGGCAAGCTACGTCTCGGGCGCGACGGTGGCGGTGACGGGCGGCAAGCCGATCATCTAGGCCGCCGGCTGAAGCGCCTCGAACAGCAGGAAGAGGAGAAAGGCGGCCGTCGCGCCATTCACCAGGCGCATCGCGCGGCGGTAGAGATAGGGGCGGCCGATCCGCGCGGAAAGCCGTAACTGGGCGATCACGAGAAGGAGGTAGCCGAGCGCGACCGCCGCCGCGGCCCAGAGGTCGAGGCGGCGACCGGCCGCCCAGGCCGCAAGTCCACCGCCGGCGAGCAGAAGCCCGGCGCCGAGCCGCAAGGCCCCGGCGGCGCCAAGCGTCACCGCCAGCGTGCGGTCGCCGCGGGCGCGGTCCTCCTCGATCTGGAAAACCTGGGTGACAGGATAAAGACCGACGGCGGTGAGAGCTGCGCTGGCGGCGCCGGCGAGAAGCAGCGGATCGGCCACGTCGAGCGGCCCGGCAGCGGCCCAGCCCGCCGCGAACCCGATCGCCCCCTGCCCCAGCGCGATGGTGAGCGCGCTGGACAGCGGACCCGCCTTCCATCGTGTCGCCGGGTGGCTGTAGGCGGCAGTCCAGCCAGCGGCGAGCGCGTAGAGGACGGTGAAGGCCGGGCCTGCTGGAAGTGCGAGAAGCACCCCCGCCGCGCCCAGGGCGACGCTGAACCGGAGGAGGCCATCGGGCACCGGCGGGGGCGTCTCCAGCCCACCCACCGGTCCTTCGTCCTTGTCATAGGTGGAGTTGAACGCCGTCGCCGCCGGATAAAGAAACACATGCAGGCTCAAAAAGGCGGCAATCGTTCCCCACCCCCATTGGCCGCCGCTGAGCAGCGCTCCCCACAGAAAGATCGGCGCAAGCGTCAGCTGAAACGGCAGGCGGAGGTGGGGCAGATAAAGGCGGAGGCGGCGCACGTTGCCCTTGCCTGTTCAGCGCTTGAGCAGCCGGGTGTAGCGGGCGAGGAGGAACAGCATCGCCGGCCAAAACGCGGTGTTCCAGATATCGTGCCAGCTCCCAGCCCACAACAAAGGCCGCCGGGCGCGGGCGGTGTCGGAGAGATCCCATATCTCGCCGGCGAGCGCTGCGATCAAGACGGCGCCGATCGGTACAAAGCTGCGCAGCGGCCGGCGCAACAACCAGGCGGCGAGCAGGAAGACGGTCAGCCCCACATAGATGTGCAGCGCATCCTTGGGCAGGCCGAGCAGCGCGACAAGGGCAAGTTTGGCGTGTTGAAAGCCGCTCACAGCGCGGCCTTAAACGGCGTGAAATCGGTGCCGCGGTCGTAAACGTCGATGCCCTCCCGGCGCTTCAGGAAGCCGACGACGACGTAGGTGACGGGCGTCAACGCCGCTTCCCAGCCGACCTTGAGCGCCCACTGGATCAGCAGAACGGAAAGCAGCGTGTGATTGTCCCACACACCCCAGAAAGCGAGCGGGTAGAAGATCAGGCTGTCGATGCCCTGCCCCACCAGGGTCGATCCGATGGTTCGGGCCCATAGGTGCCGGCCCTTGCTCCACAGCTTCATCCGCGCGAGCACGTAACTGTTGACGAACTCGCCGGCCCAAAAGGCGACGATCGACGCAAGCACGATCCGCGGCACCTGCCCGAACACGGCTTCGTAGGCGGCTTGCCCGGTCCAGGTGGCGTGCGGCGGAAGCTTCACCACCACCCAGCTCATCGCCGCCATGAACAGAAGCGCCACGAAGCCCGCCCAGATGCAGCGCCGCGCGCGGCCGTAGCCGTAGACTTCGGTGAGCACGTCGCCGATCACGTAGGATATCGGGAAGAAGAGGATGCCGGCGCCGAACGGCTGCACGCCAAGGTAAGGCAGCTCCACCGCCGCCACCTTGCCGGCGCCAAGCACGTTCGACAGCAGCAGGATGGTGACGAACGCCGCCATCACCCAATCGAAATAGCGCAACTGCACGCGTCCCAGCGCCGCCGCGTCGACCGCCTTTGCCTCTCCCCCATTCATCGAAGGAGGTCCTAGCGCTGTTCCGCTCCCCGGAAAAGCACGCTAAAGCGGCCGGGTGCGCGCCCGTAGCTCAGTTGGATAGAGCACGAGCCTTCTAAGCTTGGGGTCACAGGTTCGAATCCTGTCGGGCGCGCCACCCAGTCTGCGGAGGTGGGGGGATTTCGGGTCTCTGCGGAAGGGGCGGAATTATAGCCTCATTTCCGCGGGTTACCGACGCGCTTCGCGGCACTTGTGGCAAAGAAACGATTTGTCCGCACGCCGAGCCTGCACACGCGGCCGACTTCTCCTAGCACGAAAAAGTGTCCTCGAAGTAGAAAACGGCGAACATGGCCCCGAGGGAACGCCGGTGCTGCGGAAGAGCCTAGAGACCCCACCAGCTTCAATCGCGGCGGCTTTTGGCCGGTTTCCGACTGACGGCTTCTGGGCAACCGAAAACGAAAAGCGGACGTTCGTTCACAACCCTGCCGAAGTCACGAAGACCCACAACCGGACATTAAGTCGCCCTTTGCGGTTCCTGCAAAGCAGCCGCTCGTTCACCGAGACGCAACCCGGGCGTATCCGCGGGACGGCCGGTGACTTGTAGGCCGCCGTCGCCTACGCGCCCGGTATGCCTAAGCCCGAGCCGTCTATCGCTTTCGAGGAAACACCCGCGTTGGTTTTGCTGCGCAAGTCGGTCGGGGACGCCACCCGATCCTTGAACGGGATCATCGTCGCGCTTGAAACGCTGCGGCACGTCGAGCCTGTGAAGCCGGACGACCTGATCCTGTCATGGCACCCGTCAGAGGACCCGACGGATCTCCAGCGCACCCGCGCTTTCGCGATGCGGAGCGCGATGGTCGCTGTTGTCGACGGGGTCGACCGCTACCTGCGCGTCGTCACGCGCGTGAATGGGCTCGTTGACGAGGACCTGCACGACTATCTCAACGGACGATGGATCCGCGCGCTCGACCGACGCCCGACCGTCTTCGAGCGGCTCCGGTACTTGTCTGATTGGGTGCCAGGCGCCGTGAGCGAGAACCTGCTCCTCGCTTTCGACCTGCTCGCCACCTGGCGCAACGAGTTCGTCCACTACGAGCGCAGGCACCCCCTGCCACGGACGAAGAAAGAGGCGCTGAAAGCGCAGGCGACGTGGTTTACGGAAAACCGAGGCGGTGCCGACATCGTGGCAATGGTCGCGCGATACGAAGCCGCCGAGGCCCCGACGATCGCCGACCTCGTTACGCTGTTCGCCGCTGCGCAGAGGACTGTCTCCGAGATCGATGAGCGGCTTCTCCTGAGGAAGTCGGGCACGGAATACGCAGTGGCGCTGATGAGCTGTCTGCTGAAGGAAAACGCTAATCCTACCGCCATGCTGGAACGAGTATTCGAGCACGGCGGGACCAGCTCGTCCGGTACCATCCACGCCCTGTTCCTCCACTGGGGCGCAAATCACGACGAGAGGCGACGGGCCAACGCGCCGTCCCTGACTAGGCGCGAACTCAACGCCCTGCTCGGACTGGGCCGCAACCGAGCGAAGGAGCTCTTCCTGCTCGAGTAGTCGTCCGAGCGGCTACCGACACTCAAAGGGGTGACGGGCGACCAGGTCTGTTCACGGATCTCAGCCCAAGAGGATCTCACTTCGAGTTCGCCATCCTACGTGACGGGTCGACGGCCTGCCCGAAAGCCTCAACCCCGCCGGTCTTTTGTGTTACCTGCTGCCATGCCCTTGCGCTGGACTCACATCCGCACGGTCGAGCCGTCGATTCCGCACGATAGGGCCGTGCACCAACCATTCAGCCTCTGGTGGGCGGCGCTCGCCGCGGCCGACGAGACAATGCAGGGCGGACCGCTGGTGCCAGCGTGGCTGCGGCTGTTCTCTGCCCACCTGAGCTCAGCCGATAACGTGCGTCTTCGATGGGGCGGCGATCTCGGGGAGAGCGCCGAGCTGAGGCGCGCCTACTCGGCGCTCTATGGCCGCTACTTCTCAAGGGCTCTGCTCGCGAGTCGGCTGGGGTTCACCGACTTCGTGCCTCTGCGAACGAACGTCACGCGGCTACCGAACGGCGTCACCATACGCCGGACCGCAAAGGGCGACATACCCGACTGGATCGCGTGGGACCCCGCGACGGGCAGCTACTGCCTGTGCGAGGCGAAGGGCAGTCTGACGGGCAAAGAGCCCGCGTTCATGACGGGTCAGCCGACCTGCGTAACCGAAGGCAAAAAGCAGTTCGGGCGCGTCGAGGTCCTGGACCGCTCAGGAAGGGCAGTGGCTACAAGGAACTGGGTCGCTGCCAACCTATGGTCCACCGACAGCCGCCGACGGGAGTCAGTGTCGCTGCTCTGGGATCCACCCAGCGACGGCAGAACCTTTTCCGAGGGCGAGAGCGAAAAGCACGCCGACGGGATCAGGCGTCGACGGATCGCCAACATTGCGCTTAGGCTGGGGCGTGTCGGGCTGCTCGGATCTGCGCGGCGAACCGGCGGGGCGCTGGTGCGCGTGAGGGCCAGTCCGGACCGCGACGGCATGCCAGCCAAGGTCAGCGCCAGTCACGAGGACGATCTACTGCAGCCGATCGAGCGTCCCGCCACCGGACCGCACGAGGGCATTTACGCCGCGGCGCTTATCACGCCGTTCGGGATCCGCCCCATCCTCGATGGCGGCGATGTCACCGCCCTGAAGGCAGCGAGAAAGCGCGCGTTCGATCCGGCGTCAGTTCGCCGACGACGGCGGCTACCGATCGCGAGGCAACTGGCCGAGGGCCGACGACCTCTCCTTCTACCAGTCCGTCCACGGCCTGCTGATCACGGCGGGCATGCTCCTCGACCGCGTCCCGCCGGCCGGGTATCCGGACGAAGTCGATCCCTTCGGCAGCTGGCTCAGGCGCTTCCGGCTGAGCCTCGGCGGCGGCACGTGGCTCGCCGACCGGCGCGACGACAAGCCCGCAAGCCTATGGATCAAGGGACTCGTCGACGGCGCCCGGGACAGGCTGGGGGACGACGAGGTCCTCGCTCTCCTCAGCGCGGACGGACTCTTCGTCGCGTCCGCCGACTGGGAGTGCTACGACGGCGACATCCGGCAGCGGGTCGACGTCGACAGCGTGCTCGTCTCCGCCGACCGCTCGGGCGACCTCGCGCGGGCGCTGCAGTCGGCCACGGACCATCAGGACTACCGACTGCCGACGACGGAGAGCGACGAGGACGAGACCGACGGCGACGGCTGGCGGATCCGCGGCTGGCTGCGCCCCGGTGATCCAGAGCGCGGCATCGACCGGCACGACCCGTGGGCGGCGGGCCTGTCACCCCGCATACCGGCGCCGGGGAAGCAAGCGCGCTCCCTGCTCGGCGTCGGGCCCGACGCGCAGGAGAGGGCCTGGTGCGATGCCGACGGGACGTTGCAGCTGCGCGCCGACGTCTGGAGCGACGGCGAGGAGAACGACCGCGACCTGCTGCACGACCGCGGCCGGCGCCTCCTCGCGAGGCGGTTGGCCTTGGATGGGCTGATGCGCCGCACCGGCTTGCATCTCCTCCTGGAGGTGCAGCTGCAGGTCGACCGCGTCGAGACACGATACAACCGATACAGGGATTCGGAGAAGTTCGATGCCGTCAACGTCACGCGATACGTCGTCCTCCGCCCCGGCGATGAGCCAGAGGCAGCTCCGCGCCGTCCTCGCGCTCGGCGAGGCGCTCGCCGCAGAACTCGGCCTGGAGCAGTCGAATGACGTGCTGGGCCGATGGATGGCCCACCGCCTCGCCCGCCTCATCGAGAGCGCCAGGACGGCGCCCGAGCCCGACCGACCGGCGCTGGAGCAGGCATGCGCCGAGGCGATCCTCGAGGTCTGGCGGCACCGCAACTGCCTGCCGCAGGGACGACGTCCCCTGGAACCGGCGGAGAGGATCCTGGACATAATCGCCGCGCTGGACCCCGAGGCCGAACGACCTGTCTACGCCCGGATCACACTGGACTGGGACATGATGGACGAGGACGAACGGCCGACGGCCGTCGAGCGGGGGACACTCGAGGTCGCGCGGGAGTTCGACCGGGTGGCCCGGACGGTGATCCAGCACCTCATCGCACGGGCCGCGGAGGCGCTGCCCGACGAAACGCGGGAGTGGGTCTTGAAGGCTAAGGCGGCCGGTTCCAAGGGGCCTGACATCATGGCGATCCACCGGTTGCTCCAGATCGGCGACCGGTCCGCCGGTGGCGGCCGGCGGCAGCAGGAACGCCACATCGCCGCGCTGCGCATCCGGATCGAGGACCTGGACAAGTTCGCCGCGATCGCCGAACTCGTCCGGGACGACCTGGTCGCGCAGCTCGCAGCCGCCGAGACGGAGGCCACGTCGGAACCTTAGCCGAACCGAAAGTCCCGGGTCTTCACGGTCCCCGGCGCCAGTGTGGCCCGGCGAACGTCTGATCCTCGAAGCCGTCTGGCGTGGCGAAGAGCGGGTCGTCCTCGTCATCGGCGAGGGGCGTGTCCACCCGCAGGAAGAAGCCGTTCGTCGTGTCGCCGGCGCCGAAGTCCGCCTGCACGGGAGGGAGCGCGCGAGAGAAGGCCTGGCGCTCGCCGGCCTCGCCATACAGCCCGAAGACCCGAAGCCTCCCGTTCCACTCGAGCGCCCAGGCCCAGAGTTCCGAGCCTGGCTTCTGGAACATGGCGTGGCGGAAGTATCCGTCGGCCATATTGACGATGCAGTTGGGTTCCCACGCCCTGACCTGCGCGGTGAACCGCCGCAGCCGCGGGTTTCCCCAGTCGCCGTTCGTCACTTGGCCGAGCATGTGGAACCGGTCCGGCTGAAGCCACCTCCCGTGGCCGCGATCCGGGTCGAAGGAGCGGAAGAACACGAAGCCCTGCGTATGGTAGTATGCGAGCCTCGCCACGCGCTGGTCCTCGAGCGTCGGCATCGCGAGACCCGAATAGGTCAGCGAGGCGCCCCCGGCCAACGGGAGACGTGCGTCGATCTTGTTGTAGCTGTGCGCGGCCAACCGGCGCGTCGCCGGGCTTATCGCGCCCTTCGCCTTGCGCGCCACCGTCCGGAGCAGCCGCTCGTCGTCGCGGGCATAATCGCCGGCCGTGTCCGGAAGCATCGTGATGACCGAGATGTCGTCCTCCAGCGCCGCCTTCCGGTCGTTACATGGGCGGCACGACTTCACCTGGAGGTGGAATGCGGACCCGAGCGTGCCTTCCGGCACGAAGCGGCGAGCGACCACGTGGTCGCTCGTGGTGGCGCGGCCGCCGATGACGCACCCGCAGTAGGCGCACCGCACCCCGGGCAGGGACACCGGCTTGTCGGGATTGTAGGCCAGCAGCTCGGACATGGCGCGACATAGCAGGTTCCAGTCAGGAGGTTGAGCCCGCCGCCCGCGGTTGCGGCGGGTGGCGCCGCGTGCGAGACAGTCCCACGGGAGGAGCGCACACTGAACGCCTACGACGAAGTGATCGCGTCCTACGACCGCGAGGCTCCGGCGCTCGCGGAGCGCTACGATGCGCTGCCGGACGGCGCGTCCCTAACGGCGCCGCCTGATCTCTCAGAAGGTATGCAGCCTGGCCATGTCCCCGAGACCGCCGACCCGGATGACGAAGCCATCATCGCCCGCGTCGCCACGGCCGTCGGGCGCGGCATCCCCCGTGACGAGGCTGCAGACGACGTTCTCGACGTCGAAGGCGCCCCACCGGCCGACCGCGATGCGGAACTCGTTCTGCCAGGCGAAGGAGGCAGGCTTGTTGAATGCCACCTGAGCGGGGATCGCCCAGTCGACGATCGGCGAACGCTCCGCCGGATGGTAGTCACGGACTGTCCGAGAGCGCCCGCGTAATCGAGGCGCGACTTCGGGCTGGCGCGGGTGCGCAGTCGTCCCACCAATCCGTCCGGGTCGAGCACCTCGACGCAGAACGGGCTCCGGAAGCCCGTCGCAATGTCCTCGGAGAGCCGGTCGCTCGCGCACCAGACGAAGATGTCGCCGCTGCGGGCCGACGCTACGAAGGCGGTGTCCGCGAGCACGACCTGGGTGCCGTCCGACTTGGTGACCTGCAGCCCACCGGCCGGCGCGTATATCAGGACGCCATCGCCGCCATCCCCCCTCACGCCATCCGCCTCCAGGTTCCGGAAGTGCGAGAGCGGCCGGAGCAGCATCGCTCCATGACGCAGGAACGCGCGCGCGTGACCTTCGTCGGTGAAATACTTGTAGACGGGCACGCGTCGATCATGGACCCGGCGGCTGCGCCCTGGAAGCGGGCATGGATTGGATGCTCGCGAAGCGGGATATTACCGGCGCCGTGCCGCGCCGGTGCCGCACCAGGCGCCGACACCTATCTGGCGACGATGAGCGAGCGAGCGCCCGCCACGTTGAGAACGTGAGGAGGCGGGCTCTCGACCCCATGCCGCCACCTGAACGAATGTTCGTTTGCGAATGATTGTCGCCCGAAAGCGGCCGTTCCGCTTTCCACCCAATCTTGTTGATCGGGCTTTCTTGAACGAACGGCAGCTTCCAGGATCGATCGACTGGGTACGGGATGACCGGGATTGGCGCTCAGCGGAAGGGCCGGAACTTGGCCGGATGCTGCTGGTCCGCTTCCCGGTGCGACCAGGACCGAAGCGACGTTCGTTCAGGATGCGGCATCGACCGGCTGCGGCCCAGAACGGACGCTCATGAGCGCGTTCACCCAGAAATGCTGCTCACATCGTGTTGAATTTGAGCCGGGTGGCCCCTGCGCCGATTGCCTTGAATAGGCTCCTACCCTTCGGGCTCATCGGATTTGGCAGCTCCATTACCCGCCAGCGCTTGGGATCGAAGACGAACGGGACATAAAGGATCCTGTAGCGCCTCGTCGTGTCGGCCGCGCATTCGGTGGCGATCCGCATTTCATTCTGCGTGAATTCGAACTCGAAGGCATCCTCGAGGTTGGCCTTCACTTCATACCGCCACTCGACCTCGACTGTCTGGACGCGAAAGTCGAAACCGAGCGTGTCATCTCCGTCCCAGTCGATCTCGAGGAGGCTTCGATTCTCGGACACCCAGCAGCGGTCGTTGAACCGCTCCTTGTGCTTTTCCATCAGGAACCGGCGCGCCAGATATTCGCTAGCGAAGCCCATCGCCGACTTGACGTCGTCGCTCACCCGCTCGCTGCGGCGTCTCTTACCGCCAGTGCCACCGGCGCCGCCGCGCCGACCGTTGGACTGCACCTGCTCGGCGAGACTGAACTTGCGGCGTGACCGCGAAAGCCAGCTGCCATCGGCCATCTGCTGGTTCGCCAGTTCGACCAGATTCTGCGCGAAACCCTTTGCCCTTGTGTCGAGCGGCGTGTCGGCGAAGCTGATTGTCCGCCGGCTCGCCTCCGCTTTCTCGCGGCGCTCACGCTCTCGCTCCTTCTCACCGTCCAAATCTTCCGAGTCCAGGCCCAGGGCCGCCGGATCGACGCTATGCGGCATGTTGGCCGGCCAGAGGCCGGCGCGAACGAGCAAGGCGATCTCCCCACCGGCTTGCACGGGCGCGAAATCGAGCAGGCCCTGCTGATCGACTGCCCTCAGCACCGCGAGCGCGCCCTCGGCCCAGGGATCGGCCTGCCCGTTCCGGAAACACCAGGCACCCATCACCCGGGCTTCGGCCTCCAAGAAGCGCTGCAAAATCCGCTTCGACGCATTGCGCACCTGTTGCAGTGGATCGAGCTGATGTTCGACTTCCCCGCCGGCGAGCTCGTCCAGGCGTCGGTCAAGCAGCGCCTGCACATCCTCCTTCTCGAGTTGCTCGCGGTGCAAAATCCAGGCGGGATGGAACTCCAGGAAGCTCAGGTCGCGGAGCTCGACAAAGGGCGCCAACGATCGGCCTTGCTCGAAGTCATCGTAGAAGCGGCGGCGCAGCCGCTCCACGGCCGGTCCGGCCAGCTCGTTCTTCCAGGTCTCGAACATCCGGCGCAACTCCGCCTCGTTCGACAGGATCGGCTGGCCGAGCGCAGCGAGCATCTGGTTAACGCGTGAATAGTCGAGCCGGAGCGTGCGGCGCACCTCGGCGAAATCGGCGCGCGACAGTTCGTCGAGCATTTCAGCAGGCGGAAGCGGTAGCCGATCTGCGATCGGCGCCAAGGCAGCGATAACATCCGAGCGCAAAGGCATATTACCGAGCGTCGAGCGCATGCCTTCGGCTGTCTCGAGGTCGGTGATGCAGGCCACCACCGGAATCAGGCGGGCCAGGAGCAGACTGCCGTCGGTCCGCAAGGCGAGTGTGTGGTCCTTGACGAGCTCGACCTTGCATCCCAGGCCACGCGCCAATTCCTCGTCGCTGGGCCGCTGCCGGGGATCAGGGGATTCTCTATGCGCAGCCAAACGAAGCAACAAAGTCTCGAGCGAGCGCATGCGCCGGTCCAAAAGCGTCGACAATGCCGGCGCAGCGTCGGCGAGCACGGGCCAGGTCAGATCCCGCCCGTGGCCGATGACGAGCGTCGGATGCTCCTCATCCGGCAAGGCGTAGAACGGAAGGACCTCCTCCACAGCCGCGCCGCCGACGGAAAGCTTGATCGTTCCACACCGGCGCAGTCGGACGCGCCTCAGCCGTTGCTCGACGAGGCTACTTGAGATCTGTCGCTCCAGTGCCTGGCCGAGCACCTCGTTGGCGAGGACCGCGGCTTCAGGCAGCCACTCGAGTCCGTCGCTGATGAGAAGCGGGTCAGACGCACTGACGACCATCGGCTCGCCGTCCACCAGCACGCCGACCTGGTGCGGATCGATGCGCAACGGCTCGAACCCGCCGCTGGCAGAGAGCCGCCCGATCGCCGTTCCGACCTGCTCGTAATCGGATAATTCGAGCACCGGCTGGCCCGCGGCGATCACCGCCCTGGTTTCGGCTCGCACGGCATCGTCGGTCACGAAGATCCGGATGGGCTCTTCCACATTGCCGTTGATGGCGGTGGGACCCAGCGAAGTGATAACCGCGATGGGAAGCTCGGGCGGCAGCGGGAGGTCGGTCGAGCAATAGTCGGACCAGACCTGCTGATAGACCTTCCTGAAATTGACGCGCTCACGCGGCTCCAACCCTGCCGCGCCCGCGGCCAGATCAGTGAGTTTCCGGACAGCTTCGTCCTCCCGTGACCAGTCGCGCAGCTCAACCGGCGCGGTAAACATTGCATTGGCGAGATGCCTCTCCTCCTCGATCATCTCGGCCAGGCGATCGCGCAGGCGGTCGACATATGGGGGAGGCCGCTGCCTGCGGTCGGTGCTGGACCACAGCCTCGACGGCGGCTCGAATCGCTGGGAATCACCCTCGACGGGCATCCACGGTTCCGACGCGATGAACGTTGCAGCCGCAGTCTCGAACGGCGTCTCGTTCTGATCGCCGCCCCATCGCTCAAAACGGCCGATCCGCCAGCGCAGCCAGCTCTGATCCTCATGGGCAAGCATGATGAGGATCAGCTCGGCGAGCCGCTGCCGCGCCTCCGGCGGCATGCTGAGATGCTCGACCTGGCCCGGGATCCGCCACAGCTCGCCCCTGCGGGTATAATTGGTGTACGCATTTGGCAGGTCACGCTTGCAGTGAGGCTTCGTCCAAGCGACTGTCCGACCGAGCTTCGGCGCAGGGGTTCGGAGAAACGAATGCCAGACGTGGGTGGGCCAGCCCTCCTTGGGCGCATCGTCCTCGGCAAGCAGCGGCAGCCCGTCACGAACTCCCGCGGCGCGCAAAAAGTCAGCCCATAGCTTGCGACCGCCCTCTGACTTGGAAGCCCATCGAGGCTCGGCGAGCAGCAGGAGATCGGCCGCGGCCCGGCAGTCTGCCGACAAGGAAGCCGTCTCGGACAGATAGGTCGAGAGCTTCCGGCCGTCCGCGGTCCACCCTTCAGAGAAGCGGGCAGCACTGGCCGGCCGCCAGCCGCCTCGAGTCTCGACGTGAAGATCGGCGGCTCTGAGGATCTTCTCGGACTTCTGCCCTTCGGCCCGCCACACGTCGAACGCCCATTTGAGCGCCGCCTCGCGACGCTTGGGCGCCGGCTTCTCTCCGAACGTGGCTGACACGCTCTGGAGCATCTGAAGCGCGTCGTAGCGGCGCAGGAGCCCCGCTTTAAAAAAGGCCGACAGGACTTCGGGTGACAGCGATATACCGTCGTCGAGGATAGCGAACTTGTTTGAGACCGCCGATGGCGGAAGCGGCGCCCGGTCCTTGTCCCTCGCGCCGGAGGTCGCATCGCGAACGAAGACCGGAGCATTGCCCGACAACTTCATGGCGGACTGCAGGCTACCGTCGCGGGTCTTCAGAATGAGCTTGCCGCCGAGGCTCCGCAGCGCTTCGGCGCTCGGAAGCGCCTTGCAGCATTCGTCGTATAATGTGCTCCAGGTTCGCAGCGGCGAGGAATCCTCCCGCAAGGACTCGGCCACGGCCTCGATCCATTCGGCGATTTCGTCGCTGTCCGGCAGCGAGCGGATGTTCACCGATCCCAGCAGCCTCTCGAGCCGGTTCAGCCGCTGACCTTCGAGGCCGGGATCCGCGAGATCCTTGATTCCCGCCTTCACCAGCCGCTTGACCCGAAGCAGCTTATAGCCCTGCTCGTGCCAGATGTAGGCAGCCCGGAACGTCGTCCAGCGAGCTTCACCGCCCGCGGCGGGCACGACCGCCGCATCCCGCCACTCGCTACCCATCCGCTGCGACACGCGGTTGAGGCGCAGTACGTCTTCCGGCGCCCAGGCGGCGAGGTCGAAGATCGCGTTGCGTCCCACATCGGCGGCTATCGTCTTGAGCTCGGCGGCGGCCAGGAGCGACGTCTCGGCGAGCGCATCGAGCAGGAATGCATTGAGCGGGAGGTCGAAGGCCGCCCGGCGCCGGTCGATCGATGCGTAGAAGGGCGCATCGATGTGGCCGCGGATTCTCGACGGCACCTCGGCAGCCATGGGCAGGAAGTTGTAGATTCGTCCACGCTCGACATCGGCGCTGGATAGCGAAACGGCGACCGCAACCTTGGGTTCGCCCTGCCAGTCCCGCCAGCGGGCGAGCTGCGGCTCCTTCGAGATGCTCGCCTCGACCGCCTCCAGCAGGCGTGGCCGATCGACCAATCGTCGTGCGATCAGGTAACGCCGGCTGCCGGGACCGATGCCAACGATCTCATAATCGACTGCCGATTTCGTGTCGGGCTTGGGCCGGCTGATGACGGTTCGGCTGAGCGTCCGCCGCTTTACCTTGTCAGCCTCGTGGATCTCGATCGTCACCCGGGCCAGCCGATCGAGGAACAGGAGCAACGGCACGTCGATGTCGGCCAGCGCGTTGGCCTGCTCCCGCGCAACGGAGACGGCATTCTCGCTTCGAAGCGGCAGATGCACGACGGTTGCGAAGCCGTCCCTCGCGAACTGCGCGATTTCGTCCGGCTGAGTGGTCAGCGGCAAGGTTGCAAGATATCGCGGAAGCACCTGCGCAACCTGTTTGGCGATCGCCGGTGATGCGATCAGCGCGGTCTCGCGCTGGATCTCGTCGCGCCTCGCAAAGCGAAAACAGAAGCCGTCAAACGCCTCGGCCTTTTTCGCGACCTCCTGCGAGTAGATCCGGGGATCGTCGGTTAGCGTTTCGACGCTTCGGAACCCAAGGCCCTTGTTGCCGATGCCCTCGCCGACCGACTTGCTGGACACGCCGACGTTGCGGATGGCGTTCACATTCTTCCAGCTGAACCCCTTGCCCATGTTGGCGACGAACAGGTCGGCCCGTTCGGGACTGTCGATCACCAGCTTGAGAAGGATCGCGCCCTCTTCGCCCCCATCATGCGCATCGTGCGCGTTCTGCACGAGCTCGAAGATCACGCGGTCGCCGTATTCGCCGCCGATCACTTCGCTGACGTTGCGCAGGCTCTCGTACGTCAGGAGGTCGGATTGAGCGGCATCGACGGCGTTGCGCAGCTGCGCCTTCAGGGTCGCGTCGAGCCTTGCGGCGGGACGCAATCCCGCTTCGACCGATCCGCGTTCCCGCTCTTCCGTGACAAGCTGAAAGAGCGGTGCGCTCGATGTGCCGGCAGGGTCCATGCTCACTCCAAATACCGAAATGCCGGCATTTATCTGTGTTGGCGAGCGTTATCGAACGATCCGGCTCCCGGCGAGCATCGACACGGCGAGCTACATGCGCGCCCGTCGTTCCTTCGTCTGGCTCACACCAGATGCCGTCGCTTTAAGCTCCGCAACGGGTAATAGCGGCTCGATGAACAAACGGCCGCTTCTGCACACCCACCTGAGCTCGCAAACGGCTGACAATGGCGCTCAGCGGAACAGCAGGAGCTGGCCGGAAGCGGGCAGGCCGCCTTCGGGAAGGTTGACCGAGAAAGCCGCCATAGAAGGTAAGGGGCGATGCCGTACTTCGCGTCGTTCCAGTTTGCCCCGGAGGCCAGCGCAGAGGTCCGCTGTTGGTCACGCGATACAACGAGCTTCATTGACGAAGCAATTGCCGAAGCAGCCGGGGATTGCCTCGCGGGCGTGAACAACCGGCAGACCCGGAGCGTGTGCGCGTCGCAGTAGACGAGAGTGGGCGCAGTCCGCGGATGAGCAAGGGATCTGCGTGGAGTTCACTCGCTACTCGCGAGACAGCGGTAGGAGCTCCAGGTCTCCCTCGTATCTCTGTGGATGAGGAGGCTTGCCTTTTATCAAGGGACCAACTGAGTGCAGTTGAACCCTCGCGTCGATGGCAGTTCTCTGTAGCCAGGTCGCTACGGTTGGTCCCTGCCAGCCCCATGCGATCAGGACGTCACGAGCTGGCTCTCTTGGGTGAAGCCTTCCGAGTACGCGTTGCAGCTGCTCGGAATTTCGGCTCCCTGCCTGCCTCCCCCCGCTGACGAAGAGTCTGGAGTTGGTCTCCATCTGCCCGCCCAGATTGGTCCAGAAAAGGCCGCCATATCCCTCTCGTGCCGCTAGTTCGAGAACCCTGTTGACAGTGGAGTCCCCTGTTGTCGCTCGTGCCTTGCTAGGGTTCAACCCAATGCCGAACAGGATTGGGCGACCATCATCCCACAGCGCAGACAGAGAGTACCGCACCGCTTTGCCGTCGATGGGGTTCTTGTCGAAGATCGCCCGACCCTCGTAATCAAACTGCGCTTCTTGCCGGCGTCCAACATCCGTCCAAATGTCCTGGCCCGGATCAAGCTCAACGAACCGAATTAGCGATCTTGCTAACCTCATGGCCCGTCTTATTATCGTCGTGGGCCACCGTCCACCCTTTGGTCGGCTCTCCGCGCCCACTGCTCGCACCGCCGCACAACTTCTATCCCAATAGATCCTCGGCTTCTTCAATAACGCGCAAATCTCGTGGCGAAAGGAGATACCAACGTTGCCCTTGCTTCTGAAGATCTCCCCTAATGGATACCGATTGCCGCGAACTGTGTGCAGCCAAGGCTACGCGGTATTGGGCGCGACTCAGATCAACTTTCACAGAGGCTAACCGACCTTCGACAACGGCCTTCAGAGTGATGCGCCCATCACTCTCATCTTGGTCCCTCCCTAACGACCGCACGTACCCCTCGAGACACTCATCCGCGTGCGTTGCAGAACTCCGCAGGTAATCCGCTGCTCGTCTAAGGGCGCCTGCCTCCCATTGTGCGAAGGTGACCCGTTGGGCCTCTGGTGGGGCTGGTATCGTCCGCGCCCAACGTATCGAGAACTCGAGCCCGGAACCGCCCTCGATCAGACCAGCCAAAGCATCGCATAAGTTGGCGTTCACCCCGGCTCCAACGGCACGCTCAAACACGGCACGGGGGTCTGCCTCTCTCGAGAGACGGGCCGCTCGGTGCGCTTTGGTGACGCTCTTGAGCAGCGTGCGAGTGACCATCCTTTCGAAAGGCTCAGGTCTGTGCTGTTCGCCCAGCAGATCGGAGGACACAGTCCGCGCGGTAGAAATGGGTGAGAGAAGAGTGACGACGTAGCTGCCCTGCTCAGTCTGACCTAGCCTCACCCCGTCCAAGTACTGCTGAGCTTCTTTATGACTGCGAAGCCTATATGCTCGCCGGGGGTCGCGAGCTGCGCAGGCAGCCGCGAGCATCATATCACGAGCATTTTCGAAGAGCGTAACCCCATCTTCAATCCAGACAGAGCCATCTCGCCCCACCTCTGGGGCCCGAATGCGAATCACATCCTCGTCCGTCCGCAATAAGTCTCGATAGACAGCAATCTGATCTCGCCCCTCCACCCTGGAAACGAGTTCAATGTAGCTCGCGACTGCATCGGCGTAATCGAGAATCACGGCGGTATTAGGGACGAGTAACCTTGGAGCGCCGCTCTTCACGTACACCGTGCTGTGCTTTCCGAACTTCTCGCTGGCTTGCCAACCCGTCGAGCTTGCGTAGGACGAGAGCGCTCCTGGTGGAACAGCCTTTAGAGCCTTTCCGTCCGTGATCTCCGCTTTCATAGCAAGCTTCCAGACTCAGAGCGCTTCATCAGGTCGTTCAGCGCTTTCACCGTCAGCAGGTTTTTCGTCGGTATCGATATGGTGACGGTAGCAGAATTTTTGCTCGGTGGCATGCCCTCGAGGCACATCCAATAGGCGCAGTGGCGGATGGAGAGGAGGCGAGTGCTCGCACTTAGCCATGCACCCTTCAGCTTAGGAAGCCGCATGAGCACAAGCATGCGAGGTGTTTGCGTCGGCCTTCTAAGAAGTTCGTAGTTCCGCTTCTTCAGAGAGTATTTTATCGTCCCATTGGCAATGGTGAGGCCGACACTGGCCTTGAGCTGAACATCGATTTTGGGGCAGTAGCCACCTGCACCCTCTACCGTTAGATCGACTCCCTTTCTATCTAGTGAGGGTTTGCTCGTGACGAAGCCGGCGCGCGCAGCGATCGCGGTTAAGAGCGCCTCGGAGAGCAGCTCCTCAACGTCTTGTGATGAGATCGCAGTTCCATCCGCCACGGTAGTGATGTTGTGCACGCACCGATTGCAACATCAAGAAGATAATCAGTTGGCAAGCAGGAGCACGGCAGGTGAACTGAGTGGCACCGCTGGCAATTAGCTCGAATCCCGTCCAGCCTTCCATCATGACGGAGGGGTTTGCACCTCTCTCACGACGATGTTTTCCGCTGAGTATGGATTGGGCCGTTCCGTCTCGTGCGGTTAGGCTGGTCGCGACCTTCGCGACCCCAGCTGCTCCTGGGCGAAGGATGCCGAAAATGAATTTAAGACAGGTTCTAGGATCCGCGAATTTGTCGGCGAGCCTCCGGAACTGGCGCAAAGCAGCCGCTCGCAGCACGCCGACTGCGACTACCCGTTTGCCGGAGCGAACGCTCGCAACCTCGTGCCGATGGGCACAAAATGTAACAGCAGCTACAAGGCCGACCAGGACGTCCTTCGGGACGAAAACGGCGCCCGGAGGCTTTGCTTCGACCCGTACGGCGAGTCACATGTTCGGGTCAGTCTTCTCGGGTCCCGACTTTTCGCTAGGGATGATGGCCTGCCCGAATGGGAGGTAAACCTGCAAGGTGATGCAGAGCGGATTGCGACTTGGGACGCTGTGTTCGATGTGAAACGCCGCTTCATCGACGACCACTTGGACTCGATCTACAAATACGTCCTGAAGGTGTTCGGCACGTTTTGGAGAAAGCGGCCGGACGTGCTCCCCGCAAATGCCACCGTTTGTGACGCGCTTGGTCACCTTGGCGATCTAAGCAGGGCTAACGGCATCACTGACCGCGCCTTCCTCGAGACGGCAGTGTACGAGCTTCTGCAGATACGATGCGAAGCGGGCGGCGAGGAAGCCGATCGCATCGTGGCAGAGTTCAGCAATGCGGCGTTCGCGGTCGCCCGTGGGCTGCCTTGATTGGTTCAGGACCTTAACACAGCACGGCCCAATGGCAGGTAGAGGCCCCGTGGAACGGAACAGACGGCGTTGGGGCTTAGCAGACGTCCGCTGCAGTTCTCGGCCGTGACCGCTGTCCAGATTTCGGGAGCGCTTCGCGCGGATCTGCTGCTCGTTTTGACGACTGGTACTAACTCTCAGTTTCAGGGAGCCCGAACATCCGCCGCTGCTCACTCCAACAGAGCGGCAGTTCGCCTGCCCGCAGCACCTCTCTAGCGCCGAGACCGGCTGGCTGCGTGCCCTCCACGATGGCCTGCACTATGTCGGGCGCCAGGTAGCTCACCCGAGCAATTCGCGAGAGGTACGATTTGCGGGCGTTCGCGGTCGCCTTGTCCGCAGGCGGCGCATCTTCGATCAGCGCGCGGCGCGCGGCGAAGCTTCGGATGAGGAGGGACATGAGCCGGGCGTTGGGCCGGCGCCGCCCGCCCTCCTGCCTCAGAATAACGAGGCGGGCTTCGTGGCCGCGGCTCGTCAGCACTCCAGGGACTGCGAACTCACACCTTTGATCGGATGTGGAGGTGCCATCGTTCTCCAGCAGATTTCCCGGCAGATACGAGCCGCTCAGCCGGTCGCCGTGAACCTCAATCCTCACATCCAGATCGGTCAGCAGGCGCCGCATTTCCGATGTCGCCATCCCAGGCACAGCGCTCTCAAACCCGCTTAGATGTTTTGAGGTGAGCGGATCTACGCTCCCGCCGCAGACTTGCAGGTCCTGAAGCAGCTTGGAGCGGTCATTCAGCAGGTCGGCCAAGGCTTGCCGGACGATTCCTTCGAGTTCGCCCGCCGGGAGGCGGAGGCTGCGCGACGCGCCTGCCGTCGGTGCCGAAATGTAGATCCTCGACCTGGGGTTGTCTGAGGCCCCAGCGGATCGTTCGAACGCCGACGCGGCACCTGACTCATCCTCCGCCGGTACCATATCTCCAATCGTAGCATACCGCCAACGCCCTTCGCGCCTGAACGATAATTCGGGATTATGGATCGGTCGAAGGACGCTGAGCTTATCGAGGCGTCGGCGGAAGGACTCTACGGCGCCGGCCAAGCCATCTGGGATCCCTCGGACCGCTGGAACCGCCATAAGCGCAACGAGATCGACACTTTCGGTCGGAGATGGGCTGCTCCGCTGATGAACGAGGCGGGGACAGTATTGGATGTCGGCTGCGGATCCGAGCCCTACGCTTGGCTTCCCGCGGGGCGCATCAGCGTTGATCGCTTTGCGGCGCAGGTCGCTCATTTGCCAAATGCAGTAGCAGCTAGCATTGAGCGCCTGCCGCTACGGGACCAGTCGGTGGACTTCACGGTATGTGTGGGATCGGTCCTAAACTACGCTTCCGCGGCGGAAGCGGTTGCCGAGATCGGCAGGATCTCCAAGCCGGGAGCGTGGCTCCTCCTGCACTTCGAGAGTTCGACCAGCTTCGAACATGTGCTCACGAGCAGGTGGCGTTCTCCCGTCGTGCGCCTCGAGACACTCAACGGCGGCCGATCCGATACAATCTGGGTCTACAGGCCAGCTTACGTGTTCGACTTACTGGGAGGGGCTGGGTTTCGGCTGCGCCGGCAGCACCGCTTCCACATTGTGTCCACGCTCGCCTTGCGCGCGTCGCTCAGCCAGCAGCTTGCCGCACCGCTCGCCAAGCTGGAGAGACTGCTACCTTGGCTCCGCACGTTCGCCGACGACGTCATTCTGCTAGCTGAAAGATCCTGAGGAAGGCGCGCCTGAGCCGTGGAAAGAGCAGGCCTACGGCAAGCACGAGGAGTGTTACTGCCGCCGTCCAGGCCGCGATATAGATTTCCTGCTTGAAAGCAACCGCAGCCCCGATTGTTGCAGGTAGGGCCACGAGGAGGATGTAGACAATCTTCGGCAGGTCGGGGCGTGGAGCGGTGTCGAGCAGGACAGCCCCTTCGGGATCTCGCACGCCATTGAGGATGACCCTGCCATCTCGCGAAACTCGCGCCTCCAGGTCACGACGGGCAGCCTCGCAGGCCGCAGCATAGGCTTGGAACTCTCGAGGTTGCATGGCGCGTCGATACCACTCCCCATAATGTTTGCGGTAAACCAGATCCACGATGCTCATGAAGTGGCTAGCGGTGAGCTCCTTCCGTTCGGGTCGAGATGCGACCATTAGGGCTGCCTTGCATCCATCGCGGTCGTGGGAGATCAGCGGATCGGGCGCCCAGTATGCTGCGCGAGCAACCTTGAAACCGATCACCCGCATCAGGCGGATGAGCATCGCAGGCTTGATCGTTGTGGCGACATTGCGCTCATCCACGATGACTTCGGCCACAAGGTGTTCCAGCGCCAGATTCTGCCTCTCAATGTAGGCCGCGATCAGGTCGCAGAAGCAGAAGAAGGCGGCGTGACCGCGGGAGTTCGGCGCGATGACGAGATAATCGATGATGCCGATGTTCTTCTCGGGATAGATCATTAGGGCAGCGAAGCCGATGGGCTCTCCTTCCCTGTCGAGGCCGAAATAGACGATCTTGCGGTCGTCGGGCGGAGTTTGCAGGAACTCCACCAACTCATTCGTCTTCGTGCGATGTTCGCTCCCGAAGTTAGACGCGTACAGCACCAGGTAAGGAGCGAGCTGGCGCGACTTCGCATTGCGACGCTCGAACACGGTCAGCGAGAACCCTGACGCTAGCCGCTGCATAATCCCGAATTATCCATCCTGCTGTCGGCGAGAAGTACCCTAACTTCGCGAAGGCGGAAAGAAGCGTTCGATCCATAGCGGGGCCGGAGCGATAACTCAGGATTATGCGGGTTGGGAGGAGGCTTCTCCACTGGCTGATGCTCGACACGGGCACGCGCCATCGCGTGCTGCGTGTTGGAGGCTCGCTGGCAATAGTCCAGGCCATCATCCTCTCGGCCGTGGCCTATCTGGACGGCAATCTTTGGCTACCTGGCCCCGCTATCGGGCTTTTGGAGCACCCCGGCATCTTTGCAGTCATCGTGGCGGACTTCGTCGTCCTGTGGATGCTGGGCTACACGACCCGACGCTTCCTCCGTGTCCCGGGGCGGCTGCCCGTTCTCTCGTCCAATGCGAACCGGCGCTTCCTCCGCCGTTTCACCACCCGCGGCCGCGCCGCGATCCTGCTGCAGGGGCCCTCGCTTGCCCTGTTCCTGTTCTGCTCGGGTGTCGGGACATTGTTCTGGCTGCTCAACGCAGCCCAAACGGCGGACCCGATCCGCTTCTATGGCCGGGATGTTTTTGACTCGGCGTTTCACCCCGCCAGCTACCTGACCTTCAGGGCATTCCTCTGGGTCTCCTGGGGCGTCATCTACCCTTATGCCGTCGTCGTCTTCCTCGCCATCTCCGGTAATCTCTACCTTGCGACGCGCACGCTGCTACGCCGAGGACAACTGACCTACCGACCCTTCCATCCCGATCGTTGCGGCGGCTTCTCGATCGTCGGCGACATCAGCTTCGCCACGATCATGATGCTTGCGACGCTCTACGCCTCATTGGCCGTGGTGATCGTTACTCACCATAAGATCAACCTGCTCCAATTGTCGGGATTCGTGCTGATTTCCATCGCACTCCTGACCCTGACCTACCTCGTCGCGTGGCCGATCACCCGCTTCATGTGGCGCCGTCGGCGGGCCTCGCAGAACAACAGCTACCGCCGCCTTTTGAACGATCGCGACCTGTTCGCGGCAGTCCAGCTCACCTGGGTCGCGCTCGCTACCTCGGCCTCGCCTTATGCGCCGCGGCAGCGCGTCCTGATCAACGGCGTCAGGGCTCTTCCGCTGGTCGTCGCCGGGCTTCGCTTGAGCGCGATGGTTTGAGCGCGGCCGCCCAGCCAAGCGTGCCCAATATGACCGCCGCGGCAAGGAGCGCGTATCCGACCGAAATGGCGTAGCCGCCCGCAGCGCCGCCCCATAGGCTCAGCATGAAGGAGAGAATGCCAAGTCGAACGAGGGCGGCATAGGCGACGGAATAGGTGCGCAGCCGCGCGAGCGAACGATCGACTTCAGGCGCCAGCACGCGAGACGCGAGCAGGATGAACTCCCGGGCCAGCAACCCCCAAAGCAGCAAGCCGACACCGTCGAACCGGGTCTGCAATCCGATCAGGCAGCCGACGTGGAACAATTTGTCCGAGACCGAGTCCTGGAGATACCCGGCAAGACAGGGTGTCGAGTATCTGCGCGCGAGCCAGCCATCTAAATGGTCGGTAAGCTGCGCCACGGCCAGCGCAGCCAGGCAGACGATCTCCACATCCGGAAGCGGGTGGCTCAGCCATATCAGGACGATGGCTCCGAGGAATGCCCGGAACGTCGCGATGGCGATGAGGGTGCCGCCAAGCCGTCGCCGCATAATCCTGAGTTATCCATCTGCCTCGGCGCAACCGTATCCGAACGGGGCCCAACCTGGAACCCGCAAGCAAATGGAAAAGAATATCCATTACGGACCCAGATCGCCGCAGGGGGGCGGGGCTGCCGTGGGCTGAGGGAGAAGTATGTGTTGCTCACGGAGACGATGACGGCCGCCTATGTCGGCCGGATGAAGACGATACGCGATCCGTCGGATCATACGCTGCGCGCTTACACCAGCGACTTGCGGGATTACGTCGGGTTCGTCGCCCGCGCGCAGCTTTGCGCCGGGCGGGAGGACACGATCGTGGCTTACGCGCGGCACTTGGCGACCGAGCGCTCCGCGGCACCACGCACCGTACGCCGTCGCATGGCCTGCCTACGGGGCTTCTATAAGGATCTGGTGCGATCCGGCTCATTGGCACGGTCGCCGTTCGCGGCTCTGGAGATGCAGCTTCCGAGAGCCAAATCGTTGCCGCGCGGCGTGACCCGCGCGGACGCCACCCGATTGGCCCAGGCAGCATGGTCCATCTGCCTCGATCGGAAGCTCTGTTTATCGCGGAAGTCATTCGCGGCAGCCGTGCTCCTGCTGATCTCGACTGGCCTGCGCGTTGCGGAACTCGTCCAACTGCGCCCGACGGACTTCGACCAGGAGGGCGGCGGTCTGCATGTGCGCGGCAAAGGGAGGCGCGAGCGCCGCGTCTTCGTGGTCGACGACCGGTTGCGGGCACTGCTCGCCAAGCTCTCTGCCCGGAAAAATGCCACATCTCTCCTGAGTCCAGACGGACAGGATTGGTCGACGCAATCCGTGCGGCGCTCGCTCCGCTCCTTCGCCAAGGGCGCGGGTCTATCAGTCCATCTCACGCCGCACATGTTGCGGCACACCTGTGCCACGTTGTTGCTCGAGGATGGCGTCGACCTCCGGTTCCTTCAGCGCCTCCTGGGTCATGAGAACATCGCCACGACGGCCATATACGCGCACGTCGGCGATGTTGGGTTAAGGACAGCTCTCGAGAACGCGGCATTGTTGACGAGGCTTGACCGGCGGAAGGAGTAGCTTGCACGGCCGTCAAGCCGCACATCGCTCCTCCCTATCGCTGAGCGGCGAGCCTCGCGTGCGATAGCGGCATTTATGTGAAGATGGCGCCATTAGCGCTCCGTAGCGATGACGGGCGGCGACGCTCTCTGGTCGTCACCCGCTTATCTGAGCAGCGCCAGAAGATTGCGTCAGTGGAAGTATTTCTGCGCGCCTTAAGCTTAGTACCCGCGGTCGCGTCCGTGCGCTCTGCGCACGCTCGCTTACGGAGAGTAGTCCGGACGGAGTGTATTGCCTCCTTGTGAAAGGCGGCAGTTCTCATGTAGTTTCACGAGCCTAAGGAGACCGCTCTCTAACCGGACCAGAACCCTCGCCGCGGCAGTCTGGAGTTCAGGAGAGAAGGGATCTAATCGCCGCCACGCCCACTGGCCGATCACGGTCACCGACCGCCAGAGCAATGGCGGCCATTCGCTCTGTCGCGTATTGCAGGTGGGCGTCTCCGTCCTCGGCCGTCGGCGCGAATTGCGCTTCAGCGCTGTATCGGGCGGCCGCACGTATGAGTAGCGCTTCAGCGCCAGCAGTTAACCCGGCTGCTGGCCGAGCGGCAGCGACGAGGGCATCGACTTCCGACGCGAGTACCACCTTAGCGGCCCATTCCGGGTTCGAGTCCACTCGCCAGAAATACACGTCCGAGCCGCTGACGATACCTGACCATGTCCGGGGATCGAAGCGAACGGGCTGCGGCGCTCGTGCGGTCTCAATACGTCCTGAACCCGCCGCGATTCTGGCGGTGCCAAGTTCCCTGCCCATCACTCGCCTCCATTCTTGGCTGTCACCTCAACGAGCTTGCCATCGACCTTCTCCTGATCCTTATAAAAGTTCAGAGGAACCGTGCGTGAAACCGGAAGCCCATCGAGCTGCTGCGTTTCAAAGATCACTTGCATCGACTTTCCCTCGTTGCCGTGTTTGACCGTCCCCGGCTGCGCGTTCAGCGTGACTCGACTGACCTGGTCCAGTTTAGTCCCAGTTATCGTGAATTGGATTCTAGTCGCACCCTGGGCAAACCGCGTCGGTTCGAAAGCTGTGACAGTGGGGGCATCAGCGGTGACCTTCTTTTCCGGCGCTTTGCACCCAGCGGCAGGCTTGGGTGCGTAATCGACGGTGCCATCCACATCACCGTAGGGCGTCAATATCCGGATCGGGACTTTAGACGCGCCAACGTCTCCGAGATGATCATCCAAGGCCGGTACCTGGAGCAGAATGCCCGACATGTCCGGCGCGACTCGAATTGCCGTCCCGTCAAGCCTGTGCCCGCCGATGAGCGCCATGCTCGCACGCCAAATCCGCTCACCCTTGATGAGCAGCGTGGCTGGACGGCATGCGCTCACCGCCTGACCATTCAAATCCCCGGCGAGCGTTGCGCGCCGCCACTCCTCGAGACCGCCGGTCGCTAGCCGTTTCGTCATTTCCTCGTAGTCAGCGTGATTCTTCGAAAGCGGGATCTTAACCAGCGCTTTCTCCTGCTCGTCCGGAAGGCGAGTGACGCGCGCGCCGGCGATGTGACCTATGGCAGGCGCCCAGGCCGTGACGGTTTCGATCCCGACCCATGGCCAGGAGGCAGGAACGGATAGGTCTACGCTCAGATCGTAGGCGCGGAGATTTTGCTCGAGTTCGAGCTTTCCTCGAGGATCGAGGGCCGCTCGCGGCCCCAAAACCCATCCGAACGTCCGTTCCGCAGCGATCGCATAGCCGACCACGGCCGGCACACGTTCGAGTGCGGCCGCCCTACCCATCGCTTGCCGAGAATAGCCGGCCGCGGCACTTGCGGCTGCGCCGGATCCGGGCGCCGACGCAGCGACCGAAAGTGCCAGGGCGAGGCTGTTGGCGTTGCGGGCGACCGTCGATACCTGCTGAACCTGCTCCCGCGGACCAATTTCGTAGATGGCGACCCGCTCCTCACCGCCTTGGGTTAGGTCGCGGAAGCCGGGCGGGATGTGGAGGCCCCTCTCCAGCTTGCCAGCGGACCGCATTTGGTCGGGCGAGCAGTCTTTGTAGGCGACCGCCTCAAAGCTTGAGATCAGCATCCGCGCCCGCGCGGCGCGCGCGGCTAGCGTCGTCAGGGCTCCTGTCTCCGCTGGGGGGAGATTCCGCTCCGCAAGAAGCTGCCGTGCCAGGCGCTCAATCTCGATGAGAGTTGCGCCGCCGTTGAGCCGGACGCGTGCCTGCCGCAGATAGTCGTCGAGTTCCTGCGCGGGCGTCGGCGCTCTGCCTTGCGGTACCGGCGGCGACCACGAAACTCCGCAGTTGGTGACAAGCTTACTCGCTTCAGCTGGCACGAGTTCCCGCGCCCGCTGAAACTTGCGCCGATCCTCTGCCTCCGACTCGCCCAGATCAAAGAAACCGACATATTGCTCTAGGGACGAGTAGGCGCCCTCCTGTGCAGAGGTTCCGCGGAATTGGGGTATTGCGAAGATCAAGCTCTTGCATTTTCCGGCGGCGGGCATGCCAGACACTGTTAGCGCGAACCCGGCACATGACGGGTCCTTCCCTCCCGCTGCCGCGGCGTAATAATATTCCATGGTGCCGAAATTGTCGGCCACGGCCGAGCGCAACAGCTCCACGTCTGGTTCCCATCCGGTGCCGGTCCATTTATTCAAACGAGAGTTTATGTAGTTGAGCCATCCTCTGTAGACACGCTCCGTCTCTTCCGCGTCAAACGTCGGCGCCACGACCTTCATCTGCACGATACCCGGTGCCTTAGCACGTGCGCGGTCCGGTATAACCGTCGCCTGAAAGTTCAGCCGGATCAGGGCAGTCCCGCGATAGTCGTGCAACTCGTCCAGACTCGCGGCGTTTCGCGCGGACTTCAGGAGGTCGCGATAGGCGCTGCGGTCGCGGAAAACGTCCCCCGGGTTGGCGGTCGAGAAGCTCGAGGAGGAAAGCGGCCCCTTCCCCTCCGCATCGAGACGGCCGGCGAGGGTGGAGAGCCGGTCGATCGCCGCCTTCAGCTGGTCTGCCGCCGATGCTGCTGTTATCGAGGCCGCAGGTGTTACCGTACCGTCCCCGAGTGTTCCCGGATTGGCGTTGACCGGCTCGGTCTGCGCGTCAAATTTGCTGCGGACCAGCTCGGCATCCCGCCTCAACTGGTCGAGCTGCAGCTGCAGCCGCATCGTATTGATTTCCTGCTGGAGATCGCCGGTTTCCGCGGCGCGGCGATAGTTTACGCCGCTCGCAGGATCAAAGTTCAGGCCGAGCGCGCCGGAGAGCGCCGTGATCAGCTCCACCTCGCGGGCAATCTCCGGCTTGAAATCGATAGTCTTACTGGCGGTCAGCAGCGTCCCGATCCACTCAGTTTCATCGTTTCGTTCGTTAATCAGCGCCTCTCGACGATACATCTTCGGATCAGAAACTGCGATTGTGCCCGCCCCCTGCGGACCCGACCAATCAATCCCTGTCGACTTTCCGCTGAAAGGCGTGCCGCATCCAGCAAGCGCGGTGGTGGCGGTAAGCACCACCACGAAGGATAGCTTCCTATATACCTCCACCTTGACCTCCCACCGATGGCGCCTACCGCTCCCTCTAAGGTTGACGAAGAGGCGCTTTGCGGAGGCAAGTTCCAGTCCTTTATCAAGCTGGCTCAATTTCGATTCGTTTTCAACGAGTGCGGTCATTTTCAACGAGTGCAATCATTCATCGGGATCTTTAGAAGCGTCCTCACTCGAGCATTGTAGCCGAGAAGACGTCCTCACGGCGTGATCTCCATCACGCACATGTTGCTGGGGTGCGATTGGGCGTGGGAAAAATATTGGGAGCGCGGGCGGTCATGAGGCGAATCACCCGGGAGGAGCGGCCAGTGCTGGGCGCACCATCTAGAATGCAGCCGGTCATCCGCAACATGAACGATAATTCCCAGTTATCGCGTAAGGGAAATTGGCGGGCGAGCCCGTGGCGCCCGCCCTTGCTCTGCAGTCGCTCCGCGTCGCGGGACGACGCAGATACAGCCTGTTCCCTGTAAATTCGCGCCGAACAGGGAGTGTCACTTGCGGAGACCGGTTCGCACCGGACTGCCCGGCGCGCCAATCAATTTGCGATTAAACAAAGGTGGCAAGGTTCGGCCGCTTCCGTCTCGTAGAAATCGGTCTGCTTCAACCAAGCCGCCTACTCGGTCCTGAGTGCCTCGATGGGGGAAAGCCTGGACGCGCGGATGGCGGGCCAGCCGCCGAAGAGTAAGCCGACCACCGCGGAAAAAAGGATTGCGCCGATCGCCGTGCCGATCCCGATCGGGACCGGGAAATCCGCTTGCGCCTGGAAGACGGCGGCCGCGCCTATCGCGAGCAGCAGGCCGATCGCTCCGCCGATCATGCACAGCACCGCTGCCTCGACCAGAAACTGGTTGCGGATGTCGCTGCGTTTGGCGCCAAGCGCCATGCGAAGGCCGATCTCGCGAGTCCGCTCGGTGACGCTGACAAGCATGATGTTCATGATGCCGATGCCTCCAACGAGCAGCGAAATCGACGCGATGGCGACGAGGACCGCCTGGAAGATGCCGGTGACGGTGGCGGATTCCTCCATGAACTCCTCCGTCGTGCGGATAATGAAGGGGCTGCCCTGGCCGTCGCGGACCCGGTAGCGATCGCGCAGCAGCCGGCTCATCTCGCCCTTGACCTTGGCCAGAGCGACCCCCTCCTCGATGCCGACGAACAAAACCCGAAGATCGTCGGGACCAAGGGGAAGGTCGGTCGTGAAACGTTGCCGCGCCGCGCTGATCGGCACCAGCGCCACATCGTCGCTGTCCTCGCCCAGGTTGGATCCCTTGGCTTCGAGAATGCCGACCACGGTGAACGGCACCTTGTTGACCCGTACCGTCTCGCCGATCGGATCGTAGTCGCCGAACAGTTTCGTGGTGACGGTGCGGCCGAGCACGACCACGCGACCGGCGGTTCGGACATCGGCGTCCGAGATGAAGCGGCCCGTCTCCGCCACCGCGTTGGTGACTTGCGCATAGCCCGGCGTCACGCCGAGCGCCTCGGTAGACGCGTTGCGCCCGCCGCTGACGATCTGGACGTTGGCGCGCAACTGCGGCGCGATCGCAGTCACGCCTTCGATCTGGCGCTCGATCGCAACCGCGTCCCGCATCGTCAGCCGCCCGCGTTCGGCGACGGCACCGCCATTCTCGTCGTCGGGCACCGGAAACACGATCGCCATGCTCGAGCCGAGCGAGTTGATCGCGCCCATCACCGACACCTGCGCGCCCGACCCAACGGCGACCGCAAGCACGACCGCGAACACGCCGATGCTCACGCCCAGGGTGGTCAGGATCGAGCGCATCAGGTTCACGCGCAGCGCGGTGAGCGCAATGCCAAGGTTGAAGGCGGCTCGGCTTGCCGCTTTGCGAAAGGCGGACGTCATGGCCTGGCCAACCTGCGCCCGGTCACCGGTGCATCCTCGATGACCTTGCCGTCGCGAAAGGTAATCCTGCGGGAGGCGTGATCGGCGATTTCCCGCTCGTGAGTCACTAAAATGATCGTGTTGCCGGCCTCGTTCAGCGTCTGGAACAGGTGCATGATGTCTTCGGAAGTCTGGCTGTCGAGCGCCCCGGTGGGCTCGTCGGCGAGCAGGATCAGCGGCTCGGTGACCAGCGCCCGCGCAATCGCCACCCGCTGCTGCTGGCCGCCCGACAGCTTGGCCGGCGAGTGATCGAGCCGCTCGCCAAGGCCCATTGCTTCGAGCTTCGCCCGCGCGCGTTCCTGCCGCTCGGCGCGGCCGACGCCGGCATAGATGAGCGGCACCGCGACATTGTCGAGGGCCGTGGTGCGCGGCAGCAGATTGAACTGCTGGAAGACGAAGCCGATCTTGCTGTTGCGAAGCTCGGCCAGCGCGTCCGAATCCATCGCGCTGGTGGCTGTGCCGTTGATCCGGACGTCGCCGGAGCTCGGGACATCCAGGCAGCCGATCATGTTCATGAAGGTCGATTTGCCGGAACCGCTCGCCCCCATGATGGCGACGAATTCGCCGCGCGCGATGGCGAGCGACACGCCGGCGATGGCGCGAACCGTGCCGCCGCCGACCGTGTATTCCTTGACCAGCGACAGCGTCTCGACGAGCGGAACCGTCATTGGGCGCCCGCGCCTTCATCCCCTTCGTCGCTGCCGCTCTCTTCCTTCTCCACCAGGGACTTGGAGCGCATCAGCACCTTCTCGCCAGGCTTCAGCCCGCCGGTCACCTCAACGAATTCCTCGCCTTGCAGCCCGAGCCGCACCGCGCGCCGCACCGGCTTGTAGGGATCGGCTCCTGCAACCCATACGAAGACCTGCTTCTGAGGCGGCGCCTTCGAAGGCGCGGGCGACTTCTCGGCCTTCTTCTCCTCCACCGGCCGGTCGCCGACGCGCGGCCGGAAGCGGGTCGTGGCAACGGGAAGCCGAAGCACGTCGGCCTTGCGCCCGGTGATGATGTCGACGTTGGCGGTCATCCCGGTCAGCAATTTGCCCGAACTGTTGTCGACATCGAGGATCACGAGGTAGCTGACGACGTTCTGCGTTTCGGTGGCCGACTTGCGGATCTGCCCAACGACTGCGGCGAAGGTTTCGTCGGGGTAGCTGTCGACCGTGAAACGGACCTGCTGGCCGACCTGCACCTGCCCGATGTCGGCCTCGTCGACCGAGGCTTCGACCTGCATGCGGCTGGTATCGGCGGCGATCTCGAACAGATTGGGCGTCTGAAAGCTTGCGGCCACCGTCGCGCCCGGCTCGACCAGCTTGTTGACCACGACGCCGCTGGCCGGCGCCAGAATGCGGGTGCGCCTCAGCTCAAGCTGCGCGGTCGATAGCTCGGCGTTGCTCTGAGCGATCTGGGCCCGGCCGCCCTGCGCCTGGGCGATCGCGGTCTTCAGAGCTGCCCGCGCGGTTGAAACGTTGTTCTGCGCCTGATCGATCTGGCCCTTGGAAATGAAGCCGCGGTCGGCGAGCTGCTTGCGGCGCGCATATTCGCGCTCCTGGATTTCGACATCGGTCCGGGCGCGGGCGATCGCGGCCTCCGCCTGTGCAAGCCCGGCCTGCGCAACGCCGACCTGGGCGCCGGTCTGCGCGACCCGGGCGCGGGGACGCGTGCCGTCGATCACGGCGAGCACCTGCCCGGCGCGCACCGGCGTGTTGAAGTCGACATACACGGCGGTAACCTGGCCCGAGACTTCGGACCCCACCTTGAAGGTGTTGAGCGCCCTGAGCTTTCCGCTCGCCGAGACGATCCGGACCACTTCGCCCCGGTCGGCGTCGGCGGTGACATATTCATAGTCGGGCGGCGATGGTGCGATGACCTTGTAGAGCACGAACAGCAAAGCAAGGCCGATGAGGCCCGACCAAATCGGATGACGACGCACCCATCCAAACAACTTTCGCACAGTTCCTCCCCCTCGCACCCCTTTTCCGAGGTGTATTAGTCATAGCATACACATAAATACCCGCTTGGGAATAGGGTGCGGGTATCCGCCATTGGCCGTGCAGCTCGGCCCCGGCGGAGTGGCCGCGACATCGTCTGCCGAGATGATCGCGTCCGGTACGGCGGCGCCGGGCAGACCCGTTATGAAGCGGATGTTGCAATAGCTTCGATGCGCGCTACGACCCAGATCGGGAAGCTCAATGGGGACCCTTCGGGCGCTTGCCCTTGCCATTCCCAGAAACAGTTTGCGGGAAGCGGATCGCCCTGATCGATGAGACAATGAAGTGGCGATAGCAGCGGCGGGAATGCTGCGCGCCCTTCGCCATCCCCGGGCGACGCTTGCGTGAACCTTGGCACGGCTAAGGGGCGAACCGGCTTTGTTCGGAAAGTCGCTGCCAAGGCGTTTCAAGCGCAATCACAGCGCGGGACCGGCAGAGGAGGCACCCGTTTGAGACCTTCGGCTGGCCCATGATCGGGCGCGCGTGGTGCCGTGGCCCACCAGAGGCTCCTGAGAGCGCTGCGGCCGGACCTTCATCCCGGCTTCTTTGAGCAATATCTCGACATCATCATCCGCAAAGGGTGAGTTCCCATTGCCGAGGCCGCATGCTTCCGCATGGCCGGAGAGCGCGCGACGCGGATGGTCTTTCGTCGCCCGCGAGGAGTCGCCCCCGTCCGGAGCGTTGGTGGCCGCTCCGGACGGAGCCTGGATGCCGCTGGTGGCTTCAGCGGCTCTTCGGCGCATTGCAGGCGCAGGTGGCGCCGCAGGTGCACTTCGGGCCGCAGGTGCAGGGCTGGCAGGAGCACTGCTTGCTTGCGCATTGGCTGGTCATTTCACGTCTCCTTCTTCGTCCGTGCATTCGGACGCTGAAGAATTAAGCGAGGAATGTCGTGGCCGAAATGTCAAACCTGTGTCACTCTTCGCCAATGACGGAACAGCTTCTTCCTCCGCGCCGGATCGCCCTGGTCGGCTACAAAGGCGCGCAGTCGCTCGACATCGTCGGGCCGCTCGAGGTGTTCTCAATGGCCAACCGGTTCGGCCGGCGCCTGTCGTACGAGATCATCCTGGCCTCGCCGGACGGAGGGATCATCGCCTGCAATTCCGGGCTGGAGCTCGCCGGGGCGGTGCCGCTGAGGGAGATAGAGGGCGATCTGGATACGATCCTGGTTGCCGGTGGCAGCCAGGACGCGCTCCGAACCATCGGCGACACCCGTGTGACCGACTGGCTGCACGCGCAAAAGGCGACCACGCGGCGCATCGGCAGCGTCTGCTCGGGCGCGTTCGTCCTTGCCGCGGCCGGACTGCTCGACGGCCGCCGCGCGACGACTCACTGGGACTTCTGCAACGCAATGCGGGCATTCCGGCCGGCCGTTCGCCTCGAGCCAGACGCCATCTTCGTTGCCGACCCGCCGTTCTACACGTCCGCAGGTGTGACCGCGGGCATCGACCTCTGCCTCTCGCTGGTGGAGGCGGATTGCGGGCCACAGCTTGCGCTCGCGGTGGCGCGCAACCTCGTGCTCTTCATGCGGCGACCGGGCGGACAGACGCAGTACAGCGCCGGGCTCAACGTCCAGGCCGCCGCCACGCCCCGGCTTCGCCAGTTGATCGCCGACATCAGCGCCGATCCCGGCGGCGACCTCAGCGTACCGGAGCTTGCCGCGCGCGCCGCGATGTCGGAGCGCACCTTCTCGCGGGTCTTCGGGAAGGAGACCGGCGTCAGCCCCGCCGCGTTCGTCGAACTGGCCCGGGTGAACCGCGCCAAGGCGCTTCTCGAAACGTCGGACTGGACGATGGCGCGGGTGGCGGAGCGGGCCGGCTTCGGCAGCGTCGAAGGCCTGCACCGCGCCTTCAACAAAAGGGTGGGCGTGACGCCGGGAGATTATCGCCGCCGCTTCGGACGCGCCGGGCAGGCGGTTGAAAGCGGCACAGCGGCCGACGCTTAGGCCCCTGCCCGCACCACGCTCACGCCCTCGGCGCAGCGGCAACGCCAGTCATATTGCATGTACCGGGCGGCCGCCTGGGCTTGGGCGTCGCCCACGAAACGCGAGACCACGTACAAGGCGGCGTCGATGCCGGCGCTGACCCCCGCCGAGGTGATCAGCGCGCCATTGTCCACGATCCGGCTGTCGGGGAGAATTGCCGCACCTGACCCAAGCGCTCGCAGCTCGTCCATCGCAGAATAGTGCGTCGTCGCCGACAGCCCTTTGAGGAGGCCGGCGGCACCCAGCAACAGCGAGCCGGTGCACACGCTCAGCGTGAGCTCCGCTGTGCCGCTCGCCGCCCGAAGGAAGTCGAGCATCGCGGGGTTGTGCACCTCCCGCCGGGTGCCGATCCCGCCGGGTACCACCAATATGTCCGCTTCTCCTAAGTCGGAGGCGGTGCAGCCCGGGACGATGCGCAAACCGTTGCGGGCCACGATCTGGCCGGCATGCAGCGCTACCGTGACGACCTCGAAGGCCGGCTCGCCGGTGGACGTTTCCGCGACACCGAAAACCTCGAAAGGCCCGGCGAAGTCGAGCACCTCGACGTCATTGAACAGCAGGATCGCCACGCGCCGCCGGCGAAAAGAACCTGTATCAGCCGCTTCGTTGAGTTGGTCAGGGTTCATTGCTGCTCCTTTCGATCTGCCGAGACTAAGACGACGGGGTTCAACGTCTTGAGAAAGGCGACCAGGCTGCGGCGTTCCACAGCGTTCAACCGCAGGGGCTCCAGCTGCGAATGGCCGGCTGGTGCCTTCGGCGCAGCCGAATAGTGGCGCACCACGGCATCCAGGGTGCGGAGCTGCCCGGCATGCATGTACGGGGGCCGCAACGCCACGCCGCGTAGCGAGGGAACCTTGAAGGCGCGAACCTGCTCCTCGCTGCCCGTGACCGCGAAGTCGAGCTCGGCGCAGCGCCTCTCCGGATCGTCGCTGAATTTGCCCCGGCAATTGAACGGGTCCGCAAGCGCCCTGCCGATCCCGTCGATCCTGCCGCGGTCCAGCGGCGCTCCGCGCTTCACCGGTACGCCCGTGTTCGCGAAGTCGTTATTGGTCAGAAGTGGCCCGCCGTGGCAGCTCGTGCAACCGCCCTTCCCCGCGAAGATGCGAAGGCCGGCTACCTCCTCCGGCGAAAGTAGGGAGGCTCCGCGCGATGCGGAGCCGAGCCAGCGCACGTAAAGGTCGAAGCGGGTTTCCGGCACCGGCTGGCGGCGCTCGAAGGCAGCGATGGCCTTGCCGGCATTGGCAAACACGCGGTCCACTGCCTCGCGCCGGTCGAGCGGCATTGCAGCCCATCGGCGCCGGGCGGCGCGGTCGCCGAGCGGGCTGGCCCTGTCGCCGCGAACGTCCGGCAGGTGCCCGAACAAGGCGGTGTATCGGCCGGCGTAGTGGGCGCGGATTGCGCTCGCCACCTCGCCCCGGGTGAAGCCGTGCTCGGCCGGGTTCTCGATCGGACCCAGGGCTTGCGCCCACAGGCTGTCGGCGCGTCCGTCCCAGAACTGCCATGGCGAGTAGACAGCGGGCGCGATCGGCATTGTCCGCCGGGTGCCGGCCCCCACCCCGCGACCGGTGGCGGTGCGGTCGGTAAAGCCGTGCGCAGGGTCGTGGCAGCTTGCGCAGGACACCTTGCCGTTGGCGCTAAGGCGGCGGTCGCTGAACAGCAGCCGGCCCAGCTCAGCCGCGCGGGGATCGTCGGCGATCTTGTTCGAGGGGTCGGGTGGCAGCGGCTCGAGGCTGTCGATCGAGAGGCTGCGGAGCAGTTCCAGATCGTCCGGCGACCAGCGCTCCGGCGCGGCAGGCGCCGCTCCCAGCGAAATGGCAAGCACCGCCGTCAGCAAAGCAGGTTTAAAGAACAATGTTGAACGTCACGCGGTCGGTGACGCCTCCGGCGGCGATATCGAGCTTGAGCTCCCACCAGCCGTCCATCGAGAACTTCATTCCGTTCAGCAGGTAGGCGCCGGCGGGACCCGCAGGCTGAACGGTGGGCGCGGTCGGCAGGCCGTGACCGTGCTGGGGCATGCCGCCGCCGACCTTGAACGTCGCACCGGTAACCGGCCGGCCGGCGCGGTCGGTGACCTGAACCGACCAGCCGTGGATCTGGCGAAGCGGGATGGGGCTCCGGGGGCTTGCGATCATGACGCGAAAGGCGCCGTTCTCGGTGGTGCGTTCAAGCGATTGGTTGAGCCCGGCCGAGAGCTGGGACTTGGCGAACGCGGCACCTCCCGTCGCCGCAGCAAAGGACAAGGGCAGCGCGACGCAGAGGGCGAACATTATGCGGATCGTGTTGCGCGACATGAGCGGTCTCCAACCGAGAGGGTAGAGCCGCGGTATCGCTCGCTACGCCGCTGCGGAAAGGTCAGAGAACTGGCACTTTCCGCCATTAAGCTCGGCAGGGGTCGCCACGCGGCCGCGGTGCGCAGGACTGCAGCTATGGGTGGAAAGCCGGCGTTCGCGTTTGTACATGAGGGGCTGCACGGGGGAGGCAAAACATGCGGAGGGGAAGCCAATCCGGCGGGGCGCCGCGAGGGCCGGCGGGAGAGTGGATGGATCGCTTCAATGCCGCGGGCCTGAGCGACGAGGAGCGATATTCCCTGCTCGTCGAACGCTTCGCGTCCGTCGGCGAGGATGCCCTGATCCGCTCCCCGTTCTTCTGCGATCACGGACACAACATCTCGCTAGGGGCCGGAGCCTTCCTGAACTACAATTGCATCATCCTGGACGTTGAACCGGTGTCGATCGGCAGGGGAACCGCCATCGGCCCGGCCGTTCAAATCCTTGCCGCCGATCACCCGCGCGACCCCGGCCTCCGGCGGCAGAAGGTGCGCTTCGGGCGGCCGGTAACGATTGGCGCGAATGTCTGGATTGGTGGCGGCGCGATCATCCTGCCGGGCGTCACGATCGGCGACGATGCGATCGTCGGCGCCGGAAGCATTGTGACGCGCGATGTCGCCCGCGGCGCCAGGGTTGTCGGCAACCCCGCGCGGGAAAAGTGAACAACCGCATTAGGCCAGCCCAAGGCCGGCGTTATAACCCGAGCTTGTCCAGGGCGGACGCAAGCTCGACGTCCATCTCCGTCGCGCCTTTGGGCGTGAGGCGGCCGAGCACGGTTTCCACCCGCTTCTGCGCGACCTGCAGGGTCTTGTGTCTCACCTCGCGGATGGCGTTGGTCCGCCACGCCGGGCTTTGGCCGAGCAGGGCGAACCACTTGGCCTCCTCCGCCGCCAGAACGGCCAAGGCTAGCCTGAGGCCGTCGCGCCGGCCGTGCTCATAGTCTTCGGACATTCGTGAACGAGCCTTTTCCAAGGCGCCTACAGATCCGCGAACAGCGCGCTCATCCGGACCCACGCACGCTCCGCCTCCGGGGCATTGAAGGAGGGGCTGTCGACCACCGTCCAGCCGTGGTTGGCGGCGTAGACTTCCACCTCCGCCTCACGCCCCACCGCCGCCGCGGCTTCGCGCAGCCCGGTTTTCACCGCCGGATCCTTGGCGTCGTCGTCCTGCCCGATCGCGAACAGGTAGCGGGCCTGAGTTGCGCCGAGCAAAGCGTGCGGGCTTTGCGGATCGTTGGGCTTCACCAGCCCGCCGCCATGAAGGGATGCCGCCGCGCGGACCCGCCCGGGCACCGCCGCCGCCGTCCACACCGTGAACGGTCCGCCCATGCAATAACCGTGGGTGCCGACGCCCTTTGCGGTGTCGACCTCCCGCCGCCCGTCGAGCCAGCCGATCGCCGCCACGGCGTCGCGCTTGATCGCGTCTGCAGTGAGTGCGGCGCGCCACGGGCCGACTTTCTGGAAGCCGCCTTGCGCGCTGAAGGCGGCGAAGTCCCTGAACTGCGGCGCGGGCAGCGAACGGTAGTATGGATTGACGACCAGCACTGCAAAACCTTGCGCCGCCAGCCGCCGCGCCATCACCTCGAACGCTTCGCGAAGCCCGGCGATGTCGGGCCAGGTGACGATCGCGGGATGGCGGCCTTGCGTCGGGTGCACGAAGAAAGCGTCCATCACGCCGTCCGGAGTGTTCACCCGCACCCGCTCCTCCTTGAGCGCCGCGCTTCCGCCGCCGGTTGCGCCGGAAGCGCAAGCGGCGAGCGCGCCGAGCCCGCCGAGGGCGAACTGCCGGCGGTTTAGCGCCCAATCGAACGTCCCGTTACGGCCCGACGTCTCAATCTGATCGCGTTCGCACATTTCGAGTTCCTTCCAGATGCCGCACACGCCGCCAGGCTGCCGCGCATGACCTCTGACGCGTAACCGCCCCGATTGCCAGCACTCGGCAGCCGGTGCCCTAACAAACTTCAGCGCGCCGCTAAGCTGGTTAACGCCCGCTTAGCTTTTCCGTTCTAGGTCTTCAGGCGGGGAGGAACATGGGTGCTGAAAGTCTATTCCTGTCTAGCGCAGGAGCATGATCTGGGGCTGCTCGCGGTTGCGATCATTATCTGTGTGCTGGCCAGCGTCACGGCGTTTTCGGCATTCGATCAGGCCCGGCAGGACCAGTCCCGCTCCCGCATGTGGGTGGCGCTTGCGGGCAGTTCCGCCGGCCTGGGCATATGGGCGACCCACTTCGTCGCCATGCTCGCCTATCAGCCGCGAATCCCTGTCGGCTACGATTTCCTCATCACTTTGCTGTCGGTCGCCGTCGCTGTGGTCATCACCAGCCTCGGCTGGACGGTGGCCCTGAAGAACAAGCCGGGAGCGCCCCTGCTCGGCGGCGCGATCATCGGCGCCGGCACCGCCGCGATGCACTATATCGGCATGGCCGCTGTGGAAGTCGCCGGCATCGTCCTGTGGGATGCCAGGCTCGTTCTGGCCTCCATCGTCGCCGGGATGGCGCTCGCCTCCCTTGCCGTTTGGATGCACGCACGCCGCACGGCGGGCACGCGCGCCTTGCCGCCTTTGGTGCTGGCAGTCGCGATCTGCGGCCTTCACCTCACCGGCATGGGGGCGGTGACCATCTACCCGATGGGAAACGTCACCGTCCCGGTTTCCAGCATCGAAAGCGAGACCCTCGCCACCATCGTCACCGCCGCCGCCTTTCTGATCCTTGCCGTGGCCTTGGGCCTGATCCTGCTCGAGCGGCGCCTGGCCAATGCCCAGGTCGCCGAGGCGGACGAGAAAGCCGCCTTGGCCGAGGAAGTCCTGCGCGGCGCCGCCGAGCGGGAACGGCTCACCGCCAGGCTGGAGCGCCAGGTCGAGATCAGCAACGCCGCCATGGACAACATGGCCCAGGGCCTGTCGATGTTCGACGGGCAGCAGCGGCTGATCATCTGCAACCGCCGCTACGCCGATCTCTACGACATGCCGGCCGAGCTGCTGGTCGAAGGCACGCCCCTTTCCGCCATCCTCGCCTATTTGAACCACGAACATCCGGATTTTTCCACCGTGCAAACCGGCATGGAAGCGGCCGAAACCGGCGTTGCCGTCACCAAAACGGAGGTGCGCCAGGCGGACGGGCGGACCGTCTCCATCCACCGCCGCCCGCTCCCCCTCGGCGGCTGGGTTTCGACGCATGAGGACATCACCGACGTGCGGGCCGCGCAGGAGCGGATCGCCTTCCTCGCCGCCCACGACGTGCTGACCGACCTGCCGAACCGGGCCGCCTTTACCGAGGAGCTCGACAGGCTCTCCCCCTTGTTCAGCCGCGGCCACCAGGCAGCCGTGCTGACCATCGATCTCGACCGCTTCAAGGAGGTCAACGACACGCTGGGTCACCCGATCGGCGACCAGATCCTCAAGGAAACCGCAACGCGACTGCGCGACATCGTCCGCGCCAACGATCTCGTTACCCGCCTCGGCGGCGACGAATTCGCAATCCTTCAGGGCAATATCGGTGAAGCGGCGCATGCCGAAGGGCTTGCCGCCCGCGTGGTGGAGCGGCTCAGCGAGCCGTTCACCTTCGATGGGCACACGGTGGCGATCGGCGCCAGCGTCGGCATCAGCCTTGCGCCGGGCGACGGCGTGGACGGCGCCGAACTCATGAAGCGGAGCGATCTCGCGCTCTACCGCGCCAAGGCGGAAAACCGCGGCACCTACCGCTTCTTCGAAGAGGGCATGGACTCGCGCCTTAGCGAGCGCCGCCAGATGGAGACCGACCTTCGCGCCGCGATCGCCGAGGAACAGTTCGAAATCCACTATCAGCCGCTGCTCGACCTCGGCAGCGGCAGGATCGATTGCTTCGAAGCCTTGCTCCGCTGGCGCCACCCGGAACGCGGCCTGATCCAGCCCTTGGACTTCATCGGCCTTGCCGAGGAAAGCGGCCTGATCATCCCGATCGGCGAATGGGTGCTTCGCCGCGCCTGCCTCGACGCCTCAAGCTGGCCGGGCGACATCCGGGTGGCGGTGAACGTGTCCCCGGCGCAATTCAAACGCGGTGACCTCATCGGCATGACCGCCGACGCGCTAAAATCGGCGAACTTCGAACCCTCCCGCCTCGAACTGGAGATCACCGAATCGGTGCTGCTCAACGACGAAGCCTGGGTCGGCGCCATGCTCGACCGGCTGACGGGGATGGGCGTCAGGATCGTGATGGACGATTTCGGCACCGGCTATTCGAGCCTGAGCTACCTGCGCTCGCTTCCCTTCACCAAGATCAAGATCGACCGCTCGTTCATTGCCGACCTGTCCGAGGGAACCCAGTCCCTGGCGATCGTTCAGGCCACCATCCAGCTTTCCGAGAAGCTCGGCATGCAGACCACCGCCGAGGGCGTCGAGACTGTGCAGCAGTTCGAAATCCTGGCCGCCGAAGGCTGCACACAGGTGCAGGGGTTCCATATCAGCAGGCCGATCCCCGCCGCCGACGTTCCCGCTTTGCTCGACCAGCTCAACCCGCCCCAGCGCTCCTTGCTGGTCGCGTAAACCGCCTCAGCGAGGCGGTTCGGCGGGCGCCAAGGCGGCGGCGATCGCGGCGTGGAGATCGGCCTGCTTGATGGGCTTTGCGACATGGGCGTTCATGCCTACCGCCCGGAATTCGCGCACCTGCTCGGCAAGCACATTGGCGGTCATTGCGATGATCGGCACCAGGCCCTTTTCGCCGCTCATTTCGCGAATCCGCCGGGTCGCGGTGATGCCGTCCATGCGCGGCATCTGGACGTCCATCAGGATCAGGTCGAAATCCTCCTGCGCCACCGCTTTGAGCGCCTCCAGCCCGTCGCCGGCAATGCGCACCGTGTGGCCGGCCCGCATCAGGATCGCCTCGGCGAGTTCCTGGTTGAACGGCACATCCTCGACCAGCAGGATCTTCGCGGCCCGCGCTGCCGAGGGGGCCGCGGTTGACGATGGCGAGACGTCCACGGCAGCGGCGGTGGCTGGCGCCGAGGCGTGCGGCAGATCGACCTCGAACCAGAATGTCGATCCCATGCCCTCGGTGCTGAACACGCCGATATGGCCGTCCATCAGCTCCACCAGGCTCTTGCTGATCGCCAGGCCGAGGCCGGTGCCGCCATATTCGCGGCTTACCGAGGCGTCCGCCTGGGAAAACTTCTTGAACAAGCGGTGCTGCCTGTCCGTGGGGATGCCGGGGCCGGTATCGATCACCGAAAAGCGCAGCCGGTCCATGCCGTTGGCGGTGAGGATTCGCTTCACCTCCACCTTGATGGAGCCCGCGGCCGTGAACTTGAGCGCGTTGTTGAGGAGGTTGAGGAGCACCTGGCGAAGCCGCCCTTCGTCGCCCAGATGGTAGGTCGCCGCCTCCGGATCGACCCAGGTGTTGAGCTGCAGCCCCTTGGACTCCGCAACGGTGCGGATGATCGAAGTGCTGTTGTCGACCAGAGCTTCCAGCGCAAACGCCTCAAGGTGGAGTTCGACCTTGCCGGCGTCGAGCTTGGACAGGTTCAAGATGTCGTCGACGATGGTCATCAGCAGGCTGCCGGATTTCTGCACAAGGCCGAGCTGGTGGCGCTTGCGGTCGTCCAGCGTCGGATCTTCGAGCAGCAGGTCGGTGAAGCCGATGATGCTGTTGAGCGGCGTGCGCACTTCGTGGCTCATATTGGCCAGGAAGGTCGCTTTCGCGGCTGACGCCGCTTCCGCCTGGCGGCGCGCTTCCTCAAGGTCGGTGACGTCGGCGAACACGCCGAACAACGCCGCGACTCCGCCCTCGTCATCCGGCTCGGTCAAGCCGTGGGAGCGGACGTAGCGGATGCTTGCGTCGGGCCGGACCAGGCGGGTGATGAAGCTCCAGCCTTCGCCGGTTTTCATGGCATGAACCACCGCCTCGCGGGCGCGGGCGCGGTCGCAGGGATGGTAGAGGGCGAGGACGGCGGCGGGATCGGGCACGCCGTCGCGCGGGTTCAAGCCGACGATGTCGAAGATCTGATGCGACCAGATCAGCGCCCGGGAGGGAAGCTCCATGCGCCAGTGGCCGACTTCGCCGACTTCCTCGGCCAAGCGATATTGCTGCTCGCTCCTGGCCAGCGCGATTTCCTTTTCGCGGCGGCGCCGGTCGCTGCGGTAGAGCGCGTAGATGCTGGCGAGGAGCAGAACGAAGGTGACGAGCACGCTGGCAAGCACCTGGAGGGCGATGCCGTCCTCCGTTCCATAAAGGCCACGCCGTTGCCCCGCGAGGCGGAGCAGCCCGACCAGCACCGGGATCAGCACGGCCAGCGGCAAGGTGGTGCGGGCGAGCAGGCCGGCGGGTCCGGTGTCGCGCAGCAGCAGCATCGGGCCGCTGTCGGAGCGCGCGGCGATCGTCCCCACGGACAGCACCAGAACCGCGACGGCGGTATGGACCGCCATCGGGATGAACTGGGCGACGCCGTACAGCGACGCCATGCCGAGCAGATATCCGATGATTGCGAAGAGCGCGAGGGCGGCGGCGGCGGCGGCAGCGACCTGCGAGAAGAGCAGCCACCGGCGCGACTGGCTGCGGTTCGAAGCCAAGGCGGCCCCGACGAGTCCTAAAGCAATGGCGGTGTTGGGCGCCATCCGGCTTGGCGGGCCCGCGCCGTCCCCCAGGCTGCCCGTGAACAGCAGTTGATCGACCGCCGGGCCGGCGCCCGCGAGGTGGAGCAGCTTGGCCAGGACAACCGCGATGATCAGCCCGGCAAGAACTCTGGATGCCGCCGGATAGCGCTGGAGGAGCGCGAGCGCGCCGCCGCCCGCCAGGAGGCAGAGCGCCGTTACCGGGTTCATCGCGGCGAAGCTTGGAATGACCCGCTTCAGACTGTCTTCGCCGAGTACCCAGCCAAGCAGCGCCGCAAGCGCGATGGTCGCCGCGAACACGCCGCAAAAGACCGCGACCTTGCCTTCGCGGTCGCCCTGTTCGGCTTGGTGTTGAGGGGCAAGCAACGTACGCACGGCCTTCGCTATGATCCTGAAAGCGAAGTGTGCGCCATCCGCCGGACGGCGACAATCCGATTTCGCCTTCGGCCTCCGCTACTTGGCCGGTGTGGTGCCTCTACACTGTTAAAGCTGGCCGTGCCTTAGCTCGGCAGCCGGTAGAGGGCACAGACCTTGTTGCCAGCCGGATCACGAAGGTAAGCGAGGTAGAGCTTGGCCTTTATGCCTTCGCGGATTCCAGGCGCGTCCTCGATTGCCGTTCCGCCATGCGCCAGGCCCGCCTGGTGCCAGGCATCGGCCTGTTCGGGCGAGTCCGCGGCAAAGCCGATCGTGCTGCCGTTGCCGCAGGAGGCAGGCCCGCCGTCGATCGGCTTGGTGAGGGCAAGGACGCCCGTCTTGGTCATGTAGAACAGCCTGCCCTTTTCGTCCTGCCGCCCCGGAGGCACGCCGAGCACGCCCAGCGTTGCGTCGTAGAACGCCTTCGACGCGTCGAGATCGTCGGCACCGAGCATAACGTGGCTGAACATCGGCAACTCCTGAGTGTGGTGGCTCCTAAAGGGCGCTTTGGACGGCGGCGGCGGGATGAGCAACGACGTTCACGCACGGTACAAAGCAGGTAGGAACCGGCGCGCCCGGCAGCCGGTTGGGTCTGTCACGAACGCATCACCCGCCGGGAGAGATCAGATGGTAGACGCTTCAAGAATTCAGCCGCACATGGAAGTGCGCGGCGCTGACGGTTCGCATATGGGCACGGTAGACGGCATCGAGGGCGACCGCATCAAGCTCACCCGCAAGGATTCGCCGGACGGCCAGCACCATTATGTCGGCCTCGACTTGGTTGAGCGAGTGGACACGCATGTCCACCTCTCCGCAGGCGCGTCCGCGGCCTGAGCTCAAGCCCGCATGCCGGCTCCCTCCATCGTCTGGCTGCGCCAGGACCTGCGTCTCCACGACCAGCCGGCCCTGGACGCCGCCGCGCGCGAGGGGCCGGTTGTGCCGGTCTACATCCTTGACGACGAGACGCCGGGCCGCTGGACAATCGGAGGCGCCCAGCGCTGGTGGCTGCACGGCAGCCTGGCGCGGCTCGGCGAGGCTCTGGAGCAGCTCGGCTCCCGCCTGATCCTGCGGCGCGGCAGGGCCGACGTCGAACTGAAGCGGCTCGCCGGCGAGATCGGCGCGGGCCGGGTTCATGCCACCCAGCATTATGAGCCGTGGTGGCGGGCGCTTGAGCAGAATGTTGCGGAAGAGCTGGAGTTGGTCCTTCACGCCGGAAGCGTGCTTGTCCCGCCCGAGCAGGTCCGCACCGGCGCCGGCGCGCCCTTCAAAATCTACACCCCCTACTGGCGCGCGCTCCAGTCGCTGCTGCCGCCCGCCGAGCCCGTCGCGGCCCCGGAGAGTCTCGGGCCGCCGGAGCGGTGGCCGGACAGCAACGCGCTGCAATCGTGGGGCCTGCTCCCCACCCGCCCTAATTGGGCAAGCGGCTTCGGTGCCGAGTGGACGCCCGGCGAGGCCGCGGCGATGGAGCGGCTGGACGACTTCACCGATCAGGCGGAGTATTATGGCGACCGGCGCGACCTTCCCGCGGCCGAAGGCACCAGCCGATTCTCCCCCCACCTTCACTTCGGGGAGCTCTCGCCCCGCCTCATTTGGCAGACGCTGCCGCAGGAGGCGGGCGAGAAGTTTCGCAAGGAGCTGACCTGGCGGGATTTCTCGCACAACGTGATGCTCAGCCAGCCCGCGCTTGGCGAGAAAGCAGGACGGGCGGCATTCGAGCAATTCCCCTGGCGCACCGGGCCTGAAGCCGACGCCGACTTCAACGCGTGGAGCCGGGGCAGGACCGGCTACCCGATCGTCGATGCCGGCATGCGGCAATTGTGGGCCACCGGGTGGATGCACAACCGGGTGCGCATGATCACCGCCTCGTTCCTGGTGAAGCATCTGCTGATCGACTGGCGGCGCGGCACGGAGTGGTTCTGGGACACTCTGGTGGATGCCGATTACGGCAATAACGGCCAGAACTGGCAGTGGATCGCCGGCACCGGCGTGGACAGCCAGCCGTTCAACCGGATCATGGCGCCGCTCGTGCAATCGCGGAAGTTCGCGGCGGGCGACTACATCCGCCAGTGGGTGCCGGAACTTGCGGGGATGAGCGACGACCTGATCCACGAACCCGCCGCATCGCGGCCGTCCAGCTATCCGGAGCCGATGGTCGGCCACCGGGCGGCGCGGGAGCGTGCTTTGGCGGCGCTCCGCTCCTTTGCAGGTGATGCGGGTGAAGCCGCCGACCACGCCTGACGGGCGTTACATCGTCGTCAACGGACGCCTGTGGCGCGCCAGCAACCCCCATCTCGCGCCCGACGTCAGGCAGGCTCTGACCGACGATCTGATGAACGCAAGGCGTGCCGTGAAGGCCGCGCTGAACGCCGAAGACCCGGAGCCATTGCGGCTGGCTCGTTCGCAGGTTCAGGCCGCCAAGGAGGCGCTTGGCGAGCGTGGCGAGGTCTGGTGGACCGACGGCGCGCAGGACCTGAATAGGCGGCTGATCGTCAACACCCCCTATGCGGATTGGTGGCGCACGGAACAGGGTTCTCCCTGAGCGAACCAGCCGCGAAAAGAGCTAAGCCCCTGTTTTTCCTCACGTGGGTGGAACCAGAGGACCTGATCCAAGTTAATGTCCTGACGCTTACGTACTTGCGTCCAGTACCACATCCCACCAGCGCAGCGGCTTTTTCGCTGCCTCCACCCACCTCGGCCAAGCGGCGGCCGGGGCGGATGTTGTGCAACCTTTACGGTCAGGTTTTATGTCTTACTCCACCTACCTCAGACAGCAGGCGAGCGATTGCATCGGCGAAGCCGTGGTCGGCGCCGGAAAACGCGGCACCGGCGCGCTCATCGATCTCGCCGAACATTATTCCACCTGGGCGTCCACGCTCGAACGGCAGGTAGCGGAAGGCCAGGCGCCCGCGTGCACGTTCGAGGATGCCGAGGAGCCGAGCGGTTTATGGCGCCTCGTCCCCTGGCTTCGGCACTGAGGCCACTCAAGCCTCGGTAAGCACGCCACGGTACGCCAGATCCTCGAGCGCGCGCCCGGCGCCCTTGGCGACGCAGACCAGCGGATCGTCGGCGACCGTGACCGGCAGCCCGGTCGAAGCGGAAAGGGCCTGGTCCATCCCCTTGAGGAGCGCACCGCCGCCGGTGAGCACGATGCCGCCCTCGACGATGTCGGCGGAAAGCTCCGGCGCGGTGTTCTCAAGCGCGGTGCGAACCACGCTGATGATCTGGCTGACCGGCTCGGCAAGCGCTTCCGCGATCGCCGCCTGAGTGATCTCCACTTCCTTCGGCATGCCTTCGGACAAATGGCGTCCGCGAATCCGCATCGTTGCGCCTTCGCCCTCGGGACGAACGGCGGTGCCGAGCTCGTGCTTGATCCGCTCGGCCGTCGCTTCGCCGATCATCAGGTTGTGCTTGCGGCGGATGGCGGCGCCGATCGCTTCGTCCATCTTGTCGCCGCCGACCCTGACGGAGGTGCTGTAGGCAAGGCCCTGCAGCGACAGCACAGCCACTTCGGTGGTGCCGCCGCCGATATCGACCACCATCGCGCCGATCGGCTCGATCACCGGCAGGTTCGCGCCGATCGCCGCCGCCATCGGCTCTTCGATCAGCCACACCTTGGACGCGCCCGCGTTGGTCGCCGCGTCGCGGATCGCCCGGCGCTCGACGGAAGTGGAGCCCGACGGCACGCAGACGACTATCTCCGGGTAGCGCGGCAGGCGGGAGACGCCGCCATGGGCCTTGTTGATGAAATGCTTGATCATCTGCTCGGCGACATCGAGATCGGCGATCACGCCGTCGCGCAGCGGCCGGATGGTCTGGATCTGGTCCGGGGTCTTGCCCATCATCAGCTTCGCCGAGGCGCCTACCGCCTTCACCCGGCGGATGCCGTCGATCGTCTCAAGCGCCACCACCGAGGGTTCGTTGACGACGATGCCCTTGCCCTTAGCGTAAACCACCGTGTTGACGGTGCCGAGATCGATCGCGAGGTCGTTGGAGGGGAGCCGAAGGAAGCGTGAGAAGAGCATGCGAAGTGGGCCTTCCTGAGGCGGACACAGTACAGGGAACGGCCTGCTCTACAGGGTAAGGCGCGCGGCTCCCAGCGAAGTTCGCGCGCCCCGCACCAATTCTCTAGCGCATCAGCCCGGCGGCGCGGAGGGCCTTTTCGATGATTGCCTGCGGGCCGCGCGCCTGCTCCGCCAGCTTCTGGGCCGGCTTCCCGGCGGATTTCTGGCGGACGCGGGGCTGGGCCGCGGGCTCCTTCACACGACGCAGCGGGACAGCGGCTTTTGCGTCTCGCTCGGCGGCGATCCCGAAGAAGGCGGCGATGCCGTCCGTCGAGCTCAGCCCGACATCAAGCATGTGGGCACCCGCCGCGCCGACCGGTTCGTCGCCGCCGGTCGCCAGGGGAACGCCGTGGGCCATGCCGGTGATGCTATATTGCTCAACCAAGGCAACACCGTCCGCCCCGGTCCAGGCGCGGCGGGGGAAGCCTTCCACCTCGTCGAGCCGATCGGGGCCGCCGTTCAGCCCGTGGAGCTGCGCCCACTGCCGCGCGATCGAATCGGCGTTGCTTGCCGACACCGTGTGATCGGCGGTTCCCTGCCAGATCTGCACCCGGGGCCACGGCCCCGCGTGAGACGAAGCGCGGCGCACCTGGCGGGCAAGCGCGGCGGCATCGTTGCGCGCGCGGCCGTTCATGCACTCGAAGGCATCGCCGACGCTGTCCGCGCAGCCGAAGGGAATGCCGGCAATGATCGCACCGGCCGCGAACACCTCGGGATAGGTGGCGAGCATCACCGCCGCCATCGCTCCGCCCGCGCTGAGGCCGGTGACGAAGATCTGGCTCTCATCGATCGCGTAGCGCGTCTTCATCGCTTCGATCATGGCGCGGATCGACGCCGCCTCCCCTTTGCCGCGCTGGGCGTGGTCGCCCGAGAACCAGTTGAAGCAGAGCATCGGGTTATTTTCGCGCTTCTGCTCAGGGTAAAGAAGGGCGAAGCCGTGGCGGTCGGCGAGCGTCGACCAGCCCGAACCGTGGTCGTAGACCGCCGCGTCCTGGGTGCAGCCGTGGAGCACCACCACCAAAGGCACGGCGCCGGTGAGCCCTTCCGGCACGTAGAAGCGGCCGCGCAGGTTCCCGGGATTGTCGCGAACGCCGTCCAAGTCCGACAAGCGGTCAATGGTGGCGCCCTTTGGAGCAAAGGCGCTGCGGCCCTTGAGAGGGCGGCGGAGGCGAAGGCGTGGGGTGATGACAGGCATGAAAGCTCCCGTGCGGCTCCCAACAGGGGAGCCTTTTCAGGGCATTCAACAGATCGCGACGCCCTTTGTTGCACTGCAGCATGGGCTAATCATCGCGGCCGGTCCAGTTTCCGTGCTACGGTGCCTCCATGACGCAATCGCAGGGAAGAGGCGGGCTGCAGAAGCCGGCCGAGGAGACGGTCTCAGGCTGCCGGAGGCTTGCCGAAGCGGATCTGGCCCGGGCGGCGCTTGCCGACACGGCGAACGGACGCCAGCGCTTGGAAGCCTCGGCCGCGAGCTGGAACAGCCGGGCGGACATGATCCAGGAGGGGGAAGACAGCTTCGCCGAACGCCAGGCCGAGGCCAAGGCGGAATGGGCCGACGGAGAAGACTCCGCCCGAGGGTGAAGCTACTTGCGCGCCTTGCGGGCGGCGTAGCGGGCGTCGCGTGCCGCCTTCATGTCGGCGGCGCTGGCCGGCTTCAACCGCTCGGCCTTGAGCGCCGCCGCGGCTTCGGCTTCGGCGATCTCGGCGGCCTTCTTGGCGGCCTTTTCAGCCTTGGCCGCGGCCTTGGCTTCGGCCTTCTCGGCGCGCTCCTTGGCAAGAGCCTGCTGCTGCGCTTCCCAGGCCTGGCGCTTCTCGGCCAGTTCCGCCTCGTCCACGGCGGGCTTCGCCTTCAGGCGGTCAAGGGCCTTTTGCTTGGCCTCGCCGGCGGCCGCTTGTCGATCCTGGAAGGTAGGGTTCTTGTAGAAGGCCACGCTTGATCCTTGGCACCGGGGAAACATTCAAGCGCTGCCGCTTATGCGGCGAAGGCCTTTCTTGCAAGCTTGCCGAGCAAACCAGGCCGGCAAGCGAGGCGAAAAGGCGCAACCTCAGAGCAGGAAGTCCTTGACCCCCCACAGGATTTCGCCGCCGCCCGACACCTGGATGACGAGATCGGCATTGCCGTCGCCGTCCACGTCGCCCTGCACGAACCAATTGCCGTTCTCCCCAACCACGCGGAGCTGGCCCGCCACTTCGGTAAAGGCGGCGTCCTTGCCGAGGAAGGTAAATGCCTGATCGCCCGCTTCGTCCACGTTCGCGTCGATCGCCGAGAGGTCGATGCGCTCGCCGAATTCCAGGCCGAAATCGTGAAGGACGTCGATCCCGTCCACCACGTTGGAATCGCCCACGCCCCCGAAAACGAACTTGTCCTTGCCGGCACCGCCGTAGAGGTCGTCGGCCCCGGCGCCACCGGTCAGGACATCGTTGCCGATGCCGCCGCTCAGCATGTCCGAGCCGCCATTGCCGTAGAGGTTGTCCTTGCCGCTGCCGCCGGTGAGCGAATCCGCCGCACGGCCGCCGCGCACCGCCAGATTGCCGTCGTGCTCCGCCGCGCCGTTAAACAATGCGCCTTCGTCCGAACCGAGCGACTGGAAGTTGACCAACATCGTCTTGCCCGCCGCGACGTTGCCGTCGTGGAGGGTCACCGAATAGGTGACCGGCAGCGGCACCGGGTTGCTGCCGTAGAATGCGAGCTGCTCGATCCCGGTGAAATCCTCCCCGCCGAAAGCGAAGGTGCCGCCGCCGTGGAAGCCGATCGTGTCGTAGCCGGCGCCGCCGTCCACCGCATCGCCCGCGCTCCACGCCTCGCCGACATAGACGAAATCGTTGCCGGCGCCGGCCTGCACCTTGTCCCCCCCGCCGCCGGTGAGCACGACCAGATCGGCGCCGTCTCCCATGGTGAAGCGGTTGTCGAGGCCGTTGTCGTACACGCCCTGCCCGCCTGCACTGGTGCCGACGAAGTTTTCGATATTGGCCGGGAGCGTGTACAATTGGGCGTAATCGGTGGTGCTTCCGATCCCGCTGCGGACGGTGTCATTGCCGCCGTTCGCGCCCTCGACCACCTCGTCGGAGAAATCGTCGACCTCGAAGACATTGTCGCCCGTGCCGCCGATCAGTTCGTCGCCCTCGGATGTAACGCCGTGAACGGTGACCTTCACGGTGGCGGCGGCGCCGCCGGCGATCGTGTAGGTGAAGCTGTCCTCGGCCTGCAGATTTTCGGCGCCCGAGCCCTGGCCGGCAAGGGAGTCGAACGCGCCCGCCGGATCGTAGGTCAGCGTACCGTTCGCCTCCAGCGTCACGGTGGCGCCCGAGGCGAGCGTCACCGCCACGCCCACCGACACCGCCTTGCCGTCGATCGAAGCGACCTGCCGCCCGGCGCCGCTGTCATTGGCAAGAACGTCGATGGACACGGTGCGGTCTTCCGCAACCGCGCCGCTGTCGTCCAGGGCAGCCGACGGAGGCGCTTCGCCGCCGAGGAGGAAGTCGCCCCGGCTCAGGACGTGGTTGTCGCGGGAGATCACCTCCAGCAGGAAATCGGCAGTGCCGTCGCCGTCCACGTCGGCTTCAACCGTCCACAGATTGCCGTCATTCCGGGCGCGAAGCTCGCCGGCATGGCCGCTGAAATCGGCCCCGCCGATGAAGTTGAACGCCTGTTTTCCGTCGATCTGCACGTCCGCGTCGATTGCGGAGAGCTCGATCCGGTCGCCGGTTGTGAAATCGTCGATGATGTCGTGGCCGGTGGCGTCCGACTGTCCGACCGACTGGTAGGCGAACACGTCGTTGCCCGCGCCGCCGGTCAGGTAATCGGTGCCGACTCCGCCCGTGATCCGGTCGTCCCCGCCGGCGCCGTCCAGCACGTCGCTGCCGCCGCCGCCGTCGATGTCGTCGGCCTGCTCGCTGCCGGTGACCGTGTCGGCGCCGTCGCCGCCGACCACCACGAGTCCCGGGTCGAGCTGGGCCGAGCCGTCGAAGTGGAGCGTCTCTCCGGCCACCAGGGCATGGGCGTCGAGCGTCAGCTGCCCGGCCCCGCCGCTGCTCCAGTCCGCCGCCGTCACGTCGTAGCTGAAGCGCAGGTCGCCCCCGTGGCCGAAGCGCGTGTCGGCGCCGGACATGAGCTCCACCCGCTCGATTCCTTCCAGGCCGCGGCCGCCGAGCACCAGGGCGCGTGCGCCGGCATATTCGCCCTGCAGCATCAGCGTATCGGCATCGCCCGCGCCGCCGCTCACCTGATCGCGAACCGTGAAGGCGTCGCCGAAGTAGAAGCTGTCGTTGCCGCCCTTGCCGGACACCACGTCCCGCCCGCCATCGTCCATGCGGAAGGCGTCGTCGGCGGAGGTGCCGGCGAGGCGGTCATTTCCCCAGGCGCCGCGGCCCGCTTGCGGAAGATCGCCGGCGAGGATGACGTCGTCGCGGACGATGTCACCTACCTTGAGGCCGGCAAACGCGGCGGTGATGTAAAGCGGCCAGCTCTGATCCGGAACGTTGGCGCTGATGTAGAGCACGCTTCCTTCGGGGCTTACGACTTCTTCGAAGATCAGTTGATCGAAGGACGTGATCTGCGTGTAGCGGCTGAGATCGACGACGTCGCCGAGGCCGACGCCCGCTTCGAAATCCATGATCCAGTCGCCTGCCGGGCCGCCGGCAATGAACAGATCGCGTCCGGCGCCGCCCCAGGCATGGTCGTTGCCGTCATAAAGATCGATAACGTCGTTGCCGTTGCCGCCGAAGAGCCGGTTCACTTCATAGGAACCGTTGATCCAGTCGTCGCCGTCGCCGCCGTAAAGCCAGTCGAACGAATTGCCGCCTTGCAGCCGGTCGTCGCCAGCGCCGCCCTCGACGATCTGCTGCCCATCTTCCGAATACCAAGGTTCGCCGACCGGATCGACCGGATCGCTATTATCGCTCTCCAGCGAGCCGGCCCCTTCCGCCCAGATCCGGTCGTCGCCTTCGCCACCGAAAATCTTGTCGATGCCGCGATGGCCGATGATGTCGTCGTTCCCGGCGGTGCCGTGGATGATCTCGCTGTCGTGGCTGCCGTGGATCGCAGCCGCGGTGCGTGTCGGATCCACGCCGACGACGCCGCCGCCGAAATTCTCGGCCGTGAAATCTTCCGGACGGACGCCGTCGAAGGTGGCGATCACCGTTCCGGCGCCGGCGCCCTTCAGCCCGTCCCCGTCCATGATCAGCCGGGTGCCGCCGGCGCCGTCGGCTTCCAGCCGGAGGAAGCCGCCCATGAAGGGGTTTTCCTTTACGCCTAGCTCCATCACCGCATAGGTCGTGTCGATCACGTCGCCGAAGCCGCCGGTTTCGAAGTCGGTGATCCGGTCCGCCGCGTCGGTGCGCAGGATGAAACGGTCCTGGCCGGCGCCGCCGGTCATGACGTCGGCGCCGAGGCCGCCATCGAGGATGTCGTCGCCGTCCACATGGGCCTCGGCCAACGTCTGGAGCGTTCCCGCGGTGCGGCCGTCGCCCGACAAGGTGTCGGCGCCCTCGCCACCTTCGAGCCGGTCGGCACCGAGGCCGCCGTTCAGCGTGTCGTCGCCATCGCCGCCGGCGAGCGTATCGTCGCCGACCCCGCCGAGGAGCTGAATCGGCCCGAGATACACGATGTCGGTATAAGGATGCGGGCCGCCGACATGCTCCTTCACGAAGAAGCCCCCCGAATGGAAGCCGCCGATGCGGATGATTGCGCCGCCGATGCCGAGCAGCCCGCCGTCGAGGCCGGTTGCCACGTAGTTGATGTCGCCCTGGAAGACCTTGTCGCCGTAAACCCGGATGACCTCGCCGCCGGAAAGGTCGGAAAGCATGTCGTTGTCATGCTCGGCGCGCGTGCCGGCGAAGACGTCGCTGCCCGATCCGCCTCCGATGAGATCGGTGCCGCCGCCGCCGACGACGATTTCGCTGCCGTCGAAATAATCGGCGCCGCGCAGCAACTGGATGAGCGGCGCAACCGCGCCGTCGAGAATGTCGGCCTGGTCCGAGCCGACCAGAACGCTGATATGCCCTTGCGGCGAGCCGGGAATGGCGGGCGCCCCGCCCGTGACGACCGGGAACTTGTCGCCCTGCGCCACGAAGTTGCGCACGGATTCGACATAAGTGGTCATGGAATGCTGCGCGCCCGGGAACACGCCGGTCAAATTGATCGTGCTGAGCCGGACGACGCTGCCGGCCGTGTGGAAATCGGTTGGCGTATCGACGCCGTCCAGGACCCGGCTGAACAGGTTGGCCAATTCCGACGTGACCAGGAAGGGCGCCTTGAGGCCGGTCGCGGCAAAGCGCGCAACGTCGCCGGACAACGGCACCAGATCGGCGCTATGCTCGAAATGAACGATGCGCGGGTCCCATTCGTGGCGTTCGGACCCGGGCGAGCCGAAGGTCGCGCCGGTAAACAGCGGATTTCCGGCGATGCGCGGGTCGGCCATGATCTGCTGCACGGTGGCGCCGCCGAGGCTGTGGCCCGAGACATAGACTTGGTCGATGTGGCCGCCCTCGGCATAGCCGCCATTTTCGATATATTCGAGAACCGCCTTGATCAGCGGCTCGAACCGTTCGGCGTGAAGCCGGAAGTTCGGGTAATCCTGCGTGTCGCTAAGCGAGTCGGTGCCGCGGATGGCGAGCATCAGCGTGTTCCTGCCGTCGACGACCCCGAAATAGACATGGGCCGCCGCCTCGATCGGGAAACCGCCGACCGGCGCCGGGCCGATCGCCGAGAAGACTCCGTTGGCGTAGGTGAAATCGGTTACGCCATCGACGAGCGTGCCCTTCATCTCCATGCCGAGTTCGAGCGCGGAGAGCGGACGCCAGCCTTCGCCCATCGAGGCGACGTCGGCGTAGGCGGCGTCGGCGGCCTTTGCGAGCGTCAGATAGATATTGGACTGGTCGACGACGTTGGTGCGCAGGCCGTCGAAGGTCAGCCGCTCGACGCCGCGGACTTCGTCCTGGCCCGTCGAGTCGGCGGCGATCCGGGTGTAGCCGGCGGCCCCGCCGGTGCCGAGGTGATCGGCGATGTCATAGTGGCCCGCATTGCCGGTGAGGACGAGCGTGTCGATGTCGGCGCCGCCTTCATCCTCGCCGCCGTCGAGTTTGTCGTTGCCCGCGTCGAGAAAGAGTTTGTCGCTGCCGGCGCCGCCGTCGAGCTGGTCGTCGCCCTTGCCGCCGCGCAGTTCGTCGGCGCCGTCCCCGCCGAGGAGGACGTCCTCGTCCTCGCCGCCGTCGAGCGTGTCGTCGCCCTTGCCGCCCTCCAGCCGATCGCCGCCGGTGCCGCCGAGCAGGGTGTCGTCGCCGACGTTTCCGAAGAGCTGGTCGGCGCCCCAGTCGCCGTGAAGGGTGTCGTCGCCGGCCGCGCCGAACAGCTTATCGTCGCCGCCGAGGCCGTGCATGGTTTCGCTCGTGCTGGTGCCGACCAGATAGTCGGCGAGGTCCGTCGGATCGACCGGGGCGGGCGGCGACGGCTCGATGGGGGTGTCGGAGGTGCCCGACCAAATTGGGTTGTCGGCGCGGTAGGTGCCCGACGACATCGTCTCCGTGCCAGCGTCGTCGTAGCGGAAGGTGACCGTTTTGCCGTCGGCGGAGATGGCGAGATCGAACACCTGGGCGCCGGGCCTGAGGCCGAACACGGTGGCGAAGGTGCCGGTCGCCGGCAGGATCGGGCCGGCGTGGAGATCCCACACGTAGATGCCGGGCGCCCAGGCCTTGGTGGTGGGATCGAAGTCCGACAGGAAGACGACGTAGCGGCCGCCGTCGGCAAGCTCGAACTGCTCGATCGGCTCCGCCCAGTCCGGGCCGTCTAGAATGAGCGATTGCTGCTCGCCGGGCTCAGTGCCGGGCAGGTGGCGATCGGCGCTGAGATAGGCGCCGCGCACGCTGGAGACCACATTTTCGCGGCCGTCGGAGGTTGCGTCGATGATGCCGTTGCCGACGCTTCCGGAGATGTAGTGGCCGGCATAGCCCTCATAGGCCTGGCCGTAGAGCTCCTCGTAATGATAATAAAAATAGGCCGGGCGGCCGAGATCGTCGACGCCGGTGGCGAGCAGCGGGAGGTCGTCGACCACCGAATAGATGCCGCCTTCGCCATAATCGGCGCTGAACGTGTACTGCCTGGTGACGCCAGTCTGGACGTCGCGGACGAACAGCTCCAGATCCTGGACATATTCGGGACCGTGGTTGGCGGGATCGGTGAGGTCGCTCGCCTGGCTGAAGAACACCACGTAGCGGCCGTTCGCCGAAATGCCGGCGGAGAGCGAGGCGTGGTCGGCGCTGCCGCCCTGCCAGTCGGCGGACACCAGGACGGTCTGGCCGGTGACCCGGTCGAAGCGGAACACGTCCGAGGCATTGTTGAGGTCGCCGGCGACGATATTGTTCTGGGCGGAGGTGTAGACGACGTAGCGGCCGTCGCCCGACATGAAGCTGGCATTGGCGTCGGACACAAGGCTGCCGTCGAGCTTGAAGGCGACGGTTTCGGTCTTGCCGGTGGCGAGATCGCGGACGAACAGGCTTGCGCCGTCCAGGCCCATCGTCTCCTCGCCCTCGCCCTCGAAGAGCAGATAGCGCCCGGTTGACGAGACCTGGGAGAATTTCATGGTGATGCCGGGCTGGCCGTTCCAGCCGTAATCGATCCGAGAGAGTGCCATGGTCCTTGCCCCTGCTGAAATGTCCGTGCTGGAGCGTGAGGTGAACCCGGGCGGGCTGCGCGTCCTGCGTTAGGCGACAAAGAGCGCGCCGGCAGGATGGGTGTGCGACGAAACGGATTTCGTCGCGGCGCTGTAACGCGATTGTGACAGAACGCGGTGCGTCAGGTGCGGTAGGCGGCGCGGACCTTGCCGGCATAGCTTGGGCCGACGCGGACCGCGGCGCCGGACGCCATCACGACCGTCATGTGCCGCCCGGTGCGGCTCACCCGGGCGATCGCCGCCGGGCGAACGAAGGCGGAGCGGTGGACGCGCATCAGCTCGGGTTCGAGCAGGTCCTCGAGTTCGGCCATGGTGATGCGGATCATGTGGCTGCGCTCCCCCGCGTAGAGCACGGCATAGTCGCGCTCGGCCTCGATCCACTCGACCGCGTCGAAGGGCACGCGTAGCTGGCCGGCGTTGGTGGGCACCCAGAAGGCGCGGTCCTGGTCCGAGACGGGTTCGGCGGGCGGAGGCGCTTCGACGGGGCCGCCGAGCCGCCTCAGCACGGAACGAATCCGGGCGAGGAGTTCGCGCGGTTCGAAGGGCTTGGTCAGGTAATCGTCGGCGCCGAGTTCCAGGCCAACGACCCGGTCGACGAGGTCGCGCTTGGCGGTGAGCATTACCACGCCTGGACCCGGGGCGCCGGCGGCGCGGAGGCGGCGGGCGATGCTGAAGCCGTCCTCGCCCGGCATGTTGATGTCGAGGACGATCAAGGCGGGGCGGCGGTTCGCCATGATCGCATCGAGCTCGGCGCCGCCGGCCGCGCCGAGCGCGTCGAGCCCTTCTGCGCAGAGATATTCGACCACCGGGTCGCGCAGGTCCTCCTCGTCGTCCACCACCACGACGAACGGCTTCGAAGCGCCGCTCATCGCAGGCCCATCTGGGTCAGGAGCCGGCGCACACTGTCGGGCGCGAAGGGCTTCTCCAGCACCGGCCGCTCGACCTCGCCAAGGAAGCGGGCGGCGGAGGTGCCGAGCGTGTCGCCGGTGGCAAAGGCCAGGCGGCCGAGCAGCTCGGGCCGTGTCGCGCGGATCCAGGCGTAGAACGCGGCGCCGTCCTCGCCCGGCATTCGAAGGTCGCTGACCACCAGATCGTAGTCGCGGCTTTCGAGCAAAGTCCGGGCGGCGGGAACGCCGGTCACCACGTCGCAGCGAAAACCCTCCAGCGACAGGCAGTCGGCAAGCGAGTCGCCGATCTCCGCTTCGTCGTCGATCACCAGGGCGGTGCGCTCCGGCGCAGCAGCCTCCCCGCCGCGGAAGGTTTCCGCCAGCAACACCGGGGCGGCCTCGCCGCTCGGCAGGGTGAGCCGGAAGCAGGCGCCGGCGCCGCGATCGACCAGCTCAAGCCGCCCCCCATGCGCCTCGGCCAATCCTTGCGAGAACGACAAGCCGACGCCCGTCCCTTCCCCTTGCGGCTTGGTGGTGAAGAAGGGCTCGAAGATGCGGCGGCGGAAATCGGGCGGAACGCCCGGGCCGCTGTCCTCCACCTCCAGCCAGACGCTGCCCGGCTCAGCGCCCGCGCCGGTGCGCAGGGTCAGGAGCCGCGGCCCAGGGCTTTCGGCCATTGCGTGCTGGGCGTTGAGGATCAGGTTGATGACGATCTGATGGAGCTGGTCGGCGTCGGCCATGATCGTCGGCAAAGCGGGATCGAAGTGCCGGTCGATGGCGATGCCGTTGCTGCGCAGGCCGTATTCGGCAAGCTCCACCGCGGCGCCGACCAGAGTGCCCAAATTGCATTCCCGCCGCTCCGGCCGCTTCTGCCGCGCCATTGCGAGAAAGGTCTGCACGATCCGGCCGCAGCGGTCGGCGGCGCGCCTGATCTTCACCGCGCGCTCGGCAAGGCCGCTGCCTTCGGCCTGGCGCTCCATCATCACCGCCTGCGCTACGACAATCGACAGCGGATTGTTGAGCTCGTGGCTGACGCCGGCGAGCAGCGAGCCGAGCGCGCTCAATTTCTCCGCCTGGAACAATGCCTCGCGCGATTTCTCAAGCGCCGCCTCCGCCTGCTTGCGCTGGGTGATGTCGATGTCGAAGCCGCCGATCCGGGTACGCTCCCCCGCGTGCGGGCGGATCGGGAAGCGGATCGACATTGCGTGCGCGTAAAGCTGCCGGCCCGGGATCGCGATCTCGTCGCTTTGCGCGGCGCCGCCTAGCGCCGCCGCATCCGCTTTCTCGATGCGGTCGGCGACGGCTTCGCCCAGGATGTCGCGGGCGCGGCGGCCGAGCGCTTCGCCGGGGGGCACGCCGAGCACGGCCTCCATCTGCGGATTGAGGCGCAGGTAGCGGCCCCCATCGTCCTTGACGTACATGCCGACCGGCGCGTTCTCCATGAACGCGGCAAGCAGGGTCTCGCTTTCGCGCAGCCGCTCCTCCGAATAGGCGCGCTCGAGCACCGCCCAGGTGCGCTGCGCGACATCCTCCATCAGCCTGACTTCCCGCGCCGACCAGGCCCGGGGCCGCGACTGCTGGACCGAGAAGACGCCGAGCAATTGCCGGTCCTTGACCAGCGGGATGCTGACAAACGCGGCCGCGCCGACCGCTTCGTAGACGCCCCGGTCCGAACCGTCGAAGCGCGGGTCGCACGCGACATCGTCGGCCTGCACGTAGGCGCCGGTGAGATGCTCGCGCACCACTTCGCGGCCCAGCGCCTCAAGCGGAAAAACCGCGCCGACGACGCTGTCGAGGCCCTGCGTCCAGTCCTGCACGACGTGCAGGCTTTCGCCCGAACCGTCGGCTTCGGCGTAGTTGACCCGGGAGACGCCGAGATATTCGCCCACAGCGGAGAGCGTCCTGGCGAGAATGGTGCGCGGCATCTTTTCGGCGCGGATGGTGTCGCTCCAGCGCAGCAGAAAGGCCTGGTCGTTGTCGCGCTGGCGAAGCTCGGCCTCCGCGCGGATGCGGACGGAGGTTGCCCAGGCGCGTTCGACCACGTCCCAGGCCAGGCCGACATCCGCCTCCGACCAGCGCCGCCCTTCCCCGCCTTCGACTTCAAGGACGAGTGCGAGCCTGCCTTCCTCCTGCACCGGAACGACGATGCGTGGCCGCGCACCATCGTCCGCTTGCTCGCGGATCAGGGGCTGCCAGCCGCCGGCGCGGAGCTCCGCTTCCAGGTCGCTGCCGATGCCTTGCCCAGGCAGGCGGATGCGCGCCGCTTCCGCCCCGAGGTGCTCGGCAAGCAAGGTGGAGATCGTGTCGAACGCCTGCGCCTCGTTCGCTTGATCGCGGATGCGCTCGCCCAGCGTGTGAAGGAACGCCTGGCGCTGCTCGCGCGAGCGCTGTTCGCTGAGGTCGGTGACCACGCCGCACCAGCGGATCACCCGGCCGAAGCCGTCGCGGACCGGCTCGGCGCGGGTCAGGAACGGGCGAAACGTACCGTCGCCGCCCTTGAGCGACACGGTCATGTCGAGCGGCGTGCCGTGGGTCAGCGCGGTGCGCCATTTGTCTTCCACATAGGCCAGTTCGGACGGGTGGCAGATCGCCCGGCGGTCGCTGACGCCCTCCTCCGTCGCCCGGAAATAGTCCTCGCCCCGCCGGTTGATCCAGGTGAGCTTTCCGGCCGCGTCGGCAAGCCAGCAGATGCTCGGCATGTTCTCGGCCAGGGTGCGGAACTGCTCCTCGCTTTCCCGCAGCCGGGCGAGCGCACGGGCGTGATCGAGGGCGGACCAGAGGCGCGAGGCAACCGCCGCGATCAGCCGTACTTCCTGGTCTGCCCAGGCGCGCGGCGCCTTGTGGTGCGCGGTCATCAGGGCGGCCACGCGCCCGTCGCGGATCAGCGGAACGCCGACAAAGGCGCATATCTGCACGTCGAGGGACATGCGCCGTTCTTCTTCGGTGGCGGATTCGAGTCTGGCCATGTCTTCCACCACCAGCGGCTTGCCCTGGAGGTAGATCTGCACCGGCGCGGCGTCGGATGGGAAAGGGTGAACGCCGATCATGCTGGACACGCCGTTCGTCCATTCGCTGACCACCTCCAGCCACTCGCCGCTTTGGTCAAGCTCGCCATAAGCGACGCGGGTGACGTGCAGCGCGCGGCCCAGCGCCGCCGCCGTTTCCTGGAGAATCAACGCCGGGTCGCCCTTTGCAATCAGGACATCGAGATCGCGCAGGATGGAGTCCATCTCGGACAGCGAGACCGCCGCCTCGCCGCCCGCCTTCGTATCTGTGCCGGGCCCGCCGTTCATGGGACCGGCAGCCTAACGCCTGCACCGCCGGCTGCAACGGCCAGGTAGCGGCGGGCGACATCTTCGTCGCAATCCCGTCGCACGGTCGCGAAGCGCGGGCGCCGGGCGGCGATGTGGCGCAGTTCAGGGGAGCGCCGGAGAAACCGCTCGGGCGTCAGTTGCTCGGATCGCCATGACTTCGCACCCACCCACGCTCCTGACAATCGGCTGCATGCCCGGCCTCAGCCGCCGCCGCGTGGCGGACCTCCTGCTCGCGGTCAGCACCGCCTGCCCCGCCGCTATCGTCGGCGCGCGGACGTTGAGCCGGGCCGAACTTCGCCAGCAGCTTGGCGACTCGGTCCTCGACGTCGCCTTGCTGCCGATGTGCCAGGGCACGGCGTTCGAAGCAGCGACCTTGTGGGAGGAGGATGTCCATGTACTGATGGCCGCGGGCGATCCGCTTGCGGGGGCGGCGTTGCTCCACCCCGATCAGTTTGCAGGCCGCACATTCCTGGTACCGCGCGACAGCGAAAGCGAGGATCTCCACGCCTTCCTCTCAGGCTTCATTCTGCAGCCGGGTGAGCCGGTCCGGCGCAGGAGTGCCCAAGGGGAAGGTTGGATTGACGAGATTGCGGACGGAGATACGCTCGGCCTCCAGACAGCCTCCGCGCTGCGGGTCCTGCCGCCCCGCCTGGTGAGCCGCCCGATTGCCGAGCCCTTCGGCAGCTTCTCCGTGGGCGCGCACTGGATGTCCGGTTCGGCGGCCGGGGCACTCGGCCTCTGCCGCGGTCAGGCAGTGGAACCCGTCACCTGCCTTGTGCAGCCGCCACCGGCCTGAGCAGCAGGACGGCGATGCTTGCGCAGGCGGCGGTGAGGGCGCCCGCGAGGAAGAACAGCGGAAGCCGCCCCTGGTCCGGGCCGGTGCCGGCCGAGGCGATCAGCAAAGCGGGCGCCAGCACCGCCGGGACGGTGTTGGCAAGGTTCATCACGCCGAGCAGCGCGCCTCGGCGGGGACTGTCGCCGACCAACTGCGCGGCAAGCGCGACGTTGACGGCGAGAAAGGCGGCCAGCGCGAATTGGAACAGCGCGTACGCGGCGGCGAAGAACGGCCATGGGACTCCCACGCCGAGCGCGCCGATGCCCAGCGCAAGGGCGGCCGCCGCGATCGCTTGCGGGAGGCGGCGGCTTTGCAGGCCGTCAGAGAGGCGGCCGCCGGCGATTGCGCCGACGAAGCCCAGGCAGGCGCCGCCGAGCGAAAGCAAGGCCATGGCTTGGCTGGCGTTGCGGCGCCCTGCCCAGGCAGGGTCGGCCTGGATCCGGCTTGCGACGAGCAGGAACAGGAAGCCGAACACGAACGCCGCGCCCAGTTGGACAAGGAAGCGGGCGGCCCAGGTCAGCGCGAAATCGCGGCGGCCGGGGGATGGATCGGCCTCATCAGTCCGAGCGGCAGGCTCTGCCGCAGCGAGGAGATCGCCGAAGCCCCACAGGATCAGCAGCGGCGCCATGCACGCCGCGACCAGAGCGCCGTTGACCAGAAAGGCGGCGGCGCCGTCGTCAGGAAACAGCCAGGCGATCAGCGCGATGCCGCCGACCGACAAAGGGAGCGCGGCGCCCATCACCCCCGCGACGCTGCCTTTGGCGGCATCGGGCACGTAATCGGCGAGCAGGGCACCGACCGGCGCGAAAGCGAGGTTCAAGGCAAGCTGGAAGGCAACCAGCGCCGCCAGCGCCTGGGGGACGGTGCGGGCAAAGGCCAGGAACACGAAGCTGGCGACCAGTGCCGCAAGGCCGATCGCTATGATCCCGCGCCGGCTGCCGTGACGGCGCAGCCACCGGTCGCTGAGATGTCCCGCAACGATATTGCCGGCGCTTGCCGCAAATGCGCCGGCGAGAAGCATCCAGCTCAGCGCCAGCGGCGCGCCGTCGCCCGCAATCGCTTCCACCCGTCGGGGGAGCAGCAGAACCAGCACCGGCATGAAGGCCAAATGCGGACCGAAAAAGGCGAGCGGAAATGTCCAGGGAACCGCGCGCCCGGCCACGCGCGGCGGCTTTGCGGTCATGCCGGGGCTGGGCAATAGGTCTTCAGATATTGGCCGTGCGGCGGCATCTGGTTGACCAGGAAGCGGATCGATTTTTCGATGCCGTCCACCTCCTCCGCCAAGGCTGGTCCGCCGAGCCGGTCGGCCATCGGGTTTCGGCCTTCCATCTGGATGCCCTGGCCCATCATCACCGCCGCCCAGCTCGTCTCGGTGAACAGCTCATCTTCTTCGCGGAAGATCTGCCCGTTGAGGCGGAACAGCTCGATCTTCTCGGCCAAAGTGTCCGGGATGCTCATCGTCCGGCAATGGTTCCAGAACGGGGTGTCGTCGCGTGCGGTGGCTTTGTAATGCAGGATGATGAAGTCGCGGATGCGGGCATATTCGCGGCCCGTCAGACGGTTATAGGCATCCTGCTGCGGCTGGGTGATGCCGGACAGCGACAGCACCGAGATGAGCTTGGTGATGCCGGTGCTGATGAGGTGGATGGAGGTCGATTCGAGCGGCTCCATGAACCCCGCCGCCAAGCCGATGGCGACCACGTTGCCGTTCCAGAACTTCTTGCGGCGGCCGGTGACGAAGCGCAGGAAATTCGGCTCGGCAGTGGGCTTGCCGGCAAGGTTGCCGGTGAGGATGTCCAGCGCCGCGCCGTCTTCCATATAGGCAGAGCAATAAACGTGGCCGTTGCCGTTGCGGTGCTGCAGCGGCACCTGCCATTGCCAGCCGGCATCGTGGGCGGTGCAGCGCGTGTAGGGCAGCGGCTGGCTGCCATCGTCGCGGTTGCAGGGCAAAGCCACCGCCCGGTCGCAGGGCAGCCAGTGGGTCCAGTCCTCATAGCCGGTCTTGAGCGCCCCTTCGATCAACAGGCCGCGAAAGCCCGAGCAATCGATGAACAAGTCGCCGCCCACTTCGCTGCCGTCGTCGAGCGCGACGGAGGCGACGTGGCCGGTTTCGCCGTGAAGGCGGACATCGGTGACGCGGCCCTCGCGCCGCTCCACCCCGGCGGCTTCCGAGAAGGTGCGCAGGAAGCGGGCGTAGCGGCCGGCGTCGAGGTGATAGGCGTAGTTGATCGGCGGCAGATCGCCGGGCTGATCCTCCGGCGTCCTGGCGAAGCGCTGAAACATCGCGGCCATGGTTTCGGCATTGAAGACCTGGATCGGGCGCTTGTCCCCGGCCTCCCGAAGCTTGTGCCAAAGCTGGTGAAAGGAGATGCCGTCAACCTCGTAGCCATAGGCGCCGAACGGGTGGAAATAGCTGTCGCCCTTCTTCCCCCAGTTGACGAACTGGATGCCGAGCTTGAAGCCGCCCTGGGCGGCGGCGAGCATTTCCTGCTCGTCGATGCCGAGCAGCTTGTTGAACTGCACAAAGGGCGGGATGGTGGCTTCGCCGACGCCGACCGTTCCGATCTGCTCCGATTCGACCAGCACGATGTCGAGCTTGTGCGCTGATTTCAGGCGTGAAAGCGCGGCGGCGGCCATCCAGCCCGCCGTTCCGCCGCCCACGATCACGATCCGTTCGATAGCCATAGGGCGTGTGAAATCGCATTTTCCCGGGCCGCTGACCAGTGCCAACCCTCGCCGCCATGAACATTGAGAAGCCACTTGTGAACGTTCACATTCCGACATATGCATGGGCCAAAGAGCGGTCATCGCAATGTCCGCCGCAACAGGGGAGAGGTCGTTTGAAGGCCATCAGCACGAAGTTTGCCGCCGTCTCGCCGCGCGTCCGCGCGCTTTCCGTGGTGTCCGCGCTTGCCATTTGCGCCGCCTATGCGGGGCCCGTCGCGGCGCAGGAAAGCATCGACGAGGAGACGCCGGCCGGCACCCCCGAAGCGGTGGAGGACCAGAGCGACCAGGGCGACGAGATCGTCGTCACCGGCTTCCGCGCCTCGCTCCAGTCGGCGCAGCGGATCAAGCGCGATGCGGACACGGTGGTGGACGTGATCACCGCCGAAGACATCGGCGCGCTTCCCGATCGCTCGGTTGCCGAAGCGCTACAGCGCGTGCCTGGCGTCAACATTTCCCGCTTCGAGCAGCGCGACGATCCCGATCGCTTCTCCGTGGAAGGCTCGGGCGTCATCATCCGCGGCCTGCCCTTTGTTCAATCCGAATTGAACGGCCGCGACATCTTTTCGGCCAATGGCGGCCGCACCCTGAGCTTCAACGACGTTTCGCCGGAGCTCCTCGGCAGGGTCGAAGTCTACAAGAACAACACCGCCGACATGATCGACGGCGGCATTTCGGGCACCGTCAACCTCGTCACCCGCAAGCCGCTCGATAGCCGCGGCTTCAAGCTCGCCGGAACGCTTGAAGGCAATTACGGCGACATGGCTAAGGAATGGTCCCCCGGCTTCTCCGGCCTGCTCTCGAACACGTTCGACTCCGGCATCGGCACGTTCGGCGTTCAGGTCGCCTACGCCCAGTCGGAGCTGGTCACCCGCACCGACGCATCGCAGATCACCGATCCGTGCTACCGCGCCCCGTCGCTTACCGCCGGGTGCCAGCGGGTGCTGCCGGTCGGCTCCGGAGGGATCGGCGGCGGCGCCCCGTTGTTCAACGAAAGCAATTTTCCGCCAGCGGGCAGCGTGATCGTCCCCAAGGGCGCGGGCGTTCGCACCACCGATCTGACCCGCGACCGCAAAGCCTATTCGGGCGTGCTGCAATGGGAAAGCCGCGACAAACGGGCGCTGGTCACGCTTGAATATCTGCGCGCCGAATCGGGCGGCCGCTTGAACGAATATGCGGTGCTGGCCCAGGTCAACGACGACGCGCTGTTCCCCACCGTTGCGCCTGGGACGACGCCGACCTACCGCGGCCCGCAGGTCGACAGCATCACGCTGACCCAGAATTCGGGTGTCGCGATGGGCATCCCCACCGAGCTGCTCCGCTTCCAGCGCGAAGACGATGCGATGACCGAGGATTTCTCGCTCGACATCGACGTGTCGCCGACCGACCGCCTGAAGTTCAACATGGAGTTCCAGCACATCCGCTCCAACCGGAGCGAGAACGGCCTGATCGCCGCCAACCAGACCTTCGCCGACGTGGCGATCGACAACCGCGGCAACACGCCGGTCGTTCAGTTCCTGCGGCCCGGCACGGCGACGTCGCCGGCCGGTTACTTCAACGATCCGGCGCTGACCTATTACTGGTTCATGATCGACAACCAGGTCCGCAACTCCGGCGAGCTCAACAGCATGCGGGTGGACGGCGAATATGACGTCAGCGACACCGGCTTCTTCCGCAAGGCGCGGTTCGGCGCGCGCTGGGCGGAGCGCAACCGGGTGACCCGCAGCGCAAACTTCTCCAACTGGGGCAACCTTTCAGCGCCCTGGCAGGGCCGCAACGGCGACTGGGGCTTCGCCGGCGTCGGGCCGGGCGCCTATGGCGGCGGCGCCTACATCTCGGACTTTCCCAACTTCGCGCAGGTCCGCAATCCGTTCGGCGACGACTTCCAGCGCGGCAGCGTGCCGGTGCCGCTTGGCGACGGTTCGGCGTTCTTCTTCGGCGGCGACAATCTGGTCGAGGAATATCTGAGCGGCGTTACCGAGCGCCAGGCGCGCGATATCAACGATTTCTCGCTTTCGCCCAACCGCTTCACGCCGATCTACAACCGCAACGGCGTGGTCGCCGGCACGCCGTTCCTGCCGGGCGAGATTTCGGACGTCGATGAAAGCACCTCCGGCGCCTATTTCAGGGCCGATTTCGCGCACGATTTCGACAACGGGATGACGCTCGACGGCAATATCGGCGTCCGTTACGTCAAAACGGAAATCCGCTCCGGCGGCACGATCAGCTTCCCCGCCGGCGATTTCTTCGACGTGGACACAAACGGCGACGGTATAAAGGACGGGGACGGCATCACCACCGTTCAGGAAGTGCAGGCATCCTGCGCCAGAACCCAGCCCGGGCAGCAGGCGCCGGGATATTGCAGTCTTTCTCCCGCCCGCCTCGCCCAGTTTGCGGCTTCCTTCACCGGGGATGTGGTGGACGACAGCGCCGCGATCCGTTTCAGCAACTGGCTGCCGAGCTTCAACGCCAAGCTGGACGTAGGCGACGGTTTGCTGTTCCGGGTTGCGGCCTCCAAGGCGATTTCGCGTCCCGATCTCGCCGCCTTCCGGACCGGCGGCGCCATTTTCGACAATACCGGAGACTTGCGCGCCTCCGGCACGCTCGAAACGGGGCCGCTGTTCCAGATCTTCACCGGCAACCGCCTGCTCCGCCCGATCCAGTCGTGGAACTTCGATCTTTCGGCTGAATGGTATTTCGACCGGGTCGGCTCCCTGACGCTCGCCTTGTTCGCCAAGGACATGAAGGGAATCGTCAACGACGGCGCCCTGGTCCGAACCTTTACCAGCCCCGGCGGCGTCTCGACCGACGTCGAAGTCAACGGACCTTCGAACAACGACAACGGCCTCCTGAAAGGCGCGGAGCTCGCCTACCAGCAGACCTACGAATTCCTGCCCGGGCCGCTGTCCGGCTTGGGGTCGCAGCTCGTCTACACCTATGTCGATGCCGGCGATTTCAACAACTCGACGCTTGGCGCCGCGCAAAGCCCGTTCTCGCCGGGGCTGCCGCTTGCGGGCGTGTCCAAGCACACGGTCAACGCGGTCCTGTTCTACGAACATGGACCATTCTCCGCCCGCGCCGCCTACAATTGGCGGTCCGGCTTCCTTCAAACGCCGCGCGACGTGATCTTCCCCTTCTCGCCGATCTACGGCGAAAGCACCGGGCAGCTCGACGCATCCATCTTCGTCACGGTGAACAAGCGGCTGAAGCTCGGCATCCAGGGCGTGAACCTGCTGGACGAGGTGACTCGAACCTCTCAGGTGGTCGACTTCGACGGCACGCGGGCAACGCGCTCCGCGTTCCGCAACGACCGGCGCTTCACCCTCCTGGCGCGCTTCGACTTCTGATCGGGGATACGTGTAAGACTAGGAGGCATGCCGGCGGCGGCAGGTTACCCGCGCGACACATGGGCGCGGGGAAGCCCCCGGGTGCGCGGCTTAAGGAGACGGAAGCAGGCTAATGGGCGGGCGGCGCGGAACAGTGACGATCAGGCACGTCGCGGCCGAAGCCGGCGTGTCGCTGCAGACCGTGAGCCGGGTCATCAACAACGAGCCCAATGTCGGGGCGGAGACGCGCGCCCGCGTGCTGCTGGCGGTTGAAAAGCTCGGCTACGTGCCCTCGATCGCCGCACAGCGTCTGGGCGGTCGGCGCTCCTACCTGATCCTTGCCTTGAACGACCGCGACCGCACCATTGCGGAGTGGCAGGCGCGGCAGGGCGGCGACTGGGTCGATCAGATGCTGCTCGGCGGAATGCTGAAATGCGCCGAACACGGCTACCGCATGATTCTGGAGCTGGTCGACACCCATAGCGACCAGATCGAGCGCGAGCTGGCCGCGACCATCGCCGCGCTGCAGCCGGACGGCGTGATCCTGACTCCGCCGCACTCGGAAAACCTGCAGATCCGCGACCTGCTCCACGCCCATGGCATTCCGTTCGTCAGGATCGGCTCGCGGGGGCCGGGGCCGGGGTTTTCGGTGTCGATGGACGATGCGGGATCGGCGCGGGAGGCGACCCGGCACCTGATCGATCTCGGCCACCGCCGCATCGGCTTCATCGCCGGATCGCAGGCCTACAGCCTCAGCGCCTGGCGGGTGGAGGGCTGGCTGGCGGCGATGGCCGCTGCGGGGCTCGATGCCGCGGGCCTGCTTGCACAAGGGGATTTCGGGTACAGCTCCGGCCTGGCCGCGGCGGAGGCGCTGCTTGCGCTGGCACCACCGCCGACCGCGATCATCGCCAGCAACGACCAGATGGCGCTGGCCGCGCTGGAAGTCGCGCGCGGCAGGGGGCTGGAAGTGCCCGACGACCTGTCGCTGATCAGTTTCGACAACACGCCGGTGGTCTCCTTCAACCGCCCGCGCCTCACCGCCGTCGATCAGCCGATCGCCGAGACCTTTTCCAAGGCCGTCGAGCTGTTGATCGACGCGGCCAAAGGCGAGCCGCCTCCGCCCCCGGTGGTGATCCAGGGCAGCCTGGTCCAGCGCGAAACCAGCGCTCCGCCCAGGGTTGCCAGCGCAACCACATCGACAGCAGCGAGGTAAGGTCCGTGCGCCGCAGAGAAATCACCGCACTCGCAACCGCGCTGCTCCTGCTTGCGCCGGGCGGCTGCGCCGCGCCGGCGGCCCGGCCCTCCTCCGCAGCCCCGGCCCAAGGGGAGAAGCTGATCTTTTCCGACGAGTTCAATTCGGCGGCGCTGGATCGGACGAAGTGGAACGCGGTCGGCCCCGACTTCTGGGTGAATGACGAGCAGCAAGCCTATATCGACTCGCCCGAAACCATCCGCTTCCGTCCCGAAAGTGGGTCAAACGGCGTTCTCGTCCTGCAGCCGCAATTCCGCGCAGGTTTTCAAACTCCGACGGGGCGCAAGGCGGACTTCGTGTCCGGCCGGATCACCACCAAGGGCAAGTTCGACTTCACCTATGGCCGCGCCGTGGCGCGGATCCGGATGCCCGACGCGGTCGGCGTCTGGCCTGCGTTCTGGCTGCTCGGCAACGGCCGCTGGCCCGAAACCGGCGAGATCGACATCATGGAATATGTCGGCGAGGCGGACTGGACCGGCGTTGCCCTCCACGGAACCGGCTACCAGGGGGAAACGCCGCTGGTGAACAAGCAGGTCTTCGCCCCGGGCACCGACGTCACCGACTGGCACGATTACGAAGTGGACTGGAGCGCCGGCGCGATCCTGTTCAAGGTCGATGGCAGGCTCATCTACCGGGTGACGCGCCCGATGGTGGAATTCTATGCGCCGTGGCGCTTCGACACACCGGAGCACATCATCCTGAACTTCGCGGTGGGCGGCATCTACCCGTTCAAGACCAACGGCATCGCCGCGCCCTACAAGGGCCTGCCGCAGGCCAGCGTCGACCGCATCAAGCGCGGCGACATTGCCATGGAGGTGGATTGGCTGCGGGTCTACCAGCAGCTTCCCTGAGGAGCGTCGCCGCCGAGCCTCACGCGCGGGCCGAAGCGATTTCTCCCAGGCTCAAAGCGGCGGGCAGGCCAAGATTCTCCTGCTGCGCGATCCAGCCCGCCAGCGCCTCGAACGCAAGCTGCTCGTGAAAGCAGATGCCGGCGCAGCCGGAACCGGCCCAGCGCACGGTTGCCGGGAGCGGCGGCAAAAGCGGCAGCTTGAGCACCATCTCGGCGCCGACCTTGAGATCGGAGCCAAGCGCGATCCTCGCGCCGCCCTGCGAGATGTTGAGGATCCGCACGCCCAGCATGCTGGCGCCGACCCGTGCCTGCGCCGGCGCGGCGACGTCGAAACGCGGCAGACGCGATTTACCCTCGCCTTCCGCCGTCCAGGGGGTGCGCAGCACGTGCTCGACATCGACCGGTTCGTTGAACGCGATCCCGATCTGCCAGCCACACGCCCAGACGACCCGGCCCCCCGGCATTGCGCCCGGGCAAAGCTCCGCCTGCACGGGCACGCCAACCCCGATCTGGCGGTAGACCCGCGCGCCGAGGCCCAGGCTGGAGATGTTGCGGACCACGCATCCTTCCCGGCCGCGCGGCGTGTGGAGAAAAGCAAGCCGCAACACGGTCCTGTGCCGCTCCGCATGCCTGCGGTCCACGCACGGATCGGCCGCTTCTCCCAAGCTCTTCACAAACACCCCTCCCAGTTCACGGGGAGGATGCGCCAGTGCGGTTGCGGAAGGGTTTGGCGGTGCAACCGTGCTGACACGGTATCGGCGTGAGGTGTGCGAGGTCCGGGGGCGCCCTCGGCCCGCGGTCAGTCGCGCGAGGTGTCGGGTCCGGCGGCTTCGGCGATCCTGGCGGCCTCGATCACCGTGGTTACCTTGAGCTTACGCATCATGTTGCCGCGGTGCATTTCAACGGTGCGCTGGCTGAGCGAGAGCTCGGCCGCGATCTCCTTGCTGGACAGGCCCTTGGAAACCAAAGCCAGCATCTCGCGCTCGCGCGGCGACAGGCGGGCGACCGCCTCGTTCGCGCTGCGCCGGGTGCGGCTGCGCCGGGTGCTTGCGGCCAGCTTGCGGTAGCCCTGCTCCAGCGCGCCCATCAAGGCGGCCTCGGAAAACGGCTTTTCGAGGAATTCGATCGCGCCGAGCTTCATGGCCTCGACCGCCGTCACCACCTCCGCATGGCCGGTGACCATGATCGCCGGCCAGCGGATATCGCGCGCGTCGAGTTCGGCCAGCACTTCGACGCCGTTCTGGCCCGGCATGCGGACGTCGAGCAGGATGCAGCCGGGCGGCAGGTGATCGACCTCCTCCAGGAAGTCGCTTGGCGACGAGAATGGGCGGCAGTCGATCCCGGCGGCGCGGAGTTCGCAGCTTACCGAGACCCGGACGTCGCGATCGTCGTCAATGATATATGCTTTCCGCCGGTCTTCCACGGCCCGCCCCCCAATGGTGCACGCAAGCCGAATGCGCGCCGGCACCGATCCGGAGCAAGCTCCCCGATCGGTTTGGGCGCACTTCAACAAGCAAGTTGCAGTGAAGCGCCCCAACGCCCCACCCCGCTAATCTACATCGGAAATTTTGCTTGGCAAGCCGGCTCGGCAAGGCCCGCCGCAAGCGGCGGAACCCAGCCGGACCCCTCCGGCTCAGCCGCGGCGCAACTCCGTGGCGGCATAACGGCCGCGCCGGTCCGCAGCCGGCCGGTAGCATATTCGCTCGCCCTGGGTGAGCATGCCGAGACCGGCAAGCTCCACCGCGCTGACGTGAACGAACAGGTCCACGCCGCCGGCGTCCGGCGAGATGAAGCCAAAGCCCTTTTCACTACTGAAGAATTTTACTGTCCCGCTGAACACGGCCGTTTCTCCCCTTCTGAACCGCCAGCCCAGGCGGTCGATGGGCGCAGGAGCCTGAAGGCAAACCGGATGCCCCGGAATTCAGCCAAACGTCGTGAGCAGTTCTAAGGTGAACGCGAAAAGGTTCCATTGCAAGAAAATAAAGTTTGGCGGGGTGGGAGCTTAGCCGTTCCGGACCTCGTTTCTTGGGGTCACGCGGCGAGTCTTGGCAGGCATGAAAGCTTGTGCAGCATGGCCGAAACGCGCTCTGCCGGCACCGCTTTCGAGTAAAGAAAGCCCTGCGCCTCGTCGCAGCCCTTGAGCAACAACTTGTCCCGTTGCTCTTCCGTCTCCACGCCTTCCGCCACCGCCTTCATGCCGAGATTGTGGGCGAGGCCGATGATGCTTCCAACGATCGCCGCCGCGCCGGCCTCGTCCCCTTCGTCCGCTTGCACAAAGGAGCGGTCGATCTTGAGCACGTCGGCGGGAAAGCGGCACAGGTGGGTGAGGGATGCGAACCCCGTTCCGAAATCGTCAAGGGCGATCGCGACCCCCGCTGTGCTGAGCCGGCGCAGCGCGCGCTCGACGTTAACGGCGTGCCGGCCGAGCATCACCGACTCCGTCACCTCGATCTGCAGCACGCCCGGCGGAAGCGCCGCTTCTTCCAGGCGCCGCATCAGGAACACGGCGAAGTCGCGGCGGCTGAAATCGAAGGTCGAGACGTTGAGTGCGACATGGCCGAACGGCAGGCCGAGCTCGCGCCAGCGCCGGATGTCGGCAAGGATGCTGGTCAGCATCGCGTCGGTCAGCTCGACGGCCATGTCGGGCTCGTCGAAGCAGGCCTGGATGTCGGCGGGCAGCCGCGTGCCGCCGCTCGGGTGCCACCAGCGCAGCAGCGCCTCGAGGCCGGTCACCTCGTTGGTCACGAGGTTGATCTTGGGCTGGTAATTGGGGACGATCTTGCCGGCGTTGAGCGCCTGCCGGCCGAGCGACAGCATCGACGCCTGGCGCTGCATCCGGCTGCGCATCTCGGGCTCGAAGATGCGGAAATCGCCCCTGGCGTCTGCCTTCGCGGCGTTGAGCGCGATGTCGGCGTGCTTGAGCAGCTCCTCGCGGGTGCGCCCGTCGGCCGGGAACAAGGCGGCGCCCATGGTCAGCCGGCACGGCAAAGCGGCGGCGACCGCGCCGTGAAACGCGGAGCAGCGGCGCTGCGCTTCGGCCATGCTGGGAATGGCGTCGAGGATGCAGACGAACTCGTCGCCGCCGACCCGCGCCTTGAAGGCGCCCGGACCCGCGCATCGTGAAAGCTGGGCGGCGACATCGCACAGCAGGCGGTCGCCTTCGACATGGCCTTCCGAATCGTTGACCCGGCGCAGGCCGTCGAGATCGAGGAGCAGCAGCGCGAACGGCGCCGCCTCGGGGTCGGCGAGCCGCTCCGCCAGATGCTGCAGAAAGAGCAGGCGGTTGGGCAACAGGGTGAGCGAATCGTGGTTGGAGATCCAACGCGCCCGCTCCTCCGCCTCGCGCTGCTCGGTGATGTCGAGGATGATGCCGGTCAAAGCGGGGCCCGAGCCGGGCTTGGCGGGCAGCGCCCTGCCCCGGTCTGCGACCCAGCGCACCGGCCCGCCAGGCGCGGCGATCCGGTAGGTCATTGCATATTCGCCGCCTTCGCGAAGCGCTCGCCGGGTTTCGCGGCGCACCCGCGCCCGGTCGGCGTCGTGGATCAGGGACGGCCAGCCGCCCTCGCGGGCCAGCGCTTCGGCCGACCAGCCGGTCAGCTCCTCCACCGGACCGGCCAGGAACACCGGGCCGGCACCGCTTCCCGGCAGGCGCCGATAGAGCAGACCGGGCAGTTCTTCGGCTGCGGCTTTGAGGTGGTCGTCCAACATCATCTCCGCGAATTGGTGGTGTTGGCAGAGTTGCACGGCGGCCTGAGCGACCGGTGAAGGCCCAGTACCGTAAGAACACTGGGATGGTCTAAAAGCCCCCTTGACGCTCCGGAATCAGGGAAAAACACGTTGCATCAAAGGCTTCGCTGTACTAACCTGAATCAAGGTAGATTTCGTGCCTATGCAACAACAAGCGCCGGGGGGCGCGGATGTTGCACAAAGGAAACACGGAGTCACGGGGGGAGTTCTGTTAGGCGTGGCTACCAATCTTGTACATGTTGTCGATGACGACGATGCTGTTCGTTCTTCGCTCACGCTAATGATGAACACGGAAGGGCTTCCCTCAATAGGCTGGCCATCTGCGGACACATTTCTTGCCGCCGCCAACTTACACAGTGGCGGATGCGCTCTTGTTGATCTTTACATGCCCGGCATCAGCGGATTGCAGTTACAAGACGAGCTTAACAAGCGCGGATCAAACCTCGGCGTAGTAATGCTGACTGGCCACGGCGATGTCGGCTCGGCGGTGACGGCGCTGAAGAAGGGCGCTTTCGATTTCATCGAAAAGCCGTTCGACGACGAGGACCTGATCGGCCGCGTCAAGGCGGCGATGGAGCAGCATGATCGGGTTCACATGTCGCGTTCCGACGCGGTGTCACGCCTCGCGAAATTGTCGCCGCGCGAGAAGCAGGTCCTGACCCTGCTGGCCGACGGCAAGCTCAGCAAGGAGATCGCCTTCGAGCTCGGCCTCAGCCTGCGCACCGTTGAAATGCACCGGACGCATATCAGCGACAGGCTGGGCGTCCGGCGCGCGTCGGAGGCGATCAAGCTCGCCATCCAGGCGCAGCTTACCAACTAAAGGCAGATGTGGCCGGGCGGCGCCGCGGAAGCGGGCGGGAACGGGGGTTCAAGGCGGCTTGCCGTCCGCATCCGGGGCAGCTTGCGCTTCAGCTTCTCGGTTTCCTGGGCAAGCGCGCACAGCAAGGTGTCGCCTGAAAACGGCTTTTCCAGAAATCGAACCGCGCCAAGCCTGATGGCGTCGGCGGCGGTCACCGCCTCGCCGTGCGCCGTGACCATGATCGTCGGCCAGCGAATGCCGCGCTGGGCAAGCTCGGCGAGCATCTCGATGCCGTTCTTGCCGGGCATGCGAAGGTCGAGGATGATGCAGCCCGGCTCCAGCCGGTCGGCGCAACGCAGGAAATCCGGGCCCGACGGGAAGGCCGCGCAACGATAGCCGGAGGTGGAAAGCTCAAGCAGCAGCGCCTCGCGGATTGCTTCGTCGTCGTCGATCACATACGCGCACGGCGCCAAGGGCAAAGGGGCTTCACCCGAAGCGGGAGCAGGCTCGAACTCGCACATGCTCATCTTGGGTCCGGCCCGCTTTCTGCGTGATATGCGGGACAGAGCGCTTGAGGCCACCGGCGAACGGCGGATGCGATCGGCTCCATCCCGCAAATACCCCCACGAGATACGCTACAGTCCCGGCCCTCCTGCCGAGCAAGGCCCACTCTAGATGATTGCGCACCGGCGGCGAGATGTGGATCACACCACCGAAGCTCCACGCGCGCCGGGACCGTGCTTACACGGTGTTGACGGGCGGTGTGCGAACCTTCGCCCTGCTACGCCGGGTCGGCGCTCTCCGGCGCCCTCTCGTCCGGCAGGCTTTCCTGCAGCGAAAAGGCGAAGCACGTGCCGGTGGGGCCGCTTTCCTCCAGCCAGATCTTTCCGCCCAAGCCTTCAATGATCGTGCGGCAGATCGACAGGCCGATGCCGAGGCCGCCTTCCTTGCTGCTGTTGAAGGCGTCGAACAACTGGTCCCTTACCGAATCCGACACGCCCGAACCGGTGTCGCGCACCGTGACCTTGACCTGGCCGGCGCCGTCCCGCCGCGCCTCCACGGTCAGCAGGCGCTGCTCCGAATCCTCCATCGCCTCGAGCGCGTTGCGGATCAGGTTGAGGAGCACCTGCTGCGCCTGAATCTTGTCGGCAAGAACATCAAGCGACCGGTCGAACTCGATGTCCACCGTGATGCCGAGCCGCGGCGCGTCGATCAGCGCGATCGCGCAGGCGCCCTCGATGATTTCCGCGAGCGAGCACGAGTCCACCGCGGCCTCCACCGGCGCGGCGAGCTGGCGCAGCTTGCGGATCAGTTCGCCGGCCCTCAGGGATTGTTCCGCGGCGCGATCGACGATGGAGGCGATCTCCTCCCCCGCTTCGCCGCGCCTCAAGAGCTTGGCGGCGCTGCGCGCATAACTTGCGGCGGCGGTGAGCGGCTGGTTCAGTTCGTGGGCGATGGACGACGCCATGGCGCCCATCGCATTCACCCGCGACATGTGGATCAGCGAGGCCTGCAAGGCGGTGAAGCGCTGGCGTTCCTTGATTCGTTCGACGCCGTCGCGCAGCCGCTGCGCGGCGTCGATCTCCGGGCTGGTCCAGGGCGCCGAACGTCCCTTGACGATCTCCCGCCAGGCCGAAAACGACGCACGCGGATTGAGCCGCCCGGTCTCCGGGTTACGATCAAGATCCTTGTGCGGGTGCCCCCCCCACTCGACCACTTCGCGATGCTCGCGCCGAAGCCAGACGATGTCGATCGGATCCTCGCCGGTGACGCTGGCGGCAAGCGCGCCGCTGGTTTCCGCCTGGTAAGCGGACGCCGGCTCGAACACCGAACTCAGCGAGGATGTGGCGAACGGAAGCGAGGCGTCCTTCCGCCGCGACCAGGACGCGAGTTCGGCGGCGGCTTCGGGGTCCGGTGTCAGCCCGGCACGATGCACCCTGCCGTTGCAGCTCAGCAGGATCCCATCGGCGGGGATCAGCCGGAGGAGATCATCGATCCGTTTGACCAGTTCGATTTCGATCGCGTCCGATCCGGCAAGGTTGGCAAGCAGCACCTCGCGCGCGGTGGACAGCCGTTCCCCCTCCTCCTTGTCGAAGCGCGCCGTCAGGGTTTCGATCTGCTGGCCAAGCGCGGCTGCGACCTGCTTGCACACCTCCCGCACTTCATAAGGCACAAGCGTCGCCGAGATGCTGTGGCACGCGATCAGGCCCCAAAGCCGGCCATGCCCCATCACCGACGTCGACATGGACGAGCCGACGCCCATGTTGCGCAGGTATTGGAGATGCACCGGCGACACGCTGCGCAGCGCGCAATCGGACATGTCCAGTTCCGCACCTTCACCGGCGGTGAGCAGCGGCGCCGGCACATAATGGACGTCCGGAATGACGCGGATCAGGTTGCGGGCGTAAAGCTCGCGCGCCTGCTGCGGAATGTCGCCTTCGGGGAAATGGTGATTGTGGAGGCTGGGCAACGCGCCGTTGCTGCTTTCCGAAATCACGTTGCCGCTGTGATCTTCCAGGAAGCGGTACACCATCGCCCGGTCGTGGCCGGTGAAATCGCGCACCGCCCGCGCTGCCGTCGTGCAGGCGCCCTCAATTGTCGGTGCCCGCTTGATGTCGGCGATGGCGGCGCGCAGGCGGCCCAGGAGACGCGGCGCCGAGGGCCGGTGATCGAGCGAAGGTTCAAGCTCGATCAGGACCGAGCCGTCGCGCTCATGCGCCAGGATGTCGAGGGCGGGGATCAGCGGCCCGAGCCTGAAGGCGCCAAGGAACAGGGGCTCCTGGCTCGGCCGGAATCCGGAGGCGCGGGTCAGGCTTTCAAGCGATTGGCCGATGATTTCTTCAAGCGGGCGGGAGAGGACTTCCTTGGCTGCGCCCAGCAGCTCCCCGACCCGGCCGGCCGCGCCGACCACCAATCCGCTATCGGCCGCCACGACCAGAAGCACACCGTGCGGCTGGATCGATCCCGGCCGGCTGATCGGTTCGTTGGCGCATTCGTTCAGCGCCGTGGCAGAAGTGCCCACTTCATCCCCCACATATTTTAGGAGCCGCCCCCCGGCCCACCGTGCAGGAGAGTGGTGAACAACCGCGTCCGGTGTCAACAGGCCTGGAAGAGTCACGGCCCTGCGGCAGGCCTCTCCCCCGACCAACTCCCCTCCCTGCTTAGGGAGGGGTCGGGGGTGGGTAAGCCCCGAAGCGGCTCGATGCCGCTGAGGGGCTATGCGACGGCGGGGAGTGATTTCGAACGCCGAAATGCGCCTTCCCGGGCATCGAGCCCGCTCAGTCGCTACCCACCCCTGGCCCCTCCCTAAGCAGGGAGGGGAAGCAGGCATAATTATGCCGCCGAGCGCTCGTACAGCTCTGCGCTCGCCACGCAGCAATTCCGCCCACGCCGCTTGGCCGCGTAGAGTGCGGCGTCCGCTTCGGCGAGCCATTGCTCCTCGCTGAGGCCGGCGGGCGGCAGATTGGCGACCCCGAAGCTCGCCGTCACCTTGCGGCCGCCGAGAGAGGGGAAATCGAGCCGCTCGACGGCGGCGCGAAGCCGCTCCGCGCAGGCGGCGGCGCTCCCCTCGTCCGATTCGGGCAGCAGCACGGCGAACTCCTCGCCGCCGATCCGGCCAAGCGAATCGGAAGGGCGAAGGGTGTCTGCGCAGGCGCCCACGGCCCGGCGCAGCACGTCGTCCCCAGCCGGGTGGCCGTGGGTGTCGTTGACCGACTTGAAGTGGTCGATGTCGAGCAACACCAGCGCGCAGGCCCGATTGTGGCGATGGCCGCGGGCCATTTCGCTGCGCATCGCCTCCAGAAAGGCCCTGCGGGTCAGCGCGCCGGTGAGCGAATCCCGGGCGACGATGGTGCGCAGTTCAAGCTCGTCCACCACAAGGGCCGCGAACTTCTTCAGGATGTCGATTTCGCCGGTGCTGAATGCGCGCGGCCTGGTGTCGATCGCGCACAATGCGCCGAGATTGTAGCCGTCGGGGCTGACCAGCGGCACGCCGGCATAGCTGACGACGCCGGGGCCGCCCGTGACCAGAGGGTTGGCGGCGAAGCGTTCGTCTTCCCGCGCATCGGGCACGACGAGCGGCGTCCGCGTACGGATGGTATGGTCGCAGAAGGCGACGGAGCGCGGCGTCTCGCGCGCGTCCAGCCCGTGGCCGGACTTGAACCATTGGCGCTGGCTGTCGACCAGCGACACCGCGCACATCGGCACCTGCAGCACCGCCGCAACGAGGCTGGTGATCCGGTCGAACGGTTCCTCCGGGCTGCTGTCGAGCACTCCGTAACGGTGGAGCGCCGCCAGCCGGGCGGGTTCGTCCACGAGCTTGTCATCGGCCATCGAGCGTCTCCCCACGATTCATTTCCAGCGCCGCGAGCAGTTCGAGCCGGTAGGCTTCAACGAGGCCGCCGACGCTGCGCCGGATCACCTCGCCGTCCACTCCCGACTCCCGCAGCGACTCGGCAAGCGCGAGAAGGTGCCCATGGTGGCGCCGCACCACCGGCGCCAGCGCACTCGGAACTTCGAGTTCCAGATAGGTGACGAAGCTGCCCGGCCCCTCAAGGGGAGCCGTTGGGCATTCCGGCACGGGCGCGAGCATTACCATGTCCATCCTTTTCGCTGCGGAAAGCATGGGCGCGCAGGGTTAACGACCCGTTGCGGCGGGGAAATACAGGTGCCGACCCCGTGTAAACACGATCTTGGTTCGGCCCGGCATCCGAGGGAAATTGCGGGCGGCTAAGCTCCCCCAAGTGCTTGGCTGTGCTCGAGGGGTCGTCGCTCTGGTCCGTGGCGGCCCCTCTTTGCTCCTGCGCGCTTAGCGCTGCGACTGGGCCTCAAAGGCCGTAAAGGCCGCTCCCCGCCAGCTTGCGCTCGATGAGGGCGCGCTGTTCGCCTACGGCGCGCTGAAAGTCGCCGACCATTTCCGCCTGCGCCTCAAGCCGCGCGCCGGCAAAGACGGGGCTGGCGGCATCATAATGGTACATCGCGGCGGCGTTGCCCCGGCAGGCGATGAAATCGCGGGCGTAGCGCCACAGGAAGCCGAACACGCCAAGCCGCCGCCACTGCCAGACATGCGTCATTTCATGCGCGAACAGCCGCCGCGCGTCCGCGCCCGCCTTCGAGAAGTCCGGGCAATAATGCACCCGGAGGTAGATCGTCCGGCGCAGGGTGATGGCCGTGTTGGTGTTGCGAAAAGCCGCTTCGGCGAAGTCGTTGACCAGGGGGCCGTCGATGAGCCGCACATCCTCGTAGGGAAGCTCGCCGGGGTAGATGGTCCGGCAGAGCACGATCTCGCCCGGCGTCAGCGGCCGCATCGTGTTGGAAAAAGCTGGTGCCGTGGATCCCATCAGCCGGCCTCGAGCGCTAGGAGAGCGAAGGTGGCAAGCCAATGCTCGCCCATATAGTCGCCCGCGACGTGCGGCAGGCTGGCGTCGAGATGCTCGTCGGCGGTGCGGCGGAACAGCTCGGCCAGGGCCGGCTCCACCGCGTCGGCGATGCCGCGCCAGCACCAGGCGCGGCTGAGGTTGAGGCCGTCGAGGTGGGCGATCTTGCCGTCCGAGCGGTCGGAAACGAAGGCGGGGGTGAACAGGCTGCGCGGCTCGCCCGCCGCGGCGTTGGGCATGAAGCGCTCGAACCAGGCGGCGGACTCGGCCGGGCCGAGAAGGCGGCGCATCAGCAGCGCCTCGCACAGGCCGCCGGACAGGAACTCGTCTCCGCCCGGCTCCCAGCCATGGTAGCCGCGATCCGCCCCGAACCAGTCGGCAGCGCGTTCGCGGATCAGCCCGGCAAGCGCCGCGTCATTCGCCTCAGCCCAATCGAGGGCGAGGATGAGTGCAAAGGCGGTGTTGAAGTGGGTGCCGGTGCGGATCGCGTAGGTAAGCTTGGGCAAAAAGGCGGTGAAACGCTCCGCAACGGCGCGCGCCAGCGGCTCCAGCTCCGCGCCCCAGGGCCGATCGCCATGCCGCTGCGCCTCGCGGTGCAAAGCGAGCAGCCACGCCCAGCCATAGGGCCGTTCAAACCCCGCCGAGCTGGGGCGGGCCAAGTACGCGAGTTCCACCGCGACATTGGCAGCCGTAAGAAACTCTCCCGCAAGCGCCTCAATACGCGGCACCGGCGCCATGTCCGGAAACAGCCGCCTGAGCCGAAGCAGCAGCCACCAACCATGCACGCAGCTATGCCAGTCGAAACTGCCGAAGAAGATCGGGTGAAGCTCACGCGGCCCCCGCACATCCTCCGGCCCAGCCATGACGTGGTCGAGCTTGTGCGGATATTCGCGCGTGACATGGCCGAGCGCAATCTCGGCAAAGCGGGCGGCGGTCTCGGGGGTGAGCGCGTGGGTCATACCACCTTCCTACCGTCATTCTCGCGAAAGCGGGAATCCCGCTTCTTCTTCGGCCAAACAGAACTAGAGCAAGCGGGACCGCCGCTTTCGCGGGGGTGACGGGGAAGACCCTCCGTTTAAAATGCAAACCACCAGATGAAGAGGATGTTGATCGCAAGCAGCGGCAAGGCGGTGCCGATCTGCGCCTTGATCACGCCGTTGCGGTCCTTGAGCTCCAGCAGCGCCGCCGGCACCAGGTTGAAGTTGGCGGCCATCGGCGTCATCAACGTCCCGCAAAAGCCCGCCAGCATGCCGATGGCTCCGATCACCGCCGGGTTGCCGCCATAGCCCTGAATAAGCAGCGGCACGCCGATCGCCGCCGCCATCACCGGGAACGCGGCAAAAGCGTTGCCCATGATCATCGTGAACAGCGCCATGCCGAGGCCGTAGACGGCGACGGTCAGGAAGATGCTGCCCTCCGGAATGACCGATTTGGCGAGTTCCCCGATCACCGTCCCCACACCGGCGGCCGCGAACAACGCGCCAAGCGCGGCAAGCATCTGCGGCAGCACGATCGCCCATCCGATCGCGTCGACCAGCCGGCGCCCTTCCTGAAGCGGCGCAATGGCCGGCGGCCGAAGCCAGGCGAAGATCACCGCCAGGGCGGCGAGCACGCCGAGGCCGAGGAACACGAACGTTTCCCGCTTTGCCTCGAGCAGGCCGGACCCCTTGAGCGGCGTGTAGGTGTAGAGAAGCGTGCCGACCAGGGCGACGGCGGGGATGATCAGGGCGGGCAGGAACAGGCGATTGCCGAGCCGCTCGGAATATCCCTCCCGCTCCGCCTGGCCGGTCGTCGGCGGGTGGGAGCGGCCAAGTAAGCCGAAGCCGGCCAGCGCGGCGAGGCCAAGCACGAGCAGGCCATTGCCGAAGTCCCCGATGGAATCGCCGCCAAGCAAGCTCGCCGCCATCAAGCCCCAGAAAGCGGCATTGCCGAAGCGCTTGGGGTTGGTGCGGTCGACGGCGCTCAGCCAGGCGAACGCGGCGAACATCAGGCCGGCAAGGATGTAGAGGTGGTGAAGGCCGATCATTCTTGATCCTCCCCGGAACGGGGAGGGGGACCATGCGAAGCATGGTGGAGGGGGGTCTGTGGAGGGCTCGAAGCCCCCTCCACCGGCTGCGCCGGTCCCCCTCCCCGTCCCGGGGAGGATAGGTGCCGATCCAGCCTGAGCAATCTCACCCCATGCACCAGGAACGCCGCGATTGCCGTCGGTACCGCCCACACGGCAAGCTCAAACGGCGCCAGCGTGATGCCATAGGTCGAAAGCACCTGCTGGATGAGCACGATCGAGCCGATGGCGAAGAAGATGTCCTCGCCGAAGAACAGGCCGACATTGTCCGTCGCCGCGGAATAGGCCTTCACCTTCTCGGCATCGTCTTCGCCGAGCGCCCCGCCCTGTTTCTCCGCCGCGGCGAGTGCCATCGGCGCAACCAGCGGCCGCACCGTCTGGGCGTGTCCCGCCGTCGAGTGCAGGCCGATGGCGGAGACGAACTGGCGATAGAGCAGGTACAACAGCAGCAACCGCCCGGCCGTCGCCGTCCGGAACCCGCGGATCACCGCCGCCGCCCGCTCCTGCAGCCCGTAGCGCTCGAGCAGCCCGATCACCGGCAGCACGATCCACACCATCGCGATAACGCGGTTGTCGTTGAACCCCTTGCCGAAGGTGGAGATCACCTCGTGGAGGTCCATGCCCGCGATCAGCCCGGTGGCGATGGCGGCGGCGGTGACGACCAGCATCGGGTTCAACCGCAGCGCGAACCCGGCAACGACGATCAGGATGCCGAGCAGGACCCAGTAGTTGGTCACCGCTGTTCCTCCCCATGCCCAGCATGGGGAGGGGAACCACCCGAAGGGTGGTGGAGGGGTAATCTATCGTGGCCTGCGCGATTTACCCCTCCACCATGCTGCGCATGGTTCCCCTCCCCATCTTGCGATGGGGAGGAACTGGGCGCCCCATACCCGCCTCCCCCCGGCGTCTCGATCACGAACAGATCCCCGGGATGCATCTCCGCCGAAGCCGTCGCGCCAAGCCTTTCCACCGTCCCGTCCGCGCGCACCAGCCGGTTCAGCCCGCCCCTCGCATCGCCCCCACCTTCGATCCCGCGCGGCGGCACCTCCCGCCGGTTAGACAGGATGTTGGCCCGCATCGGCTCCCGAAACCGAATATGCCGCACCACCCCATCGCCGCCGCGCTGCCGCCCCTCTCCGCCCGATCCTTTCCGCACCCCAAAGCGTTCCAGCAGCACCGGATAGCGCGTCTCCAGTATCTCCGGATCGGTCAGGCGGCTGTTGGTCATGTGCGTCTGCACGGCGCTTGCCCCGCCGAAGTCCGGCCCGGCACCCGCGCCGCCGGCAATCGTCTCGTAATATTGGCTGGTCTCGTCGCCGAACGTGAAGTTGTTCATCGTCCCCTGGCTCGGCGCAAGCGCGCGGCAGGCGGCGAACAGGGCGTCGGTGATCACCTGGCTGGTTTCCACATTCCCCGCCACCACCGCACCCGGGTAAGCGGGGTTGAGCATCGAGCCCTCCGGCACCACCAGGGTGATCGGCCTCAGGCAGCCGTCGTTCATCGGGATCGCGTCATCCACCATGGTACGGAACACGTAGAGCGTTGCGGCGCGGCAGATCGACAAGGGCGCGTTGAAATTGTTCGGCTGCTGCTGCGACGTACCGGTGAAATCGACCACGGCGGAGCGCGCCTCCCGGTCCACGCTCACGCGCACGCAAACCTCCGCCCCGTTATCCATCGCGTAGCGGAAGCTGCCGTCCGAAAGCCGTCCGATCAGCCGCCGAACCGCTTCCTCGGCATTGGCCTGGACGTGGCCCATATAGGCGTCGACCACCGCGCGCCCGTAATCCGCGGCCACCCGCCTGAGCTCGGCCGCCCCGCGCGCGCAGGCCGCGACCTGCGCCTTCAGGTCGGAGATATTGCGGTCCGGCCGCCGCGCCGGCCAGGCGCCGGAGCGGAGCAATTCGCGCATCTCCGCTTCCAGAAAGCGCCCCGCGTCTACCAGCAGGACGTTGTCGATCAGCACGCCCTCGTCGTGGACCGTCTTGCTGTCGGGCGGCATCGATCCCGGCGCGGTGCCGCCGATGTCGGCATGGTGGCCGCGCGCCGCAACGAACCAGGCGGGCGCGGTGTCGCTTCCATCCGGGAAGACAGGCACGATGACGGTGATGTCCGGCAGGTGGGTGCCGCCGCGATAGGGGGCGTTGAGCGCATAGGCATCGCCCGGCTTCATGCCCCGCCCGTCCGCGCCGCCGCCGCGCGCCTCGATCACTGCGCGGATGCTGTCGCCCATTGAACCGAGATGTACTGGAATGTGCGGCGCGTTGGCGATCAGCGCGCCGCCCGCGTCGAAGATCGCGCAGGAGAAATCGAGCCGCTCCTTTATGTTCACCGAGGTCGCGGTGTTGCGCAGCGCCACGCCCATTTCCTCGGCGATCGCCATGAACAGGTTGTTGAACACCTCCAGCATGATCGGATCGGCCTCCGCCGCGTCGTGCCGCGCCTGCGCGCGCGCGGCCGTGCGGGTGAGGATCAAGTTGCCGAGTCTGTCCACTTCGGCCTGCCAGCCGGGTTCGACGACTGTGGTGGCGGAGGGGTCGACGATCAGGGCTGGGCCGGAGATACTGTCGCCGGACGTCAAGGAGGCACGGTCGCAGACGGGGAAATCCTCCCCCGGATTTCCGGGGGAGGGGGACCATACGAAGCATGGTGGAGGGGCCGAGCGAAGCGAGGAGAACGGCTCCGGCTCCGCCTCCGCCGCCCCTCCGCCCCGCTTCGCGCGGTCCCCCTCCCCTGCAAAAGCAGGGGAGGATTTCCCGACAGCCTCCACCACGGCCGTCTCAACCACGACGGCCGTATCGGCCATCAGAAACCCAAACCGCCCCAGGTGCGCCTCTTCGAACGCCGCCCGCATCTGCTCGAACGCCCCAGCCTCCACCTCAAGCCCGCTATCGCTCCCCTCATACCGCAGCACCGCCCGCCGCCGCACTTCAACCGCGCCGACACCCTGCGCCCGAAGTGCGCCCTCCGCCTCGGCAGCAAGCGCATCCAGCGCTTCCTCCAGCACCCCGCCGCCAAGGCTGCGCTGGCGAAGCTCGACCATGTCGGCCAGCCCCATGCCATAGGCCGAAAGCACGCCCGCAAGCGGATGCACCATCACCCGCTCGATCCCCAGCGCGTCCGCCACAAGACACGCATGTTGCCCACCCGCGCCGCCAAAGCATTGCAGGGTGTAGCGCGTCACATCGTGCCCGCGCGCGATGGAGATGCGCTTGATCGCATTGGCCATATTGTCGACTGCGATCCGCGCGAAGCCTTCCGCCACCGATTGCGAAGTCATCCCGGCTTGCTCGGCAATCGCGGCGCACAACGCGTGCGACGCCGCGGCGTCGATCGGCTGGTCGCCACCTTCCCCGAACAGTGAAGGAAAATGCTCGGGCCTGATCTTGCCGAGCACCACGTTGCAGTCGGTAATCGTCAGCGGCCCGCCGCGCCGGTAGCAGGCCGGCCCCGGCACCGCCCCCGCGCTGTCGGGTCCCACCCGAAACCGCGTTCCGTCGTAAAAACACACCGACCCCCCACCCGCGGCCACCGTGTGGATCTCCAGCATCGGCGCCCGCACCCGCACCCCTGCCACCACCGTCTCGTTGGTGCGCTCGTAGGTCCCGGCGTAGTGGGAAACGTCGGTGGAAGTGCCACCCATGTCGAAGCCGATCACGCGCGGAAACCCGGAATCCTCGGCGGTGCGCGCCATGCCCACGATCCCGCCTGCGGGGCCGGAAAGGATCGCGTCCTTGCCTTGGAAGGAGGAGGCATCCGTCAACCCGCCCGATGACTGCATGAAAAGAAGCTGCGGCGCGCGCCCACCTTTCGTTTCGAGCTCCTCACCGCTCATTTCGAGCGAAGTCGAGAAACGCTCCACCGGTGTCTCGACTTCGCTCGACACGAGCGAGGGTGGAGATCTCGACAAGAGCGGGGTGGGAGATCTCGATCTAAGCGGGGTTGGGGAAAGCGCGGTGACTACCCGATCCACATACCGCCGCAAAGCCGGTGACAGACACGCATCCACTACCGTCGTATCGCCCCGCCCGATCAGCTTGATCAAAGGCGCCACGCGGTGGCTCACCGAAACCTGAGTGAAGCCGATCTCAGCGGCCAGAGCCGCAAGCGCCTCCTCATGCGCCGTCCAGCGCCAGCCGTGCATCAGCACAATCGCAATAGCGCGGTAGCCGTCCTCGAACGCCGCCCCGAAATCCGCCCGGGCGCGCTCCAGATCGAGCGCGCGAAGCACCTCGCCTCCCGCGGTCACCCGCTCGTTCACCTCCACCACGGCGCCGTACAGCGCCTCGGGAAGCACGATCTTTCGCGCGAAAATGTCGGGCCGCGCCTGGTAGCCGATGCGCAGCGCGTCGCCATGACCTGCAGTGATGGCGAGCAGCGTGGGCTCGCCCTTCCGCTCGAGCAGCGCGTTGGTGGCAACGGTGGTGCCCATCTTCACCGACGCGACCGGCGCGTCGCCGTGCGCCGCAACCAGCCGCCTGATGCCCTCAACCGCGGCGTCCTCGTAGGCGCCAGGGATGTCGGACAGCAGCTTCAGCACGTGGAGTTCGCCGCCCGGGGCACGGCCGACGATGTCGGTAAAGGTGCCGCCGCGGTCGATCGAGAAAGACCAGCTTTCAGTCATCCGCGGCGGCTAAGTTCAAAGGCTTAGGAGCCCAGGTGCGCGTAGAGCACCATGCAGTAGAGCATCGGGATCGACAGGATTAGGTTGGTGCGGCTGGCCATCATCGCCACCACGCCCGAACGCGCCTTTACGTCATCCGCCGACTGCACGATGCCGAGCGCGCGCTTCTGGTTCGGCCAGATCACGAACCACACGTTGGCGGCCATGATGATGCCGAGCCACATGCCGATGCCAATGGTGGTGTAGCCTTCCTGAAGGCCCAGCGCGCGGGCGGTGTAGCCGCCCTGCTTGAGTTCACCGGTGAGGAGGCCGAGCAGCACCGTCGCAAGCGCCGCCCAGCGGAACCAGAACAGGGCAACCGGCGCGATGTGCTTGGTAACGCCCGGCTTCAGCTCGGCCGGAACCTTGGGCATGGTCGGGATCTGCACGAAGTTGAAATAATATAAGAGGCCGATCCACAGGATGCCGGCGAAGACGTGCAGGTAGCGCAGGAATTGCGACCAATCGTAGCCGCCGCTGCCGAGCAGATCGCCGTGTAGCCCGAACATCGCCGCGATCATCAAGGCGACGCCGATCAGCAGCGCGAGGTGAAAGTTGCCGAGTAACTTGGCCATCATAGCCCCCTATGTTGTTGTCTCGGCGCTTCTCTAACCCACCGCCGCGAGCGAGGGTAGCACCTAATCCAACCGCCACATGATGCTCTGGGAGAGCGGCGTCCAAAGCCCCGTCTTCACCCCCGCCGCGCGCAGCGCCTCGCCTGTCCACGAATTGCAGGTGTAAAAGGCGCTGTACCCCCCATTCGCCTCGTAGAACATGTCGGACGACCCATAGCCGCGCCCCAACACCGGCAACGTCCGCCCGTCCGGTCCACGCTGGAAGCTTCTGGCGATGTGCGCGGCGAGCCGCCGATACTGCTCGCG
>DASVUV010000079.1:0-12769 GCA_036386875.1 Allosphingosinicella sp.
GATCGTCGCAAGGCGATGCTCGAGGACATCGCGATCCTGACCAAGGGCGAGATGATCTCGGAAGACCTCGGCATCAAGCTCGAGACCGTCACGCTCGGCATGCTCGGCACCGCCAAGCGCGTCACGATCGACAAGGACAACACCACCATCGTCGACGGTGCGGGTGAAGCCGATGCGATCAAGGGCCGCACCGAGGCGATCCGTCAGCAGATCGAGAACACCACGTCGGATTACGACCGCGAGAAGCTCCAGGAGCGCCTGGCCAAGCTCGCGGGCGGCGTCGCGGTGATCAAGGTCGGCGGTTCGTCCGAGGTCGAGGTCAAGGAGCGCAAGGACCGCGTCGACGACGCGCTGCACGCCACGCGCGCGGCCGTCGAAGAGGGCATCGTCCCTGGTGGCGGCACGGCGCTGCTGTACGCGACCAAGGCGCTTGAGGGCCTGAGCGGCGTCAATGACGACCAGACCCGCGGTGTCGACATCGTCCGCAAGTCGCTGACCTCGCTGGTGCGTCAGATCGCCAGCAACGCCGGTCACGACGGCGCGGTGGTTTCGGGCAAGCTGCTCGAGAGCGCCGACCAGACGATCGGCTTCAACGCGCAGACCGACACCTACGAGAATCTGGTGGAAGCCGGCGTGATCGACCCAACCAAGGTCGTGCGCACCGCGCTGCAGAACGCGGCCTCGGTTGCGGGCCTGCTGATCACCACCGAGGCGGCGGTCAGCGAAATGCCCGAGGACAAGCCGGCCATGCCCATGGGCGGCGGCGGCATGGGCGGCATGGGCGGCATGGACTTCTAAGTCCCGCCACCAACGCTTAGATGAAAAGAAGGGCCGGGGGAGCAATCCTCCGGCCCTTTCTTCGTGGGCCGGGCAGTGCGCTCAGGCGGCGTGGGGGCTGCGCAGGCGGAGCAATTTGGGCTTCGCGCGTTCAGCTGCGGCGTCGGCGTCCATGGGGCGGGCGAGGAGGTAGCCCTGACCGTCGCGGCAGCCGAATTCGCGAAGCAGCGCGCGCTGGTCCTCGCTCTCGATATGCTCGGCGACGCAGGGCAGGCCGAGCGAGGTGCAAAGCTCCACCACGCCCTTGAGCAGGCGCCGGCTGCGCAGCGACTCGGCGGCGTCAGCGATCAGCGATCCATCGAGCTTGATGCCGTCGAACTGCATCTCGCGCAGGTAGGAGATGGAGGCATGGCCGGCGCCGAAATCGTCGAGCACGATGCGCGCGCCCGCCAGGCGCAGATCCTGCAAATTCTCGCGCGCAACCGAGAAATCGACCAGCAACGCGGTTTCGGTGACTTCGACCTGAAGGCGATGCGGGTCCATGCCCGCGCCCGAGAGAATGGCGAGGATGCGGTGCGCCGAGCCCGCGGTGCAGAGCTGGACGGCGCTGAGGTTGAAGGACAGGCGCACGGTTTCGGCCCAGCGTCCGGCCTCCGCCGCCGCGGTGGCGAGCAGGGCGTCGGACAATTCCTTGATCACGTTGATCTGCTCGGCCGCGGGGATGAACTCGGCCGGCGGGACGCTGCCGAGCTGAGGATGGGCCCATCGCGCGAGCGCCTCGAAGGCGCGCAGCTCGCCGGTGTTGAGGTCGTGGATCGGCTGGTAGACGAGGCCGATCTGGTACCGCGTTTCGGGGAGGCGGAGCGCCTGCTCGATCTGGCTTCGGCGGCGGTGGATTTCGTCCATTTCCGCCGAATAGACCGCAACGCCCGAGCGGCCGCTTTCCTTGGCGCGGTACAAAGCGGTGTCGGCGCGGATCAGGGCCTCGGTGCTGTTGCAGTCGGCCGCGTCCAGCAGGGTTATGCCGCAGCAGCCCGAGATACGGAATTCGCGCCCCTCGACGCTGAACGGTTCGGCCAAAGCCGCGCAGATCTCCGCCCCGGCGACCTTGCCGGCGGCGGTGCTGTGCGCATGCGGGAGAAGCAGCGCGAATTCGTCGCCGCCGGTACGGGCAATGAACGCTTTGTCGCCCCCCGCAGCGGCAAGGCGCACGCCCACTTCCTTGAGCACCGCGTCGCCGGCGGCGTGGCCGAAAGTGTCGTTGATCGGCTTGAAGCCGTCTAGATCGACGACGGCAAGGACAAAGCCGCCGCCGTTGCGCCCCAAGGCCGCGGCGCGGCGGCCGAGCGCGCGCAAAAAGGCGCGGCGGTTGGCGAGGCCGGTCAAGGGATCGGTGTCGGCAACGATCCGCGCTTTCACCTTTTCGGCCTTGGCCTGTTTCTCGGCGCGGCGGGCGCGCTCCCGCTCGGCAGCGATCTCGGAGCGCGACTCGATAAGCTGGCAGAAGCTGCGGTTGTGGAACTGGAGGAGCTGCAGGATGAGCAGGATGACGAGCCCGATGCTCAGACCCATGCCCACATGACTCGCATTTGCAGAAAGCAGGAGCCGCAGCGCCAGCGGCAGGCCGAGCACGAGGAGGGGCAAGCGCGCGGCGGCGGGGAAGCTCGACAAACCGTAGGCGCAGCCGATCGAGGCAACGGTGCCGAACATGATCACATGGCCGTCATAATCCTCGCTCGATCCCTGGATCAGGGATAGCGCCCATACCGAAAAGCAAAAGGAGACGAGAAGGGCGAAGATCCAGATCTTCTGGAGTTCGCGCAGGATTTGTTCGGGCGCAAGCACCCGCTTGCGCGCGCGCACCCAGTGAACCAGCCGCACCAGCACTATCCCAAAAAGGATGGTGGTGGGGCTGTACAGCCCGCCGATCATGCCGCCCGAGGCGAGGGTGAGGCCAAGGCAATTGGCGAGCGCCACGGTGTAAAGAAGCGGAATCTGGCGCTGGAGGACCTGGTAGCGTTCGGTGAGCAAGGCGCGGCCAACGGGCGTTACCGCCTCGCCCACGTCGACAAGCCTGCCCATCCACCCCAAAACCCGCCCCATTCAAAAGGGCGTAGCGATCATAGGTTAACCGGCGGTTTTCAGCGGGTAAGAGGTAGTTCCCGTTGATCGGGATCGAAACGCTGCCAGCCGTGGGGGCCGAGCTTTTCGAGCGGGCGGAAACGCGCTTTGTAGGCCATGCGCTGCGAGCTTTCGACCCAATAGCCGAGGTAGACGAAGGGCAGCCCGGCGCGGCCGGCGCGGACGATGTGATCGAGAATAATGTAGGTGCCGAGGCCGGGGCGTGCGGTGTCTTCGGGCTCGAAGAAGCTGTAGATCATCGACAGGCCGTCGGCCTGCTGGTCGGTCAGGCAGGCGCCGACCAGGCGGCCCGGCTTCCCGTCCACAGAGGGTTCGCGATATTCGATGACGTAGGTCTTGACCGGGCTTTGCTCGATCATGTCGGCAAAGTCCGATTCATCCATGCCGACCATGCCCCCGTCCGGATGGCGGCTCTTCAGGTAGCGGCGGAGCAGCTCATATTGCTCTTCGGTCGCCCAGGGCTTGCAGGCGGTGACTTCCAGATCGGCGTGCTTGCGCATCATCTTGCGCTGGGTGGCGTTGGGCTGGAATTCGCCGGCGACGACCCGCACGGAGACGCAGGCGGTGCAATCGAGGCAGGAGGGGCGATAAGCCACGGCCTGGCTGCGCCGGAACCCGATCCGGCCGAGCGCGTCGTTGAGGTCGCTCGCATGGTTGCCGCTGAGTTCGGTGAACACCTTCCGCTCCGTCTTGCCCGGAAGGTACGGGCATGGCGAAGGGCTCGTTACAAAGAAGCGGGGAAAGCGAAACGGTGCGGTCAAGTCGGCTCCGGCTTGGTTAAAGAGATCCTTGCTTCATTTATGAGGCTTGATCGCCGGGTTGGGAAGGGCGGGACCCTTCGAAAACGGGGATAAGTCTCAGCCGTTCCAGCGCGGGACGTAAGCTTAGTGAATCTCTACGGGATGGACGTTGAACCCGGAGGCTTCGAGTTCGGCGACCAGCGCCTGGAGCTGATCGGCGTCGCGCGCCTCGCATTCGATGTCGATAAAGGCGTCCTTGGCAGGCAAGGCGGTGAAGACGCGCTGGTGATAGACCTCGAGGACATTCACCGAATGCTGGTGGAACAGCTTCACCACCGAGAGCAGAGCGCCCGGCCGGTCGTGGAGCTGGATGCGGAGGCGGGCCATGCGTCCGGAGCGGGCAAGATCGCGCAGCAGCACGGTGGCGAGCAGGCGGGTGTCGATGTTGCCGCCGGACAGGACCAGGCCGACATTGCGCCCGCGGAAGCGCTCGGGGTAGCGGAGCAAGGCGGCGAGGCCGGTTGCACCGGCGCCTTCCGCAACGGTTTTCTCGATCTGGAGATACAGGCTGACGGCGGTCTCGATGTCGCGCTCCGGCACGAGCAGGACATCGTCGGTGACTCGGGCGAGGATTGCGGACGTGGTTTCGCCCGGGGTCTTGACGGCGATGCCTTCGGCGATGGTGTCGCCGGAGGAGGGCAGTTCCTCGCCGCTCAGCCGGCAATACATGGACGGGTAGAGCTGGGCCTGGACGCCGATCACCTCGATATCGGGGCGCAGCGCCTTGGCGGCGGTGCCGATGCCGGACAGGAGCCCGCCGCCGCCGATCGGCACCACGAGCACGTCGATCTCCGGCGCGTCCGCGAGCATTTCGAGCGCGACGGTGCCCTGCCCGGCGATAATCTCGGGATCGTCGAACGGGTGAACGAAGGTGAGGCCGCGCTCCGCCTCAAGCCGCCGCGCTTCGGCATAGGCTTCGTCGAACATCTCGCCGTGGAGGACGATCTCGGCGCCGTGGCCTTCGGTCTGCATCACCTTGATGGCCGGGGTGGGGACCGGCATGACAATCGTGACCGGCACACCCAAACGGCGTCCGTGGTACGCAAGGGCCTGGGCATGATTGCCCGCCGAGGCGGCAATCACGCCGCGCTCCCGCCGGGCCACGTCCATCAGCAGCAATTTGTTGAGCGCGCCGCGCTCCTTGTAGGCGGCGGTGAACTGGAGGTTCTCGAACTTCACCCAGACATTGGCGCCGGTTACTTCGGACAGCGTGCGGCTGAGCAGCGTGGGCGTGCGCACCACCGCACCTTCGATCCGCTTCGCCGCCGCCTCGATGTCGGCAAGCGTTACGGGAGGCGCGGGCTGGGGAGCGGGGCTGGCCATGAAGGGCGGCATCTAGACCATCTGGCGCGGGCGCGAAACAAGGCTTATTCGCCGCACCTATGATCCTGAAAAAGCTTGTCGCGGCGCTTGCCGCTTTCTCCCTTTCCGCCCCCGCCGCGGCCGATGTGCTGGTCGACAACGTCAACGGCTATACGCTTAACGCGGAAGGGCGGCTGATGCGCTTCAACGCCATGCTGGTCGGCGACGACGGGCGGGTGCAGCGCCTGTACCAGCGCGGCGACAAGAAAGGGGAGCGCACCAAGTACCGCTTCGATGGGAAGGGGCGAACGTTGTTGCCCGGGCTGATCGATGCGCACGGGCACGTCATGGGCCTCGGCTTCAACGCGCTTCAGCTCGACCTGTCGGAGACCAAGACCCTTGCGGAGGCCCAGGCGAAGATCGCCGCTTATGCCGCCGCCAACCCCAATCCGCGCTGGATCGTCGGGCGCGGGTGGAACCAGGAGCGCTGGGGCCTCGGCCGCTTTCCCACCGCCGCCGATCTCGACGCGGTGGTGAAGGACCGGCCGGTCTGGCTGGAACGGGTGGACGGCCATGCCGGCTGGGCGAACAGCGCGGCCATGAAGGAAGCGGCGATCACGTCCAAAACCGCCGCTCCCTCCGGCGGCAAGATTGAAAAGGGCGCCGGTGGCCAGCCGAGCGGCATCTTCGTCGATGCCGCGTCCTCGCTGGTCGGCAAGGTGGTGCCCGAACCGCTGCCGCGCATCCGCGACGCCGCTTTCGCCCGCGCGCAGGAGATCATGCTTGCCAATGGCCTTACCGCCGTCGCCGACATGGGCACCAGCACGGACGATTGGCTGACCATGCGCCGGGCGGGGGATGCGGGCATGCTCAAGGTGCGGATCATGTCCTATGCGGGCGGGATCGCGCCGATGCTCGAAGTGGCGGGGACCGGGCCGACGCCGTGGCTCTACAACAGCCGCCTTCGAATGGGCGGGGTAAAGCTGTATAGCGACGGAGCGCTCGGTTCGCGCGGGGCGTGGCTGAAGCAGCCCTATAAGGACAGCCCCAGGGAACGCGGCCTCGGCTTCCTCAACGACACGGAGCTGATGAACCTGATGAGCCGGGCAGCCATGGACGGTTTCCAGGTTGCCGTTCACGCCATCGGCGACGCCGCCAACGCGCAATTGCTGACCGCGATCGACGAAATGGCGGTGACCTACAAGGGCGACCGGCGCTGGCGGGTGGAGCATGCCCAGATCGTCGATCCGGCCGATCTGCCGCGCTTTGCCCGCAACGGCACGATCGCGTCGATGCAGCCGGTGCACCAGACCAGCGACTGGAAAATGGCCGAAGCGCGGATGGGGATGGAGCGGCTGGGCGGTGCCTATGCCTGGCGCTCGATGCTCGCCTCCGGCGTGCCGCTGGCGTTCGGGTCGGACTTCCCGGTCGAGCACCCGAACCCTTTCCACGGCCTCGCCGCCGCGATGAGCCGCGAGGATGCGAACGGTCAGCCGCCGGGCGGCTGGATGCCCGAGCAGAAACTGAGTCTTGAGCAGGCCCTGCGCGGGTTCACCATGGCGGCGGCGCATGCCGGCTTCGCGGAGGACCGGCTGGGCACTCTGGAGCGGGGCAAGTTCGCGGACTTCATCCTGGTGGACCGCGACATCTTCGAAGGCGCGACGCCCGCGCAGATCCGGGACGTGAAGGTGCTCGAGACCTGGGTGGCGGGCGAGAAGGCCTGGCCGCGCTAACCAGCCTCGGTGATCAGCCCCTGAGCTCGGTGATCCGGCTGACCGTCAGGATCTGGGGCAGGACTTCCGCCTCCCGGCCAGGCGCGTACCAGAGGTAGAGAGGTACGCCCGAGCGGCCGAGCTTTTCGAGGAAGCGGCCGATCTCCGCATCGCCGCGGGTCCAGTCGCCGACCAGCACCTGAACGCCGCGCGCCTTGAAGGCCTTGGCGACTTCCGCCCGCTCGAGGACGGCTTTCTCGTTGACCTTGCAGGTGACGCACCAGTCCGCCGTAAAATACAGGAAAACGGGCCGGTTGGCGGCGCGAAGCGCGGCGAGCCGGGTTTCACTGAATGGCTCGGCGGCGAGAGTGCCGCCGGTGTGCGCTTCGGCGGTCTCCACAGCGGCTGGGATGAAGGCCAAAGCGGCGGCTGCCGCAAGCGCGGCGGGCGCAAGCGGGAGCCATGCGTGACGGCGGCCGGCCCACCACAAAGCTACGGCGATCACGAGCGCTGCGGCGAGCCCCGCGAGCAGGCCCGCGCCGCCGACCTGCCGTTCCAATATCCAGGCCAAGGCGAGCGCGGTCAGGAACATCGGCACGGAGAGGATGCGGCGCAGCCGCCCCATCCACGCGCCGGGCCTGGGCAGGCGGCGGCGGAGCGCGGGCACGAAGCCGAGGAGCAGGAAGGGAAGAGCGAGGCCAAGGCCCAGGCCGGCGAAGACGGCGAGGGCGGCGGCCTCCGGGAGGACCAAAGCGGCGCCGAGGGCCGCGCCCATGAAAGGTCCGGTGCAGGGCGTTGCGACAAAGGCGGCGAGGGCGCCGGTCCAGAAGGCGCCGGCGGTGCCGCCCCGCCCGGCCAGCTTGCCGCCGCCGCCGATGGCGGGGAGCTCGAACAGACCGGCGAGGTTGAGCGCGATTGCGGTGACCAGCAGCAGCAGCAGCAGGATGACGCGCGGCTCCTGGAGCTGGAAGGCCCAGCCGACCGCGCTTCCGCCGGCCCGGAGCGCGAGCAGTGCCGCGCCCAGCGCCAGGCAGATGCCGACCACGCCCGCCGTGTAGGCGATCGCCTCCCGCCGCGCCGAGCGCTCATCGCCGCCGGCGCGGGCGAGGCTCAGCGCCTTCAGGCTCAGGATCGGGAATACGCAGGGCATGATGTTGAGGAGCAGCCCGCCAAGCACCGCGCCGCCGAGCGCAAGCGCGATCGCGCCCCAGCCCTGCTCGGGCGCTGGGGCGGCGTCGGCGAGCGGCTCCCCGGGCGGCGGTACCGGTCCGGGCTCGGCGCGAACGGAAAGGCCGCGTCCTTCGCCGAGCGCGATCACGCCCTCCACCGGCCGGTCGCCGCCTTCCGCCGCCTTTGTCTCCAGGATCAGTGCGTCGCCGGTTCGGGTAACGCTTTGCGGCGCGCTGTGATCGAGAACGCCTTCCGACAGGGGGAAGAAATAGGGATCGGTTACAGGTGCGGTTGCGGGGAGTGGAATGAGGAGGCGCAGTTTCCCGCCGGTGCGTTCGAAGCGGGCGGCGCTGTCCAGCGGGCGGGGCAGGGCTTCGCGCCAGCGGTTAAACTCGGCGCGGCGGTCGGGTCCGGCGCCGACCGGCACGTCGAGCGCCAGTTCGGCCGTTTCGCGGACGCATATCTCGTCGGTGCAAACGAGGTAGTCGAGGGTTCCGCGCACCGGCAGGACGCTGCCCGGGGTCAGGCTGGGCGGCGCCGTCAGCTCGGTCAGCAGCGCATGTTCGCCTTCGAACACGTAGTTCATCAGGCCCGCGACGATCAGCCGCTTCGGCACCGGGTAGCGCAGCGCCGCCGCGGCCGCGCCTTTGGGGAGTCGCCACTCGACGCTGCTTTCGAAGCCCGCGTCGCCGGGGTTCTTCCAGTAACCGTGCCAGCCGGGCCTTGGCGTCATGCGCAAAGCCAGGGCGACCTTGCCTCCGGCGGTGGGCGCGGGGCCTTCGGCGACCAGCTCCACCCGCATCGCCTTTTCGCCGGGCGCGAGGAGCTGCGCGCCCGCCGGGGAGGCAAAAGCGAGGAGGAGACAGAGGGTGAGGAGGAGGGAACGGATCATCTGCCGTTCCCATATAGCATCATAGCGCCGCAGCGCACGGGGGGCGTATCTGTAAGCCCCTCCCCTTCAGGGGAGGGGCTTCAGAAGTGCCTTAGTCCAGGTTTGGCCTTAGCCAGCGCTCGGCTTGCTCGACGCTCACTTCGCGGCGGGCCGCATAATCCTCGAGCTGGTCGCGGCCTATCCGGGCGACTCCGAAATACTCGGCGTCACGGTGGCCGAAGTAGAAACCGGAGACGGCCGAAGTCGGCCACATGGCGTAGCTTTCGGTCAGCGTCACGCCGGCCGGTTCGCCGCCGAGCATATCGAACAAGGTCGGTTTCAGGCTGTGGTCCGGGCAGGCCGGATAGCCGGGGGCGGGGCGGATGCCGGTGTAGCTTTCGCGGATCAACTGCTGGTTGGTGAGATGCTCGTCGGCATAGCCCCAGACCGAATTGCGGACGTGGCCGTGGAGCGTCTCGGCCAGGCTCTCCGCCAAACGGTCGGCGAGCGCCTTCAGGAGAATGTCCGAATAATCGTCATTGTCCGCCTTAAAACGGGCGAGGTGCGGATCGAGGCCGTGGATGCCGACCGCGAAGCCGCCGATCCAGTCCTCGCCGTCCGGGTCGATGAAGTCGGCGAGGCACATGTTAGGGCGGCCTTCGCGCTTCTTCACCTGCTGGCGAAGGAAGGGGATTCGGGTCCAGTCGTTGCCGGCAAGGACGAGGACGTCGTCGCCTTCGCGCTTGCAGCGCCACAGGCCGACGGTGGCGCGGGGCACCAGCCAATGTTCGGCGATGATCCGGTCGAGCATCGCCTGGGCGTCGTTGAACAGGGAGGTGGCGCTTTCGCCGACGACGTCGTCGGTGAGGATCGCCGGGTAGTTGCCGGCAAGCTCCCAGGCGCGGAAGAAGGGCGTCCAGTCGATCGCCGCGCGAAGCTCGCGGATCGGCCAATCGTTGAAGTGGTGGACGCCGGGGCGCTGCGGCGCGGGCGGCTTGCCTTCGGGATCGAACGGAAAGGCGTTGGCGCGGGCAGCTTCGAGCGGCGCAAGCTCGGAATGGCCGCGGCCGGCGCGCTGAATGCGCACCGCTTCATATTCTTCGCGGGTCTTCTGGACGAGCGGATCGCGCTGCGTTTCGGAAACAAGGGAGGAGGCGACGCCGACGGCGCGGCTTGCGTCGAGGACGTGGAGGACGGGGCCTTGGTAAGCCGGCTCGATGCGTAGCGCGGTGTGGACCTTGCTGGTGGTCGCGCCGCCGATCAGCAGGGGGAGCGTGAATCCCTCGCGCTGCATCTCGGCCGCAACCGTCACCATCTCGTCCAGTGAAGGCGTGATCAGGCCGGAAAGGCCGATCATATCGGCGTTGTTCTCGTTGGCGGCCTTGAGGATGTCCTGCCACGGCACCATCACGCCGAGGTCGATGACCTCGAAGCCGTTGCATTGAAGAACGACGCCGACGATGTTCTTGCCGATGTCGTGAACGTCGCCCTTGACGGTCGCCATCACCACCTTGCCCTTGCCCTGGGTGGCGCCGGATTTCTCCTTTTCCGCCTCGATGAAGGGAATGAGGTGGGCGACGGCTTTCTTCATCACGCGGGCGGATTTGACGACCTGGGGCAGGAACATCTTGCCGGAGCCGAACAGGTCTCCGACGACGTTCATGCCGTCCATCAGCGGGCCTTCGATGACGTGGATCGGGCGCCCGCCACTGTTGAACGCCGCCTGGCGCGCTTCCTCCGTATCCTCGACCACGAAGGCGTCGATGCCCTTGACCAGCGCGTGCTCGAGCCGCTTGCCGACCTCCCAGCCGCGCCATTCCGCTTCGGCCTTTTCGCGCACGGGATCGGAGCCGCGATAGCGCTCGGCGAGCGTCACCAGCCGCTCGGTCGCGTCGCCGCCATCCTTGGGCGTGCGGTTGAGGATCACATCCTCGCACGCCTCGCGCAGGTCCGGATCGATCGTGTCGTAGACGTCGAGCTGGCCGGCGTTGACGATCGCCATGTCGAGCCCCGCGGGGATGGCATAATAGAGGAAGACGGAGTGCATCGCCCGGCGCACGGGCTCGTTGCCGCGGAAGGAAAAGCTGAGGTTGGAAAGGCCGCCCGAGATGTGGACGTGCGGGCAGCGCGCCTTGATCTCGCGGCAAGCCTCGATGAAGTCGACGGCGTAGTTCTTGTGCTCGTCGATGCCCGTGGCGACGGCGAAGACGTTGGGATCGAAGATGATGTCCTCGGGCGGGAAGCCGTCGGCGACGAGCAGCTTGTAGGCGCGCTCGCAGATCTCGACCTTGCGCGCCTTGGTGTCGGCCTGGCCGACTTCGTCGAAGGCCATGATCACGACGGCGGCGCCGTAGTTGCGGCACTTCCTCGCAAGGCGCAGGAACTCGGCCTCGCCCTCCTTCATGCTGATCGAGTTGACGATCGGCTTGCCGGAGACGCACTTCAGGCCCGCTTCGATCACGCTCCATTTGGAGCTGTCGATCATGAACGGGACACGGGCGATGTCCGGTTCGGCGGAGATCAGCTTGAGGAAAGTGGTCATCGCCAGTTCGGCGTCGAGCAGGCCCTCGTCCATGTTGATGTCGATGACCTGAGCGCCGTTCTCCACCTGCTGGAGGGCGACATCGACCGCTGCGGCATAGTCGCCGCCCATGATCAGCTTCTTGAATTTGGCCGAGCCGGTGACGTTGGTGCGTTCGCCGATGTTGACGAAGGTCGAGGACGCGGCACTCGACCCCTCTCCCATTTCGGGAGAGGGTGGCTCGCGCAGCGAGACGGGTGAGGGACTATTGTTCTGCTGATCCACGGTCTTCGACACCTAACGTATTTCCAATTCTATGTTCCCTCACCCTCCCACCGCTTCGCGGCGGGCCCCTCCCTCTCCCGTAAAGGGAGAGGGGTTTTTTACGCGGCGATGGTCATGGGTTCGAGGCCGGCGAGGCGGGTGACCACGGGGGGCGTCGGCAGGCGGCGTGGGGCGAGGCCGGCGACGCTTTGGGCAATCGCCTGGATATGCGCCGGGGTGGAGCCGCAGCAGCCGCCGAGGATGTTGACCAGGCCCTGGTCCGCCCAGGCGCGGACGAAGGCGGCGGTCTGCTCGGGCCGCTCGTCATAGGCGCCGAGCTCGTTGGGCAGGCCGGCGTTCGGGTAGACCATGACGAGGGTGTCGGCCGCGGCGGCGAGCGCTTGCACGTGAGGGCGAAGCTGCTGGGCACCGAAGGAGCAGTTGAGGCCGATGGTCACCGGCCGCGCATGGCGGACGGCGTGCCAAAAGGCTTCCACGGTGTGGCCGGACAGGTTGCGGCCGGAGAGGTCGGTGATGGTCATGGAGATCATCAGCGGCACGTCACGCCCGGCGCGCTCGCCCGCTTCGATGGCGGCCATGATGCCGGCCTTGGCGTTCAGCGTGTCGAAGATCGTCTCGATGAGGATGAGGACGGCGCCGCCGTCGATGAGGCCGCGCAGCTGCTCGCCATAGGCCGTGCGCAGATCATCGAAGCTGACCGCACGAAAGCCGGGATTGTTGACATCCGGGGAGATCGACGCCGTGCGGTTGGTCGGCCCGAGCGCGCCGGCCACGAAGCGACGGCGGCCATCCTTGTCCTGCGCGCGAAGTGCGGCCCGGCGGGCAAGACGCGCGCCATCCCGATTGAGATCGTAGACCGCATCCTCCATGCCGTAATCGGCCTGGGCGATGGAGGTGCCGGAGAAGGTGTTGGTCTCGACGATGTCGGACCCGGCCCGGAAGTAGTCCAGGTGGATCGCCCGGATGGCGTCCGGCTGCGTCAGGATCAGGAGGTCGTTGTTGCCCTTCAGATCATGGCCGTGGTCGGCGAAGCGCTCGCCCCGGAAGTCCGCCTCGGACAGCCGCAGGTTCTGGATCTCGGTCCCCATGGCGCCGTCGAGCACCAGAATGCGCTTGTGGGCGATCTCGCGGATCGCCTTCGCCACTTCGGCGCCGTGGACGGTGGTGACTTCGGACGCGGCCATGATCA
>DASVUV010000080.1:0-10675 GCA_036386875.1 Allosphingosinicella sp.
ATCGAATGGGCGAGTTCGCCGAGGAGATCGGCATTCCCGATCTCGGCGTCGAAGAGCAGGGTGGGGAACAGGCTGCGGGTCATTCGCTGTGCATCCGCATCGCAACATCGCTCATGAAGCGCGCGTCGTCGCCTTCGGCGAGCCACTGCGCCTCCGCCGCGATCGCGCCGAGCATGTCCGCCAGGTCGTCGGTCTCCACCTTCGCGTAATTGCCGAGTACGTGGCCCGTCACCCGGTCCTTGTGGCCGGGATGGCCGATGCCGATCCGTACCCGGCGAAAGGCGTTGCCGGCATGGGCCTCGGTGGAGCGCAGGCCGTTATGCCCGGCGGTGCCGCCGCCGGTCTTTACCTTGATCTTGAAGGGGGCGAGGTCGAGCTCGTCGTGGAACACGGTGATGTCGCCGACGTCGCGCTTGAAGAAGTCCATGGCGGCGCGCACGGCGCGGCCGCTGTCGTTCATGAAGGTTTCGGGCTTCAGAAGCAGGATGCGCGTCGAGCCGATCCGGCCCTGCTGCGCCCAACCGCGGAAGGCCTTCTTCGCCGGCTCGAAATTGTGGGTCGCGGCGATGGCGTCTACCGCCATGAAGCCGACATTGTGCCGGTGCATCGCATATTGCGCGCCCGGATTGCCGAGGCCGACCCAGATCTGCACGGGCTCGAACCCCTCGTAATCGGCGTCTGGCGCCCCAAGTGGCTGGCCCGGCACTTCCACCTCCCGAGGGAGGAGGAAAGCGCCGAGCCGCCTGAGTATCGACAAGGATCAGTCCTGCGTCTGCGCGGGGTGATCCTCTGCCTCGTCTCCGGGGGTGGCGTCCGTGGCCGGAACTTCGTCGGCCGCCACTTCGGCTTCCGCTTCCGCTTCGGCCGCATCTTCGGCTTCCATGACGGAGCCGGAGGAGGGGACGATGGTGGCGATGGTGAAGTCGCGGTCGGTGATCGCCGGAGTCACGCCCTTGGGCAGCTTAACCGCCGAGATGTGCAGCGAATCGCCGATGTTGAGGCCCTTCAAGGAGATCACGATCTCGTCCGGGATTTCGGCTGCGTCGCAGACGAACTCGATCTCGTGGCGAACCGCGTTCAGCGCGCCGCCGCGCTTCAGGCCGCGGCATTCCTCTTCATCGACGAAGCGGATCGGCACGTTGACCGTCACGCTCGAATGCTCGGAGATGCGCAGGAAATCGACATGCAGCGGCCGGTCGGTGACCGGGTGGAACTGAACGTCCTTGGGAAGGGTGCGCGCGGTGCCGCCACTTGCCAGCTCGATCATCACAACCGAGTTCATGAAGTGGCCCTTGGACATCGCCTTGATGAGGGCTTTCTCCTCGAGGTGGATGGCCAGCGGCTCTTCCTTGTTGCCGTATACGACGGCGGGGACGCGGCCTTCACGACGCATTGCACGGGAGGCTCCCTTGCCAGCCCGTTCGCGCGTCTCGGCCGACAGCGTAAGCTGTTCGCTCATATGCATGTCTCCAAAAAACTTGGGTTGCTAAAAACACCCGCGCGCACGCCTCCAGGGATGACCATGAACGGGGGAGCGGCGCCTGTAGCCGAGGGCCGGTGCGAAGGCAAGGCGAAGGGGGCTTAGGGCTAAGGGTAGGGCAAGGCTAAGGCTAAGGCTAACGCTAACGCTAAGGCTAAGGCTAAGGCTAAGGCTAAGGCTAAGGGCAGGGCTCGTGCAGCGCCTTCTAGTTCCTCCCTGTCCGCGGAGCGGATGGGGAGGGGGACCACCCGAAGGGTGGTGGAGGGGTAGCTGCCGTAGGATCCGAGGGTAGGGTGCTAGACGGCAGAGGCCGGTGGCTTCTACCCCTCCACCATGCTTCACGGGCACCCGCCAAAGTAGTACTTTGGCGGGAACCCTGCATGGTCCCCCTCCCCACGCTTCGCGCAGGGAGGAAGTGGTGTCATTGCACCCGCTTCGCCTTGTGGCCGTACTTCCCAAGCAGCTCCTGCACCGAGTCCTTGCCCGCCAGGTGCCCCGCGCCCACCGCCACAAACGCCGTCCCCGGCCGGTCCATCCGCGCGTCGAGCCATTCCGCCCACTTCGCATTGCGCCGGGTAAGCAGCACCTCGCGCAATTCCGGGGTCAGGTTCTGCTCATCCTCGAAGGCGGCGGCGAGCCCGGTTTGGTCCCCCTTCGCCCACGCGTCGAGCATCACGGCAAACTGCTTTTTGGCTTCTTCCGGCGATTCGAGCACGCCTTCGAGGAACGTGCGCTGCTCCTTCTCCGGCATGCTGTCGAAGAAGCCGAACTGCTCCTCATAGGTTTCAAAGCCGCGCACCGGCCTGCCGGTTGCCTTGAAGGGCGCGGCGATCGCCGTCTCCACACCGAGCTTGGGATCGAGGCCCATGCGCTGAAAGCTCACGCCGAGCAGGATCACCGACGCCGTCCAGGTCTCCATCTGGTCGAGCACCTGTGCGGGGACCTTCGATTCCTTGATCATCGCGTCAAGCGCCGCGCGCTTGGCTTCCGGAACCCGCTCGCGAATCGGCGGCAGGCCCTTGGTCACGCCCAGCTTCATCATTGCCGCCGCGCCGGCACCCGCATCGTCGGTGTTGGCAACTTCCAGCACCAGCTCGTCTGCGCTTGCAAGCGCCTGGTCGAACGCGGCGCTGCGCCAGTTCTGGCCCTGAGGCAAAAGGTGGATGGTGCCGAACAAGTACAGGGTCGTGTCCGCATCGGCGACCTTCCACATCGCTGGCAGAGGCGCCGCGGCCGACGTGCCGGCGTTCTGCGCCATTGGCTTGGCCGCGCAGCCCGCCAGCGCGCACACTGCCGCCGCGGCGGCCCACAGGCTCTTTCTACCCAACGCCATCAATTCACCCTTTTCGCTTGCAGCCCGTTCTTGGCGAGCATCGCCTGGACGCTGTCCGGGCCGGCGAGGTGCGCCGCGCCGACCGCGAACAGCACGGTTCCGGGCTTCTTCAGCCGCTCCGCCAGCCACAACGTCCAGGCGGCGTTCCGCTTGCGCACCAGCCCGTCGTAAAGAAGCGGCGGAAAGTCCTTCATGTAGATTGCGTACGCCTCGTCGAAGCGGCCCTTGGCCCAGAGATGGTCGTCGGCGTTGTCGTCTTCCGCCTCCGCCGCCTCGGCCTCGTCCTCGTCCTCGCCGAGAGCGGCGATGGTGTCGAGCAGCATCGCCCGCTGCTCGAACTCCGGCATGGCGTTGAACGCATCGAGGGCCGCCTGGGGACTTTCCACGGAGCCGATCGGCTTCTTCGCCGCGCGGAACTCCGCCTCGAGCACATCCTCCACGCCGGGCGCCTCGTCCGAATCCTCGACGCCCCAGCCGTCCAGCGAGTCGGCCAAACCGAGCGTTACCGCCACCATCCAGGTGCGGATCATGGACATGGCCTGGAGCGGCACGTTGCCTTTCTCGATCGCCGCCTTGAGGGCCGGTCGCTTGTCTGCGGGAACCCGCTCCAGGATCGGCACCGGCTCCTTCAGCAATATCGCGATCAGCATCGCCGCGTCGAGCGAGCCGTCCGCATCGCTTGCCGTTTCGACGACGAGCTCGTCGGCCTCCGCCGCAACCTTGTCGAAGGCCGGCGAGCGCCACTTGAAGCCCGGCGGCAGCATGTGGATGGTGCCGAACAGGTAGATTTTGGTGTCCTCGTCGGCGAGCAGCCAAAGGCCGGGCTTCGGCTTGTAGTCCTGCACCACCGGCACGGGCTTGGGCACGTCCTTCGCCGCCAGCACCGGCTGCGCTGCGAATGCCGCCGCCGGCATCAGCCACGCCGCACCGATAATCCTGCCAAATCTCAAAAACATAAAACTGCCCGTATCGTTTCCCGTTGTTTGAAGCCCCGCGCCGCACCCGTCAATGCGCGCCCGCCCGCCTTGACCCTCGCCGGACCATGCGCCAAGGCGGCGCCTTCCTTTGTGCAGGTGCGAAGCCAACCAATCGTGGACGACCAAAGCCCGCTCAGCTTCCAGTCGCTGATCCTCACGCTCCACCACTATTGGAGCCGCCAGGGCTGCGTCATCTTGCAGCCCTATGACATGGAAATGGGCGCCGGCACCTTTCACCCCGCCACCACCCTGCGCGCGCTCGGACCCGACCCGTGGAAGGCGGCATTCGTCCAGCCCTGCCGCCGCCCAACCGACGGCCGCTACGGCGAGAACCCCAACCGGCTCGGCCATTATTACCAGTACCAGGTGATCCTGAAGCCCAGCCCGCCCGATCTCCAGCAGCTCTATCTCGGCTCCCTCGCCGCGATCGGCATCGATTTCATGGCGCACGACATCCGCTTCGTCGAGGACGATTGGGAAAGCCCGACGCTCGGCGCCTGGGGCCTCGGCTGGGAAGTCTGGTGCGACGGCATGGAAGTCACCCAGTTCACCTATTTCCAGCAAATGGGCGGCTTCGACTGCAAGCCGGTCTCGGGCGAGCTCACCTACGGCCTCGAGCGCCTCGCCATGTACATCCAGAACAAGGACAGCGTGTACGACCTCGCCTTCAACGACGCCAGGGACGGAGAGGGGGGCGTGACCTACGGCGACGTCTTCCTGGAAAACGAAAAGCAGATGTCCGCCTACAATTTCGAGGTCGCCGACACCGAAATGCTCTTCGACGCCTTCCGCAAGGCCGCCGCCGAATGCGAGAAGTGCCTGGCCGGCGCGCTCCCTATCCCCGCCTACGAGCAGGCGATCAAGGCCAGCCACATCTTCAACACCCTCCAGGCGCGTGGCGTGATCTCCGTCGCCGAACGCCAGGCTTATATCGGCCGGGTGAGGGATCTGGCCAAAGGCGCCTGCGCCTCCTGGATGGAGAAGAACGGGTGGGCAGCGTGATGGCAGCCACAAATCCTCCCCGGGACGGGGAGGGGGACCATGCGAAGCATGGTGGAGGGGGCTCCTCACTCTCCCTGCGCAAGCCCGAAGTCTACGAAGCCCGCCGAGCACGCCGCGACATGAGCTTACCCGAAGTCCTGCTTTGGCAACGTCTGAAGGGAAAGCCTCAAGGCCTCGCATTCAGAAAGCAGCATCCGATCCCACCCTACCGCGCTGACTTTTATTGCGCGTCCGCCAAGCTCGTGGTCGAGGTGGATGGAATAGCGCACGACATGGGCGATCGTCCTATGCGTGACGAGGTTCGCACGGAGGAACTCACGAAAAAGGGATATCAGGTAATTCATATTCCTGCAGCGGATGTCTTGCGTGACGCCGATGCCGTAGCCGCATCCATCGTCGCCCTTGCGTCCAGCCCCCTCCACCACCGCGCTCTGCGCGGCGGTCCCCCTCCCCGTGCCGGGGAGGATTGCTCATGACCGATTTCCTCCTCGAACTCCTCTCCGAGGAAATCCCCGCCCGCATGCAGGCCAAGGCCTCGGCCGATCTCGCGCGCCTGTTCACCGAACAGCTCGCCGCCGCCGGCCTGGCCGCGCAAGGCGTGGAAACCTTCGCCACCCCACGCCGCCTCGCTCTTATCGCCCGCGGCCTCCCCACCGAGACCGCCGCCACCCGCGAGGAAACCAAGGGCCCCCGCACCTCCGCGCCCCCGCAGGCGCTGGAAGGCTTCCTGCGCAAGACCGGCCTCAGCCAGGACCAGCTCGTCGACCGCGACGGCATCTGGTTTGCCGTGGTCGACAAGCCCGGCCGCGCCACCCGCGACGTCCTCGCCGAAGCGATCCCGGCAATCGTGCGCACCTTTCCCTGGCCCAAGTCGATGCGCTGGGGCGCGCCTTCCGCCTCCACCGAAAGCCCGCGCTGGGTCCGTCCGCTGCAGGGCATCGTCGCGTTGCTGGGTGAGGAGATCGTCGACTTCGAGATCGCCGGCGTCCGCTCCGGCGCGGCCACCGTCGGCCACCGCTTCCACCACCCCGGCATCATTACCATCGGCAGCGCCGACGATTACGCCGAAAAGCTGCGTGCCTGCCACGTCATCGTCGATCCTGCGGAACGCATGGCGATCATCCGCGACGCCTCCGCGTCCGCCGCCGAAGCCCGCGGCCTCCGCCTCGTCGAGGATGAAGGCCTCGTCGCCGAAAATGCCGGGCTCACCGAGTGGCCGGTGCCCCTCCTTGGCAGCTTCGACCCCGCCTTCCTGGACGTGCCGCCCGAGGTGATCCAGCTCACCATGCGCACCAACCAGAAGTATTTCGCGCTCGTGGACGGGGCAGGGGCCTTGGCCCCCAACTTCCTCTGCACCGCCAACATCGACCCGTCCGACAACGGCGCGGCGATCATCGCCGGCAACGAAAAGGTCCTCGCCGCTCGCCTGTCGGACGCCAAGTTTTTCTGGGAAGGCGACCTCAAGATCCCGCTTGAGGAACAAGCGAAGAAGCTCAGCCAGATCGTCTTCCACGAAAAGCTCGGCACCGTCGCCGACAAGGTTGAGCGGGTGGCGAAACTGGCGCGGTGGCTGGTTGAAGAGGGTGTTGTCAAATCCTCCCCGGAACGGGGAGGGGGACCGGCGAAGCCGGTGGAGGGGGCTCTTCATGAGCGCAGCCCCGCACAACCCCCCCTCCACCAGCCTGCGGCTGGTCCCCCTCCCCGTGCCGGGGAGGATAAAGAGCAGCTCGCCGCCCTCGCGGAACGCGCCGCCCGCCTCTGCAAGGCCGATCTCGTCACCGGCATGGTCGGCGAATTCCCCGAGCTCCAGGGCCTGATCGGCGGCTACCTCGCCCGCGCCCAGGGCGAAGACGCCCAGGTCGCGAACGCCATCCGCGATCACTACAAACCCGTCGGCCAAGGCGACGAAGTTCCCAGCGCCCCGATAACGGTGGCGGTGAGTTTGGCTGACAAGCTGGATACGCTGGTCAGCTTCTTTGCGGTGGATGAGCGGCCGACCGGGTCTAAGGATCCATATGCGCTTCGGAGAGCGGCGCTCGGAGCGATCCAGATTTTGCTTGAGCACGGCGTGAGGGTGTCGCTCGATCGCATGACCAAAACGGCGCACATGAATTTGACGGCTCAACTCCTGCTGGCCAGCGACGCTGCAACGTCGTTCCTGTCGTCGAGCGATGATCCCGAGGCTCTACGTCAGGTAGGATTCCAGCGTACGATGACAGGTAAGAAGAGCCTGCAGATACCTACATCGGACGGGTCGATCGAGGTGGAACTTGAGGGGTCTCGAGCCGCTCAGGTCGACGCCATGCTCGAAGTTATGAGTTCAACGGGCAAGATCGCTGACGGCGTCACTTCCTTCTTCGCTGACCGCCTCAAAGTGCAACAACGCGAAGCCGGCGTCCGCCACGACCTGATCGACGCAGTCTTCGCCCTCGGCGGCGAGGACGATCTCGTTCGCCTGCTCGCCCGGGTCCGCGCGCTTCAATCCTTTGTCGAAACCCCCGAGGGCCGCGATCTCCTCGCCGGCTACAAGCGCGCCGCGAACATCCTCAAAAAAGAAGGCCGCGGCACGACACCCTCTCCCTCCAGGGAGGAGGTTCGACTCGCCGAAGGCGAGCGGGGTGAGGGCACGGGTGCCTCCCGCGCCATGTCCAGCCCAGAAGAACAAGGCATCCCCCAGACCGGCGAGGAAGACCCGCTCGTCCTGGTCGACGATCCCCAACTCGCCGACGCCGTCGCCGCATTCAACGAACGCCACCCGCAGAAACAACTTTCCTACACGCCCGAACCTGAGGAATCCGCACTGGTCGCCGCCCTCGACTCGGCCGAACCGCGCGCTCGCGCCGCGGTTGAGGCCGAGGATTTCGAAGGCGCGATGGCCGCGCTGGCTTTGCTGCGCGGTCCCGTGGACGCATTCTTCGACAAGGTGACCGTCAATGACCCCGATCCGGCAAAGCGCGAAACGAGGCTCGATCTCCTCGCCCGCATGCGCGACGCGGTCCACTCCGTCGCCGATTTCTCGCGGATCGAGGGCTGACGGGCGAGGGGCCCCCCCCGTGAAACCATGTGACTCTTGTGACTTTCGTCAACTGTGGGACTTTCGCGCGACCGGGCAGTTTGGAGGTACGACCCCGCCACACCCAACCGCTCATCTCGAGCGAAGTCGAGAGACGCTCGAAGTCGAGAGACGCTCGTCAGGTCAAGGAGCCCCCGTCTCTCGACTTCGCTCGAGACGAACGGAACTGGTCGTCCACCGGCGAGGGAGCATTGCCCTCATGCTGCACCGCGGCAACCTTTCGCCCGCAGGATCTTTGTAGCCGCAAGACCCCGTCCGGGGCACGGATTTCGCGGCCTTATGGGGACCTGAACCTTATGAACCTCCCGATCCTTTCACGCCGGAGCGCAGCCGCATGACCCGCTATGTCTACCGCTTCGGCGGCGGCGTTTCCGATGGCGGCAACGGCGACAAGAACCTGTTGGGCGGCAAGGGCGCGAACCTCGCCGAAATGGCCTCGATCGGCCTGCCCGTGCCCCCGGGCTTCACCATCTCCACCCCCGTCTGCGCCCTCTATTACGCCGAAGGGGAGAGCTTCCCCGATAGCCTGCGCGCCCAAGTCGCTGGCGGCCTCGCCCACATCGAAGCCGTCACCGGCAAGAGCTTCGGCGACACCTCCGATCCGCTGCTCGTCTCCGTCCGCTCCGGCGCCCGGGTCTCCATGCCCGGCATGATGGACACCGTCCTCAACCTCGGCCTCAACGACGACACCGTGGAAGGCCTCGCCGCCGTCTCCGGCGATCCGCGTTTCGCCTGGGACAGCTATCGCCGCTTCATTCAGATGTATTCCAACGTCGTCCTAGGCATGCGCCACGACCGGTTCGAGGACGCGCTGGAAATCGCCAAAGAGGACAAAGGCGTCCACCTCGACACCGATCTCGGCGCCGAAGACTGGCGCCGGCTCACCGCGGCCTACAAGGAGATCGTCGAGGAAGAGCTCGGCCGCGCTTTCCCGCAGGACGTGCACGAACAGCTCTGGGGCGCGGTCGGCGCCGTGTTCGGCTCCTGGCAGTCGGAGCGCGCCAAGGTCTACCGGCGCCTCAACGCAATTCCCCACGACTGGGGCACCGCGGTCAACGTCCAGGCGATGGTGTTCGGCAACATGGGCGAAACGTCCGCCACCGGCGTCGCCTTCACCCGCAATCCCTCCACCGGCGAGCGGGCCTATTACGGCGAATACCTCATCAACGCGCAGGGCGAGGACGTCGTCGCCGGCATCCGCACCCCGCAATATCTCACCCTCGCCGCACGCACAGCCTCCGGCGCCAAAGCCGCGTCGATGGAAGAATCGATGCCTCAGGTGTACCGCGAACTCGCCCGGGTCTTCGATCTCCTCGAAGGCCATTACCGCGACATGCAGGACATCGAGTTCACCGTGGAGCGCGGCAAACTCTGGATGCTGCAGACGCGCTCGGGCAAGCGCACCGCCAAGGCCGCGCTCCGCATCGCCGTAGATATGGCGGAAGAAGGCCTGATCACCCAGGAAGAAGCGGTGCTGCGCGTCGATCCCTCGGCGCTGGACCAGCTCCTCCACCCCACCCTCGATCCCAAGGCCTCCCGCCACGTCATCGCCAAGGGCCTGCCCGCCTCGCCGGGCGCCGCCTCGGGCGCCGCCGTGTTCGACGCCGACAGCGCGGAGAAGCGCGCCGCGCTTGGGGAGAAGGTCATCCTTGTCCGCGTCGAAACCTCGCCCGAGGACATTCACGGCATGCACGCCGCCCAGGGCATCCTCACCGCGCGGGGCGGTATGACCAGCCACGCCGCCGTGGTGGCGCGCGGCATGGGCCGCCCCTGCGTCTCCGGCGCCGGCTCCGTGTCGATCGACTACGCGTCCCGTGTGATGCGCGTCGGCGGCAGGCAAGTCTCGGAAGGAGAGACGATCACCATCGACGGCTCCACCGGCGAAGTGATGCTCGGCGAAGTCGCCACCGTTCAGCCCGAACTGGTTGGCGATTTCGGCACGCTGATGGAGTGGGCGGACCGCTCCCGCCGCCTGCGCATCCGCACCAATGCCGAAACGCCGGCCGATTGCCGCACCGCCCGCGAGTTCGGCGCCGAAGGCATTGGCCTCTGCCGTACCGAGCACATGTTCTTCGACGCCGCCCGGATCACCGCCGTCCGCCAGATGATCCTTGCCGAGGACGAAGCCGGCCGCCGCGCCGCCTTGCTCAAGCTCCTCCCCGAGCAGCGCGGCGACTTCGAGGAGATCTTCCGGATCATGGCGGGCCTCCCCGTCACCATCCGCCTGCTCGATCCGCCGCTGCACGAATTCCTGCCCCACTCCGAAGCCGAGTTCGCCGATGTCGCGGTGGCCGCCGGCGTGTCGGTCGAGACGCTCAAACGCCGGGTGTCGGAGCTCCACGAGTTCAACCCGATGCTCGGCCACCGCGGCTGCCGGCTCGGCATCACCTATCCCGAAATCTACGAGATGCAGGCGCGCGCCATCTTCGAGGCCGCGCTCGCCGTCGCCCAGGCCACCGGCCAGCCGCCGATCCCCGAGATCATGGTGCCGCTCGTCGCTACCAAAGCGGAATTGCGGATCATCCGCGAGCTGATCGACCGCACGGCGAGGGACGTGTTCGAGGAATGGCGCGCGTCGGTCGACTATCTGGTTGGCACGATGATCGAGCTTCCCCGCGCGGCCTTGATGGCCGGCAGCATCGCCGAGGAAGCGCAATTCTTCAGCTTCGGCACCAACGATCTCACCCAGACGACATTAGGCGTCAGTCGCGACGATGCGGGACACTTCCTCCAGACCTATGTCGAGCAGGGCATCTACGCCCGCGACCCCTTCGTCGGCATCGACGAGGAGGGGGTCGGCCAGCTGATCG
>DASVUV010000081.1:0-49284 GCA_036386875.1 Allosphingosinicella sp.
CTCGTCCGACGTCTTGGCAAGCCAATTGTCGAGGCCGCCGACATGCTCAACCGAGCGAAGGCCGTTCATCGACACGCGAAGCTTGACGCCGCGGCCGAGCGAGTCGCTGAGCAGCGTCACGTTCTGCAGGTTCGGCAGGAAAGTGCGCTTGGTCTTGTTATTGGCGTGGGAAACATTGTGTCCCACCTGCCGGCCCTTGCCGGTCAGTTCGCAAATGCGCGACATGGTCTCTCGTCCTGATATGATGCGGGGCATGAAAATGCCCGGTAAAGCGGGGGCGCGGATAGCCTTTCACGGAGCGGGCGTCAACCTTTCGCCTCGCCGGGCGGGTGCAAAAGGATCGTTGCGGGTGTGCAACCGAAATGTGCCAAGATGTGTTGTTCGGTAAAAGCGAGAGGTTGATCCATGTTACGTACGATCCTGCTCATTGTCGCGCTGCTCCTCATTCTCGCGATCGGCGCGGTGGCTGTTGGCTGGGTGGATATCACCCCGACGCCGCAGACGCAGTCGCCGGGGCTGAACGTCAAGATCAACGATATCGACATCGGCACGTCGCCGACCAACGTTCAGATGCCCACCGTCGGCACCGCCACCCGGCAGGTGGAACTGCCCAGCGTCACCATCGACAAGGGCAATGCCCAGCCCGCGCCGGTTCCGATCCCGGCTTATCCGCCCGCGCAAGGCAACGCCCAGTAACGCCTCTTCCGGGGCGGGCCGGAGCGCGCTAGCAGTTTCGCTCATGGTCCGCTCCTTTTCCGATCCGATGCGCGCGGCGCTCGATGAGGCGCGCGCGGCTGCGGCGGCCGGCGAAGTGCCGGTCGGCGCGGTGGTGACTCGCGGCGGCGAAGTGGTCGGCATCGGCCGCAACCGGATGCGGCTGGACAGCGATCCCACCGCCCATGCCGAAATGGCGGCGCTGCGCAGCGCGGCAGCGGCGCTCGGCACCTCCCGGCTCGACGATTGCGACCTGTGGGTGACCCTGGAGCCCTGCGCGATGTGCGCCGGTGCGATCGCGCTTGCCCGGATCGGGCGCCTCTATTTTGCGGCGGCGGACCCGAAGGGCGGGGCGGTACTGCACGGGCCGCGACTGTTTTCCCAGCCGACCTGCCACCATGCGCCCGAAGTCTATGCCGGTCTCGGCGAAGAGGAAGCGGGCGAAATGCTCAAGGCGTTCTTCCGCGACCGGCGCGGCGCCTAAACCGCGGCGGGCACGAACCAGTCGTAGCTCTTATACTGAACCGCCGGAACGGGACGCCCTGCACCGTCGAGTGCAGGGCGGTAGCGAAAGCGTTTCTCGATCAGGCGGCAGGTGACGTCGTCCAGCTCGGCGTGGCCGCTGGAGCGAATCACCGCGCAGCCGCCCACCCGACCGTCGGCGCGCACCGTGAAGCGCACCGCGACGGTGCCCTGAGCGCGAGCGCGCAAGGCGGAGCGGGGATAGTCCCGGTTGGCGATGGCGCCGGCGATTCGCTCGGCCCGGCGGGCACCGCCTCCCCCAGAGCCTGTGCCTGAACCGCCGCTTCCGCTGCCAAGGCCTTCACCGCCCGTGCCGAAGCCCGTCCCATCAACCGTTGAGACTCCTGCCGATGCATCGCGGCCCGGCGGCACCGGCACCTGTTCGGGAACGGTGGGGAGCACGGGAGGCACCGGCAGCGGCGTCGGCGGCGCTACCACGGGCGAGGGGTTGGCCTTAAGGCTCGGCGGGGCGGCCGCGCCTTCTTCCGTCCGCGTCGGCCGGTCCGGCACGGTGACCACCGGCGGAGGTGGGGCCAGCGCCTGCAGGGGAACGAGCTTCAGCCGCCCCTCTTCAGCGCCCCGGAACTCGCCTCGAAGCCCGACCAGCAGCGCGTAGAAGAGCAGCGCATGGAACAGCGAGGCGCCCGCAACGGCTGCGGCGCGGTCCTTCCGGCGGAGAGCGGCGAAAGCCATGCGCCTTCCTGCCACACAAGCGCTGAACGGGGGAGGAACACGTGAAAAAGGCGCCGGATCGCTCCGGCGCCTCCTTCTTCGTGTCGGCTAAGGGCTTATTGTCCCTGGCTGATCGGCACCACGCGCAACTCCACGCGGCGGTTCTGCTGGCGGCCCACGTCGGTCGCGTTGCTGGCGATCGGCTGGCTGGAGCCGAAGCCCTGAGTCGCGATCCGGGTGCGATTGATCCCGCGCTGCGTCAGGTAATTGGCAACCGATTCGGCCCGGTTCTTCGACAAGGGCACGTTGATCGCATCGCCGCCCGACGGATCGGTGTGGCCGTAGACGTCGATCAGAGTCGACGGGTAGGCGTTGAGCGTCGTCGCGACCTGATCGAGCACCGAATAGAATTGCGGCTGGATCTCGTAGCTGTTGACCGGGAAAGTGATGCCGGACGGCATGGTCAGCAGGAGCTCGTCGCCCTCGCGCTCGACGACGACGCCGGTGCCCTGGGTCTGGCGGCGAAGGTCGGCTTCCTGACGGTCCATATAGGTGCCGATCGCGGCAGCCGCGACTGCGCCGACGCCCGCGCCGATCGCGCGCTCGGTGCGGTCGCGCTTGCCGCCGATGATGTCGCCCGCGAAGTATCCGGCAACCGCGCCAAGCACGCCGCCGATCGCGCCCTTTTGCGAAAGCTCGCTCTTGCCGGTCTCCGGATTGGTGACGCAGGCGGTGGTGGAAAGCAGCGCAACTGCGGCCATGCTTCCGAAAATACGATTGTTGATACGCATACGTGAATCCCTTCCCTGTGGGGGTCTGGTCTGAAAAACCACAATGCTAACCGCCCGTGGAGCGGCAATGTTCCAATTTCGGGCCTGTACGGGACGTGAGGAAGTGGTTGTGGGGGGGAAAGGCTTGCGGCTAAGGAAAGGCCGCGCCCATGCCGCCAGCCCCCGCCCTTCAGCCGTTTCCCTGGTTCGACGTTGTCGTCATCCTGCTGCTTGTGGGGTTGAACGGGGTGTTTGCAATGGCCGAGCTTGCGATCGTCTCGTCGCGCAAGCCGCGGCTCAAGGCACTTGCCAAATCCGGCCGCCGCGGTGCTCAGACGGCGCTCGATCTCGCCGCGGAGCCGGGGCGCTTCCTGTCCGCCGTGCAGATCGGAATTACCCTGATCGGAATCCTCGCCGGCGCGTATTCCGGCTCAAGCCTGGGCGGTCCCACCGGCCAGCGAATCACCCTGCTCGGGGTGGCGCCCGACACCGCGCAGACGGTCGGCTTCACCATCGTGATCATGATCACCACCTACGCGTCCCTCGTCATCGGCGAGCTTGTGCCCAAGCAGTTCGCCCTCCGCGCGCCCGAAGGCATTGCCGCGGTGATGGCGCCGCCAATGCTGCTGGTGGCGCGCGTGACGGCGCCGCTGGTCTGGCTGCTCGACAAGACAAGCGCGCTGATCTTCCGACTGCTGCGCCTCAACCGGGAGGAGACCAAGGCGGTCACCGCCGAGGAACTGCACCTGGTGGTCGCCGAAGCGCACAGTGCCGGTGTCCTCGAGGAATATGAGCGGGCGATCATCTCCGGCGTCGTTCGCCTGGCCGATCGCCCGACCCGTGAAGTGATGACGCCCCGCACCGAAGTCGATTGGGTCGATATCGACGCCACGCCCGAGGAAATCCACGCCGCCCTGCGCGAAACGCCGCACAGCCGCCTGCCGGTCGCGGAAGGCTCGGTCGACAAGCTGGTCGGCGTCGTCCAGGCACGCGACATCGTTACCGCATTCATCGATGGCCAGGCGCTCGACCTGCGCGCCCTGATGCGCACGGCGCCGGTGGTTGCGGACCAGATGGACGCGATGGACACGCTTGCGGTGCTGCGCGACGCGGACGTTCCGGTCGCCTTCGTGCACGACGAATATGGCCATTTCGAAGGGCTGGTGACCCCTGCCGACCTGCTCTCCGCCCTCGCCGGGGTGTTCGCGTCGGACGCCGAGGAAGGCACCGATCCGCCCCTCGTAGAGCGCGACGACGGGAGCTGGTGGGTGTCCGGCTCGCTTCCCGCCGACGCGCTTGCCGACCAGCTCGGCCTCAACCTTCCCGAAGACCGGGATTATGCAACGGCGGCCGGCTTCGCGCTGTCCGTGTTGAAGCACATCCCGGAAGTCGGCGAGCGCTTCTCCTTTGGAAGCTGGCGGTTCGAGATCGTCGACATGGACGGATTCAAGATCGACAAGCTGCTGGCCAGCGAAGTGGTCCGCCGCCGCCGCGCGGGGCGACCGGAAATCTAGGCCGCGCTGCCCAGTTTGCCGAAGATCGCTTCATAACCGTCGCGGTCTTCGCGGGCGAGAAAGGCGGCCTGCTCCACCACCCGGTCGCGCTCCAGCCGGCCGCGAAAGGCGCCCATCTTGGAATCCAGCAGCGAAAGCTCGGCAGGCGAAATGCCGGCAAGCTGGTCGAAGCGGGTGATCCCGGCGTCGTTGAGCTGGGCGGCGAGCTTCGGCCCCACACCCTTCAGCGTCTGGAGATTGTCGGCCGGCCCGTTCGCGGGCTCGATGCGCAGCTCGCGCTCCACGCCCAATATGTCGCCCGCGACGTTGCGCGCGGCGGCGGCGCCTTCGTCGGTGATCGCGCGGCCCTCCGGCGCCTCGGGGGCAATCGCCCCGTGATCCTCGCCGGACAGGGCGCCGTCGGCCCTGCCGCGGCGGGACAGGAGCACCAGCAGGACGATTAGCACCGCGGCGATGCCCGCGACGATAAGGAGGGTATTCCCGTCGAGATTCATGTTGGTCCTTCCAAGATCAGGGGGTGCGGGGGCGGCGGGCCCACCAGGCGACGGCGACGCCAAGCGCCACCGCCAAAGAGAGGAGGAGCGGGGAGTTCGTTGCGACGGTCCACATTCGGCTTCGTCCTTTCAATCAGTCCAGGTAGCTCGACTTGCGGCGGCGATTGAACAGCGGCGTGGCAAGGCCGAAGCCGATCAGGAAGGCGAGAACCGTAACGATCATCGTCTCGGCAAGCAGCGGCAACTCGAAGCGCGCCGGCTCGTCGTCCCAACGGACGTTGCCAACGCCGTCCACCGCCCGGGCGAAATCCTTCACCCCGTTCTGGCTGCCGAGGCCCTCGCGCTGAAGTTCGTTGGCGGTGCCGGACAGGACGAGTCCGCGGGTCAGCGGATCGCGCTCCGTCCGCACCGAAATGCCGGGCAGCTCAGCCGCCGCGACCAGCACCTTCGCATCCTTGTCGATGCGGTTGACCAGCTTTTCGCTTTGTCCCGCCGGCCCGTGCCAGATCCAGGCAAGCAGCAGGGCCGCGGCAAGGCCGATGAGGAATTTGATCGGTCGGGTCATCGTATCCGCCTCCTTTGGCCCACCCATAGCAATTCAGCCGTGGCGCGCCAGTTCCCGCCAGCCGATGTCGCGCCGGCAAAAGCCGCTTGGAAAGGCGATGGCATCCACCGCGGCATAAGCGCGCTCCCGTGCCTGCGCCACCGTGCCGCCAAGCGCAGTGACGTTCAGCACCCGGCCTGCATTCGCGACGAGCTTGCCGTCGTGCAGCGCGGTGCCCGCATGAAACACTTTGGCGCCCTTGGCCTCGGCGGCCTCGATGCCTCCGATCTCGCCGCCCTTGTCCGGCGTGCTTGGATAGCCGTTCGCGGCAAGCACGACCGCCAGCGCCGCGCCGTCCCGCATGCGGGGTGGCTCGGCCTCGGCAAGGCGGCCCTTTGCCGTGGCGTGGAGCAGCTCGAGCAGGTCGCTCTCGAGGCGCATCATCAGCACCTGGCATTCCGGGTCGCCGAAGCGGGCATTATATTCGATCAGCTTGGGCCCCTCGGGCGTTAGCATCAGCCCGGCGTAGAGGATGCCCGAATAAGGCGTGCCCTGCGCCGCCAGTGCGTCCACCGTGGGGCGGACAATCTCGTCCATCGCGCGCGCTTCGAGTTCCGGCGTAAGGATGGAGGCGGGGCTATAAGCGCCCATGCCGCCGGTATTCGGACCGGTATCGCCGTCGCCGACGCGCTTGTGGTCCTGCGCCGATCCAAAGGAGACGATGGTCACGCCGTCGGTGATTGCGAAAAAGCTCGCTTCCTCGCCCGCCAGGAATTCCTCGATCACCACCGAACCGCCCGCCGCGCCGAAGCCGCCGTCGAACATGTCCCGGATCGCCGCATCGGCCTCTTCGGCGGTTTCGGCGATCACCACGCCCTTGCCCGCCGCCAAGCCATCGGCCTTGATCACCACCGGCAGCGCGAAGTCGCCAAGCGCCGCTTCCGCCGCCAGCCGGTCCGAAGCGCGGGCATAGCGCGCGGTGGGAATGCCGTGCCGCGCGCACAGATCCTTGGTGAAGCCCTTCGAGCCTTCGAGCTGCGCCGGCACCCGGTTCGGCCCGAACACGCAAAATCCGAGCGTACGCAGATTGTCGGCCAGTCCGTCGACCAGCGGCGCCTCCGGCCCGATCACCACCAGACCGACCGAATTCCTGCGGCAAAAGTCCACCACCGCGCGGTGATCGGCGATGTCGATATCGACCAAGACCGCATGCTCGTTTATGCCCGGATTGCCCGGCGCGGCGAAGAACTTGCCCATCAGCGGTGATTGCGCGAGCTTCCAGGCAAGCGCATGTTCGCGGCCGCCGGAGCCAAGCAGCAGGACATTCATGAACGACGACCCCTCAGATGTAACTTGGCCCCTAGACGGAACCTGGCCCGCGGATGACGCCCGGCTCCTAGCAACCGAAACCCCGGGCGACAACGCACCGGCCCTCAGCGTGTCGGAGCTTTCCTCGCGGCTAAAGCGCACCGTCGAGGACGCATTCGGCTATGTCCGCGTCCGCGCCGAGGTCAGCGGCTGGAAACGGGCGGCGTCCGGCCATTGCTACCTTTGCCTCAAGGACGACAAGGCGGTGATCGACGGCGTGCTGTGGAAGGCGAATGCCGCCGCGCTGCCCTTCCGCCCGGAAGACGGCATCGAGGTGATCGCCACCGGCAAGCTCACCACTTATCCTGGCCGCTCGCGCTACCAGATCGTCATCGAGCGGCTTGAGCTTGCCGGGCAGGGCGCCCTGATGGCGCTCCTCGACAAGCGCCGCCGCGCGCTCGCCGCGGAAGGTCTGTTCGACGCGGCGCGCAAGAAGCGGCTTCCGTTCGCGCCCAAGACCATCGGCGTCGTCACTTCGCCGACCGGCGCGGTGATCCGCGACATCCTCCACCGCCTGGAGGACCGCTGCCCGTGCCACGTGGTCGTCTGGCCGGTTCAGGTGCAGGGCGAAACCGCGGCGGCGCAGATCGCGGCGGCGGTGCGCGGCTTCGACGCGCTTTCGCCCGGCGGCCCGGTGCCGCGCCCGGACCTCGTCATCGTCGCGCGAGGCGGCGGCTCGATCGAAGACCTTTGGGCCTTTAACGAGGAAGAGGTGGTGCGCGCCGTCGCCGCCTGCTCCATTCCGATCATCTCGGCGGTCGGCCACGAGACCGACACCTCGCTCTGCGATTTTGCCGCAGACATGCGCGCGCCGACGCCCACGGCCGCTGCCGAGATCGCGGTGCCAGTGCGAAGCGAGCTCATCGCCCAGCTTCGCGAGTCCGGCCAGCGCATGCACCGCTGCACCAGCAAGGGTGTCGAGCGTCTGGCCGAGCGGCTCGAAGCCTGCGCACGCCACTTGCCGGAGCCCGGGAACCTCCTCGCGCCGCAGCGCCAGCGGCTCGACGACCTGTCCGATCGCCTGCCCCGCGCCCTTGGCACGCGGCTCGGCCACGCCCGTGGCGAACTTGGCCGCGCTGCCGGGGCGCTCCGCCCCAACCTCCTCGCCGCCGCCTACCGGCGCGGGCGCGAACGGCTCGACGCGCTTTGGCGCGTGGCGCAGCTCGCCCACCCCAACAAACCGCTCGAGCGCGGCTATGCCCGCGTGGAGGACCGCAACGGCCACACCCTGATGTCCGCCGCCACCGCCAGATCGGCCGCCAAGCTGCGCCTCGTCTTCGCGGATGGGCAGGTGGATGCCGCCGTCGGAGAGGGGCTTGAGCGGCCGCGCCGCCCGTCCTATCGGGCGCCGATCGCGGGCGACCAGCCCAAGCTTATCTAAAAGGCTTCTGCCGATGCTGATGTCCAACGGGGGCCGCGAGGCGCGGGTCCATTATATGCCGGGCACCTTTCGCGTGCTGAGCGCTGGCGATCATGTCCGCTGCGCCGCGACCGGGCAGCCGATATTGCTCGAAGAGCTGCGTTACTGGAGCGTCGCCCGGCAGGAGGCTTATGCCACCGCCCAAGCCTCGGTCGCGGCGGAGCGCCGCGGCTGAGGCGAAGACCGGCGGCGGTGGGGCTTCTCGGCGTCAGCCTACCCGCTTGGCAAGCAAGGGCCGCTGTCCGTTGATTCGGATCATGTAGCTGCCAAGCGCGCGGCGCTTGATGACCACATCGTTGCCTGGCTTGGGCGGCCGAATGTAGATCGAGGATTCCGTGGTTTCCCACACCGCGCCGTCCTCCAGCCGGATCTGCCACTTGCCGTTGGCAAGCGCTTGGCTGCGTGCGATCTTGGCGTTGATTTCGCTCTGCTGCTCCCCGGCGCTGTCGTCGCCGCTGAAAAAGGGCAGCTTGGGCACGCTGAAGCCGAACAACGAACGGCGCGTCTTGCGCACGTCCTCCTGGTCGATCACCACGATGTTGCCGCTTGCCGACGCGTCGGTCAGCGCCGCCGCGGCTGCATCGTAACAGCGCAGCCGCGCCGCATCGTCGCGCTCCGCCCGGCATTTGGCGAGCGCGTTCACCATTGGAGATTGCGGTGGGGCGGCGTTCGCCGGTGCCGCACCCGCCGCGGCAAGACCCGCCAGAATAACAATCGCCGTCTTTGATTTCATCACGTTTCCCCAGTGCCATGACCCATTTCGCTCAGTCTATGGCTGCGCGGGCAGCGGCGCAATCGCATGTGCCCCATTTGCAACATACCCGTCCTTTTCGGGGCCGTTTCGCCTCCGCGACGTTGCCTAGGGGCTGTGACTTTCCCTACACGGCGGGGGTACGACCGGAAAACCGGCATCATTTCCATATCCGAAGGGCGCGCCCGCGCCGCACGAAGGGGACAAATATGTCTAAGAAATTGTTTAGGGATACACTGCTCGCGTCGACGGTGATCGCCGGCACGGCATTCGCCAATCCGGCTTTTGCGCAGGTCGCCGAGCCCGTTGAAGCGACGCAGGATGAGCCCGGCAACACCGAGGCCACCGACGAGACCCAGGGCGACGACATCGTCGTTACCGGTACGCTGATCCGCAACCCGAACCTCACGTCCTCCAGCCCGATCTCGGTTATCGGTCAGGACGAAATCGAGCTTCAGAACGCGAACGTCGCCGAAGAACTGCTGCGCGAGCTTCCGGGCGCTGTCCCGTCGATCGGCTCCGCGGTCAACAACGGCAACGGCGGCCAGTCGTTCGTCAACCTTCGCGGCATCGGTTCGAACCGCAACATCGTCCTGCTCGACGGTAACCGCGTGGTTCCGGGCAACCTCGCCGGCGTGGTCGATCTCAACAACATCCCGCTCGCACTCGTTGAGCGCACGGAAGTTCTCACCGGCGGCGCCAGCACCACCTATGGCGCGGATGCCATCGGCGGCGTCGTCAACTTCATCACCCGCCAGGATTTCGCGGGTGCTGAAATCAACGTTTCCGAGCAGATCACCCAGGAAGGCGACGGCAACCGCCTGCGCGCCGACGTGACCATTGGCGCAAACTTCGACGATGGCCGCGGCAACGCGGTGTTCAGCGTCGGCTATCAGGAAGTTGACCCGGTCTACCAGGGCGATCGCTATATCTCCCGTTTGAACGTCGACACCTACTCGGGCGCCGTCGGCGGCGGTTCGGGCACTGCGGTGCCGTCGCGCTTCACCGGCACCCGGCCTCTCGTGGGCGCGAACCCCAGCACGACGCCTGCATTCGTGCAGAACGGCCTCGTCGCCAACCCGAAGTTCGATCCGACGAAGCCCGTGAGTGTGGATAACCCGGTGCAGGTTCCGCTTCTTGTTCCAGTTGCAGGTGGTCTCGCCAACGGCGCCGCTCGCCAGGTTAACGCCGCCGGTCAGGCAGTCGCTCCGTTCTCCGCTTTCAACTTCAATCCGGACAACATCTTCCAGACGCCGTTCGAGCGCTTCAACATGTTCGGCCAGGCACGCTATGAGGTGGCCGACGGCATCGAGCTCTACACGCGCGGCCTTTTCTCGAAGAACACGGTTGAGACGATTGTGGCTCCGTCGGGCTCCTTCGGCTCTGCCGTGGAAATCCCGCTCAGCAACCCGTTCCTGCCCGCTGCTCTGCGGAATCAGTTCTGCGCCTTGAACGTTGCGCCGAGTGTTTCCGGCGTCAACGCCGCTGGCACCGCTGTCTCAGGTCAGGTGACGTACACGCCGCTGTTTACGCAGGCTGAGTGCAACGCGGCCGCTGTGGCGACCAACCCCAACGATCCCAACTTCCGCACCGTGTCCACCAATGTCAGCCGCCGTGCGGTTGAAGTCGGCCCGCGCATCAGCGAATATGTCAGCCAGGTGTTCGACGTTCGTGCCGGCGTTCGCGGGGACATCACCAGCGCGATCAACTTCGACGTCAACGGTTCGTACGGTGAGAGCGAGAACCGGCAGACCCTTCAGGGCTATGTGCTGACCTCCCGCCTCCGCTCCGCGCTGTTCGCGACCAATACCGCGACCTGCCTCGACGGTGCCACTGGCGGTGCCGACATCACGGCGGGCTCGGGCTGCGTTCCGATCAACATCTTCGGTCCTGCGGGCAGCATCCAGCCCGAAGCAATCCCGTACATCACCGGGGAGTCGACCTCGACGGTGTTCACCTCGATCGCGCAGGCTCGCGCCGTGGTCAGCGGCGACGTCGGCTTCGTGTCGCCGTTCGCCAATGACAGCTTCGGCTTCGCGGCCGGTGTGGAATATCGCCGCTACACCGCGTCGCAGCGTTCCGACACTCTTGCTCAGACCCCGGGCGAACTCGGCGGCGCCGGCGGCGCTGCTCCGAACATCGACGGCGGCTACAACGTTCGCGAAGCGTTCGGCGAACTGGTGCTTCCGCTGGTTCAGGATCGCCCCTTCTTCGAGGAACTCTCCCTCGAGGCCGGCGTGCGTTACTCGGTCTACCATGTCGACGCGCCGGGCAATCCGACATACAAGACCACGACCTACAAGGGCGGTGCTACTTGGGAGCCGGGCGCCGGCCTCAAGTTCCGCGGCACCTATGCCCGCGCTGTTCGCGCCCCGAACATTGGCGAACTCTTCTCGCCTCTCTCCACGGGCCTGACCAACCTGGGCACCGATCCCTGCGCAACGATCAACAGCGAGCTGACGGGGCCGAACGGCCGCCCAACTCCGACCGGTACGCTTCGGGAAGTCTGCCTTGCGCAGGGTGCAACCGCTGCCAACATCGGCGCGATCAACGATCCCACAGCGGGCCAGGCGAACGCAACCGGTGGCGGCAACGTCCTCCTGCGGCCGGAAGTGGCGAACACCTTCACCGTTGGCGGCGTGTTCCAGCCGGACTTCATCCCGGGTCTCACGGTTGCCCTCGATTACTTCAACATCAAGGTGAAGGGCGCCGTTTCGAGCCCAACCCCGGGTGACGCGATCGCCGACTGCTTTGGCGCCGATCAGTTCAACCCGCCTGCCGGTGCGGCTGGCACCGAGGCTTGCACGATCATTCGCCGTAACCCAGTTACGGGTGCGCTGGATGGTGACTCGGCAACGACTCCGGGCTTGTTCCTGCCGCTCTCGAACCTCGGTAAGATCTACAACGATGGCGTCGATCTGACGGTCAACTATCGTCGCGATCTCGGCTTCGCGGGCCTAAACCTCGGCTTCGTCGGCACCTACAACCGCAACTCGCGGTTCCAGGCGACGCCGACGTCGATCGATCGTGATTGCGTCGGTTTCTACAGCGTGAACTGCGGCTCCATTCAGCCGAAGTATCAGTTCTCGCAGCGGACCACGCTCAGCTTCGAGGACATCGATTTGTCGCTGCTGTGGCGCTACATCGACAGCGTGAAGCAGGAGCCGGCTGATGTCTTGGACCAGGGCGCATTCTACAGCGGCCCGGTTACCGGCTTCGGCGATCAGGACCTCGGCACGATCGCGGCCCGCCACTACTTCGATCTGTCGGCGCGCTTCAACGTTTCGGAGACGATGACCTTCACGCTCACCGCCGAGAACATCTTCGACAGCAAGCCGCCGCTCGTCGGCGCCGGCGCTGGCTCCACCACCTACAACAGCGGCAACACCTTCCCGTCGACCTACGACGCGCTTGGCCGCCGCTTCGGCGCGAACGTGAGGCTCCGCTTCTAGTTCAAACGCTGAACTGCAACTCGAAAAGGGGTGGGCCGAAAAGCCTGCCCCTTTTTTTGTGCGGCAAAAACTGGCCGGGCAAAGATGCTTGCCAAATTTTGCACACCTGTGACGGCACGGTTCCACGGCGCGCCGTTTCGTGTTAAAACCGGCTCCGAAAGTGGGAGGTTACTATGCGTTCTTTGTTATTGGGGTGCGTGCTTGGCGGGAGTCTGTTGTCCGCCCCGGTTGCGGCAGCCGGTCCCGATGTCGGCGGGGAAAAGGCCGAAGAGCGGGTCTGCAAGGCGGTTCTGGAGACGGGTTCGCTCGTGAAAAAGCGCAAGCAGTGCTTCACTCGCAAGGAGTGGGAGCGGATTGCCGAGTCCCAGCAAACCGGCGCTCGCCGGATGGTGGACGAGCTTCAAGGCAAAAGCCGGGGCAATTAACCCCTGAGCAAGGGCGCGGCCATCGTCATCGGGAGACCGAGGCGATCGGCCACCGCTTCGATCCAGATCGCGACCTTCTCGATTTCGTCGGCGTGTATCAACGCGGCGTCGCTGTGCTCGGCCGCCCGCTCCGCAGCGCCGAAACTCCCGCCGAACTTTGAGTGGCGGTTGAAAACCGGCCCCTCTGCGATTGCGGCGATCGCCGACGCGCCGATGTTCAGGCCGAAGAGGCGAGCCGTCTCCGCCATCGTTTCGGCGGGGCGCGCAACCAGCGTTTCGCTGTCCAGCATCTTGACGCGCTCCGGGCCGAATTGCCCGGCCAGGCGGGCGAACAGCGCGTGCTGGGCAAGCCAGCCGACACCCGCGACCTGGAGGTCGGTCTGGCCGAAATAATCGTCCGGCGAGAAGCCGAAATCGACCAGCCCCTCCTTGAGCTGCTTGGCCAACAGATCGCGAACCCACAGCCGCCCCCACATCCCCTTCTTCGCCACCGAGCCGAGATAGGTGCGCAGCGGCGCCTCCAGCAGCAGCGCGCGCGCTCCGGGCCGCAACGACAGTATCGCGGACGCGAAGCCGTTGACCAGGTTCGACGGTTTCACGATCACCGCCTCGCCAGCCGAAAAGGGCCGGGCGAGTAAGGTCAGCGCGTCGTCCAGCACCGCCCCCACCCGGCGCGGCTCGCCGCCGCGATGATGCCAGCCGACCAGATCGTTGAGGATCACCGGCTCCTTGAGGCCCATCGAAATCCCCTCGATGTCGAATGCGCGCGCAAGCAAAGTCGAGCAGCAAAAGGCCGAATGGAGGATGAAGTGAATGGGCGCCGCCGCCCCCGCATTGCGCACGGCCTCGGCGCGCGCCACCGGAACGGGCGTTCGGTCGCCGAGATATTCGTCGGTAAGGAAGGTCGCCGCCCGATGCTCGTCCCGCGATACCGGCACGAAATGCACGCTGTCGCCAACCGGATCGTAGCGGTGGGCAAGCCAAAGCGGATCGCCGGCGACCGCCCCGGCGGTTGGATGCTGCTGCGCCATGCGGGAGCTTGTGCACAGCCCGCCCGCCACGCGCAAGCCGCCGCGCTTTACGAAAACCGATGCTTCGCCCGGGCGCCGGTGCCGGCTTCCGCTACCGCCGGACGATCGTTAAACCCGCGCCGGTCGGGAGTTTCGCTTAGCATGACAGATCACCGAATTGCCGATCCGCAGGTCGCTCGGATCCTTGAGCAGGCTGAGGGGATGCGCCGCGCCGGACGCAACGTCGAAGCCGTTCGCCTGTTCGAGCAGGCGGTTCAGCTCGACCCGCAGAACGCCGCCGCGCTTAACGCACTGGGGCTACAGGCGCTTGCCGGCGGGGACGCCGCCGCCGCCGCAGGTTGGTTCGCACGCGCCGCAGAGGCCGATCCGCAGGCCGCGCCGCTGTGGATGAACCTTGCAAAGGCGCAGCGCGTCACCGGCGATATCGAGGGCGAGCGGGGCAGCCTGCTGCGCGTCCTCGACACCGACCAGCGCCATTTTATGGGCCTGCTTCGCCTCGCCGAACTGCACGAGCGACAAGGCGAAAATGCCGAGGCGGTGCAGCGCTGGAGCGCGGTGATCACGCTCGGCGCGGCCATTCCCGACCTGCCGGCGCCGCTGCGGGAGGTCCTGAACCGCGCGCAATCCTTTGTCGCCGAACGCCAGGCGCTGTTCGGCGCCACGATCGACCGGGCCCTAGAGGGCCAGCGCGGCACCCTGGAGGGCCGCGACAAGCGGCGCTTCGACGCGGCCATCGACGCCGTGCTCGGCCGCCGCACCATCTACTTCAACGATTGCATGGGCGTTCACTACCCCTTCCTCCCCGCCGACGAATATTTCGACCGGGAGCATTTCCCGTGGATGGACGCACTCGAGGCGCAGACCGGCGCTATCCGCGCGGAGTTCGAAACGCTGCTCGCCGATGGTGCGATCGGGTTCGAGCCTTATGTCGATCTCCAGCCCGGAACCCCCGAAGGCAAATGGAGCCCGCTCGACAAGTCGAAGGACTGGAGCGCCTTTCACCTCTGGCGCCACGGCGCGCCGATTGAGGAAGCGTGCAAGCGCTGCCCGATCACTGCCAAGGCACTGGAGGGCCTGCCCCGCGCCCAGATCAAGGGCCGCGCGCCGACCGCATTCTTCTCCATCCTCGGCCCCAAGGCGGTCATCCCGCCGCACACCGGGGTGAGCAACGTCCGTGCCATCGTCCACCTGCCGCTGATCGTGCCGCCCGGATGCACGTTCCGAGTCGGCGGCGAGACCCGGATGTGGGAGGAGGGCCGCGCCTTCGCGTTCGACGACACGATCGAGCATGAAGCGCGCAACGGCAGCGACCTGCCGCGCGCGGTGCTCATCTTCGACGTCTGGAACCCGCACCTCAGCCAGGCCGAGCGGACCATGCTGCGCCTGTTCTTCGAAGCCGCCGACGCGAGCGGCCACAGCCCCGACCCGGGCCGCGGCGCGCACTAGGGCGCGCCGCCCGGCCAAGGCCCGGCCCGCACACGCTCAGGTGATGATGAGCTTGCCGTCGCCCTCCTCGATCCGGATGGTGGACCCGTCCGCGATGTCGCCCCGCAGGATCGCGTCGGCGAGCGGGTCCTGCAGGTACCGCTGCACGGCCCGCTTCAAGGGCCGCGCTCCGTAGACCGGATCGTAGCCGACCCGGCCAAGCCAGGCGCGGGCGCCTTCGGTGAGGTCCAGCACGATCTTCCGGTCCGCAAGCAGCTTGGCGACCCGCTTCACCTGGATCTCCACGATCGGTCCCATATGCTCGGCATACAGGCGGTGGAACAGGATCACCTCGTCCAGGCGGTTGAGGAATTCGGGGCGGAAATGGCCGCGCACGATCTCCATCACCTGCGGCTCGACATCCTCAACCTTCTGCCCCTCGGACAGGCCGGTGAGATACTGGCTGCCGAGGTTGGAGGTGAGGATGATGATCGTGTTGGTGAAGTCCACCGTCCGGCCCTGGCCGTCGGTCAGCCGCCCATCGTCGAGCACCTGCAGGAGGATGTTGAAGACGTCGGAATGCGCCTTTTCAACCTCGTCGAACAGCACCACCTGGTAGGGCCGCCGCCGCACCGCCTCGGTCAGCACACCGCCTTCTTCATAGCCGACATAGCCCGGCGGCGCGCCGATCAGCCGCGAAACCGCATGCTTCTCCATGAACTCCGACATGTCGATCCGAACCATGGCGGTGGAATCGTCGAACAGGAATTCGGCAAGCGCCTTGGTAAGCTCGGTCTTGCCGACGCCCGTCGGGCCGAGGAACAGGAAGCTTCCCATCGGCCGGTTCGGGTCCTGCAGGCCCGCGCGCGAGCGGCGGATGGCGCGGGCAACGGCGGCGACAGCCTCCGCCTGGCCGATCACCCGCTTGCCGATCAGCGCCTCCATCTGGAGGAGCTTGTCGCGCTCGCCGGCCATCATCCGTTCCATCGGAATGCCGGTCCACCGCGCCACCACACCGGCAATGTCCTCGTCGGTTACTTCCTCGCGCAGCATCGCCCCGGCGCTGGCCGCTTCCACTTCGGCGAGCTGCTTCTCGAGGCCGGGGATGCGACCGTACTGAATCTCGCCTGCCTTGCCGAGATCGCCCGCGCGCTGCGCCTGCTCGAGCTCGATCCGCGCGCGGTCCAGTTCCTCCTTGAGCTTGGCTTCGCCCGCCAGCTTCTCCTTCTCCCCCTGCCAGCGCTGGGTGAGCTCGGCCGATTGCTGCTCGAGGTTGGCAAGCTCCCCTTCCAGCGCCTTGAGCCGGTCCTGGCTTGCCCGGTCCTTTTCCTTCTTCAGGGCCTCGCGCTCGATCTTGAGCTGAATGATCCGCCGATCGAGAGTCTCGATCTCCTCCGGCTTCGATTCCACCTCCATGCGCAGCCGCGACGCGGCTTCGTCCATCAGGTCGATCGCCTTGTCGGGCAGGAAGCGGTCGGTGATGTAGCGGTGGCTGAGCGTCGCCGCCGACACCAGCGCGCCGTCGGTGATCCGCACGCCATGGTGCAGTTCGTATTTTTCCTTGAGCCCGCGCAGGATGGAGATCGTGTCCTCCACCGTCGGCTCGCCGATGAAGACGGGCTGGAAGCGCCGCTGCAGCGCCGGGTCCTTTTCGACATGCTTCTTATATTCGTCGAGGGTAGTCGCGCCGATGCAGTGCAGTTCGCCGCGGGCAAGGGCCGGCTTCAACAGGTTGGAGGCGTCCATCGCGCCTTCCGATTTGCCCGCGCCGATCAGCGTGTGCATTTCGTCGATGAACAGGATGATGTCGCCTTCGCCCTGCTTCACTTCGTCGAGCACGCCCTTCAAGCGCTCCTCGAACTCGCCGCGATACTTGGCGCCGGCGATCATCGAGCCGAGGTCGAGGGACATCAGCTTGCGGTCCTTGAGGCTGTCCGGAACGTCGCCGTTGGCGATGCGCAGCGCGAGGCCCTCGGCGATGGCGGTCTTGCCGACGCCCGGCTCGCCGATCAGCACCGGATTGTTCTTGGTCCGGCGGGCGAGGATCTGCACCGTGCGCCGAATCTCCTCGTCGCGGCCGATGACTGGATCGAGCTTGCCGTCGCGCGCCGCCTGGGTGAGATCGCGCGCGAACTTTTTCAGCGCATCGTACCGGTCCTCGGCCGACTGGGTGTCCGCCGTGCGGCCGCCGCGCAGTTCGTTGATCGCGGCGTTGAGCGCGTCCGCCTTCAAACCCGCGTCGGCAAGCGCGCGGCCCGCGTCGGTGTTTGGGGAAAGCACCAGCGCAAGCAGCAGCCGCTCCACCGTGACGAAGCTGTCGCCGGCCTTCTGCGCGACCTGCTCGGCCTGATCGAGCACCCGGATCGTCTCACCATCGAGCGCCGGCGCCTGCGACGCACCAGCGCCGGAGACCACGGGAATTTTGGCAAGCGCTTCATCGCACTCCCGCCGCGCCGCATCGCCGCTTGCCCCGGCGCGGGCGATCAGGCCGGATGCCATGCCCTGCTCATCCTCTAGCAGCGCCTTCAACAGGTGCGCGGGCGCGATGCGCTGGTGGTTCATCCGCACGGCGACTGTCTGCGCCGCCTGCAGGAATCCGCGCGCCCGATCGGTAAACTTCTCAAGGTTCATCGCTGAGCCTCTCCTTTCGGGAGCGGATGTAGTGTGGCTTTAGGGCAACACAAGGGGTCAATCGGCCGTAACCGGCGGCGGCGGAGAGGGGGGTGCATCGCCGCTTTCCAGAACCTCGGCCTTGTCTTCTTCGAGGTAGAGGCGGCGGATCAGCACCAGGACGACGATGGTCAGCGGGGTGGCGAGAAGCACGCCCGCCACCCCGAACAGGATGCCGGCCGCGATGATCCCGAAGATGGTCACCGCCGGCGGCAGGTCGACCATCTTGTTCTGGAGAAGCGGCATGACGAGGTTGCCCTGGATCTGCTGCACCGCGATCAGCACGCCGATGGTCCAAAGGCCGGTGTCGGTGCCCTGTCCGAAGCCAAGCACGATTGCCGGGATGCCGGCCACCAGGATGCCGAGGTACGGGACGAACTCGGCCAAGCCCGCGACCAGCCCGATCGCCCAGGCGGCGGGCACCCCGGCCAGCCACAGGCCGAGACCGGTAGCCACCCCGACGAACACCATGCCGAGCGCCTGGCCCTTCAGCCAGTTGCCCAGCGAAATGGTGATTGCGTCGAGCGTCACCGCCGCCGGGCCGCGCAATTTGGTGGGGATAAGGCGAAGCAGGCCGCCCGAATAGAGGGTCGGCTGGGCGGCGAGGTAGAGGCCGCCGACCAGCACGATTGCCAGTCCTGAAATCGCGCCGCCGACCGCGGCAAGCGCCGTGGTGACCGTGTTGACGATCGCTTGGCCGCTCGGCGCAACGCCTTGCGCCCGCTCGAGGATCGCGGCGCCGACACGCGAACCGGCAAGCCGCGCCTGGACGTCCGCCCAGGCCGCAGGGAGGCGCGTGGCAAGCTCCGAAAACTCAGCCTGCAGAGTTGCGCCGAAAAAGGCGAAGGCGCCGATCAGCAGCGCCAGCAGGCCAAGCACGGTAATGCCGAGCGCGACAGGGAAGGGCAGGCGGGTGTGGGCGCGCAGCTTGTTGGTGATGGTGAGCAGGATCAGCGACACCAGCGAGCAGGCGAAGAGCAGCAGCAGCAGATCGACCAGCACCCACAGCAGGTACGCCGCGGTCAAGGTGGCGATGATCACGATCGTGGAGCGGAAAACGCGCCGCTCCAGCGTGTCGCGGATGTGGGGCGCCGGGCTCTCCTCCCGGGTGATCAACTCGGACTGTTCGGCGAAATTGGACATGGCTGTGCGGGTGCCTCCGGCTGGTCTCGTGCCCGCAATGCCTCAGAACGCGGGGGGCGGCAAACGCCGGTTCGCCGCCCCGCTTTGAGTCAGCGCGTCGCCTTGGGCGCGTTGGGCGCCACCGTCTTCCCGAAGAAGCTGTCGCTGTACCACCTGGGCGCTTCCGCAGCGTTGGCGATCTCGCTTGCGATCAGATAGTTGATCTGGGCGAATTTGGCTCCGGCTTTCCAGTCGAAGGGCAGCTTCAGATCGTCAGTCGGCTTGTGGTAGTTGGTCGACAGGAAGCCGGTGAACTTCTCCTCGCCGCCATTGGCGAAGCCGGTCATCAGGAACACGGCCGGGATGCCTTCCTGCACGAAGCGGTAATGGTCGGAGCGGGTGAACAGCCCCTCCTGCGGCAGCGGATCGCCGCTGAGCTTCACGCCCATCTTGCCGGCGGCGCGCGCAACGATCGCGCCCATCGTGCTGTGCTCCGCGCCAAACGCGATCACGTCCTGGAAGTCGTAAAGCAGCACCGGCATGTCGAGGTTGACCACGCCGACCACCTTGCCGTTGCCGACCACCGGGTTGCGGGCGAGATATTGCGCGCCGAGCAGGCCGTCTTCCTCGGCCGTCACCGCCGCAAGCAGGATGGAGCGTTTCGGGCGGTTGCCGGGAAGCTGCATCGCCCTCGCGACCTCCAGCAGGGTGGCGACGCCCGTGGCGTTATCCATCGCGCCGTTGTGGACCCTGTCCTCGCCCGCGTCCCCATGCACGCCGAGGCCGTCGAGATGGGCCATGAGGAGCACATATTCGTTCGCCAGCGCCGGATCGGAGCCGGGGATGACCCCGAGCACGTTGGGGCTAGTGGTGCGGGTCACCGTGCTTTCCTGCTCGATGCGCGCGGTCTGCTTCAGCGCGAAGCCCTTGGGCCGCGCATTGGGCTGGGAAAGCTCGGCCCGCACCTGCGCGAAGCTGCGCTTCGATCCGGCGAACAGCGCTTCCGCGGCGGGGGTGTCGAGGCTGGCGCGGGCGCGCACGCCGGGCGCCGCGCTATAGGGCTGCTCGTCCTTGCCGAGCCAGGTCAGCGCCGGCTCGCCCGCCGACTGCGTCATACGCGCCCACGGCCTGCGGGTTGCTTCCTCCGCGCTGCGCAGCATGATGATGCCGACCGCACCGCGCGCGGCGGCCATGCGGCGCTTGTCCGAGTTCAGGTGCGCGGCGACGTCGCTCGGCAGGCCCTTTGGGGAACCACCAAACATGGCGACGATCTTCCCCTTCACGTCGAGCCCCTTGTAGTCCTCGATGCCCGCCGCCGGGCTGTCGATGCCGTAGCCGACGAACACCACCGGCGCTTCCACCGCCTGCGCGCCCGCCACCGGGCTCGGCGCAACCAGGACCTCGGCGCGGTTGGCGAAGCTCCTGCCGCCGATGGTTACCCGGCCGGCACCATCGCCCATCTTGTATTGGACGAAGGGCACCTGCTGGTACCAGCCGCCGTCGCCGCCGGGCTTGAGGCCGAGCCCCTCGAACTGCGTCGCCACGTACAGCGCGCCGAGTTCATAGCCGGGGCTCCCTGCATCGCGCCCTTCCAGCCGGTCGTCGGCCAGGAAGGCCACGTGCGAGCGAAAGGATTCGGCGGTGAATTCGGGCGTGGTGCCCGCCGTCTGGGCGTGGGCGCCGGACGCGAGTGCGAAAGCGGCGGCAGCGGCGAGGAACTTGATTTTCATGCGTGATCCCTGGTGAGGGTGAGGAGATGTCGTGCGCTATAGCAGAGCAGCACGCACTGGGAAGCAGCGGCGATTGTTCTCTAAAGCAATCACGTTGCGCGGCGCCGCTTTGCCTCTATTGTGCCGCCGACTCGAGACTCGAAAAGGGATTTTCGAATGCGCCGGATGCTTCTCTCCTTCGCCCTTCTTTCCGCCTTCGCCCTTCCCGCCTGCTCCACCACTGCCGCGGACGACGCACCGGCCACCGCGTCGGCCGAAGCGCCGGCTGCCGGCCCCGCCCGCAGCGCCGCCGCGCCGGTCGCTTCCCTGGTCCGGCAGGTTGATATCCCCTACGAGCAATTCACGCTCGGCAACGGCCTCAAGGTCGTCATCCACGAGGACCGCAAGGCCCCGGTCGTTGCGGTGTCCGTCTGGTACAATGTCGGATCCAAGGACGAGCCCAACGGCAAGACCGGTTTCGCCCACCTGTTCGAGCACCTGATGTTCAACGGCTCCGAAAACGCTCCGGGCGATTATTTCGAGCCCTTGAAGGAAATCGGTGCCACCGACTTCAACGGCACCACCTGGTTCGACCGCACCAATTATTTCCAGACGGTGCCCCGCCCGGCGCTGGAGCGGGCGCTTTTCCTGGAAAGCGACCGCATGGGCCACCTGCTCGGCGCGATCACCCAGCAGAACCTCACCAACCAGATCGGCGTCGTCCAGAACGAAAAGCGGCAGGGCGACAACGAGCCGTTCGGGCTTGTCGAATATGCCCAGCTCGAGGCGCTGTTCCCGGAAGGCCACCCCTACCGCCACTCCACCATCGGCTCGATGTCCGATCTCGATTCGGCAAGCCTGGAAGACGTGAAGAACTGGTTCCGCAGCCGCTACGGCCCGAACAATTCGGTGCTGGTGCTCGCCGGCGACGTTTCCGCCGCCGAAGCGCGCCCGCTGGTTGAGAAATATTTCGGCGACATTCCGCGGGGCCCCGTCAACACGCCCGCCGAAGCGCCGGTGCCGACCCTTGCTGCCCCAAAGATGGAGGTGATGAAGGACCGAGTCGCCAACACGCGGCTGTACCGCAACTGGGCCGTCCCCGGCATGCTCAGCGAAGACCTCGTTCCCCTCGATGTCGCCGCCGGCGTGCTCGGCGGCCTGGCGAGCTCTCGCCTCGACAACGAGCTGGTCCGCAAGGACCAGAGCGCAGTGCGTGTCTCCGCCTCCATGCAGGCGTTCCACCGCATCAGCATGTTCGAAGTCACCGTCGACGTGAAGCCGGGGCAGGACGCCGATCAGGTTGGCCAGCGCCTCGACGCGATCATCGCCGATTACATCCGCACCGGCCCAAGCGAGGACGAAGTGCAGCGCGTGGTGATGACCGACGTCGCCAACCGCATCCGCGGGCTCGAGCAGGTCGGCGGCTTCGGCGGCAAGGCCGTCGCGCTTGCCGAAGGCGCGCTCTACGCCAACGATCCCGAATATTATAAGAAGCAGCTTCAGGCTTACGCCAAGGTCACCCCCGCCGACGTGCGCGCGGCAATGAACAAGTGGCTGACCCGCCCGGTCTACGCCCTCCGGGTCGAGCCCGGCGAGCGCCCGGCCTACCAGGAAGCCGGCGGCGCCAAGGGCGGCGCTGCGAGCCAGCGTCCCCGTTATTACCGCCAGCCCGAGGCTGGCGACAAGCCGCTGGCGCCGATGCCCTTCGCCTCCAGTTCCCCCGAAGGCGGCGCGGCGACCTCCCGGCCGCTTGAATTCGCCCCGCGCGAGCAGCCCGCCGTCGGCACCATCGGCAATCTCGATTTCCCGACGGTTGAGCGCGCCACTCTCTCGAACGGTATCCCCGTGGTTTACGCCCGCCGCAACAGCGTGCCCGTGGTCCGCATCGCCGTCGAGTTCAATGCCGGCGTCGCCGCCGATCCCGCTGATGCGCTCGGCACCCAGGCGCTGATGCTCAACCTCCTGGAGGAGGGCACCACCACCCGCAACTCGATCCAGCTCGCCGAGGAGCAGGAGCGCCTCGGGGCCGAGATCAGCGCCGGCGCGGCGCTTGACCGCACGGCGGTGTCGCTCTCCGCGCTAACTCCGAACCTCGGGCCATCGCTCGATTTGTTGGCCGATGTGATTCGCAACCCCGCCTTCGATCCGGCGGAAGTGGAGCGCCTGCGCGCCCAGCAGCTCGCCCAGGTGGCGCAGGAATTGACCCAGCCCGCCGGCCTTGCCGCGCGGACGCTTCCCGTCGTGCTCTACGGCGCTAATCACCCTTACGGCCGGCCCTCCAGCGGCAGCGGCGATCCCGCCGCCCTGCAGCGCATCAGCCGCGACGACCTCGTCCGCTTTCACCAGAGCTGGATCCGCCCGGACAATGCGGCCATCTTCGCGGTCGGCGATCTGCCGCTTGCCGACCTCGTCCGCCAACTGGACGCCCGCCTCGGTAATTGGACGGCACCCGCCGCGGCCAAGGGGGTGAAGAATTTCGCCGCCCCGACGCCGGCGCCGCGTGCCCGGATCATCCTGGTCGATCGTCCGCAATCGCCGCAGTCTCTGATCACCGCAGGCACGGTTCTGCCGGTTCGCGGCACCGACGATCTGCTGATGCTGCGTTCGGCCAATGAAGTGCTGGGCGGCGACTTCCTGTCGCGCATCAACATGGACCTGCGCGAAACCAAGGGCTGGTCCTACGGCTCGTCCAGTTCGCTCGGTCTTCGCGAGAACATGGTGCCCTACGTCATCAACGCGCCCGTCCAGGCGGACCGCACCGGCGACGCCATCCGGGTGCTGATGGACCAGATCGGCAGCTTCACCGGCAAGAACGGCGTCCAGGCGTCGGAGCTTCAGCGGGTGATCAACGGCAACACCCGCCAGCTCGCCGGCCAGTTCGAAACCTCGAACGCGGTGCTGGGCGCACTCCGCTCCAACGCTCTCTACGGCCGCCCGGACGATTATTGGGAAACGATCGCGGATCGCTACCGCGGCATGACGGTCGCCGGCCTCGATCAGGCGGCGCGGCAGGTGATCGATCCCAAAAAGATCGTCTGGGTCGTTGTTGGCGACGCCGCCAAGGTCCGCCCCCAGCTCCAGAAGCTCGGCCTGCCGATCGAGGAGATGAAGCCGGTCGCCGCCCCTGCACCCGCCGCGCCCACGCGGCCCTGAAACCCGGCGAGCGCTAAGTTCCTCCCCATGCGCAAAACGCATGGGGAGGGGAACCATGCGAAGCATGGTGGAGGGGTAAACCTGACTTTCCAAGTGGATTCACCCCTCCACCGCCTTGCAGGCGGTTCCCCTCCCCATCGCCTTCGGCGACAGGGAGGAACTGGTTAATCGCCGACGCCCAGCAACCGCGTGACGTGCCCCATTTTGCGCCCCGGCCGCCCCTTTTTCTTGCCGTAGAGGTGAAGGTGGGAGCAGGGGTCGGCCAGAATCTCGCGCCAGCGTTCGGCGTCGGAGCCCAGCAGGTTGCGCATCTCCACGCGCGGCGCCGTCAGGTCGGTTGCACCCAGCGGCAGGCCGCAGATCGCGCGGATGTGGTTTTCGAACTGGGAGGTGAGCGCGCCCTCGATCGTCCAGTGGCCGCTATTGTGGACTCGCGGCGCCATTTCGTTGAACACCGCGCCGTCGGCTCCGGCGAAGAATTCCAGCGTCAGCAAGCCGACATAGTCCAGCGCATCGGCGACTTTGCGCGCGATCGGCTCGGCGTCGGCAATCGCGTCGGCGAGATCGGCCCCGGCGGGCACCAGCGAACGGGCAAGGATGCCGTCGTCATGCTCGTTCCTCGGCACCGGCCAGGTCACCGTCTCGCCGTCCGCGCCCCGGCACAGCAAAATCGAGAATTCAGCTGAGAAATCGACAAAGGCTTCAAGGATGGAAGGAGCGCCGCGCACCGCCTCCCACGCCCCATCGGCATTGGCCGGCGTCATGATCCGCGCCTGCCCCTTACCGTCATAGCCGAAGCGGCGCGTCTTGAGCACGGCCGGGGTGCCGACCTGCGCAATCGCCGCGTCCAGTTCCTCACGACTCGCCACCGGCGCGAAGCGGGCAGGGCGGGCACCCAGCGACGCCGCGAACTCCTTCTCCGCCACCCGGTCCTGCGCCGTTTCGAGCGCGACGCGCGGGGGAAACAGCGGCGCCTCTGCAGCCAATGCGGAGAGGGCACCCGCCGAAATATTCTCGAACTCGTACGTTGCGACATCGACGCTTCGCCCGAAGCTCGCGAGCTTCTCCTCGTCGTCCCAGGCGCCCCGGGTGAACAAGGCGGCAACCTCCGCCGCGGGCGGCGCTTCGTCGGGGGCGTAGATGTGGCAGCGGTAGCCGAGCTGCGCCGCCGCCACCGCAAGCATCCGGCCAAGCTGGCCGCCGCCGACGATGCCGATGGTGGAGCCCGGCGGGACCGTCATTCCGGGCTCTCGGCCACCGCGTCGGTCTGCTTCTGCCGCCACGCATCGAGCCGCGTCGCCAGCGCATGGTCGGTGGTCGCCAATATGGCCGCCGCGAGCAGCCCCGCGTTGACCGCCCCCGCCTTGCCGATCGCCAAGGTGCCGACCGGCACGCCGGCGGGCATCTGGACAATGGACAGGAGGCTATCCATTCCGGACAGGGCCTTGGACTCGACCGGCACGCCAAGCACCGGAAGGCGCGTCATGGACGCCGCCATGCCCGGCAGGTGCGCCGCCCCGCCCGCGCCCGCGATGATCACCTTCAGCCCGCGCTCGGCGGCCCCCTTTGCGTAATCGAACAAGCGGTCGGGCGTGCGGTGGGCGGAGACGACTTTGGTTTCGTAAGGCACGCCAAGCGCGTCGAGGGTTTCGGATGCGTGGCGCATCGTTTCCCAGTCCGATCGGCTGCCCATGATGATCCCGACGTCGGCCATGCCCCACCTTTCGCGCGCTGAGGCCCGTCTCTAGCCGCGCCTTTGCCGCCTGTTAACCCCGCTGCGCTAAAGGCAGGGGCCATGAGAGAAGAGCAGACCCTCCAAGCCCTTGGCGCCGCCGACCCGGCAGCCGAAAACATGATCCTCCGCGCCGCGCTTGCCGACGCGCAACGCCGAATCCGCGAACTTGAGGAAGGCACGGAGACGGACGCCCTCACCGGCCTTGCCGACGGGCGTCGCTTCGCGCGCGCGCTTGAGCGGGTCGCGAGTGTCGCCGGCCGCCACGGGACGAGGGCGGCGGTAGTTTCGCTTGAACTCGCAGGGGTGGATGGGATCGAGGACGCGCATGGTCCGATGGGCGTCGAAGCCGCGCTCGTCCATCTCGGCCAGACCCTGGCGGGCCTGATCCGCACCACCGATCTTCTCGCCCGCACCGGCGCGCACGAATTCGGCCTCATCCTCGACCATATGGATCATGACAGCGCAATTGACACCGCCGAGCGGCTGGGGCGCTGCATCGCCAAGGCCCCGCTCGACCTCGGCCATGCCCGCGTAACGCTCAACACCGTGGTCGCGGCGACCGCATTGCTCCCCGGCGACACCGCACCCGAAGTGCTGACCCGCGCCGCCCGCAATCTCGCCTTCGCGCGTAGCGAAGCCTAAAGCACGTACTTGCTGAGATCGGTGTTGCGGGCGATGTCCGCGAGCTGCCGGTCGACATAGGCGGCGTCCACCGTCACCGTCTCGCCGCGCCGTTCCTCCGCCTCGTAGCTGACGTCCCCCAGCAGCTTCTCCAGCACCGTCGAAAGCCGGCGAGCGCCGATATTCTCGATCTGGCCGTTCACCTCGGCGGCAATGCGCGCGATGGCGCGAATGCCGTCGTCCGTGAAGCGCACCTCGACGCCCTCGGTGGCGATCAGAGCACGATATTGCTCGGTCAGGCTCGCTTCGGTTTCGGACAGGATGCGGACGAAATCCTCCTCGGTCAGCGCCTTCAATTCCACCCGGATCGGCAACCGGCCCTGAAGCTCGGGAAGGAGGTCGGACGGCTTGGCGACATGGAAGGCGCCGGACGCAATGAAGAGGATGTGGTCGGTCTTCATCGGCCCGTATTTCGTGGCCACCGTGGTGCCCTCGATGAGCGGAAGCAGATCGCGCTGAACGCCTTCGCGGCTCACCGATCCGCCGCGCACGTCGGAAACCGCGATCTTGTCGATCTCGTCCAGGAACACGATGCCATTGGCTTCCGCGTCGGCCAAGGCGGTGCGGGTCACGTCCTCCTGATCGAGGCGCTTGTCCGCTTCCTCTTCGATCAGCCGGTTCCAGGCTTCGCGTACCTTGAGGCGGCGGCGCTTCTTGGGGGCCTGGCCGAGTGCCTTGGACATGATGTCGCTTAAGTTGATCATGCCCATCTGGCCGCCCATCCCGGGCACCTCGAACGGCGCGGCGGGGGTGTCGGAGACTTCAAGCTCCACCTCGCTGGCGTCGAGATGGCCGTCGCGGAAACGGGCGCGGAAGCTTTCGCGAGTCGCCTCGCTCGCGCCCTTGCCGGTTAGCGCATCAAGCAATCGCTCGAGCGCCGCCTGCTCGGCCGCGTCCTTGACCGCGATCCGCCGGCGCTCCTTCTCCAGCCGAACCGCTTCCTCGACAAGATCGCGGGCGATCTGCTCGACGTCGCGGCCGACATAGCCGACTTCGGTGAACTTGGTCGCTTCCACCTTCACGAACGGGGCGTCGGCAAGCTTGGCCAGGCGGCGCGAGATCTCGGTCTTGCCGCAGCCGGTGGGCCCGATCATCAGGATGTTCTTCGGCGTCACTTCGTCGCGCAGGCCGTCGGGAAGCTGCTGGCGCCGCCAGCGGTTCCTCAGCGCCACCGCGACGGCGCGCTTCGCCTCGGTCTGGCCGACGATGTGCGCGTCGAGTGCGGCGACCACCGCCTTGGGGGTGAGAAAGTCGTTCATAACTGGATGGGTGCCCGTTTGATGCTCTTGTGCCACAAGATGGCGGCGGCATCGGCGTATTCAACCGCGGGAGGACCAACTGCCCCACCTGATCCATATCGGCTACGCAAAGGCCGGGACCCACTTCGTCCAGCGCTGGTTCGCGGCGCACGGCCAAGTGGACCTGGTGCGCGGGGATGGCGAGCATTACCCCGACATCGGCGCGCTCGCGGAGCGTGCCAGGCGGCCCGGGGGGCGCTGGACCGCGATCAGCTCCGAACAATTCACCGCGCCGTTTGGCGTGGCGGGGGCGGAGCTCGCTCGGGTTCAGGCGGACGTCTGCGGGCAGCTTGCCGAGGCCTTTTCCGAGGCGCACATCCTGCTGCTGACCCGCGGCTTCCGTTCGGTTCTCGTGTCCGGCTACTCGCAATATGTGCGGGAGGGCGGTGAGGAAGACTTCTACGTCTTCCGCGAGGTCGGCCAGGAGGACATGGCGTACGCCGTTCATGCCTGGGATTACGACTACCTCGTCCGCATCTACCGGGAGGCGTTCGGCGGCCGGGTGATCGCTCTGCCCTACGAGCTGCTCCGCGACGATCCGTCCGCCTTTCTGCGCGCGCTGGAGGCGAGGCTCGGCATCGACCGCCTCGACATACCGCTGGACAGGCTCAACCCTTCTCTGAAGCCGCACGAAATGCGCTGGTACCCGCGCCTGGCGCGCGCGCTTGCCCGGATCGGCGGAAGGCGGCTGCAACGATGGCATGCGGCCCGCATCGGCTCGCCCCCGTGGCGGTTGGCAGCCGGCGCCTTGCAAGCGGTGTTTCCTGCCGTCCCGGTCAGCGAAGCGCTGATCGCCGACGCCCATATCGACTTCTTCCGAGGACGGGCGAGCGCCTTCGCTGACGATCCGCTCTACGCGCACTATCGCGCCGATTACCTGCTCGACCCCCCGTCGCTTTAGGCCCACGCCGCGCACAGGCGGCGCCCCAAAACGACTTGGGCGACCCGCCGGAAAGCCGAAGCTGTCCGGGGGCCGCCCAATTCGTCAAAACTTTCGCCTGGGCTTAGAGCAGGAAGTCGGTCGCCACGATCGGCTGGGTCTGGGTGCCCGAGACGTGGAGCATGAAGTCGGCCGTTCCGTCGCCGTTGACATCGCCTTCGATCTTCCAGGCACCCGCCGCCGTGTCGTAGGTCGAGCGGAGCTGACCGGCGCCGGTGAAGGCGCCGCTGCCGATGAAGGTAAAGGCCTGATCGCCGCCGGCGTTGCTGTTGGCGTCGATCGCCGCCAGGTCGATCTTGTCGCTGCCGCGCTGGAAGTCGAGGATCTTGTCCGAAGACCCAACCACCGAATCCGAGGTTGCAGTGAAGCGGAAGATGTCCTTGCCGTCGCCGCCGCGGAGCTGGTCCGCGCCCGCGCTGCCGACAAGGGTGTCGTTGCCGCCAAGGCCGTAGAGCTGATCGTTGCCCGCATTGCCGGTGAAGTAATCGGCCTTCGCACCGCCGGCGATGATGTCCGCGCCCGATCCGCCCTGAACTCGGAAGGCACCATCGGTTTCGGCCGTGCCGTTGAACACCAAGGTCTCGGCAGCCTTGAGGGACGCCGCGGTGACGAACAGGCCCGCCGCGCCGACATTGGAGTCGATCGTGGTCAGGTTGTAGCTCGCCGTGCCGGGCCCTTCGGCCGAGTTCGAGTAGACCGCGATCCGCTCGATGCCGACCAGCTGGCTGGCGCCGAACGTCATATTGTAGGTGCCGATCAGGCCAAGCGTGTCGGTGCCCGCACCGCCATCGATGCTGTCCCCGGCGCCGAGCGCATCGCCGAAGTAGATGTAGTCGTGCCCGTCGCCGGCATTGATTGTGTCGTTGCCGCCGAACTCGGCCCGGATCAGATCGTCGCCGGCGCCGCTGTTCAGCACGTTGTTGGCGCTGTTGCCGACAAGGGTATCCTTGCCGCCGCCCGAAGTGGCGTTCTCGATGGTGGCGCCATTGGCGATGGTGAAGCCGCCGTAGATGCCGGTGGCGTAGGACATCCATCCGGCGCCGCCATATTCATATTGGAGCGTCGCGGGGCGCAGATCGATAGTGGTGTCCTTGATACCGTTATAGATGATCTGATCGACCCCTCCGGCATCCCAGATCGACGAGTAAAAGGTGCTCTGGCCCTCATAATAGCCGTCGCGGGTCGTCAACTGATTGGTGACGTCGTGCTGAGCCGGCTGACCGGTCGCGGCATCGATATAGACACCCCACTCGTTCTCGTCCTTCAGGACATAGGTGTCGTTGCCGGTGGCCCACTCCTCGTTGACGCCATATTTGTCCTGGATGACCGCGATGTCGAGCGCCATCAGGCTGCCGAGCCAGCCATAGCCTTCATTGTTGGTCTCGGGCTGGCCGTAGGGCGACTTTTCCCACCCGTCATTGTAGGACATCATCGTGTTGACGCCCTGGTTGAGGTCGAACGCTCCGGCCCCGCCATCCTCGCCGGGGACGGTGCCGGGCTCCACGCCCCGCATGATGCTCGAGCCGCCGCCGGTGTCGTGCGGGTGCGCCAGGCCCATGCCGTGGCCGAATTCGTGGATCAGGGTGACGAAGGAGAAGCCGCCCGGCTGAAGCATCTGGGCGTTCCAGCGCTCGTCCGCGGAATTGAACTGGGCAACGCCTTCGTCGCCATTATCGGGCGGGTTCATCGAGCCGAGCAGAGAAATTCCAGGCCCGGGCGTACCGGGATACGAGAAGTAGAAGAAATCCGCGTCGAAGCCGTCATCCACTCCGGCGGCATATTTGACACCGGCCTCGGGTCCCAATGGACCGGGCTTGTACTCGATAGTCGGGTCGCGCTCGTAGAGGCCAGTCGCCGTATTCAATGTATAATTGGAGACAAAGACCACATCGGCGACCTTGGAGAATTCGTTCGCCGCGGCCAGCATGGCCTGGACTTCATACTGATACGGATTCTGGATCACGACCTGGGCCGGGATGGTTGAATCGGCATTCGCGTAGAGGTCGCCCTCGCCGGCGAAATAAAGGTATATCACGTTCTTGCCCGGGAAGCCGAGGGAGTTGCCCTCAACGGTGAGCGGATCCGCCGCCGCTTGTCCAGTCGGTCGAGGGCCTTCCATGCCGTCCGGATTGCGTACCGCAACATGCTCCCGGTTGACCATGACGCCGCCCCAGTCGATCGAGTGGAGCGGGCTCGAGATGTCATAAGTCGTGGTATAGAAGGTTCCGGTCGCGGTTCTGGCGAAAATCTCGTAATCACCGACGAAATCCCCGGCCCCGTCGCCGGTATTGTCGTAGGACGTGGCGTTGACATAGAAGGTGCCCGAATACGGCGCCTCGAACGTCATGAGCGCATCGAGCCCCGACGGCGTGTTCGGTCCGCCGCCATCGGCGATCGAGAGCAGATCGCCGTTGGAATCATAAATTTCGAGATAGGCATCGCCCAGGGGAATGCCGCTGCCTTCCGCGCCCGGAACGCCGCCGGCATAGGCATATTGACCAAACTCGTACGTTTGGCCGGCCGTAAGCGTGACTGCGAACCAGTCATTGTCGCCGGGCACGTCGGAAGACGCTATGACGTGGGCGCCATCGACCACCAGCGTTCCGGTGGTGTTCTTGTCGGGCGTATAGACGTCGATAAGGGCGGTCGGGCCGGGGACGTTCCAGGCCAATTCAACAGGCTGGTAGTTGTCGGGAAGCATCGAGCCGCTGGAGCCGGGATATGCCGTTAACAGGCTGGTGCGTGCGTTGGCTTCAGGCTTGAAGCGAAAGCCGGCGCCTGGCGAGACCAAGACTTCGTCGGCCAAGACTTGCTGTTCTGCCGCTGCGCTGGAGAAAAGGAGATCACGAGTTGAACGACGCATGGATGGTGCTCCTGAGGTCAAAGACGGGAATTGGACGGTTGTCAGCAGGGGAGCTGACCCATCCGCACGGGGGGATACGCAGAGCAGCGCGCTGAAAAGCGCTTAGCCGGGGATACACGGGTAGGAGTAGGGGCGCGCGAAAGGCGCGAGAGGCGGAACCCGGGGCTCAGGTCGGCAACTGAAATGCCGGCGAAGGAAGCCCTCAAACGTTCCACCCTTTGTGCGACGGCCGGTCCAATGACAGGCTTAACAAGGGCTAAACTCCCCTCGGCCCTCCTGGTTCCACGAGATGGGGGTAGGCGTTGAAATCGCACGCTTTTTGCGGCGAGCTGAGCGGATTTCCGCGTCAGGCCGCGTCCTCGATGGCCTCCACTGTCAGGTTGCCGTTGGTGTAGACGCAGATCTCCGCGGCGATCGCCATGCCCTTGCGCGCGATGACCTCCGGGTCGTCCTCGTAATCGAACAGGGCGGTGGCCGCGGCCAGTGCGAAATTGCCGCCCGATCCGATCGCGGCCACCCCATTGGCGGGCTCCAGAACGTCGCCGTTGCCGGTCAGGATCAAGGTCACCTGTTCGTCGGCGACGATCATCATCGCCTCCAGATTGCGCAGGAACTTGTCGGTGCGCCAGTCCTTGGCAAGCTCCACCGCCGCGCGCATCAACTGGCCGTGATGCTGCTCCAGCTTGCGCTCCAGCCGCTCGAACAAGGTAAAGGCATCGGCGGTCGCGCCCGCGAAGCCGGCGATCACCGAACCGTCGCCAAGCCGCCGCACCTTGCGCGCGTTGGGCTTGATCACCGTGTGCTGCAGCGACACCTGGCCGTCGCCGGCGATCACCGCTTTGCCGTTCTTGCGCACCGCCACGATGGTGGTGCCGTGCCAGCTTTCCATGTGTTTTCCCGCTCCTTGAGTCTTGCGGCGCTATTTGGGAGGCGGGGCCGCCCGGCGCAATGCCGCCCCTCCCGCGCACAAGGCGGGGAGGGGCGGTTGGCGGCTAGCCGGCCTCGGCCGGCGAGGCCGCCGGCTCGGCCCGCTTCGGCTTAGGCGTCTTGAGTGCAGCCCTGATCTGCCGAACCATGTCGACGATCGTCGGGCCGTTGGCGACGACCACCGGCACCGCCTTCACCAGCCACTTGAGCGCAATCCTCAGTCCCATGTCATTCTCCTCCTTCTCTCTCATCGACCCGATCTCACACCGAGTCGCCTCGAACATAAGAAGAACGATACCATGTAGGAAAATGGTTTCTGACGGCGGTTTGCCCCGTGCCTGCAAAGCTCTACTGTCCGCGGCACGGCATTGGGCTGAGGAGGGCGGCATGGTTTTCGCGCGCAAGGGGCTGCTCGTCGGGGCGGCGCTCGCCGGCTTCGCCCTTCCGGCCGAGGCCGGGCAGAACAGCGAGCGGGCCACCGCCGCGTCGCCCGCCGCCGCCAACTGCCTTCCCGCCGACGCACCTGCCCCGGCGGAGGCCGCCGGGCCGCCGGTGCTGATCGAGGGCCTTGGCTATTCCGGAATCGTGCCGGACACCGCCAACGGCGAGGCGCGGCGCTGGTTCGATCAGGGCGTGCGCCTGATCTGGGCCTATGACGAAGTGGAGGCGGTGCGTGCGTTTGAACAAGCGCAGAAGCTCGATCCCGCATGCGCGATGTGCTTCTGGGGCGAGGCCTGGGCGCGCGGCCCGACGCTGAACCTCAATCCGCGGACAGAGGAACATAGCAAGGCTTCCGCCGCCGCCGCAAAGGCACTGGCGCTGTCCGGCAAGCTCGGCGTGCGCGATCGTGCCCTCATTGGAGCAATGCAGGTGCGCGTCTCGGGCAAAGGCGATTTCAACAGCGTCGGCTACCGCAAGGCCCTCGCGCGCCTCACCAGGCGCTTCCCCGCCGATGACGCCGTGCTGGTCATGGCCGCCGACGCGCAGATCATTGCATCGGACAGGATGAAGCCGGGCTCGGACGCGCAGGGCTGGCTGGAGACGGTGCTTCGCCGCAATCCGGATCATAGCGGCGCCATCCACCTCTACATCCACCTCACCGATTTCATCGGCCGCCAGAAGCTGGCCGAGCCTTATGCCGACCGGCTTGGCCGCCTCGCGCCCGGCGCAAGCCACCTCGTCCACATGCCGTCGCACACCTTCTACGGCGTTGGACGCTATGCCGATGCGGCGGCGGTCAACGTCGCCGCCCTGGCGGCGGACCGCGCCTTCGTTGCCCGGGCAAAGCCCGCCCCATCCGATTATCGCGTCGGGCTCTATGCCCACAACAGCCACTTCGCGATCCAGTCGGCGCTGATCCGCGGCGACGGCGCTACCGCCTTGAAGATCGCCGACGATTACCGCGCCCGCTATCCCGCAAGCGCCGACAAGGGCTTCCGCCCGGTCATCCGCGCCGCCACGTGGTACGCCGCCGGCCTGCACGCGCCGATTGCCGAGGTGATGGCCATGCCGGTGCCGGAAGGCGCGCTGATGAAGGGGATGCGGCTTTATGCCCGTGGGGAGACGCAGGCGCGCGCCGGCAATGCCTCCGCCGTGCGCGCCGAAGCCATGGCGCTTGCCGCCTTGCGCGCCGGTCCCGACGGCCGCGCCCTCGGCTCGGAGCCGGCCGAAGCGCTGGTGGAGATGACCGAACATCTCCTGCTCGGCCGCGCGGCGATGGTTGACGGCAAATATGCCGCCGCCGCCGCTTCTTACCGCAAGGCGACGGCACTTCAGGAAGGCGCCGATTTCGGCTCGGATCCGCCGCCTTTCTGGTATCCTGTGCGCCGAAGCCTCGCCGCCGCCTTGCTTGCCGGCGGCGATGCGGCCGGGGCGAAGCGCCAGCTCCTCGCCTCGCTCGAGGCGTGGCCCGCCGATCCGCTCGGCCTGTGGCTGATGGGCAAGGCCGAGGAGAAACTGGGCGGATCCGGCGCCCCGTGGCTTGCCCGCGCCCGGTCCGGCTGGGTGGGCGATCCGGAGGCGCTTAGCCTTTCCCGGATCTGAACTCGTGCGATTGGGCGCTGACACGGGGGCCGTGCCCCGCTAGCGTTGCCCCGAATGGATTTCCTGCTCTCCATCGGCCTGCTGCTGCTCGGCGCCCATGTTTGGACGCTGACGGGGCGGGTGCGGACGCTCGAGCGGGCGTTGGGCGAAGGCCGCCGCGTCGAGCCTGAGGCCGAGTTGCGCCCGCAGCCTGCCCGGATCGTCCGCAACGATCCGCCGCCGGAGCTTGCCGAGGACATGGCAGCGGCCCGTGCCGCCGCTTATGCCTCGCGCCAGGCCGCGGCGGACGCACGCCGCTCGCTTATTGATTCCCCACCCGTCGACTCCCCGCAAGCGACCCCGTTCGAGCCCAGCGTCTCGGCTCCGGAGGAAAGCACCGAAACACTCGGCGGCGTGTTCGAGCGGCTGGTCGGCGGCCGGCTGCTGATCTGGATCGGCGGCATCGCGCTTGCGCTTTCGGGCCTGTTCCTGGTCCGTTACTCGATCCAGATCGGCCTGATCACGCCCGCCATCCGCATGCTGATGGCAACCGCGTTCGGGCTTGTCCTGATCGGCGCCGGCGAAGTCGCGCGCCGCCGCCCGGATGCCGCTATCGACCCGCGAGTCGCGCAAGCCCTGGTCGGCGCCGGCATCCTTGTCCTTTACGCCGTGGCCTATGGCTCCCATGTCCTTTACGGCCTTGTCGGCCTGCGCGCCGCCTCCGCGCTGATGGTGGCGGTGACGCTTGCCGCCCTCGCCCTTGCACTGCGCCACGGGGCGCCCGCCGCCGTGATGGGCCTTGCCGGCGGGTTCCTGACACCCGTGCTGGTCGGGCAGGGCAGCGAGAATTCCGTGCCGCTGCTCACCTATCTCGCGCTGCTCAACGCCGCCTTGTTCGCGCTCGCCGCCCGCCGCGGCTGGACCTGGCTGGCGGCAAGCGCCGTCGTCCTGAGCTTCGTCTGGACTTTGCTGCTCGTCTTTCTCGGGCCCGCCCATGCCCTCCCCGCGGGCGTGTTCATCCTCGTCCTGTCGCTTGCCGCCTCGCTGCTCCGCGCGGGCGGCGGCTGGCACCTCGATTTTCTCCGCCCCGCCGCGATCGGCCTAGCCGAGCTCTCGATCCTCGTCGGCCGCACCGATCTCGGCCTGCCCGCGTGGGCCTTGTTCGCGGCGCTTGCCGCGGCAACCTTCTTTCTTGCACCCCGCAAGGCCGAATACCGGCCGCTTCCTGCCCTTGCCCTCGGCCTCGCCTTGGGCTTGCTGTTCCTCAAGGCCGCGCGTCCCGAGGCCGATCCGCTGCTCCCCTGGATCGCGGGCGGCAGCACCCTGCTGTTCGCCGCCGGAGCGTTGCCCGGCGCACTGCGCGGTAGCGCGCGCGCGCTCCCCACCGCTATTTTCTGCGCCGCCTTTGCCGCGCCTGCGCTCATCCTGCGTCTGATCGAGCAGTCCTTACTCGCCCGTCCCGGCTGGGGCCTGCTCTTGGCCGCCACCGCCGTAGGTCCTTTGTTTCTGGCTTGGCGGCGTAGCGCTGAACAGGGCCGCGAAGTGCCCGGTGGTCTGCTCGTCCTGCCCGCCACATCCGCCTTGCTGCTCCTCGCATTCGCGGCATTCGATCTCCTGCCGTCCAATCTCCTCGCCGCCGGCTGGCTGGTTCTCGCACTCGCCGCAGCCTTCGCCGCCCGCCGCTTCAACGATCGCGGCATCGCCGATCTCGCTTTCTGCGCGCTGGCGGCGGCGGCGATGTGGGCCTCGGCGATGGTTCCGGATCTTTGGGAGACGGCCGTTAGTGCGCTGGCCGGCTTCCCGGCGCGCGCCTCGGCACTGCCGTCGCCGGGCGAAACCCTGCTCGTCCTTGGCTTGCCGGTTCCGCTCCTCGTGCTGCTGTGGCGCCTTGCGCCGCTCGGCAGCCGCAGACGTTTCGTGCCGATCACCATCGCGGGCCTGTTCGCCGGCGCGTGCTTCTATGTGCTATGGAAGCAGGTCTTCGCCATCGCTGACGACGTAGACTTCACCGCCTACGGCTTCGCTGAGCGCACGGTCGTCAATCAGGCGCTATTCCTCCTCGGCTGGGTGGTCTGCGCAGGCCGCGTGGCAATCCCCGGCCTCCCCGCAGGCCAGCGCCGCCTCCTCGGCCTCACGCTTACCGGCCTCGCCGCCGCGCGGCTGGTGTGGTTCGACATGCTGATCCACAACCCGCTGCTGGCCGATCAGAATGTCGGCGCTTTGCCGGTGCTGAACCTGATCCTGCCCGCCTTTTTCCTGAGCGCCTTCTGGCTCTACAAGGGGCGCCACGCGGCGGAACCCGGCCGCCGCTCGGGCCTGTGGCTCGGCCTGTTCCTCGCTTCCGTGATCTTCGGCACCGGCCTGATGGTCCGCCAGGGCTTCCACGGCGCGATCCTCACCGGCCTCGATCTGAGCGGCGCGGAGTCCTACGGCTACTCCCTGGCCGGGCTGCTGCTTTCCATCGCCCTGCTCCTCGCCGGCATCCGCCTCCCCGACAAGGCCCTGCGTCTCGCCGGGCTGGCCTTGCTCACGGCCACGATCTGCAAGGTGTTCCTGATCGACGCAGCCGCCCTCGAAGGCCTCCTCCGCATCCTCTCCTTCCTTGGCTTGGGCGTGGCGCTGATCGGCATCGGCAAGCTCTACGGCACCGTGCTGCGCGCCGAAGCGCCGGCCGCACGCACCGCGCAGCCCTGATCTTTCGAGCGGAAAGGAAAAATGGTCGGGGCGAGAGGATTCGAACCTCCGACCCCCACACCCCCAGTGTGATGCGCTACCAGGCTGCGCTACGCCCCGACCGAGACGAAGGGCCGCAAGGGCCTTCCGAAGGCGCGCGCTGTAGGCCCGTGGCCTTGCGAAGGCAAGCACGCGATTGACCGGCGATCGGCCTCCGGTTAAGTTTCGTTTCGAAACGAAGGGGTCCGGTCCATGCTGGGTGAAAGAGAATATCGGGTCTGCACGCGGGATAAGATTGCGGAGCTCACCGGCCTCGAATTCCTGCGCGCGATGACCGACAATCGCCTGCCAAGCCCTCCATTTGCGGACACGCTCGGCTTTCGCCTGGTTGAAGTCGCGCCCGGCCTTGCCGTGTTCGAAGGGGACACCGGTCCGCACCTCTTCAATCCCTTGGGCAGCGTCCATGGCGGCTGGGCCTTGACCCTGATCGACAGCGCCACCGGCTGCGCGGTTCACTCCGAGCTTCCCGCGGGCACCGGCTATACCACGGTCGAGACCAAGGCGAATTTCACCCGCGGCATCGCCGCCGACACCGGCATTGTCCGCTGCGAAGGCCGCGTCGTCCATCGCGGCCGCCAGATCGCAACCGCCGAAGCGCGGCTCACCGGCCCGGATGGGCGGCTCCTCGCCCACGGTACGTCCACGTTGATGATCCTGCCGCCGCGCGGCTAGCGCCAAGCCCTCTCGCCTTGCCTAATCGGCCAGCGCCATGTTAACCGCCGCGCCTTCCCGCACCGCTTGTTCAAGCGCCGGCCTCTCACCAGGTATATATCCATGTTCTCATCACCCGCTTACGCCCAAGCCGGCGCCGCATCTTCAGGGGCAGGGGCATTCATGTCCTTTGCGCCGCTTTTGCTCATCTTCGTGATCTTCTGGTTCCTGCTGATCAGGCCCCAGCAAAAGCGCATGAAGGCGCACCAGGCGATGATCGGCGCGGTGAAGAAGAACGACACCGCCGTCACCACCGGCGGCCTGATCGGCAAGGTGATCCGCGTCGACGAGTCGGAGGTGGAGCTTGAAATTGCCCCCAACGTCCGCGTCCGGGTGGTGAAATCGATGCTCAGCGACGTGCGCCCATTCGGCGCCAAACCAGCGAACGATTAAGCCATGCTGGACTTTCCGCGCTGGAAGATCGGGGGCATCGTTCTCCTCTGCCTCATCGGCATCCTGTTCGCTGTGCCGAGCTTCTTTCCGGCCGCCCAGGTGGCCACCTGGCCCAGCTTCATGCCGCACCGCCAGGTCAGCCTCGGCCTCGATCTCGCCGGCGGAAGCCACCTGCTTCTGGAAGCCGACACCAGCGACGTCGCCTCGCAGCGCCTCCAGCAGATGGAGGACATCATCCGCACCGGGCTGCGGCGCGAGACCCCGCCGGTCGAGATCGGCGACGTGTCCACCTCGGGCGGCCGCCTGGTCTTCACAGTGCGCAATCCCGCCCAGGTCGATGCGGCGGTGGATTTCGCGCGCCGCCAGACCCAACCGATCGGTCTCGGCGCCCGTGATTGGGACGTCGGCGTCATCGATCAGAACAAGGTCGTGCTGACGCCGACCCAGGCCGGCGTCGATAATGCGCTCGACAGCGCAATGGCCACCGCGCGGGAGGTCATCTACAACCGCGTCGATCCGGAAGGCACCAAGGAAGTCACCGTGATCCGCCAGGGCGACCGGCGGATCCTGGTCCAGGTGCCCGGCGTGCAGGATCCGGAAGGCCTTAAGAAGCTCCTCGGCAAAACCGCGCGGCTGGAGTTCAAGCTGGTCGATCTCACCGCCGATCCGGCCCAGGTCGCGCAGGGCCGCGCGCCGGTCGGCAGCCAGGTGCTCCCCATGCAGGACGGCGGCTCGATCGCGGTCAAGCGGCGCGCGATCGTCAGCGGCGAACAGCTCATCGACGCCCAGCAGCGTTTCGACGAGAGCAACCAGCCCTCGGTGAGCATCAACTTCAACAGCAGCGGCGCCAAGGCCTTCGGGCGCGTGACGCGCGAGAACGTCAAGAAGCCGTTTGCAATCGTCCTCGACAACGTCGTTCTGTCCGCCCCCACCATCAACGAGCCGATCCTTGGCGGCCAGGCGTCGATTTCCGGCAGCTACACGGTCGAAACCGCAAACGAGCTCGCCGTTCAGCTTCGCTCGGGCTCGCTGCCGGTTGAACTCAAGACGATCGAGGAACGCACCGTCGGTCCGGAGCTCGGCCGCGACTCGATCTACAAGGGCGCGGTGGCAAGCATCGCCGCCACCGGCGCGGTGATCCTGTTCATGCTGGTGACCTATGGCCGGTTCGGCGTCTACGCAACCGTCGGGCTGGTGCTGAACGCCCTCATGATCCTTGGCATTCTTGCCGTTTCCGGCGCGTCTTTGACCTTGCCCGGAATCGCCGGTTTCGTGCTCACCATCGGCGCCGCCGTGGACGCCAACGTGCTGATCAACGAGCGGATTCGCGAGGAGCAGCGACGAGGAAAGAAGGTCCTGGACTCGATCGAATCGGGCTATCGCGAGGCGAGCACCGCAATCCTGGACGCCAACATCACCAACGTCATTGCGGCGGTGATCATGTATTCGTTCGGCAGCGGCCCGATCCGCGGCTTCGCGGTGGTGCTGATGATCGGCATCGTCACGTCCGTCTTCACCGCAGTCAACGTGACGCGCATGCTGGTTGCCCTGTGGGCGCGCCGGACGCGGCCCCGCGAACTCCATATCTAGGACCTTGACGATGCGCCTTTTGAAGCTCGTTCCGGACAACACCAACATCGATTTTATGAAGTGGCGCAACATCGCCCTCATTCTGTCGATCCTCGTAACCCTTGCCTCGATCGCCCTTGTCGGGGTGCGGGGGCTTAACCTCGGCGTCGATTTCGTCGGCGGCCAGATGATCCGGGTCAACTTCGAACAAAAGGCGCCGGTTGAGGAAGTCCGCACCATCGTCGAGGGCCTCAACATGGGCGATGCCAGCATCCAGGAGTTCGGCAACCCGCAGACTCTGTCGATCCGCATGGGCCTTCCCGAGGGCGACGAGCAGGCTGCGGTCACCGCGGCGTCGCGCGTCCGCAACGCAATCACCGCCAAATATCCCAAGGCCCAGTTCGCCGTCGACAGCGTGTCGGGCAAGGTGTCCAATGAACTTTACCGCGCCGGATCGATCTCCATCGCGCTGGCGATGCTCGGCATTGCGATCTTTATCTGGATTCGGTTCGAATGGCAGTTCGGGGTGGGCGCGCTCGTCACGCTCTTCCACGACGTCTGCATGACAGTGGGCTTCTTTTCGCTTACCCAGCTCGAATTCAACCTGAACGTCGTCGCCGCCATCCTCACCATCGTCGGCTATTCGCTCAACGACACGGTGGTGATCTACGACCGAATCCGCGAGAATCTGCGCAAATACCGCAGAATGGACATCGTCCCGCTGCTCAACCTTTCGCTCAACGAGACGCTGTCGCGCACCATGGTGACCTCCCTGTCGATCATGTTCGCGCTGCTTGCGCTGCTGTTGATCGGCCCTGAAGTGATCTTCGGCCTTACCGCCGCCATCCTGCTCGGCATCTTCGTCGGCACCTATTCCTCGATCTACATCTCCTCGCCGATCCTGGTGTGGCTGGGCGTGAGCGGCGAAAGCTTCGTCTCCAAGACCGCCGGTCCGACGGGCGGCGAGCGGGTGACGAGCCACAACGAAGGCTATTGAGGTGCCGCGCGCGACTCCGGAGGATCTGCCCCCCGGGCCGCTCGTCCAGGGGTTCCGCGAAGGCGGGTTTGCGGTCGAGGGCCGGATTTACCGCGGCCTGTTCCTGACGCCCGAGCGCGCCGCCGAGTGGGTCGCGCCCGCGAGTCCCGCATCACTCACCGTGGAGGATGTCGAGCAGGTCCTGTCGCTCACGCCGCCGCCCGAGTTCCTGATCCTCGGCACCGGCCGCGGCACAGCCTTCCCGCCGCGCGCCTTTATCCGCGCGGTGGAAGCGCGGGGACTCGGCGTCGAGGTCATGGACAGCCGCGCCGCCGCCCGCACCTGGGGGTTGTTGCGGGGCGAGGAACGCTGGATCGCCGCGGCCTTGATGCCGCTGGGCTAAGTGGTAGCGTTGGGCCGAGCCTCTCGACTTCGCTCGAGACGAACGGGGTGGGGGAGGGGCCCTCTGAAGGTAACGCTGAATGATATCCGTTCGTTTCGAGCGAAGTCGAGAAACGCATCCGCGACCTAAGACCTGGCCAGCCGTTCCAAATGGGCCAGAAGCTCCCGCGCATTCCGCTGCCAGCTAAACCGCTTCGCATGCGCACGCACCGCCTCGGCCGGGGCAGGGGCCTTCAGCACGCTCCGCACCCCGCCCGCAATCGCGCCCGCATCCCGCGCCACCAGCCGCCCCGCTTCGGGTCCACGCACCACCTCCCGCGCGCCGCCGACATTGGTGATCACCAGCGGAGTCCCGCAGGCCAGCGCCTCCACCCACACATTGGCAAGGCCCTCCCGCTCGGACGGAAGCACCATCGCATCCGCCGCCGCCAGCAGCCCCGGCAGCTCGCCATGCGGCCGGTTGCCCAGGAAGCGCACCCGTTCGCCCATCGGCGCGGCAAGCGCCTCCAGCCGCGCCCGCTCCGGCCCGTCGCCGACCAGGATCAGGCTCACCCCCGGCAATTGCTTCAAAGCCTCGACAACCAGCGCCTGCCCCTTGAGCGGGATCAAAGCCCCGGCGCTGACCAGCAGCGGCCCCTCGACACCCAGCGCCGCCTTCGCCGCAGCCCGCTTCGCCGGCCGGAAGCGCTGGAGATCGATGCCGGTATGGTGAACGGCGATCTTCTCGCCGGGCATGCCGAGTTCCACCATGCTCCCCTTCAGCGCCGCGCTCACCGCCAGCAGCCCACCGGCCTCGCCCGCCGCTTCCAGCATCTGCGCGCGCACCCCCGCCACGCCGCCCCAATGGTGGATGTCGCTGCCCCGCGCCTTGACCGAAAAGGGCACCCCCAGCGCGTGCGACAAGTGCATCGCCGCGACCCCGTCGGGCCAGAAGAATTCGGCATCGATCACATCGAACGGAAAGGGCTCCCCAAACCCGCGCAGAAAGGGCAGCCAGGCCGCCGCTAAGGCCTTGCCGGCACCGAAGGGCAAGCGCGGCACCGTTCGAAACGGCAGCCGGTGCACGAACACGCCGTTGCGGATCCCGCTCTCGGGCTGCCGCCGTGCGCGGTAATGCGGGTGCAGCGACAGCGGCCAAGGCGGCAGACCGACCCCGCTCGCCACCTCCACCGTCACATCGTCCAGCCCGGCAAGCGCCTGCGTCTGCCGCTCGACGAACCCGCCAAAGGTGGGCCGCCCAGCATCGGGGTAAAGCGTGGAAAGGGTAAGGACGCGAAGCATGGCAGGATCAGCCCTAGCGGCGAACCATTAAACCGGCGTTCATCGCGCCTGCGCTTCAACGCTTCTATCCTGCTTGGCCTCCGCCAAAGCCTCCGCTAAGAAGCCCGTCATGCCCCGCATTTCCACACGCCCCGTCGCCGCCGCTTTGGTTCTCGCGCTTCTTCTGCCGCTCGCCGCCTGCGCAAGCGGCGGCAAGACGACCAAGGCCGACACCTCCTATGTCGCCCGCGACGTCAACACGCTCTACAGCCTGGCCAAGCGCCGGCTCGACCAGAACCGGTATCTGGAAGCCGCGGTGATTTTCGACGAGGTCGAGCGCCAGCATCCGTATTCGGTCTGGGCCCGCCGCGCACAGCTGATGAGCGCGTTCAGCTATTACGCGGCCAAGGATTATACCAAGTCGACGGAAAGCGCTCGCCGCTTCCTCGCCATCCACCCCGGCAACCGCGATGCGCCCTACGCCCACTACCTCATCGCGCTCAATTATTACGAGCAGATCGAGGACGTGACTCGCGACCAGTCGATCAGCCGCCAAGCGCTCGATGCGCTGAACGAGCTGGTCCGCCGTTATCCCAACACCCGCTACGCCTCCGATGCGCGGCTCAAGGTCGATCTCGTTCGCGATCACCTCGCCGGCAAGGAGATGGAGGTCGGCCGCTTTTACCAGCGCCGCGGCCAGTGGCTTGCCGCCGTGCAGCGCTTCCGCGCCGTGATCGGAGAGTATCAGACCACCAGCCACACGCCCGAAGCGCTGATGCGCCTCACCGAATCCTACCTCGCGCTGGGCATTCCCGAGCAGGCACGGCAGTCCGCCTCGGTGCTCGGCGCCAACTATCCCAACACCCAATGGTATCAGCGCGCCTACAATCTCGTTCAGCGGCACGCCCCGGCGGCACCGGCCGCTTGATCTGACGCGCGGCGCGGTGGCAAGGTCCCGGCCATGCTGACCGGGCTCTCCATCCGCGACGTCGTGCTGATCGAGAGCCTGGATCTCGAATTCGGCCCCGGCCTCGGCGTGCTCACCGGCGAAACCGGCGCGGGCAAGTCGATCCTGCTCGATTCGCTCGGCCTTGCGCTCGGCGCCCGCGCCGATAGCGGACTGGTCCGCGCCGGCCAGGCGCAGGCGGTGGTCGGCGTAAGCTTCGATCTTCCCGCCGGCCATCCCGCGCACGGCCTGCTCGCCGAGAACGGCCTGGAAGGGGAGCCCGGTGAACCGCTGGTCATCCGCCGGATCGTCAAGGCGGACGGCGGCAGCCGTGCCCTCGTCAACGACCAGTCCGCCTCCGTCGCCTTCCTGCGCGAACTGGGCGCGACATTGGTCGAGATTCACGGCCAGCACGACGATCGCGGCCTGCTCAACGCCCGCGGCCACCGCGCGCTTCTCGACAGCTTCGGCCGCGTCGATACGGCCCAGGCCGAAGCGGCTTACCGCGCCTGGGGCGAAGCCGAAGCCTCGCTTGCCCGCACCCGCGAGGACCTTGATGTCGCCGCCCGCGACCGCGAATGGCTGGAACACAGCGTCGCTGAGCTGGCCAAGCTCGCGCCCGAGGCGGGCGAGGAGGAAGCGCTCGCAAGCCTGCGCGCCAACATGCAGAAAGGCGCCCGCCTGGCCGAGGATATCAGCACGGTGACCGAGCTTCTCGACGGCTCGGAAGGCGGCCTTTCCCTCCTCCGACAGGCCGCCCGCCGGCTGGAGCGGGTCGGCGGCGAACATGAGAAACTGGGCCAGGCCCTGGAAGCGCTCGACCGCGCCCTCATTGAAGCGTCCGAAGCCGAGGACCGGCTCGCCGAGGCCGGGGAAGCCCTGGCCTTCGATCCCGCCCGCCTGGACGAAGCCGAAGCCAGGCTGTTCGAAATTCGCGGCATCGCCCGCAAGCACCGCGTCGATGCGGATGCGCTTTCCGCTCTCGCGGAAGAGCTCGCCGCCCGGCTTGCCGCGCTCGAAGCCGGCACCGAGGGCCTCGCCGCACTCGAAAGCCGCGTCCGCGCCGCTCGCGCCGCCTACGAAGCCGCCGCCGCTCGCCTCACCGAACAGCGCACCGCGGCTGCCGCCCGCCTCGATTCCGCCGTTGCCCGCGAGCTCGCGCCGCTGAAGCTCGACGCCGCCAAGTTCCGGACAATGGTCGATCCCCTCGCCGAGGCGCAATGGACCGCCCGCGGCCGCGACCGGGTGGAGTTCGAAGTCTCCACCAACCCCGGCGCCCCGTTCGCGCCCTTGACCAAGATCGCCAGCGGCGGCGAACTGTCCCGCTTCATCCTCGCGCTCAAGGTCGCGTTGGCCGAGGAAGGCGGCGCCGGCACCATGATCTTCGACGAAATCGACCGTGGCGTCGGCGGCGCCGTCGCCTCCGCGATCGGCGAACGCCTCCACCGCCTGGCGGAGGGCGCCCAGCTCCTGGTGGTCACCCACTCACCCCAGGTCGCCGCCCGCGGCGCCCGCCACCTGCTGATCGAGAAAAGCCACCAGGGCACCGTCACCCGCACCGGCGTCCACTTGCTGGACGAGGCGCGCCGGCGGGAGGAGATTGCCAGGATGCTGTCGGGCGCGCAGGTCACCGATGAGGCGAGAGCGCAGGCTATGCGGCTGCTGGAGGCGGCGTGAACGACCATACGGTTACCCTGTGGCGCCCGGTCGGGCCCGAAGAATTGCGGCTGATCGAGGAAAGCGGCATGCGCGCCTTTCCGCCGCGCCTTCCCGAACAGCCCATCTTCTACCCCGTCGTGACGGAGGAATATGCCGTGAAGATCGCGCGCGACTGGAACGTACCCGCAAGTGGCGCCGGATTCGTCACGCGTTTCGAAGTGCGGCAGGACTATCTTGCCGCCTACGACGTCCAACTCGCCGGCGGGCAGGCGCACCGGGAATATTGGATCCCGGCCGAAGATCTCGGACGATTCAATCAAGCGATCGTCGGCAAGATCGAAGTGGTGGCGGAGTTCAAAGCGTGAGCTACGCCGAACTCAGTTCCTCCCCATCGCCAGATGGGGAGGGGAACCACCCGGAGGGTGGTGGAGGGGTAACTGCCGGACCGTCTGCGGACTTGGCGCGTGATCCACAGCATTTTCGGCACCTACCCCTCCACCATGCTGCGCATCGTTCGCCTCCCCACCGCTCCGCGGCAGGGAGGAACTAAGGTGACGGAACTCGATCCCGCCGCTGAACTCGAAGCGCTCGCCAAGCAGATCGCGCGCCACAATCGCCTCTACCACTCCGAAGACCAGCCGGAGATTTCGGATGCGGACTACGACGCTCTCGTCCGCCGCAACGCCGAGCTCGAACAGCGATTCCCGCATCTGGTCCGCGACGACTCCACCTCCCGCATCGTCGGCGCCGCGCCCGCGGCACACCTCGCCAAGGTCCGCCATCGCCAGCCGATGCTCAGCCTCGAGAACGCTTTCTCAGACGACGAAGTGGCGGAATTCCTCGCCCGCATCCGCCGCTTCCTGAGCCTCCCCGCCGAGGCCGAAGTGGCGCTCACCGCTGAGCCCAAGATCGACGGGCTGTCCTGCTCGCTGCGCTACGAAAAAGGCGCCCTCGTCCTCGCCGCCACCCGCGGGGACGGCGCAACGGGCGAGGACGTGACGCTCAATGTCCGCACTATCCGGGACATCCCAAAGACATTGTGCTCCGGCGAAGGCCGGAGCGTTGCGGGTAAACAGCCAGCGCTCCGGCCTTCGCCGGAGCACGTAATCCCGGACGTGTTCGAAGTGCGCGGCGAGGTCTACATGTCGAAAGCGGACTTCGCCGCCCTCAACCACCGCCTCCTCGCCGAAGCCGACGATCCCCAAAAAGCGCGCCAGTTCGCCAACCCCCGCAACGCCGCCGCGGGTTCGCTCCGCCAGAAAGACCCGGCAATCACCGCGTCCCGGCCACTTCGCTTCTACGCCCACGGCTGGGGCGAAGCCTCCGACCTTCCTGGCGAGACCCAGTTCGACGTCATGCAGGCGATCGCCGCCTGGGGCATCCCCATCGCACACGATCTCGTCCGCAGCGCCGATCTTGCCGAAATCCTCGCCCACTATCGGGGCATCGAAGCCAGGCGCGCCGATCTCGCCTTCGACATAGACGGCGTCGTCTACAAGGTGGACCGCCTCGACCTGCAAGGGCGCCTAGGCTTCGTCTCCCGTGCCCCCCGCTGGGCGCTCGCCCACAAATTTCCCGCCGAAAAGGCCGAGACGTTGCTCGAGGCGATCGACATCCAGGTCGGCCGCACCGGCAAGCTCACCCCTGTCGCGCGCCTCAAGCCGGTCAGCGTCGGCGGAGTCACCGTCACCAACGCCACCCTCCACAATGCCGACGAGATCGCCCGGCTCGGCGTCCGCCCCGGCGACCGCGTCCGCATCCAGCGCGCCGGCGACGTCATCCCCCAGGTCCTGGAAAACCTCACGCCCGGCGCGGACCTGTCCCCATACGAATTCCCCACCCGCTGCCCGGAATGCGATTCGGAAGCGGTGCGCGAGGAAGGCGAGGTGGACGTGCGCTGCACCGGCGGCCTGATCTGCCCCGCCCAGCGCGTCGAGCGCCTGCGCCACTTCGTCTCCCGCCACGCCCTCGACATCGAGGGGCTCGGCATCACCAACATCGAAAGCTTCTTCCGCGACGGCCTGGTTCAGTCGCCGGCGGACATCTTCACGCTCACCAAGGATGCGCTCCTCACCCGCGAACGCTGGGCGGAGATCTCGGCGCAAAACCTGATCGACGCGATCGACGCCAAGCGCCGCCCGCCGCTCGACCGCTTCCTGTTTGCGCTCGGCATCCGCCACGTCGGCGAAGTCACCGCGCGCGATCTCGCCCGACGCTATCGCAGCTGGGCGGAATTGCGCGCGATGATCGAGACGGCGCTCAAGACGCGCCGGGGAGTCACCCCCGCCCTTGGCGAAGAGGACCGCAAATACCTCGGGCGCCGCGACAAGGCCGTGGTGGCTGCGATCGAGACGCCGGGAATCGGTCCGGAGGTGGCGAACGCGCTGCTCGACTTTTTCGAGGAACCGCACAACCAGGCGGTGCTGGACGACCTCCGGAGCGCAGGTTTGGAGCCGGCCGACCTCATCTGGGAGACGAAGCAGTCGCCGGTGACCGGCAAGACGCTTGTCTTCACCGGCAGCCTCGAAACCCTGTCGCGCGACGAAGCCAAGGCGCAGGCTGAAAAGCTCGGCGCCAAGGTTGCGGGCTCGGTGTCGGCCAAGACGGACATGGTGATCGCCGGCCCCGGAGCAGGGTCCAAGCTCAAAAAGGCGCAGGATCTCGGCGTGGAAGTTATTACGGAGGGGGAATGGAACGCCCTCGTCGCGGGCGCCGCCGCCTAGGCCACTTTTGCAACTTTCCGGACCGCCCGTTCGGTCAGCGCCGCGTCGTCCAGCGCGCCGAGCAGGGAGAGTTCGCCATTTGCTTCCCGGCGGCCAAGCAGAAGCACGAACTCCGCGTCGCTGCCCGAATCGAAGGCGATGCTCGCCACCGCCGGTGCGCGGCGCAATGCGGTGCGCGCGGTCTCGCCGGCATCGGGCGCCGGTTCAGGGCGGCGCGCCTTGCGCTCGGCCTGGACAACGCCCTTGAGGCCGCCCTCATAGCTTTCGAGATAGGTGCGGAACGCGCCGACGCTCAGCGTCTCGCGGCGCGCCCAGCTCAGCGCCGCGGCGAATTCCGTCAAGCGCGCCTTGTCGTAGTCCACGCCGAAGACGAGCTTCGCCACCGGCGTCATCGGCGCACGGGCCTGCGCCTTTACCCCGGCGTCGTCGAGCAACTCGGCGTAATCGTCCGGCCGCGCCTCAGCGACACAGGCGAAATCGTAGGCAAGGCCAAGCGCGCGGTACAAGGCGGCGCGGCTGCGGCCATCGGCGCCCCGTGCGGCTTCGGCGCATTCGCGCGCCGCGCACAGGCGGTCGGCAAGGCCGGCATCGTCGTCCAGCGGAAGCTCGGGCGCGTCCCACTCGCCCTCGTCCGACAGGATCGCGCCGGCTTCGAGTTCAAGCGGCGGCTCGGCATTCGGCCCGTCGGCCCAGACGGGGCTCGCCCCGGCCGGAACCGGCGCGGCGGCAAGCGCGCGCTGTGCGTCGCGGGCGATCGAATCGGAAACCCTGGAGTCGGCGATCTCCTTCCAGTTGATCACGCCGTAGATGAAATCGATCTCCTCGCCGGTGGACGAGAAGGGCATCAGAATGCCGCGATACATCGTGTTCTTGCCGCGCTGGCCGACGAACTCGGCTTCGAAGCCGATCGGCGCGCGGTTGGCGATGATCTGGAGATAATGGTCGGTCAGCCGCGACAGCAAAGAGCGTTTCGGCACGTCGCTGATCTTGCGGATGTCGCCGAGCAGGTCGCACTCCTCCCGCAGAGACCGGCCGAGGAAGACCACCTTGGGATCGTCGCTGCCGCCCGAGAAATCGAGCAGCGCGCTGTGCGGCCCGAAATCGCCGAGGCTCTGCGGGTTTAAGTCCCGGATCGAGGGGTACGCCCGCCCATCGAGCAGCGACACCCAATAATTATAGGCGCGCACGTGCATCCGCCGTTCGTCGATGCCGATTTCGGGCGGCGCTTCGATCGCGTCCTCCCCGTCGGCCAGGGAGCCGTAGTCCAGCTCCTCGTCAAATGCGCGCACGCTGTCCATGCAGAGACCTTTGCCCTTCGTTCAGGCCCGGACACTGCACGCTTGTGGTTGAGAATCGGTTAAGGTTCGGCGAACGGAGGCGTCACGGGCGCGCGCGGCGGCGCTTGTCAGCGCCGCCGCGCTTTGTTAGACGCGCGCCTTCCTACCGGAAAACAGGCCGCTTTAGCTCAGCTGGTAGAGCACATCATTCGTAATGATGGGGTCAACGGTTCGAGTCCGTTAAGCGGCACCATCGTCAACATATAGATGTGGCATATGGCGTGATCGGCGGCGCGCGTCGCGCCTTGCTCTCCGGCAGAGCGACCCTTCCCCTTCGGAAACCGTTGAAAAGGCGAGCCTGGCGCGCCGTGAAACAGTGGACGGGCGCGGCGCGTCCGTTATGGTGGCGGCGG
>DASVUV010000082.1:0-1755 GCA_036386875.1 Allosphingosinicella sp.
CCTCGGTTATTCACCTGAAATTGGGATAGAGCGGCATAGAACGAAAATACCCATGTCGCAAGCTCTTGGGCGGCGGTAGGATGGGTGGTGTCTAAGCAACCATTCATCCGCCAACCGTCGAACTCACGACATGGGTGAAGAACAAGGTACACTCTTTTCACCGGAATACAACCGTTCGATCCGCGTGGAGGCGCGTCCCGAGAAGCTGACGTCGGACGCGGGTGCGCTGGTAATGCGCGAGGTGATGGACCGGCTGGGTTATTCGAGGCTGTTCTCGCGGCACTTGACCGACCCTCGCACGCCGGGACGGATCACGCACCCTCAGATCGAGTTGCTGCGGACGGCGCTGTTGCTGCTGGCGCAGGGGTGGAGCGAGCAGTCGGACGTGGAGCTTCTGCGGGCGGACCCCGCGTTTCGGGCGGCGGTTTCGAACCGCCGTGGCCAGAGGCCGGTGCGGGAGGCGGCCGGGCGTGAGCCTGAAGGGCTGTGCTCGCAGCCCACGCTCAGCCGGCTACACCAGGATCTGGGGATACAGCAGAACCGGGCAGGGCTGCGCGGGGTGCTGCTGGATGGAGCGGAACTGCACCTTCACCGGCCGGGCCGAGCGCGGCGCAGCGAGACCACGCTCGACCTGGACTCGGTGCCGATCGAGGTGCACGGGCACCAGCCCGGCAGCGCCGGCAACGGCCACTACCAGATGCGCTGCTACCATCCGCTGGTGATGCGCTCCGAGGAGGGGGACTTCCTGGGCGCGAGGCTGCGGCCGGGCAACGTGCACACGGCCGACGGGGGGTTGGAGTTCGCGCTGCCGATCCTGCGGCGGGCGCGGGCGTGGGCGGAGCAGGTGTGGTTCCGGGCGGATGCCGGCTTTCCCGAATCAACGCTGCTGGACCGGCTGGAGGAGGAGGGCTTCCTCTACGTGGCGAGGCTGAACGGGAACAAGAGGCTCAAGAAGATGGCCGCGCCGTACGTCACGCAGCCGCTGGCCGAGGGGCAGCAGGTGCGGACGCACGAGCTCATCTACCAGGCGGCCAAGTGGACGCGTCCGCGCCGGGTGGTGCTGGTGGTGCTGGAACGGATGAAAGAACAGGGGGAGCTCTTCCTCGACCATTTCTTCCTGCTGACCAACGCATCCGTTGCGGAAGTGCCGGCGCAGGCGCTGCTGGAGCGGTACCGGAAGCGGGGCACGGCCGAGAAGGACTTCGGCGAGTGGAAGCAGGCGCTGGCCGTCTCGCTCTCCTCATCGCCACGGCCCAAGGACCACTACCGCGGCAGGCAGGTGCAGACGCCCTACACCAAGCCGGACAGCTTCGCCGCCAACGAGGTGCGGCTGCTGCTGAGCCTGATCGCGGCGAATCTGATGCACGCCGCCTCTGCGCTGCTCGAGCGAGAGGGAACCGCCCGTCCGAGCCGTGAGCGCTTCCGCCAGCTCTTCCTGAAGACCGCCGCTCGCGTGGTGCTGGGCGCGCGGCGCATCACCTTCGTGATCGATTCGTCACGCGCCGCGCTCTGGCGACGCTGCGCACGCGAACTGAACCGGCTGTACCCGGCCCGCGGCTCGCCCGCTCACCAGGCCCTGCCCACTCCAGCAGCGTAGTACCGGGCGGGGAGCTTGAGCGGCAGTGCTTCCTCGCGGTCCTCACCGTGGGGAAAGGGGGGCTGTGTCCCAACACACCTTACGACTACGGAAGCACCCTCCGAACATCGTTGCAAAGCTGCTCCGCGAATGTCTGGGGCCGAGGTGAATAACCGAGG
>DASVUV010000083.1:0-25141 GCA_036386875.1 Allosphingosinicella sp.
CCGGGAATGAATCACGGCGGTGCGGCGGGTGCCGCGGCAGCTGGAGGCGCGGCCGCGCAGAGTTCCAGCTCGATGGCCGGGATGGACCATGGGAACATGGACATGCGCGACGAGTCGAAGGTGAACTTCCCGGTCGGAGTCGGCGGCGACATGATCGCGCCGATGCCGGTTGACCGGGTGGGCGACCCGGGCATCGGGCTCGAGAATGTCGGGCACCGGGTGCTGAACTACCGCGACCTCGTCGCGCTGGTCCCCAACAGGGACACGCGCGCGCCGTCGCGGATGGTGGAGATCCACCTCACCGGCAACATGGAGCGCTTCATGTGGTCGATGGACGGGAAGAAGCTGTCGGAGAACCCGGAACCCTACCGCTTCGCGCGGAACGAGCGGGTGCGGCTCAGGCTCATCAACGACACGATGATGACCCACCCGATGCACCTGCACGGCCACTTCTTCGAGATCGTCAACGGCCACGGCGACCACCAGCCGCTAAAGCACACGGTGCGCGTGCTTCCCGGCGGGTATGTGGATCTCGACCTCACCGCCGACGCGCCGGGCGACTGGGCGTTCCACTGCCACCTGATGCTCCACATGCACGCCGGGATGATGCGCGTCGTCACCGTTCGGCCAATGGATGGAGAGGCGGCATGAAGCGGCTGATCCTGCTCCTTGCGCTGGGTGTTTCGGCCCCTGCGCTTGCCCAGCACCAGGGCCATGGCGTGCACCAGCCCGCACCGCCGGTCGAGGCGCCCGACCCGCACGCCGGCCATGTCATGCCGAAGGCGGCGCCCGCACCGGCTCCGCCCGCCGATCCGCATGCAGGGCACCACATGCCCGAGGCACCGCCGGCCGATCCTCATGCGGGCCACCACATGCCCGAGGCAGCACCGGCCGATCCGCACGCCGGGCACACTATGGCGGAGATCGCACCGCCGGTTGCTCCGCCGCCGGCTGCCGCGCTCGCCGGACCGACGCACGCCGCGGATGCGGTTTACGGCACAGACGCGATGACAGCGGCCCGCGGGGTTCTGCGCGAGGAGCATGGCCGCATTCGCACCGCGAAGGTGCTCATCGATCGCCTCGAATACCGCTCGCACAACGGGCGCGACGGTTTCGCCTGGGATGCGGAAGGCTGGTATGGCGGCGACATCGACAAGCTCCGGCTCAAGTCGGAAGGCGAAGGCGCGTTCGGCCAGCGGCTGGAGCATATCGAGGCGCAGGCTTTGTGGAGCCACGCCATCGATCCGTGGTTCGATCTGCAGCTCGGCCTCCGCCAGGATTTCGGCCGGGGGCCGGATCGCACCCACCTCGCACTCGGCATTCAGGGGCTCGCGCCTTACTGGGTCGAGGTCGATGCCGCCGCCTTTGTGTCCACAAAGGGGGACGTTACCGCCCGGGTCGAAGCGGAATACGACCTGCGCCTCACGCAAAAGCTGATCCTCCAGCCGGAAGCCGAACTGCAGTTCAGCCTGCAGGACGTGCCGGAGCTGCGCATCGGCTCCGGCCTTTCCACTGCGGAGGCGGGGCTTCGGCTGCGCTATCAGGTGAAGCCGGAATTCGCGCCCTACCTCGGCGTCGAATATCAGCGCGGCTTCGGCGACACCGCCCGCCTGCGCCGCGCTTCGGGCGACGGTGCGGGGGGATGGAGCCTGCTGCTGGGCGTCCGCGCCTGGTTCTGAAGCTTTGACAGGGGCGGCATTCTGCTCTTTTAGGGCAGTATGCTGAGCCTCCAGTTCATCCGGGACAATCCCGACGCCGTTCGCGCCGCCGCCGAGCAGAAAAATGTCCGCCTCGATCTCGATCGCCTGCTGGCGCTCGACGGCGAAGTGCGCGGCCTCAAGTCGCGGATCGACGAGCTTCGCCGCCAGCGCAACGAACTGAGCGCGGGCTTCAAGACCGCCGATCCTGCCGACCGCCCGGCGCTGGGTGCCAAGGCCAAGGCGATGGGCGCCGAAGCGACCGAGGCGGAAGCGACGCTTGCCGGTGTGAGCGAGGAGTTGAACGGGCTCCTGCTGCGCATCCCCAACATTCCCTGGAACGGCGCGCCGGTCGGCCCGGATGAGAATTCCAACACGGTCGTGCGCAAACATGGCGAGCCGCGCAGCTTCGAGTTCGAGCCGCGCGACCATGTCGCACTCCTCGAACTCAACGATTGGGCGGAGCTTGGCCGGATCACCCAGGTTTCGGGCGCGCGGCAATATTGCCTGAAGGGGCGGCTGGCTCTGCTGGAGCAGGCGCTGATGTTCCACGCACAGCAGCGCCTTGCCGCCGAGGGCTTCACGCTGATGACCGTGCCGGCGCTCGCCCGCCCCTCCGCATTCGTCGCCACCGGCCATTTCCCGGGGCACGAGGAAGAAGCCTATGAGGTGCCCAAGGACGAACTCTTCCTTGCCGGCACCGGCGAAATCGCGCTGACCTCCCTGCACTCGGGCGAAATCCTGGAGGCCGATCAGCTCCCAATCCTCTACGCCGGCTATTCGCCCTGCTTCCGCCGCGAGGCGGGAAGCGCGGGCCGGGACGTGCGCGGGCTGTTGCGCGTCCACCAGTTCCTGAAGCTCGAGCAATATGTGATCTGCGAGGATGATCCCGCGCAGTCCGCCGAATGGCACGCGCGCCTGCTCGCCAATGCCGAGATGCTGCTCCAGGACCTCGAAATACCCTACCAGGTGGTCGAGACATCGACCGGCGACATGGGGCTCGGCAAGTTCCGGATGAACGACATCGAGAGCTGGGTGCCGACGCTGGGCAAGTATCGGGAAACGCATAGCTGCTCGACCCTGCACGACTGGCAGGCGCGCCGCGCCAACCTTCGCTGGCGCGACGGGGAGCGCAAGGTGCGGTTCGTGCACACGCTCAACAACACGGCGCTGGCAAGCCCGCGAATCCTGGTGCCGCTGCTCGAAAACCACCAGGAAGCGGACGGCCGGGTGAAGCTTCCGAAAGCGCTGCAGCCGCTGATGGGCGGCGAATATCTCTAGGCGTCCCGACGACCGCCCGCCGCCCGCCTGGATGCGGGTGCGCGAGGGCGCATCGCTCTTCTCCCGCGCCTGGCGGGCGTTCGGAAGGCTCGGCGAGCGTGGGCCGGCGGATGGGCCGAAGCTGATGGTGGTCCCCGGCTTCCTCGCCACGGACCGTACGACGCTCGGGCTCCAGCGCGCGTTGGCCGAGGCCGGTTACCGGGTCACCGGATGGGGCCTCGGCCTCAACCGCGGGGTTACCGAAGCGACGGTGGATTCAATCGCTGAGCGCGTGGAGCGTTTCGGCGCGGGCGACAAGGTGATCCTGGTCGGCTGGAGCCTTGGTGGCATCTACGCCCGCGTCGTCGCGCAGGAGCGGCCGGAGCTGGTCGCAAAGGTTGTCACGCTCGGCTCCCCTTTCTCAGGCGACCGGCGGCGGAACAACAATGTCTGGCGCCTCTACGAATATGTCGCCGGCCACCCCGTCAATTTGCCGCCGATCGACAAGGACCCGGCGGTGAAACCGCCCGTGCCAACGCTGGCGATCTGGTCGCGCAAGGACGGCATCGTCTCGGTCGAAGGCGCGCGCGGCACCCCCGACCAGCGCGACGCCGAGCTGGAGCTTGCGTGCAGCCACATGAGCTATGCGGTGGGCGCCAAGGCTTTTCCAAAGATCGTGGAAGCAATCCGAGCCTTCTAGTTCCTCCCCATCGCAAGATGGGGAGGGGAACCAGCGAAGCTGGTGGAGGGGTAACTTGCGCGAACCTGCGGAGTCCTGCGCCATTTACCCCTCCACCACCCTTCGGGTGGTTCCCCTCCCCAGCTAAAGCTGGGGAGGAATAAAGGCTGCGGCTACCGCCTCGGGCACCCGCAACGGCCGCCCCGTTACCTTGTCCAGCACCGCCCACGTCGTCTTCGCCCGCACCCGCGCCTTGCCGTCCTCGCCGGTGAACTCCATGTGCCGGTCGAACCGCGCGCCCCGTGGCGGTTCGGGAACCCAGGTGCGGCCGGTGACCGTCTCGCCTTCCTTGACGGCGCGCAGGTAATCGATCTCATGCCGGGTCACGACCCAGATGTACGCGTCGCGGTGCTCGGCCGGAGCGGCGGCGTACCAGTGGGCGGTCGCCAGATCCTGGATCCAGCGCACCCAGACGGCATTGTTGACGTGCCCGTGCTCGTCGATGTCGCCCGCCGCGGCCGTGACGCGCTGCTCGAAGGCCGTCAGCTTACTTCCCCTCCCCGATCTGGGTGAGCACGAAGGCATAGGCTTCCGCGACTTCCTGCAGCCGGTCCCAGCGGCCCGACTTGCCGCCATGGCCCGCGCCCATGTTGATCTTGAGGAGGAGGAGGTTGTCGTCGGTCTTGGTGGCGCGCAGCTTCGCCGCCCATTTGGCGGGCTCCCAATAGGTGACGCGCGGATCGTTGAGGCCGCCGGTGATCAGCATCGGCGGGTAACGCTGCGCCTTCACCTGATCGTAGGGCGAATAGGAGCGGATATATTCGAACGCCGCCTTGTCGGTGATCGGGTTGCCCCATTCCGGCCATTCGCCCGGCGTGAGCGGCAGGCTTTCGTCCTGCATGGTGTTGAGCACGTCGACGAACGGCACGTCCGCCACCACCGCGCCCCACAATTCGGGGTTGGTGTTGGCGACCACGCCCATCAGCTCGCCGCCGGCCGATCCGCCCTGGATGCCGATATTGCCGGCCTTGGTGAACTTCTCGGCGATCAGGCCTTTCGCGGCATCGACGAAGTCGTTGAAGGTGTTGGTGCGCTTGTCGAGCTTGCCCTGCAGGAACCAGTCATAACCAAGGTCGTCGCCGCCGCGGATGTGGGCGATGGCGTAAGCATAGCCGCGGTCGAGCAGGCTGATCCGGCTGGTCGAGAAGCTGGGCGGCACTGCGTAGCCGTAGGCGCCGTAGGCGTAGAGGAAGAGCTTGCCCTGGCCGTTCTTCTCGAAGCCCTTCTTGTAGACCACGGAGACCGGCACCTTCTTGCCATCGCGGGCGGGAAGCATCAGCCGTTCGGTGACGTACTGGCCGGGGTCGTAGCCCGAGGGGATTTCCTGCACCTTGAGCTGCTCGAGCCTGTTGGTGTCGGGATGGTAATCGTAGACGGTCGCGGGGGTGACCATCGAGCTGTAGCTGACCCGGTAGGCTTCCGGCGCGTAATCCGGATTGCCGCCGAAACCGGCAGTGTAGCTCGCCTCGGCGAAGGGGATGCGCTCCTCCTTGCCGTCGTAGCTGCGCAGGCGGAGCTGATCGAGGCCCTCCACGCGCTCGGAGATCGCGAGGTGATCGCGGTACGAGGTGACGCCGCGCAGGTAGACCTTGTCGGAGCCGGGAATCACCGTCTTCCACACGTCCGGACGCTTGGGATCGGCCTCGGCGAGGCGGAAGTTGACATGGTCGTCGTTGGTGAGGACCCACAGCTTCCCGTGCGATGAGTCGACGGAATATTGCCGCTTCTCCTTCCGCGGCGACATCAGCACGAGCGGCTGCGTCGGGTCCTTGGCGGAGACGAAGCGGACTTCGTTGGTGGCATTGTCGCCCGTGGAGATAAAGATCAGGCTCTCGTCCTGCGCCTTTGAGATGCCGACGGTGAAGCCGAGCTCCTTCGTCTCCTCATACAACGTCTTATCCTCGGCCACCGGCGAGCCGAGGCGGTGGAAGCGGGCGCGGTAGCTGCGCCAGTTCTCGTTGACCTCGGTGAACACCACGCCCCTGGAGTCGCTGGTCCAGACCGGCTGGCCGATGCCGACTTCGGTGACCGTCTCGACGTCCTTGCCGGTGGCGAGGTCGCGGATGCGCAGGTCGAACCGCTCGGAACCGTTGTCGTCGACCAGGGTCGCCGCGAGCCTGCCGTCCGGGCTGACCGCCATCGCGCCAAGGCGAAAATACTCCTTGCCTGCCGCTTCGGAGGCCTCGTCGAAGATCACCTGGTCCGCACCGGCGCCTTTCACCGGCTTGCGATACCAGGTGCGATACTGCGCCCCCGGCTTGAACGCCCACCAATAGAGGTAATCGCCGTCGCGCAGCGGCACCGAGGATTCATCCTCTTTTTGCCGCCCCTTCATTTCCTCGAACAGGGTGTTCACCAGCTTCTCGTGCGGCTTCATCGCCGCTTCGAAATAGGCGTTCTCGGCCTTGAGGTAGGTCAGCACATCGGCATCGTCGACCTTGGGATAGCCTTGGTCCTTGAGCCAGAAATAGGGGTCCTCGACCGTGAAGCCGTGACGCTGGTAGCTGTGCGGCCGCTGCTCGGCCTTTGGCGGCGGGGGGAGGTCTGAGGGTTTCGTCATGGTTCCGTTCTGGGCTGAGGCCGCTGTTGCAGCGAGCATGAGAATGGCTAGGAAAGCAGGCTTCATATTCCCCCCCGCGGGCTTAGTGCTGTGCCAAGCACTGCCCTGCTTCGCCGCGCGGGTAAAGAGAGGCGACGCGATGTCCAGCTACGAAGACCGCCTGAAGGCCCTGCGCGAGCAACTGAAAGCCGACCGGCTGGACGGCTTCGTGGTGCCGCTCACCGACGAGCATATGAGTGAATATGTCGGCAGCTACGCCCAGCGGCTGGCCTGGCTGACGGGCTTCGGGGGCTCGGCCGGTTCGGCGGTGGTGCTGCCGGAGGAGGCGGCGATCTTCACCGACGGCCGGTATACCATCCAGGTCCGCGATCAGGTGGATGGGGCGCACTGGTCCTACCAGTCGGTGCCGGAGACCAGCGCCGCCGAGTGGCTCGGCAAGCATGCGCCGGGTGGCGGCCGGATCGGCTACGATCCGTGGCTGCACACGAGCGACTGGGTGAAGAAAGCGCGGGAGGCCCTGGCCGACAAGGGCGCGGAGCTGGTCGCCGTCGGCCGCAACCCGATCGACGCGGTGTGGCGCGACAAGCCGGAGCCGTCCAAGGCGCGGCTCGTCATTCAGCCGGATGAATATGCCGGCAAATCCTCGGCCGCCAAGCGCTCGGAAATGGCCGATTGGCTGAAGGAGCAAAAGGCGGACGCGGCGGTGCTCTCCGCCCTCGACTCCATCGCCTGGACGTTCAACGTCCGCGGCCAGGACGTCGAGCACACGCCGGTCGCGCTCTCCTTCGCCCTCGTCAACGCCGACGGCACCGCCGACCTGTTCGTTGCGCCGGAGAAGATCGACGAGACCGTTCACGCCCATCTCGGCAACGCCGTGCGCGTCCATGACCGCACCGCCTTCGCGCCGCACCTCGGCTCCTTGAAGGGCAAGACGGTGATCGCCGATCCCGAGCGCGCCGTGGCCGCGATCTTCGATGCGCTCGAAGGCGCCGGCGCCAGGGTGATCGCCAGGCGGGACCCCGCAGTCCTCCCCAAGGCGATCAAGAACGCAGCGGAAGTCGCCGGCCACTATGCCGCCCAGGCACGCGACGGCGCGGCGATGACCCGCTTCCTGCACTGGCTGTCCGTGGAAGCGCCCAAGGGCGGCCTGGACGAACTGATCGCCGCCGAGCGCCTGCTCCAGTTCCGCCGCGAAGCGGGCGACCTGCGCGACACCAGCTTCGACACCATCTCGGGCGCCGGCCCGAACGGCGCCATCGTCCACTATCGGGTGACCGAGGAAACCAACCGGCCGCTGGAGATGGACGCCATCTATCTGGTCGATTCCGGCGGGCAGTACCCGGACGGCACCACCGACATCACCCGCACGGTGATCGTCGGCACGCCCACGTCCGAGATGAAGGATCGCTTCACCCGGGTGCTCAAGGGAAACATCGCCCTCTCGGCGGCGGTGTTTCCCGAAGGAACGCGGGGCAGTCAGCTGGACACGTTGGCGCGGCAGTTCCTCTGGCAAGTGGGGCTCGATTACGCCCATGGCACCGGCCACGGCGTCGGCTCCTACCTTGCCGTGCACGAGGGGCCCCAGCGTATTTCACCGGTCGGCTCGGGTCAGGCCGGCGGCGACGAGCCGCTGCGGGCAGGCATGATCCTGTCCAACGAGCCGGGTTATTACAAGACCGGCGCCTATGGGATTCGGATCGAGAATCTGATCCTGGTGGCGCCGCGACAGGTGGAAGGGGCGGAGAAGACGCTGCTTGGCTTCGACACGCTCACCTTTGCGCCGATCGACCGGAACTTGGTTGAGGTCGGGTTGCTGACGGAAGCGGAGCGGGCGTGGCTGAACGACTATCATGCGCAAGTGCTGGAGGTGGTTGCGCCGCAACTCGAGGGCGAGGTGCTGGCCTGGGCGAAGGAGGCTTGCGCGCCGATCTGAGGGGAGGCCCTCACCCTCCCATTGCTTGCGCAATGGGCCCCTCCCTCTCCCGAAATGGGAGAGGGGCTTTAGGCTCCGCCCTTTCTTCTACCCCTCTCCCATTTCGGGAGAGGGAGGGACCCGCCCGCCGCAAGGCGGGTGGGAGGGTGAGGGCCCTTCACCTTCCCCCTCTCCCCGCGCCTGCGCTTTCCTCCGCTTCAAATTCTCGCGCAGCGCTTCGGCAAGGCGCCGCTCCCGTTCTTCGTCCGGTTGTCTCATGGGCGAAAAGTTACGCGCTCACCGGCACCTGCCGCAACCCGCCTTGACAGCACCCGCCGCGTCCGGCCATAGGCCCGCGTCTCCCGACAGGCGATGATGCTGCCGTAGCTCAGTGGTAGAGCGCATCCTTGGTAAGGCTGAGGTCGTGAGTTCAATCCTCACCGGCAGCACCATCGCCCGTCTGGAGCTTCCCGCAGCTCCAACCATCCGCCGCCGGCCTCAGCGCTTGGCGTTGCGGACCATCATGTCGAGCACGGCGGGGTGGAGCGGCCGGATGAACTGGCAGCCGAGCAGATGCCCGCGCATCCACATCACCTGCGCGTGCAGGCTCTCAAGCCCCGGCAATTTCAGCCACACGTCCGTCCCCCGCTCCAGCTCCAGGTGCGTGGCCGCCCGAAAACCGTGGGTGGACAGATCCATGATCTGGATGGTGACTCCGCTCGCCCCGCGCTGGCGCAGGCCGGCGCCAAGCGTCACTTCCGCGCGCGACGCCTTGCGCCCGTCGGAGCCTGGTTCGGTGGAAAGCTGACCGGTCAGGCCCATGGCTCATTCCCCCGGAACGGCGATGCCCACGGAGACACCCCAAAGCTGCGCAAGCTTCTTTTCCTGCGCGCTCATGTCTTCGCCATACAGGCGCGGGCGGCGGAAGCGCGGCTGGGCGCTGTCCACGGTGGTGCGCTTCAACTGCACCAGCACTTCGGTTTCATCGATTCCGTAGGCGAATTCGAGCCCGGCCTTGCCTTCGCCGGTCCAGGCGACGCGCGCCGGAACGGTGATCGAGCCGCGGTGGAAGACGACGTCCGAGCCCGGCGGCGGAAGCGACTTGCCCTCCACCAGCGCGCCCTTCTGCGAAAGATCGCGGAGACGGACGTCGATCTCGCCGCCGGAGCCGGTGCGCAGCTTTGCCGCGAGCAGGACGCGGGCGCGCTTGGCGCTCCTTTTTCCCGCTACCGGTCCATCAACGAACGGATGTGCGCCCATCTGCCTCAAACTCCAATTGCCCTGAGACCGCAGCCTAAGCGGCAGGCACCTAAATTGTGGTAAACATGGGTCAGGTTTTTTGCGTGGCTTGCCCCGCGTCGGTTGACCTCCCCCCGCGCCCGCTTAAGGCGGCGGCCATGCGCTTCTTTTCCGACAATGCCGCCGCCGCCTGCCCCGAAGTGATGGCGGCGCTTACGGCCGCGAACAGCCTCGACACCGCCTATGACGGCGACCGCTGGAGCAAGCGGCTGGACGAGGTGTTCTCCGACCTGTTCGAAACTGAAGTCACCGCCTTGTGGGTCGCCACCGGGACCGCCGCCAACTGCCTGGCGCTTGCGGCTTTGTGCCCGCCGGAGGGCAGCATCGTCTGCCACCGCGATGCCCACATCCAGAACGACGAATGCGGCGCGCCCGAATTCTATACCCACGGCGCCAAGCTGCTGCTCGGCGACGGCGAAGGCGCGAAGCTGACGCCGGAGACCGTGACGGCCCTGCTCGGCACGATCCGCAACGACGTCCACCAGGTGCAGCCGCGGGCGCTGTCGATCACCAACGCCACCGAATATGGCCTGGTCTACACGCCGGACGAAGTGGCGGCGCTCGGCGCCTTGTGCCGCGACAAGGGCCTCGGCTTTCACATGGACGGCGCCCGGTTCGCCAATGCGGTGGTCAGCAGCGGCGCGTCCGTGGCTGATCTGACCTGGCGGGCGGGCGTGGATGCCTTGAGTTTCGGCTTTGCCAAGAACGGCGGCATGTCGGCGGAGGTGCTGATCTTCTTCGGCGAGGAGCACCGCCAGGCGACCCTCTACCGCCGCAAGCGCGCCGGCCACCTCCTGTCCAAGGGGCGTTTCATGGCCGCGCAGGTGCTTGCCATGCTGGAAGGCGACGTGTGGCTGCGCAACGGCCGCGCCGCCAACGAAGCCGCCGCCCGCCTCGCCGCCGCCGCTCCGGAGCGGCTGGTGTTGCCGGTGGAAGCGAACGAGCTTTTCATCCGGGTCACGCCCGCCGAAGCGCAAATTCTTCGCGACAAGGGCTTCGACTTCTACGACTGGGCGCCCGGCGAAGCGCGGCTGGTGACGAGCTGGGATAGCGACCCCAAGGCGGTGGACGCGCTCGCCGCTGCCATCGCGGCGCTGTAGGCGCAATGCCGCACCGCCACGCGAGCTTCTTCGAGCCCCGCGTCCTTTTCCCCTTTCTGCTGATCACCTTGATCTGGGGCTCGACCTGGCTGGTGATCCGCGACCAGCTCGGCACCGTTCCGGCCGGCTGGTCGGTGACCTACCGCTTCATCATCGCCGCCGCCGCGATGTTCGCGCTTGCCAAGTACCGGGGCGAATCGCTGCGCATCGGCCGCGAGGGGCATTTGCTTGCGCTCGGCTTCGGGATTCCGCAATTCTGCCTGAACTTCAACTTCGTCTACGCGGCCGAGCATTATGTCACCTCCGGCCTCGTCGCGGTGGTGTTCGCGCTTCTGCTGGTGCCCAATTCGGCGCTCGGCTGGCTGTTCCTGAAGCACAAGCTCACCGGCCGCTTCCTGCTCGGCTCCGCGATTGCCGTGGCCGGCGTCGCCCTCTTGTTCGTGCAGGAGCTTCGCCATTCCGAAGTGCCGAACGAGAATGTGCTGCTCGGCATCGGCGTGACGCTGGCCGCCGTCCTGTCCGCCTCGGTGTCCAACGTCATGCAGGCCTCCGAGCGGCTGCGCCACCGCCCGGTCGCGGCGATGCTTGCCTGGGGGATGCTCTACGGCCTGGTCGTCGACGCGGCCGTCGCCTGGGTGATGAACGGCCCGCCGGTAATCGAGACTCGCCCCGGCTACTGGATCGGCCTCATTTATCTCGGCCTGTTCGCCTCGGCCCTGGCCTTCACCATCTATTTCCGCCTGATCCGGGTGCTCGGCCCGGGCCGGAGCGCTTATTCCAGCCTGCTCGTGCCGGTGATCGCGATGACGCTGTCGACGGTCTTCGAGAACTATCGCTGGTCCACCCTCGCCGTCGCCGGCGGTATCCTGGCGCTGATCGGCCTCATCATTGCGCTGCGCTCCAGCCGCCCGCGCGCCGCGCAGGCGGAGTAGCGCACGCCCTCAGTCCGCCGGCCGGTTCTCCGCCAGGTGCCGCTCCCAGGCCAATGCGTGCGTGACGATGGTCTCGAGATCGTTGAGCCTGGGCCGCCACGGCAGCGTCTCGAGGATCTTGGCATTGTCCGCCACCAGCGCGCCCGGATCGCCGGCGCGGCGCGGCTCAAGGCGGCGCTCGACCGTGACGTTGGTCACCCGGTCCACGGCGTCGAGCACTTCGAGCACGGAGAAGCCCCGGCTGTAGCCGCAGTTCATGATGTGGCTTGCCTCCGGCTCGGCGATCAATTTCTCCAGCGCATCGACATGGGCGGCGGCGAGATCGCTCACGTGGATGTAGTCGCGCACTCCGGTACCGTCGGGCGTGTCGTAATCGGTGCCGTAGACGGAGACGTGGCTTCGCCGGCCGATCGCCGCCTCCACCGCGACCTTGATCAGGTGGGTGGCGCCCGCGGTCGATTGGCCGGAGCGGCCGCGCGGATCGGCGCCGGCGACGTTGAAGTAGCGAAGCGCGCAGAAGTTGAGCGGGTGGGCGAAGGCGGTGTCGGCCAGCATCCGCTCGGTCATCAGCTTCGACCAGCCATAAGGATTGATCGGCTGCGTGCGCTGGTCCTCGCGCACCGGCACCTGGTCGGGAATGCCGTAGGTCGCGGCGGTGGAGGAGAAGATGAAGTGCTTCACCCCGCCATTGACCGCGCTTTCGATCAGCGAACGGCTCTTTACCGTGTTGTTTTCATAATATTTGAGCGGGTTCTCGACGCTTTCCGGCACCACGATCGATCCGGCGAAGTGGATGATCGCCTGGATGCCCTGTTCGCCGATGATCCGCGCGAGCAAGGCCTGGTCGGCGATGTCGCCCTGCACGAACAGCGCTTCCTTGGGCACCGCCCAGCGAAAACCGGTGGTGAGATTGTCGATCACCACCACCGGCCAGCCCGCGTCGAGCAGCGCCAGCACCGCATGGCTTCCGATATAGCCCGCACCGCCGGTCACCAGCACCGGCACCTTTTCACCCGCTCCGCTCACTCGCATTCTCCCAGGGAACATCATTCCGGCAAAAGCGCTGTTGGATCGTTACAGCGCCCGTATGAACCCGCCGCTAGACCAGGAGGTTTCGGAATGAAATCAGCTTTTCTGAAGTGCGGGGCGCTTGGCCTGGCCATCGGCTTGGCCGGCTGCGCCGCGGGCGGCGGCGGAAGTGCGAGCATGGCGGGCGGCATGGACGTCGCGCGCTTCCACCTGGGCGAGCAGACCATTGCCCGCGCCCAGATCGCGATCGAGCCGTTCGACCGCGCCGATGCCAACCGTTCCGAATTCCCGGTCTACGCCGCCGCGGTCGCCCGCGAGCTGACGCGGCTTGGCTGGACGGTGGTGCCCGCCGCCACCCGCACCGAGCAGGTGGCGCTGATCGATGTCGAGCAGGGCAGCCGCGAGGCGATCGGCGCGCTCACCGCCGCCCGGATCGGCCGGGGCGTCGCCGCCGCGACGGCTGGCGGCAACGATCCCAACGTCACCGCGTCGCTGCTCGAGGTCGGCATCCGCCGCCGCTCCGACGCCACCGTGTTCTGGGAAGGCCGCGCGGTTTCCGAAGCGCGCACCGGCAGCGCCCAGGCCCGCTCCACCGCCGCCGTTGAACGGCTCGCATCCGCTTTGTTTCGGGACTTCCCCGGCGAGTCCGGCCGCACTATCAGGCTGAAATGACCCTCTCCATTTCCAGCGCCTTCGACGGCGGCAACATTCGCCTGGTCGCCATCGACGGTGACCGCGTGGACCTCGAGATCGTCGCCGACAACGCGTCCGATTTCTACCAATGGTTCTCATTCCGCCTCACCGGCGCCGCCGGGCGATCGGTGGAGCTGCGCATCCTGAACTGCGCCGATGCGGCCTATCCGCTCGGCTGGGAGGGCTACAAGGCCTGCATGTCGGCGGACCGCGACGATTGGCAGCGGGTGGAGGATACGTCCTACGCGGACGGCATTCTCACCATCCGGGTCACGCCGGGCGCGAACAGCGTCTGGTTCGCCTATTTCGCGCCGTTCACGATGGAGATGCACCACGATCTCGTCGCCACGGCGGCGGCGCATCCCGATGTCACCCACCGCTCGCTCGGCCAGACGCTGGACGGGCAGGAAATGGACTATCTCGGCATCGGCGAAGGCCCGCTCCAGGTCTGGCTCTACGCCCGTCAGCATCCCGGTGAGACCATGGCCGAATATTGGATGGAAGGCGCGCTCGAGAAATTGCTCGACGATGCCGATCCGGTCGCGCGGCGCCTTCGTGAGCGCGCCACCTTCCACATCGTCCCCAACATGAACCCCGACGGCTCCCGCCGCGGGCACCTGCGCACCAACGCGGTGGGCACAAACCTCAACCGCGAATGGCACGAGCCGAGCGCCGAGCGGAGCCCGGAAGTGCTGTGCGTCCGGAACGCGATGGACGAAACCGGCGTCGATTTCGCAATGGACATCCACGGCGACGAGGCGATCCCGGCCAACTTCCTCGCCGGCTTCGAAGGCATCCCAAGCTTCACCGAAAAGCAGCAGGACCTGTTCAATCGCTTCAGCGACGAACTCGTCCGGGTCACGCCGGACTTCCAGACGCGGCTTGGCTACGAAGTCGCCGGGCCGGGCCAGGCCAACCTCTCCATGTCCACCGCCCAGCTCGCCGAGCGCTTCGGCGCGGTGACCATGACGCTGGAAATGCCGTTCAAGGACAATGACGACTTGCCCGACCCGCTCTACGGCTGGTCCCCCGACCGAAGCCGCCATTTGGCGCGCGCGTGCCTCAACGCGCTGTACGCCATCGTGGACGAGCTGCCGGTGGGGAAAAGGTGACTAGACAAATCCTCCGCTCATCCTGAGGAGCCGCTGAGGAGGCGAAGCCGTCTCGAAGCGGCGTCTCGAAGGACGTGCTCGGTCCTTCGAGACGGGCCTTCGGCAGGGACCCCATCGAAGTAGTACTTTGATGGGGTCCCTGCTCAGTCCCTCCTCAGGATGAGCGGGGTTGGAAATTGGAGACTGAACCAAATGCCCACCCTCGTCCTCATTCGCCACGGCCAGTCCACCTGGAACCTCGAAAACCGCTTCACCGGCTGGTGGGACGTTGAGGTCACGGAAAAGGGCGTGGAGGAAGCGCGGGCGGCCGGGCGGCTGATGAAGGCCAAGGGGCTCGATTTCGACCTGTGCTTCACCAGCCTGCAGAGCCGCGCGATCAAGACGCTGAACCTGGCGCTTGAGGAGATGGGGCGGCTGTGGCTGCCGGTGGAGAAGGACTGGCACCTCAATGAACGCCATTATGGCGGGCTGACCGGCCTCAACAAGGCGGAGACCGCGGCACGGCACGGCGAGGAGCAGGTCAGGATTTGGCGCCGCTCCTTCGACACCCCGCCGCCGCCGATCGAGGCGGGCAGCGCGTATGACCTCTCACCCGACCGCCGCTATGCGGGCATCGTGGTGCCCAAGGCGGAAAGCCTCAAGGACACGATTGCCCGCGTTCTTCCCTATTGGGAGGGCCGGATCGCGCCCGAACTGAAGGCGGGCAAGCGCGTGCTGATCTCCGCCCACGGCAATTCGCTGCGTGCGTTGGTGAAGCATCTTTCCGCCATCCCGGACGATGAAATCACCGGCCTGGAAATCCCCACCGGCCAGCCGATCGTCTACGAACTCGCCGAGGACCTGACCGCCAACGACCGTTATTACCTGAGCGAACGGTGAGCCCGCATCGGCCGGTGATGCGGCTGGTCTGGCTCTTTCTCGGCGGCGTGTCGGTTGCGCTGGGTGTGGTGGGCGCCGTTCTCCCGCTGATGCCCACCGTGCCCTTCATGCTCCTCGCCGCCTTTTGCTTCGCGCGCGGCCATCCGCCTTTCGAGGACTGGCTGCTGAACCATCGCACATTCGGCCCTCACATCCGCGCGTGGCGCGAACGGGGCGCGATCAGCCGCCGCGGAAAGTATGCGGCAGCGCTGGGGTTCGCGGGAAGCGCGGTGCTGGGGCTGGTGTTCCTACCGATGCCGTGGGCGCTGCTACCCGCTGTGGTGGCGGTACTGGGCGGCTCCTGGGTTTGGAGCCGCCCCGACTGAATCAGTGATCGCGGCCGAGATTGGTGCTCACGCCGCCGGCATTGCCGCCGTCATTCTCGGTATCGCCTTCGATCGTGTTCTCGCCCTCGATCAGGTGCGCATCGTCGCTGCTGGTCATCGCGAACAGGCCGGGCGACTGGCCGATGCCGGGGTTCCGCTCCAGATCGTCGATAAGTTTCACCGGCTGTTCGTCGGGCCGCGGGTGCTTGTTGCTCATGAACTGTCTCCTTTGCCCCGCCCGAACGCGTGACGGCGTGGGCGGTTCTCCCGCGCGCGACGAACCGCCGCACGCGTGCCCTGAGGTGAACGGCTTGTTGTTTTAGGTTCATGCAACCGGGTTCAGAACGGGTGCGTTGAGGTTTTCGAGTTCCACGTAAGAGGATTGTTTTATGCGTAAAGTCACCCTCGCCGTCCTGGCCGCCACGATGGCGATGCCGGTGATCCCCGCCGCTCCGGCATTCGCCAACCACAATGGCACGTACCACGGCAAGACCTGGCGCGATAACCAGGGCCGGGTGCGCTGCCGCAAGTCGAACGGCACGGTCGGCATCATCGTCGGCGGTGCCGGCGGCGCCCTGATCGGACGCGCGGTCGATGGCGGCCGCAACCGCACCGTCGGTACGGTGATCGGCGCCGCGGCCGGCGCGCTTGCCGGCCGTGAAGTGGCCCGCAACCGCAGCGTTCGCCGCTGCCGCTAAACTGATCCACATCAGTTAGTTACCGATGCGGGGCGTCCTTCGGGGCGCCCCGCTTCTTTTTTGCGGTCCTGCTGGAGCCTCCCCCGCTCAGCCTGCGTTGGCGCGGAAAGACGGAGGCGAAACGCATGCGGATCCACCACCTCAATTGCGGCACCGACTGCCCGTTCGGCGGCGCCCTCTTCGACGGGCGAAGCAAGGGGCTGACCGGCCATCTCGTCTGCCATTGCCTGCTGATCGAAACCGATGCGGGCCTTGTCCTCGTCGACACCGGCTACGGCCTGCGCGACGTCGCTCACCCGCATCGGCCGCCCCACCCGCGCATTACCAAGACGATGCGGGGCATGCTCAACATCAAGCTGCGCGAGGAAGAGACGGCGATCCGCCAGGTCGAGCGGCTCGGCTTCTCACCCGCCGATGTGCGCCACATCGTCCTCACCCACCTCGATTTCGACCATGCCGGCGGGCTTGAGGATTTTCCCAACGCCATTGTCCACCTGATGGATGCGGAGTTCAGCGCCGCCACCGGGCCGCGCAACGGCTTCGTGCCGCGCAACCGGTACCGCCCCGCCCAGTTCAACGATGTCGCCAACTGGCGCCGCTACACAGGCCAGGGCGAAGCCTGGTTCGGCTTCCCCGCCGTGCGGGCGCTCGAGGGCCTGCCACCGGAAATCCTGCTGGTGCCGCTCCCCGGCCACACCTGGGGCCATGCCGGCGTGGCGGTGGACACCGGAGAGGGCTGGCTGCTCCACGCCGGCGATGCCTATTTCTACCGCGGCGAAATGCGGGGCGAAAAGCGCAAGTGCACACCGGGCCTCCGCGCCTACCAGACAATGATGGAAGTGGACCGCGCCCAACGCCTCGCCAATCAGGAACGCCTCCGCCGCCTCTCTGTGGACAAGGCCGGCGAGGTCCGCATCCTGTGCGCCCACGACGTCGTGGAGTTCGAGGCCGCTGCGGCGGGCAGACTGCTCTAAGCCGGCCCCCATTGGTACCGCCGCCCGGCTGAGCCTCACAAGCGACCGTCGCCAGGCCTTCACCCCGGCTTTCGGTCAGGGTCCGGCTCTCCAACCGCGGGGAGCGCAGTGCCGGCTCTCCGGGGAGAGCGGACCTGCGGCTCCCGGTGAGGCAGCGCCGTGGCCAAGGATCGCCCCACTATGGCAGTTGTACCGACGTCCGCGCCGTTCAGACCAGCAGCATGTTATGTTTGCTTGACATTATGTTCAGAATAGCTCACCTCGCGTGCTATCGGATCTACACACGGAGTCGGGTGATGGCGTTCAGAGAGAAGATTGCATGGCTTACCTTGGCTACGATGCTGATCGCCTATGGCGTCTACTTCGGGATCATCGGGCCGTCCGTCGGCTTCGGCGAGCGGCACCTCGTGGATATCGTCTGGTCGTTCGGCCTTGTCGCTGGCGTGCACGCGATTGCCATGATCGTCGGAGCGATCGCGCTGGCCGTCACTGCAACGCGTGAGGCAAATGCGGGGGCGGACGAGCGCGACCGGGCGATCGACAGGCGCGCTTCCCTGGTCGCCTACTACGTGTTGCTGGTCGGCATGATCCTGGTTGCCGTGGTGATGCCGTTCAGCGAGCCGTCGTGGAAGATCGTGAATGCCGGCCTGGTAGCGATCGTTCTCGCCGAGGCGGCACGGCACGGGATTATCCTGCTCAGCTATCGCCGGGGCTGGAATGGCTAGGCGGCTCAACAACGCGATCCGTACCTTGCGCTTTCATGCCGGCGAGATGACGCAGGCGGAGCTCGGCGAGCGTATCGGCGTCACCCGGCAGACCGTCGCGGCGATCGAGCAGGGCAAATACTCTCCGACACTGGAGACGGCGTTTCGGATCGCGGACGTGTTCGATGTTCCCCTGGGCCAGGTGTTCACCTGGGAGCAGGACTGAGCTGCACGAGAGCAAGTTGGCAGGTTGCCCGCTACCCGGGCCCCAAGCGGACCTTCGTACCGAAGCGGCTAACCCGTCGAGGAGTGCATCCGATAAAGAACCGGGCGTGTGGAAGGCGTTGGGCCAAGCCCGCTCAGTTGCCGCTGCCGGCGCCGCTGCCGCCTTCGTCGCCGCCCCCAGCCGCGCCGCTGCTGCCGGTCGAGGCCGAAGCGCCCGCGCCGTCACCGCCCCCTGCCTTTTTCCGTCCGCGGCCGGTGCCGGTTCCTGCACTCTTGCCCGAGCTGCCCGTCGAGCCGCTCGCGCCCGAGCGGCCCTTGCCGCCGGGGCTGGTGCCGCTCGCCGAGGTCTTGGTGGTGGAGCCGCCCGAGCCGCTTGCTTTCGCGCGAGTTCCCGCGGCCTTCGCTGCGCCCGTGGTCGCGGAGGCTGCTTTGGTGGCGGCCGATCTTGTGCCGCTAGCCTTCGTAGCCACCGACTTCGCTGCGGAGGCAGGCTTGGCCCCGGCCGCCTTGGCGCGGGTGCCAGTACCGGTGCTTTTCGCCTTGGACGCCGTCCGAGCTGCGCCGCCACCAGCGGATGCCTTCTTGCGTCCGCCGCCCGAGGCCTCGCCTCCCGAGCTGGAACCGGACGATTCACCGCCGCTCTCGCCGCCGCCGCCAAGCATGCGGCGCACCGCGTCGGTGGCTGCGGAGACGATCGCCGCGCCGATCTTGCTTGCACTGTCCGCCGCCGCGCTTGCCGCATCGATCGTGTCGCTGCCGGCGTCGCGCACCGTTTTGCGCACCCGCGAGTTGGCGGTCAGCGCCGCCGCCGCAGCAACCAGGCCAGCCGCCATCATCGAGCGGGCAACCGGGTTCTGCGCAAGCTCGGCCGCTCTCTGACCGGCTTCCTTGAGCGCGTCGGGGAATGCCCCGGCCGCGCCGCCGTCTTGCTTGTTCGAGCCGCCACCGCCGCCCGATTTGCTACCGTCCGCCATGGTTCAGCCTCCAGGGTTTGTAACTGATGCGTAACAGACTCGCGGCGCGCGGAACAGTTCCCGCGCGCCGCTTGCCTGGCCCGGCGAGGATCAGCCTTCCTTTTCGAAGTCCGCCGCGTCCGATTGACCGGAATCCTGGCCGGCGGTCTGATCGTTAGCGCTGTCACTGACGCCGCCGGAGCCGTCGAACATCACGCCCCTGCCGCCGCCCTGCTCCTCGTCGAAGCGCTCGCCGCGCGACTGGCCGGACATGCGCTGCCCTTCGTCGGACTGCCCGTCCGAGCTTCCGCCGCCCGCGCGCAGGTCACCGCCGGCAAGTCCGGACTGACTGCCCTGGTTCGGCTGCTGATCCCTTTGGTTCACGACATTCTGCGAGCTGCCATAACCGCCGGTGCCGCTCGAGCCGCCGGCATTGCTCTGGTCGCTTGCCGTCACGCCGCCGCCGGCCGGATCGGCCTGCTGCTGCTGGTTCTGGTTGCCGCCGAATTCGCCGCTGCCGCCGCCCGATTGGCTTTCCTGCAGGTCCCGGCCGCGAAGGCCCTCATTTTCGTCTGCCATTATTCGTCTCCTTTCACATTCTCGGCCCGGCCGAGATCGTCGTATCGGTACTGCTCCCCGTCCGGATTGACCGCGTCGCGGCCAGGCTGAACGACCGGCTGCGGATCCTCGCCGCGGCCTTTCTCCTCCTCCAGGCTTTCGGGAATTTCGTTGTGCCGGGCTTCGTCGCTTCCCGGCGTCGGGTGGCCGCTGCCTTTGCTCATGGCCTAGGCTCCCTCGTCCGGGTCGATCGGCCGCTGCACCGCGTCTTCGATCCGGCGCGCGTCGCCCTGGGGCGCGCGGCCGGCGCCGGCCATCGGATCGCCGTCATAATCCTCGCGCGGATTGCCGCCGCCGCCCGCGCCGGAGCCGCTGCCATGCACTTCGCCGCTTTTGGGATCGAAAGTGGCGCGCTCCCCGTGCTCCACCGGATCGGGGCCGCTTGCCGCGTGCCGCTCAGGGCTGCCGCCGCCGCTTTGTTTCTCGTCGTCCTTCATAGGTGGCTCGATGCTCCTTCGCCGGAATGAACTCCCCGGCCCGCGCCGCCGTTCCGCCCGGCTCCCGCCCCGCGCATTTCGTCGCGGCGCCGCGCACCCTTTCCGGCTCCGGAAGCGTTCTCCCCCCGAAACCACCAAAGCCAGGAGCTAAGCTATGCTGAATCAAACCCATGACGTGACCGTCCTCAACAGCCTGATCGAGACGACCATCGACTCGGTCGATGGCTATCGCCGCTCGGCGCAGGAAGCGACCAACAGCCGCTTCAGCCAGGAATTCCTGCAGCGCGCGTCCGAGCGTGAGGAGGTCGTCTCCCGGCTTCGCCAGCAGGTGACCCAGCTTGGCGGCACGACCGAAGATGACGGTAGCCTGCTCGCCGCCGCCCACCGTGCCTTCCTGACCCTGCGCGACAAGGTGACCGGCACCGACGATGATGCGATCATCGCCGAAGTCGATCGCGGCGAGAGCTATCTCAACGCCAAGTGGGAAGCCGCCTTGTCCGACGGCGAACTGTCGCAGGACAGCCGTCAGCTCGTCCAGAAGCTCTACACGTCGGTCCGCGCCGGCCACGAGCGCTTCGAGCGCGCCAACGACAGCACCGCCACGCTCTAAGGCGGCGACTCGGTTGAAGAAGAGGGCGCGCCTTCGGGTGCGCCCTTTTTGCGTGGGCGCCGGAAGCTGAGTGCGACGCCGAGCGCAATCTTCTCCCGGCCGCTTCACGATCGAAAATCCTGCGATTGATCAACCCGGAGACGCCCTGATGCACCGCGACACCGAGCGCCGCCTGCTGCAAGGCGTGATCCTGGCCGCCTGCATGGTTCCGCTGCTCGCCGGCGGTGCGGGGGTGACGCAGGGCCCGGCGATGCTTCGCGGGATCGATCCCGGCGGCGCTTCTCTCGATCTCGACAGCCACTTCCGCTATCTGTCCGGGCTGCTGCTGGGCTTCGGCTTGGCCTTTCTCTCCTGCCTCCCCGCCATCGAAAAGCGCACGATGCTGTTCCGCGGCCTCGGGCTGATCGTGGTCGTCGGCGGCCTGGCCCGGCTTTATTCCGCTTTGGCACTGGGCTTCCCGGGTCCCGGCCACATCTTCGGCCTGGCGATGGAGCTCGGCACCGTCCCCGCCCTCGTCCTTTGGCAGGCGCGCATTGCGCGGCTTTATGCCCGGGATGCAGCCTCCCAAACGCGCTGAAGGGCCGCCCGGCTTTCACCGGACGGCCCTCCAGACATGGTCAGCGGCCGGATGCTCCAGCCCGGAAGACCCCGAAAGTTTTTAGGCTTTCTTCTCCCGAACGAGCGGAACCGACCTCACTGCTGAACCATGAGACATCGGATCACCTCCTTTCGCTTGTTGATGGCAGGGGGAGGATGAATCATCTCGATTCGCTGCGCAAGACTTGTTTTGATCTTTTTCGCCGTTAGTGTTTTCGGCTTCGCGCGCAGCTCCGCACCGCTCGGCTTTCGGCTCTTCCGCTCCCGAAATATAGCTGTTATCAACCCTTTGCAGCCGCCATGGGAGCGCGGCGCGCTCCCACGCGGAGCCACTTTGGGGGATGAGCAAAATGAAAGTCTTTCGTGCCGCCGCACTGGCCGCGACCTTGGCGCTTGCCGCTTGCGGGCCCAAGCCCGTCGATGTCATCCAGCCGCTCTCGGCTTCGATCCGCAATGCCGCGGTGGTCGACCAGGTCGATGTCCGGCTAAGCTCGCTCGCGGCCGATCGAATGGAGAAATTCGAGGAAAAGGCGCGTGAGAAGCGCGTTGCCGAAGGCCTGGCGCCGGTTGATGCGACGGCGGAGCCAGCGAACGGCACGCCGCGGGACGAGTGGTCGACTCTGCCCTTCGCCCAGATGATGGAGCTGATGGTGAAGGACGTGACCCGGGACCGTGGGTTGACTTCGGGCCGGCCGCTCCGGATCGCGGTCGAGATCGACACCCTGAAGACGGCCAATGCGGGCATGACCATCCTGGCCGGGAGCAGCGATCAGCTTGCCGGCACGGTGCAGGTCCTTGACGCAGTCTCCGGCGAGAAACTCGGCGAGTTTTATGTCGACGTGATCAACGCCCACAGCGGCCTGCTCGGCCTGGCCATGCGCGGCGGCGGAGTGCGCGAGAAGCTGGCCAACGAGTTCGCCGGCCACATCGCCAAGCAGCTTTCTTCGAAGAAGAAGTAGGATGAAGCGTTCAGCCCTCGCCGCCGCGGCGGCCGCTCTGGCCGTGGCGGCCCCCGCCGCGGCAGCACGCGTCGCCGATTACGCGCTCACCGAGGCGGAGTTCGAGGCGCTGGCTGGAAAGCTGGGAGTCGAGGGCTTCCGGCCGGCGCCGGCCAAAAGCGAGATCGACGTCGTAATCGAAGCCCCGGCGATCGATCACCGAACCCGGGTGCTCGGAATTTCCTGCACCGCCTGGAACGTCGACAATCCGATCTCGCAGATGATCAATCGAGCGATGAGCGCCTGGGACCGCGATGGGGCGCTGTCTGCCCCGGCCGAGCCTGGGACGCTGATCACTGTGCGTCTCGACTCCGCTTCGTCGAACATGCGCTGCGTCCAGGTCAAGGAGTTGAAGGCGCGCTGCCTGTTGCGCGCTTCCCTTGCCGGATCGGCAACGCTGGAGAAGCCCGGCTCGCCACCGCGAACGGAGCCCATCCTCGTCGAGGTCGAGCAGGAGCAGAAGCTCGGCGGAATTTGCGGTGGCATGGCCAAGGGCACCAGCCTGCTTGGCCGAACCGCAAGCCTTGCGCTGATCGACCGGCTCCAGGCGATTTCCGCCGCCGACTGAGTTCAGCCCCGGCACTCGTCGATCACCCGCGCCGGCTCCGGCCAGGTCGGAACGATCAGTGCCGGAAGCGCTTCCGCCTCGACCGAGAAGCGTCCGCGGCTGAACACGATCTGGTCGAGGAACGGGTCCGAAGCGGACAGCACTACGCCATTTGCCCCGGCAGGAAGCGTGCGCGCGCCGAATGAGGTGCGGATCACCAGCGCCCCCGCCGCGCCCTGCCGAATCAGCATGACGCGCCGCCCGGCACGCTCGCACCGGATTGTGAATGCCGCGTAGGAGGCGCTCGGCCCGTCCTCGCGATAGGTCCACTCGCCGGGAGTGAGCGCCATGTCCTCCCAGCCGACCTGCGGCTCCGGCGGCCGGGGCGCCGGCGTGGGACGCGGCAGCGGTGCGCTGCGCACGGTCGGCGGCACTTGCGGCTCCGGGCCGGTCTTGGTCGCGCAGGAGGCGGTGATCGCCATCACCCCCATCATTGCCGCCGCCCGGATCGTTCTCATGCCGTCAGCTCTCCGCCAAATCGTTCGGAACACGCCCAAGCACGAAGGCACGCTCCCGGCCAAGCGAAAAGCCGACTGCCTGTGCTTTTGCGGCGACGCCGTGCGCGCTGCCACACGAGCGCCTTATTCACGACCTGTTCAATGCGGCGCGCCTATGCCACTCGGGTACAGCGTGAAAAGTCGAGTAGCATGATCACCAAAGCCCTCCTCGCTCTTGCCCTTGCCGGCACCAGCCTCGCCGCCGCGGCGCCAGCCGACGCGCGGCCGCGCAGCCGTGAGCAGGACGAGGCATTCAAGGCGACACGCGACGGCCGCTTCCTCCCCTTGCGCGCGATCGAGGCGCGGATCGTGCCCCAGATGCGCGGCTTCACCTATCTTGGCCCCGAGCTTGATTACGGCGCCGGCCGCTACCGCCTGAAGTTCATGCGGGGCGCGCAGATGGTGTGGATCGACATCGACGCGCGCAGCGGCCAGGTGATCGGCCGCTCCGGCTTCTGACGCGCCGCGCCTTCGGAGCGGGCACCGGCTACTTTTCCATGCTTTCGGGGATGAAACCAATTGGCAGCGGCGCCGGTTTGGGCCGATAGAAAGTGCCACGGCACGCAACAGGGGATGAAATCATGCGGGTTCTGATCGTCGAGGACGAGCCCAATCTGGGCCGGCAGCTCCGCGCGACTCTGGAAGGCGCCGGCTATGCCGTGGATCTCGCCACGGACGGCGAGGACGGCCATTATCTCGGCTCCACCGAAAGCTACGACGCCATCATCCTCGATCTCGGCCTTCCCGAAGTGGACGGCCTCACGGTTCTCGACCGCTGGCGCAAGGACGGCATGGCCGTTCCCGTGCTCGTCCTCACCGCCCGCGACAGCTGGTCGGACAAGGTCGCCGGGCTTGATGCGGGCGCCGACGATTACCTCGCCAAGCCGTTCCAGACCGAGGAACTGATCGCCCGCCTGCGCGCCCTTATCCGCCGCGCCTCCGGCAACTCCTCGTCGGAGCTTACCGCCGGCGACGTCCGCCTCGACACCCGCTCGGGCAAGGTGACGCTTGACGGTGAGCCGGTGAAACTCACCGCGCAGGAATATAAGCTCCTCTCCTACCTCATGCACCACAAGGGCAAGGTCGTCTCCCGCACCGAGCTGATCGAGCATATCTACGACCAGGATTTCGACCGTGATTCGAACACCATCGAAGTGTTCGTCACCCGCATCCGAAAGAAGCTCGGCCCCGACGTCATCACCACCATCCGCGGCCTCGGCTATTCGCTCGAGGAGCCGGCGCCCGCCCGCTGAGCCCGTTCATCCTGCGTCATGATGGGCTGGCGCAGCATCCGCGCGCTATGGAGAGACTGAAGCGGTGCTGATGCGGCGGCGGACCAAGGAAGAGAAAGCCGAGCGCAAGGAACGGCGCAAGCGCCGCCGCGGCACCGGCTCGCTCACCCGCCGCATGATCGTCGTCTCGGCGGTGTGGATCACCGTCCTGCTCGGCGGCGGCGGCTATGCGCTGGACCGGGTGCTGACCGGCGCCGTCACGCGCAACTTCGACACCGGCCTCGAATATATCCTTACCGCCCTCATCGCCTCGGCGGAGGTAGGACCGGACGGCGAGGCCTATCTGAACCGCCCGCCCGCGGACCAGCGCTTTCTCGAGCCTTATTCCGGCCTCTACTTCCAAATCAGCGTCGT
>DASVUV010000084.1:0-281528 GCA_036386875.1 Allosphingosinicella sp.
GTCGAGGAAGCGGGCGCGGGCGACATCGTCGCCATCGCCGGCCTCACCAAGGCGACCGTCTCCAACTCGATCGTCGAGCCTTCCGTCACCGAGCCGCTCCACGCCCAGAAGATCGATCCGCCGACCCTTGCGATGACCTTCACCGTCAACGATTCGCCGATGGCCGGCCGCGAAGGCAGCAAGGTGACCAGCCGCATGATCCGCGACCGCCTGGAGCGCGAAGCGGAAGGCAACGTCTCCTTCAAGATCACCGAAAGCGCCGACAAGGACAGCTTCGAAGTCGCCGGCCGCGGCGAGCTTCAATTGGGCGTGCTGATCGAGACCATGCGCCGCGAAGGCTTCGAGCTCACCATCTCGCGCCCGCGCGTGCTCTTCCAGGACGGCCCCAATGGCCGCGAGGAGCCCTATGAGCAGGTCGTCATCGACGTCGACGACGAGCATTCGGGCACCGTTGTCGAGAAAATGGCCCAGCGCAAAGCCGAGCTTGTCGACATGCGCCCCTCGGGCGGCGGCAAGACCCGCATCACCTTCTCCGGCCCGTCGCGCGGCCTGATCGGCTACCACGGCGAGTTCCTCTCCGACACCCGCGGCACCGGCATCATGAACCGCATGTTCGAGCGCTACGGCCCCTACAAGGGCCGCATCGAGGGCCGCCAGAACGGCGTCCTGATCTCGAACGGCTCCGGCGAAACGGTGACCTACGCATTGGGCCCCTTGGAAGAGCGCGGCATCCTAATGGTCGGCCCTCAGGAGCCGGTCTACGAAGGCATGATCATCGGCGAAAACGCCAAGCCGGAAGACTTGGAAGTCAACCCGATGAAAACCAAACAGCTCACCAACTTCCGCGCCTCGGGCGGCAAGGACGACGCCATCCGCCTGACCCCGCCGAAGCGCATGACGCTGGAGCAGGCGATCGCCTACATCCAGGACGACGAGCTGGTGGAGGTCACGCCCAAGGCGATCCGGTTGAGGAAGCGGCATCTCGACCCGCATGAGCGCAAGAAGGCGAGCCGCCGCTCCGAAGCCGCCTAACCAAATTCTCCCCAGCATTTGCAGGGGGGGGCCACCCAGGGCTCCCGCCAAAGTAGTACTTTGACGGGTTCCCGCGAGGGTGGTGGAGGGGCCGCGCGAAGCGCGGTAAAGCCGCCGAGCAGCGCGCAGAGACGGCAAAGGCCGGCCGCCGGATCGCGTAGCGAACCCGTTCGACCTCACGGGATTTACTCCCGTGACGGCTGCTGCGGGTGAGGCTGAGCCTCTCGAAGCTGCCCGAATTTCGCTTAAATGTGGAGCTGACCACCGAATAGAGTGGATGGACGTCGCCATGACAGGCTTCAAGCTTTGATGGAGGATGCTGAGAGCAAGGTGCACCGGACACTCACTGCTCTCCTCACCGCCCCAAGGCACCGCTTGCTCCGCCGGGCTGCGGCCTTTAAGGTTGTCCTTCACCAGAAGGACATAATCTGAGTGCAGACACCACTTAATGCGTCGGCAAGTACTGCTGGAGCCCTGCTTTCAGGGTCCACCTTTGACGTTCCTCAATTCCAGAGAGAATATTCCTGGGGCGTCGATGAAGTAACGGAGTTTTGGCAGGATCTCAGAAACAGCCTTGACGCGGCGTCCTACTTCTTAGGGCTGGTTATCCTCACTGAAGATGGCCAACGGAAGCATGTAGTTGATGGTCAGCAGCGTTTGATTACCCTTAGCTTGCTAGCTACGGCTATCTACCATGAAGCAATGCGGAGAGATCGCAAAGCGCTTGCAGACAGAATCCAAGCGGATTTTTTGCGGTCTATCGACTATGACACGGATAGCACGGACCCGAGGGTTAAGCTTTCTGATATCACGGACGACACGACGTTTCAGACAATTCTCGAAACTGGATCACCTCCCTTCTTTTCCGATCCGGACAGCGTGTCGGCTAAAATGGCGGCATCGTTTGACTATTTGCGTCATCAGCTCGTGAAGGACTTGGCTGTTGATCCTTTCAAACGTCTTGGGAAATGGACGGACTTTTTAACAAACAAACTATACTTCGCCGTGTTCGTGCACCCGGACGCTTCGTCGGCTTACCAAGTTTACGAGGTGATCAACACTCGGGGGAAGGAGCTTACTACGGCTGACCTTCTCAAAAACTACGTTCTGAGCCAAACTCCTCCTGCCGAGCGTGGTCAAAGATATCAGGAGTGGAGGAGTCTCGCTCGACAATTTCCGGCCGAGGGCACGAACAATTTTGTTCAATATATTAGACACGTAGTCACGGTACACAGCGGGCATATTCTGCCAAAAGACCTTTTTGCTTTTCTTGCGCAGCGTATGGATAGCTCAGCGAAAAAACCTCCAAATGCTTTGGAGTTAATGGGACTTCTACACAGCAGTTTACCTCTGTATCTCCAGATGATTGATCAGACTCAGCCGGGCCCAGCTAATCCGGAGCAACTGAGGATCTTCTCGGCGCTGAATAGCTTAGGCGTTATCGCGGTCCGGCCCATCCTCCTAGCAGTGGCAGATTTGCCCGACGCAGCTGAGGGTATGCGCTTCATTCTCCAGCTCGTTGTCCGCCGAATTGTGGTTGGCAACCTTGGCACCGGGAACGTTGAAAGACGATTTGGCGAGGCGGCGAAGCGGGTCCGGGATCAAAGGGATTGGCGTAGCCTAAAGGCCGAGCTGGCCGATTTGAACCCTGCGCGGGAGGATTTCGTCGGTCAGCTTAAGAAGCGCTCGTTCAACAAGAACCTGCTAGGCTTCATCCGGCGGTCTGTGATTCAAGGTACCATGACACCGGAACGAGAAGGCGTTCTGTATTTTGTCTGGACGAAGCAGGCTCCGATCGGATCGATGGGAGAAGACGAAGGATCTTTCTGGGCGTCCACTATCGGTAACACATTCTTATCTCATTTGGAGCGGCGGCCCGGAGATATAGAGAGTTGGGAGGACTTCAAAGGAATGATGCTACCTTCAGCTGTCGGCGGCGAAGCTGTCACCGAGATTCAGAAATTGGGAGACTGGAATGGCGCTAATGTTGAGTCTCTTGGCGCCAGCTTGGCGGAGCGTGCTGGAGAGATTTGGTATTAAGCCTGTCGCTAGTCTGAGTTCTCTGGAGCTGGAACGTCTCCTCGCATTGATGGAGAGAAAGGCTGCGCTGCCGGCACTGGAGGGCTTGTTGACGGCTCTGAAGCCGAGCAAGGCCGGGAGAACGCTTGAAGGTACTGCTGTTGCTTTCGACTCTAGTGTTTTTCTCCGGCTAAGCAGCCATCGGAGGCGTGACGACATCGTAGACTATTTAGAGTCGCGTCACAAATGGCCTATAATCCTTCCCGGTCAAGCCATCCAAGAGTTCTGGAACAACCAATTCCAAGCAGTCGAGTCAACTGCGGCTGCTATAAAGGGTAAGTTTTCTCAAATCAGAGAGGAAATAGCGAAGATAGACCCTACCTTCTCCGATTTTAGAAGTCGGTTTGACGATTTGGTTGAAGAGTTTGAGAGCTCATATGGGTACGTGTATGACGAAGGAACCACTCGTAGAACAGTATCGCTTGTTGAACTCCTTCTCCGACGGGCCATCGTGCCTTATGCACCTCGGGACATGTTTGCTGCGGCTGCAATTCAGCGTAAGCGTTCGAAGACACCTCCTGGCTTTAAAGACGAAGGGGATGGAGACTTCTTTGTTTGGGTGGATCTGCTGGCGGGCCTGTTAGGCGCCCGCCGCGACGAGATCCCCTTTTCCAAAGTTGCCTTGATCACCAATGACCGGAAGATCGATTGGAGCCGAGCAGGGGTCCCTCATCCGCTTCTTATCGCCGAAATGAAGACGGCAGTAAGCGCCGACTTCGAGGTATGGACTTTGGATCAACTCGCCCAGGCAATCCAAGAGAGCGCATAGGGTCATTTTTTATCGAGATGCTGCCCGGCGTGGCCTAGTAGAGCTGCTGATCATCCGGGGTGCTGCACAATGATCGCCAGTGAGCGGTCGAACTCGTCTTCCCGATAGTCGCGGAAGAAGGCTTCAAGCTCCGCGCCCCAGTTCATTTCGTTGGCGCAGATCACCCCATCGGCCGCGATGAGGTCGCTGACCATCCGCTTCAATATCTGAGTTGAGGTGGTGCTGTTTGCGTAGCAACGAAGCGACTTCATGAAAGTCTCGGCATCCGGTGCCAGACGCTGGGCATGCGCGAGGCTTTCCAACATGGGAGGGTCTCCCTCCCACTCTTTGCGAAGCCACATGGAGCAGACGAAGCGCTCGACCACCTCCGTTTCCAATTCGTGCCAGTTGCCATCGCAGCGTGCCATGAAGGCCATGACGTTCAGCCCTGCAATGAGCGTTGCTCTACGGCTGTGCGAGAGACCCCATGTCGCAGCTGCGTCCCGTTCGGAGGTGACGGCGAAACGGCTGAAGTAGGAACCGTCTCCTAAGGTCTCGCCCGTGCTTGCGTCGCTAACCGTCTCGATCCGGTCACATCGGAACTGCCGATACCCGCCGGCTGAATGGCATATCGCGCCGACGTACCCGACCGCGCCAATCAGGTCGTAGCGTCGGCAAGTGATGAACCGCGCTTCCCCAGCATAGTCGATGATGCACGCGAAAGCAGAGATGGGCTGCGGCGCAGGATCAACCGGCTCCTGTACAGCTTCACTTTTTTCGTCGGGGACCAGGACCAGATGCACGTCGGCCGAGAGTGGCGGCAGTGGCGTCTTGTAAGCCGCCCATCGTGACAGTTGCTGAAGGATCGCCATGCCTTGTCTCCCGCGCCAGTAAGCAGGCTGCCGGACAACTACATGGCTGTAAATAGCTGATGGGAGCGGAGCAGGGGCCGTCACGGGAGTAAATCCCGTGACGTCAGTCCTGTCGCCCTCGCTTCGCTCCGGGCGCAGGCTGGCCGCGCTTTTGTGCTCTCTTCGCGCTGCTTCGGCGGCGTTGCACGCCGACGGCGCTGCGCTCGGGCACAAAAGCGGAACAAATCACTTTCCTACATGCATTCCCCTCCCGCATAAGCTGGTCGATTGGCCTCGACTCGGAAGGAGGAAGAAAATGACCGGCCCCCACACCACGGACGCCAGCGCCGCCCCAACCTCTCCGCTGGCCCCCGCGCCCGCGCGCGAGGACGCTCTGCCGGCCTTCCTCCGCTTCACGCCCGTGCCGGTGAAGGCGCGGCACGATGGCTGGAGCCATGCGGTTCAATTGCGCTTCGTGCTTGCGATCGCCCGCGGGGCGGGGGTGGATGAGGCGGCGCGGAGCGTTGGGCGGGCGCGGGTGGGGGCGTATCGGCTTCGCAGGCGCGCCGGCGCGGAGAGCTTCGCCGCCGCCTGGGATGCGGCGGCCGCCTTTGCGGCGGAGGCGCGCGGCGCCGCGCACCGGCGGGCGGTTGTCGGCTCCTCCATCGAAACCCTGCTCGTGCCGCGTTTCTACCGCGGGCGGCTGATCGGCTATGTCGAGCGCGAGAACGTGTCCGGCGCCATGGGCCGCGTTGCCGTGCTCGACCGGCTCGCGGCTCGGATCGATGCCGAGGGCCGCACCGACGAGCTGCGCGCCCTGTCCGAGCGGCTCGGCCCGATCCTCGACCAAAGGATCCAAAGGTAACAGGATGCACCAGGCGAAAGCCTCAACTTCGTTACCTTTGCCGCCTTTGCGCGAGGCTTCGGAAACGCATCGCGCCCTGCACGCCGAACGCGCGCGGCAGCTGGAACGAGCGGGAGACGACGAAAAAAGGGCCGGGATGTTTCCACCCCGGCCCCTTTCATTCGTCGGCGTTGACCCCGATCAGCGGGTCCTGTCGCGTTCGAACTGGTTGGCGTCGCTGCCGGTGCCGCCGGCCTGGCCGCCGCCGGTGAAGCTGCCGAAGGCCGAGCGGTCCGTGCCGCCGGTGCTTCCGGACGTGCCCGTCGTGCCTTCCTGGACATCGACTTCGGTGCGGCGCACCGTGTCGCTGATCTGCTCGACATGCTCCTCGGCGGTTTTGCGGACAACCACTTCCTCGGTGACGCTGGCGACCTTTTGCACAACCGCTTCCTCGGCGGTTTCGCGCATGTCAATCTCGCGCTCCTGGAGCAGGTCCTCGGGACGGCCGGCGACCGCCGCGGCCTGCGCCTGCTGGCCGCCTTCAACCGGGCGGCGTTCCACGGAGACATGCTCCTCGCGCAGAGTGACCTGCTCCTGCACCGGCACTTCGCGGACGTAGGTGCGGACCCGGGCACCGCCGCGCTCGACCTCGCGCTTGCCGACGCGAAGCTCTTCCTCGACGATCGGGATGCGCTCTTCGGAGACGAGGTTGCCCTGCGCCTGCGTGCTGCCGCCCGACGCGGTCAGCGGGGCGCCGGTCGAGGCACCCTGGCCGGTTGCGGCCTGGGGCGACCAGCCTTCGCCGCGCCAGCTGTTCTGCCGTTCTTCCATGTCGACGCCCGGCGATTCCTCGAGCAGGCGGACGATCTTGTCGGCATCCTCGCCGGTTTCAACCTCGGCGCAGAGCAGAAAGCCGCCGCGGCGGATGCCCTCGCCATAGGCCTGCCGGTCTTCGTGCGGCATGTAGAGGCTGCCCAGGCCGCCCGAGCCCGAGCCGCCGCCGGAGCCGCCCCCATTGTCCTTGTCGATGATCCTTACCTGGTCGAGCGAGACCGCCGAGGACAGGCGCTGGCGGGCGGCATCCGCTTCATCGCGGGTGTCGTACAATGCGGTTACATGTCGGGACATAAGCTACTCTCCTTCACAGTGTTGAAACCCCACTCTTGTCCGGTCGCCCGCTGCTCCCCGCAGCCCGGCGTCTGGTATTCTCGATAAAATCCAGCAGCTACTGTTGCCGCTCCCCGCCATCCGCCGGCGCGGCATATTCCTCTACCTCGACCTCGGTGTGGCGGACGCTGTCGCGAACGGTTTCGACATGCTCGGCCGAGTTGCGGCGCAGCACCACTTCCTCGCGGACCACCACCTGCTTCTCGACCACCGCTTCCTCGCGGGTTTCGGCGACTTCGATCACCCGCTCGGTGAAGAAGCCGCCGGCGGTGATCTCCTCCTCGCTGAGCACGCGGCCGGTAGCGGGCGGCGCGGCGGCGGGTTCGCCCTGCGCGGCTTCGATGCCGTCGGTTTCGACGCGCGCGCGGCCGGTGACGAGCCGGGGCTCGGCGCTGTGCAGGGCAGGGGCGTCCGAACGGGGCTGAGCCGGGGAAGGAGCCTCGGCCGGCGGCGGCGCTTCGGCTTCCCCTCCGGCGGGCAGCCAGGTGGCGGTCGATTCGGTGCTCATGCCCCGGCCTCGTCGCGCTCGATCTCGACCCGCTCGGAGCGAAGCCGCACCGGCACCTGCTCGCGGTGGGTTTCGCTGTGGCGCAGGATGTGGATTTCCTCGACCAGAACGAGGCGCTTCTCGACCACGAGCTGCTCCTCGACGACCGGGATGATGGTGGTGGTGCCCTCGACGCGGACGGCGGGCAGTTCGGACAAGGGCGTGTTGCGGGCGACGCGCTTGATCTCGACGGCATCGCGGGCGAGTTCGGCGGGAACAAGTTCCTCGCGCTCCTCGACGCCGATGCGGACCCGAACGCGGCCGCTTTCGACCTGCCGCTTGCCGATCGCGACACGCTCTTCCGCAAGCGGAATAGCCGCGACTTCTTCCCTGTCCGCCATGAAGCTCCAGCCTTGTGGTGATGCGGTGGGTGAAACCGATTCCCACCTTTGCTGTTCCCCCGTTTCTGGCAAATGCGGCAAGCCGTTAGCCGCAGGCGAGACTAACCTCGATTAAGGTGTTTGCTTGGAACGGGCCGTTGCTTCGCCCGTTGGCGGCACCGCCCGCTTCGGGTGTGTAAACAGGAGGAAACACATGCGCTATTCCACTTTGACGAAGGCCGCGATTGCCGCCGCCGCGCTGACCGGCCTCGCGTCCGCCGCCTCGGCGCAGGACAATGCCAGCACGACTTCGACCGGCACCACCGCTGGCGACACCAGCTACGCGGCGCCCGCGCAGCAGGACGAAGACGACGACAGCGGCAAGTGGGGCCTGCTTGGCCTGCTCGGCCTTGCCGGCCTGCTCGGTCTGAAGCGCAAGGAGCGCGACATCCACGTCGACAATCGCCGCAACCCGTAAGGGAAGCGCATGCGTGCGCGGCTCGCCCCACGCCGGCGCCGCGCACGCAGGTCGCGCCGTTCTGCCTCGGTGCAACGGCGCTTGCCGTTGCCGCGCCCGCGAAGCTAAGCCGACGCAATGCCCGGCCAAGCAACGAACTCTCGTCCCGCGGCGATGCGCCGGCAGTTGCTGAAACGGGCGACGGACGATCTTCACGAAGCGATGCACGCCAGACCCGAGCTTCAGGCGCTGCTCGATGGCACGCCCTCGCGCATCGGCTATGCTGCGGTGTTGCGGGCTTTTTACCTATTTCATGCCGGTAGCCTGGAGATCGAGCGGGCAGCGAGCGCCGCGCTTGGCGAAAGCGGCGGCGACGCGCACGCGCTGAGCCGCATCGCGGCGGCGCGGGCCGATCTCGAAGCGCTGTTGATGCCGGCGCCGGCCGCCCAACCCACCCCGGCTTCGGCCTCCGCAGCGTGGAATATCGGCTATTCCTATGTGACTCGCGGCTCCGCGCTGGGCGGGAAGGTGCTCCACCGCGCGCTGGAATCCGCGCCGGATTGGGCGCGCCGCGCGAGACTTTTCTTCGCCGGATCGGGTGAAAACGGCACCGCCTGGCGATCGTTTTGCCAAGGCCTGGACGGCAATGCCGCGCTTGGGGGCTGCGACGACGAGCTGGTCAAGGGCGCGACGGCGGCGTTTCAGGATTTCCGCCGCATCCTTGAGGAGTGTTGTTCCTGACACGCCGTTTCGGCACGCCGAGACCGCACGGCGGACCGCGCCGTGCTCCAGGGTGAAGCAGCGGCGGTGAAGGGGTATGTTTCGTCTGCACCGATTCTCCACATCGGGCGGACAAGGGCTGCACCCGGTGGTGTCAGAAGCGAGGCTCGAAAAGCTTAAGGCATCAGGGGAGTTGAGGAATGACGGGCATTGCACATGGCGGCGAAGGGCAGCGGGGAAGCCGGCTTCGTCCCGCGCTCTGGGGATTGGCGGCGTTGCTGGTCGCGGCGCCCTTGGTGATCATGCAGTTCACCAAGGAGATGAACTGGGGCGGGGAGGATTTCCTGTTCGCCGCGGTGGTGGCGGGCCTTGTCGGCGGCGCGGCCGAGCTGGCGGTGCGGATGAGCCGCGACACCTTCTATCGGGCCGGCGCGGCCTGCGCGATCGCCGCCGCCTTTGCGATCGTCTGGGCCAGCGCGGCTGTGGGCATGATCGGCGACGGCGACAACAACTTCAGCCTGATGTTCCTCGGCGTGATCGGCCTCGCCCTCGGCGGCTCTGCCTTGGCGAAATTCCGGGCGTCCGGCACCGCCCTTGCCATGGCGGCCGCCGGCGTTGTGCAGGTGGCGGTTGCGCTTGCCGGTTACGCGATCGACCCCAATGGCGCGGTGATCAGCGCCGTCCTCGCCGGCTTGTGGTTCGCGGCCGCGGCCCTGTTCCGCGCCGCCGGGAAGCGCGGAGCGCGCTAGGCGCCTGCCGCCAGATCGAGGATCGCCGCCCACTCCGCCTCACCAACCGGCGAGACGGAGAGGCGCGACTGGCGCAGCATTTCCAGGGCGGCGAGGCTCGGCGCGGCCTTGATCGCGGCAAGCGTTACCGGGCGGGGAAGAGGGTGAACCGGCTCAACGCGAACGCTTACCCAGTTGGCGTCCTTCGGGTCGGGCGCGGCGGCGCGGGCGATCCGCATCACGCCGACCACCGCCTTGTCCTTGCCGCTATGGTAGAAGAAGGCTTCGTCGCCGACCGCCATGGCTTTCAGCTGGAGGCGCGCGGCGGGGTTGCGTACCCCGTCCCATTCGGCGGAGCCGTCCCGGACGAGGTCGTCCCAGCCGTAGCTCGCCGGTTCCGATTTCATCAGCCAATACGCCATCTATCCTCCCCCGTGCGGCATCCGTAGATTTTTCCCGCAGCAAGCGCCACAAGGCACGGATGCGCTCACCCTTTCAGCTTCACGCGGCCGCCTTCCTTGCACTGCTGGCGCTCAGCGCCTGCGGGGAGCCGGTGCGCGACGACCATTATACCAACGGGGCCGAGCCGGTGGTCGCGCCCGCCGCCGCCCCCGTGAAGCAGGTCCGCGCCGTGCGGGTGGGCGAGCTTGGCGCCAGCTTCGACGCGTGCGGCGGGGCCGGCACCACCCGCAACCTCGATCCCGGGCAATCGCTTGCCGTTCGCGCCGCCCCGTTCGACAGCGCGGCGGAAAACGGCGCGGTGCCGTCCGGCACGCGCTTCTTTGTCTGCAACCGCTCCCTAGACCAGAAGTGGCTCGGCATCGTGTATGACGAGAACGGCACCCTGGCGGAGCGCTGCGGCGTATCTTCGCCGGCAACGCGGCCCCACGATTATGATGGGCCGTGCCGTTCGGGCTGGGTGGCGAGCGCCTTTGTGCGGCTGATTGCCGGAGGGGAGCAGCCGCCGGTTGCGAATCCCCCCGCTGCCTTGGGCAATAGCGGCGGCTGAAAAGCCACATTCGGCGTAAAGTTCCGTACGCATCCATAATTATCTTCGGCGTGTCCGCCGAGTCACACGGTTCATCGTGACTCCGGCCTCGGCGGGTTGAGTTATCGGCGGACCTAAGTCATTGGCTCCTCAGCGAAACGAAGAGCGGCGCGACCCTTGTTTCCGGGTGCGCAGCGAGACGGGGGACGCGATCGGGGATGCAATGTTCGGCATCCGGGGGATCGCACACCGCATAGTTCTGGAACCAGATGAACCGTATCATTCGGGCCGCGGGCTTTGCCGCGGCTGCTGTCGCGCTTTCCGCGGCGGCCACCATCTCCGCACCCTCCCAGGCCGTAGGCACCGATGCGCCAAGCATCGTCGCCACTGCGCCGGTGGACGGGACAAGCGTCGCTTCGGTTGAAGCCGCGCTCGACGGTGCCGAAGCCCGGGTCGCTGCGCCCCTCCCCAAGACCGAAGAGAAACCGGGCGTCGTGTCCAGCCTGTGGAGCACCGCCACCCATTGGGCGCGCCTCGCCTTGACGCCGTCCGCCCCCGGCGCGGCCGCTCCCCACCGCAGCCTCGATGAGCTTGTCGGCGAATATGCGGGCGAAACTACCGACACCCGCGAGCAGGATTGCCTCGCCAAGGCGGTGTATTTCGAAGCACGCGGCGAATCGCTCCAGGGCCAGCTTGCCGTCGCCCAGGTGGTGATCAACCGCGCCGGCTCCGGCCGCTACCCCGCCGACCTTTGCTCGGTGATCACCCAGCCCTGGCAGTTCTCCTTCATCCGCCACGGCCGCTTCCCGACCCCGGACTTCAGCTCGACGTCATGGCGCAAGGCGGTTGCGGTGGCGAAGATCGCCCAGGCCAAGCTGTCTGACACGCTGCCGTCCAACGTGCTGTGGTACCATGCCGATTATGTCGCGCCGAGCTGGGGCAAGCGCCTCACCAGGCAGGCCAAGATCGGCCTGCACATCTTCTACTCGTAAGACACGCCTCCCACCCCACCCTTGCCGCGGGGCAGTCCGCACCGCGCATCCCGTTCGCCAACCAAGCTCCCCTCCCTGTTAGAGAGGGGCACCGTCCAACTCCCCTCCCACTTAGGGAGGGGCGGGGGGTGGGTAAGCGCTGAGCGGGCTAGATGCCCGCGAAGCGCTACTCGGACGCAGCAAGGCCGCTCCGCCCCCATCGAGGGGGCTCCACGGCTACCCACCCCCACCCCTCCCTAAAAGGGAGGGGAGTTCACGGAGTGGTGCGGCGGGGCTTAGCCCGCGTCGCTGAGGTTTCCGGGACCGAAGCCGAAGGGCAGGAGCTCGGAGATGCGTACCGAGTTGCTCTCCGTGCCGTCGCCGTTGGCCGAGACGATCTCGATATCGCGGCCGCCGAGATGCGCCGCTTCGAGGATCGCCTGACGGCAGCCGCCGCAGGGGGGGCAGACGCCGCCGCCGGTAAGCGTGCCGCTGCTTGCATCGCCGCCGGCCACCGCGATCCGCGCCACCTTGTCCAGGCCGAACGCCTGGTGCGCCGCCGAAAGCGCGGATTGCTCGGCGCACATGCCGAGGCGGTAGCAGGCATTCTCGATGTTTACGCCGACCGCGATCTCGCCATCCACCGACTCGATCGCGCAGCCGACGGAGAAGCGGGAATAAGGTGCGTAGGCACGAAGCGCCGCCTGGCGGGCGCGCTCGACGAGGGGGTTGGGGGCGTTGCTCATCCCTCTTCCTTAAGCCGGGCCGGGCCGCGCGCCTAGTGACAGAGCACCCCGCGCCGTGGCACGGGCAGGGGCGACGAACTCGGGGATGGGTGATCTCGATATGGGCATGAAGTTCCTCTTTCTCGCGGGCGCGCTGGCGCTGGGCGGCTGCGCAACCACCCAGGAGGCGCGGGAGAGCGCGGCGCCGGTGACGGTGAAGCTGATCGCCTTCAACGATTTCCATGGCAATCTCGAAGCGCCCAGGCAGACGGTTGACCATCCTGGCCCCGGGGATGCGGCGATTCGCGTGCCGGCCGGCGGCGCAGCCTATTTGGCTTCCGCAATCGATGCGCTGCGGCGGCAAAACGCGAACAACCTCGTCATCTCGGCCGGCGACATGATCGGCGCTTCGCCTTTGGTGTCGGCGCTGTTCCTGGACGAGCCGACGATCCACGCGATGAACCTGATGGAGGTCGACTTCAACGCGGTCGGTAACCATGAATTCGACCGGGGGCGGGCCGAGCTGCTGCGCATGCAGAAGGGCGGGTGCGAGAAGCTGACCAGCCGCACGCCCTGCGCGATCGAGCAGTTCCCCGGCGCGAGCTTCACCTACCTCGCCGCCAACACGGTGACGGAGAGCGGGGCTACGCTGTTCCCCTCTTACGGGATCAGGAGCTTCGGCGCGGGCCGGAACGAGGTGAAGATCGGCATCATCGGCATGACGCTGAAGGAAACGCCGACCCTGGTGATGCCCTCGGGCGTCGCCGGCCTCGAATTCCGGGACGAAGCCGACACGGTGAACGCGCTGATCCCGAAGCTGAAGGCCGAAGGCGCCGACGCGATCGTGCTGCTCATCCACCAGGGCGTTTATTCCAAGCTCGGCTATAACGACCAGAGCTGCGGCGGGATCGAGGGCGACCTCATTCCGATCCTCGACCGGCTCGATCCGGCGGTGGACGTGGTGGTCTCCGGCCACACCCACAATGCCTATGTCTGCGACTATGGCCGGATGAACCCGGCCAGGCCGATCCTGCTGACCAGCGCCGGCAGATACGGGACGCTGCTCACCGATATCACGCTCACCATCGATCCGGTGGGGGGGCGCGTGACGACGAAGAAGGCCGACAACCTGATCGTGCAGAGCGCGGGCTTCACCACCTCGCGTGGCGAGACGCCGGCGACGAATGCCGTCCGGGTCTACCAGCCGCGTGCCGACGTGGCGGCGCTGGTGGCGCGCTATGCGGCGGCGGCGGCGCCGGTTGCCGCGCGGGCGGTGGGCAGGCTTTCCGGTCCCGCCTTGAAGGCGACCAACGAAGCGGGCGAGCAGGTGCTGGGCAACCTCATCGCCGACGCGCACTTCGCCGCGACCAGGGGGCCGGCGAATGGCGGCGCGGACCTTGCGCTGACCAATGCCGGCGGGGTTCGGGTGGATCTGGTGCCAGCGCCGGACGGGGGCGTGAGCTTCGGCCAGCTTTTCGCCGCCCAGCCCTTTGCCAACATGCTGGTGGTGAAGAGCTTCACCGGCGCCCAGCTCCGGGCGATCCTGGAGCAGCAATTCGCAAGCGCCACCAACACGGCGGAGAACCCGAACATCCTTTCGCCCTCACACAATGTCCGCTTCGCCTACGATCTGTCGCGTGCCGCCGGGCAGCGGATCGTGCTGCTGACGGTGAACGGCGCGGCGGTGCGCGACGACGCGGTCTATCGGGTGGCGAGCAACAACTTCCTCGGCGGCGGCGGCGACAATTTCACGGCCTTCCGCGAAGGTAAGGATGCTGCCGGCGGCGCCTCAGACGTGGAGGCGCTGGAAGCCTATATCGCCGCGGCTGGAACGCTGACGGTGCCCACGCTTGGGCGAGTGGAGAACCGCACGCCGAAGCCGTGAATTTCAGAACCAACGCTGCTCAATTCGTCATGCCGGACTTGATCCGGCATCCACCTTTTTCCTGCCCCGCGCCAAGAAGTAGAAAGGTGGACCCCGGATCGAGTCCGGGTGACGGTGGTGGAGCAAGGCGGCCCCGCGCTTCTTCGCCATGCAGCCCGGGCGCGCCGTGCGGTCCTTCGAGACGCCGGTTCGACAGGCTCACCGGCTCCTCAGGATGAGCGGTTTCTCATTTCCCTTTCCGCTCATCCTGAGGAGGGACTGAGCTTGTCGAAGGCCCGTTTCGAAGGACGGCCCGTGGCATGACGGATAGTTACCGGAACGGCGGCTCGTCGAAGCTTCGGAGCTTGCGCGAGTGGAGCTTGGCGCCTTCGCGGTTGAGGATGCGCAGCGTTTCGATGCCGATCCGCAGATGCTGGCTGATCGCCCGCTCGTAAAACGCGTTGGCCTGGCCCGGCAGCTTGATCTCCCCGTGGAGCGGCTTGTCCGACACGCAGAGCAGGGTGCCGTAGGGAACGCGGAAGCGGTAGCCCTGGGCGGCGACGGTGGCGCTTTCCATGTCGATCGCGACGGCGCGCGACTGGTTGAAGCGGCGGGCGGACGATGTGTAGCGCAGCTCCCAGTTGCGGTCGTCGGTGGTGACCACGGTGCCGGTGCGCAGCCGTTCCTTGAGCTGCCCCGGCTCCTCGCCGGTGACGGACGCGGCGGCGTCGTAGAGCGCCTGCTGGATTTCGGCGATCGGCGGGATCGGGATCTCGATCGGAAGCACGTCGTCAAGGACATGGTCGTCGCGCAGATAGGCGTGGGCGAGAACATAGTCGCCGATCGTCTGGCTCGGGCGAAGGCCGCCGCAATGGCCGATCATCAGCCACGCCTCCGGGCGAAGCACGGCCAGATGGTCGCAGATCGTCTTGGCGTTGGACGGGCCGACGCCGATATTCACCAGGCTGATGCCGGTGCCGTTCTTGGCGATGAGGTGGTAGGCCGGCATCTGGAACTTGCGCCAGGCCCCCGCCTCGATGAGGCTCAAAGGGTCGGGGGTCGAGGCCTCGATGAAGATGCCGCCGGGCGCGGACAGCGCCTCGTAGGGCGTGTCCGGCTTTTGCAGCTCGCCCACCGCCCAGCGCACGAATTCGTCGACATAGCGGACGTAGTTGGTGAACAAGAGATAACGCTGGGTGTGCTCGGACGGCGTGCCGGTATAATGGCGGAGGCGGGCAAGGCTGAAATCGACGCGCGGGCCGTCGAACAGGGACAGCGGACGGGCGGAGCGCAGATTGTGATCCCAGGCGCCGTCGGCGATCTCGTCGCCGATATGGGCAAGCTCGGTGGTCGGGAACCAGCGGCCGAGATCGGCGGCATGGGCGCCGTCGAGGCGCAGATCGTCGGTGCCGTCCAGGACGTAGGGGTAGGGGATCTCGCTCGCCGAACGGCCGACCGAGACTTCGACATCGTAATCGCGGACCAGGAAGCCGAGCTGCTCGGTCAGATATTTGCGGAACAGCTTCGGCCGCGCGACGCTGGTCGCGTAGACGCCGGGCTGGTTCAAGCGGCCGAAGGCGCGATTAGGGAATTTAGGCGCCGAATCGAGCCGGTAGGCGATCCGAAGCTCAGGGTAGGCGAACACGCCCTGCATGCGCGAATCGGAGTCGGGCCGCTCGCCGTGCGCCAGGTAGCGGGCAAGCGCGCCGCGCAACGCCGCAGCCGAGCTGTCGGAGATTTCGATCAATTGGTCGATGATCGCGGGAATGTCGTCTTCGCGGGTCATTGCGCCGCCTTGCCGGAACCGGCCGGGGCCGCGTCGCAGGTCGTCATCGTGGAGGATTTGAGAGTCATCCCAGCCCCATAAGCCAAGTGGAGCCCGGCGGGAAGCGGGGGCGGGCGGAAACGTGACCGAAAAGCCACGCGGTGCGACCTTTCTTGCCGCGGCGCCGTTTGCCGGCGGTCGGCGGGAAGAAGAATCTTGGGTTGGGGTGCGGCCTCGTCTAATGGGGCGGCAAGCGATTCTTGCGGGGGATTCGCACCGCCACAGGGTGATTTGCATGAGGGGGGGCCGCCTTGGGCGGGAAGCCTTCGGCTCTGTCACACTGTGGCAATCTTGCAGTGACAAACGCGCTCCCGTTGCACTGACCTCAAGGGAAACTGACGAACATGAGAAAGATTTCACTGCTGTGTGCCACCACGGCGCTCTTTATGCCGGCTCTGGCATTCGCTCAGTCGACGGGTTCTCAGGAGGTTGAGGAAACTCCGGGCGAGGAGATCGTGGTGACCGGCGCGCGGACCGACCGCGGAGTCGGCGGCGTCGTCGTTCCCGACGTGCCCAAGACCCGTTCGGTGCTTACGCAGGAAATCATTGCGCGTCAGCCGGAAGGCCAGTCGATCCTCCAGACGATCAACCTGGTCCCGGGCGTCAACTACACCAACACCGATCCCTACGGTTCGGCCGGCGGCAACTTGCGTATTCGCGGCTTCCCGGGCAACCGTATCGCCCTGTTGTGGGACGGGCTGCCGCTCAACGACACCGGCAACTATGCGATCTTCGGCAACCAGCAGATGGATCCGGAAACCATTGCCCAGGTTTCGGTGAACCTCGGCACCACAGACGTCGACAGCCCCACCCCGTCCGCGGCCGGCGGCGTCGTCTCCTACCGCACCTCCGTGCCGGAAGACGATTTCGGCATCATCCTCAAGGGCTCGGTCGGCGATTTCAACTATTTCCGCGTGTTCGGCATGGTCGACACCGGCGTGTTCACGCCGTGGGGCACCAAGGCGTTCATCGCCGCGTCCGACACCGATTACGAGAAGTTCCGCGGTCCCGGCGCCATCCGCAAGAAGCAGCTCAACGCCCGGATTTATCAGCCGCTCGGCAACAATGGCGACTTCGTCTCGATCGCCGCGCATTACAACCGCAACCGCAACAACAGCTACAACAGCGGCACCGCCGCGGACTATTTCGCCAACCCGAACTTCGACAACATCGCAACCTGCGTCCGCGATCTGGGCACCGGCGGCGTGGTCGACAACGACAATTCGGGCTCGGCGACCAACAACGCCAACCCGGCGAGCTGCACCAACTACTTCAACCTGCGCATCAACCCGTCCGACACAGGCAACGTGCGCGGCTCCATGCGCTTCACGCTTGCGGACGGCCTGATCCTGACCATGGATCCGGGCTATCAGTACACGCTGGCCAACGGCGGCGGCACGGGCGTCATTGCGGAAAACTCCACCCAGATCCGCGGCGCAAGCACTGCGGCAGGCGTGGACCTGAACGGCGACGGCGATTTCCGCGACACGGTTCGCTTGTATCAGCCGAGCAACACGCGGACCAACCGCTACACCTTCCTCAGCTCGCTGATCTACGAACTGACGGACCAGCATCGTATCCGCGTCGCCTACACCTACGATCGCGGCCAGCACCGCCAGACCGGCGAGTTCGGCCGGTTGTACGACAACGGCGACCCGATCAGCCCTTTCGGCGGCAAGTATAACGAGCAGGCGCGGGTCCTCACCGCCGACGGCTTCACGCTCCAGAATCGTGACCGTTATTCGGTGGCCGAGCTCCAGCAGCTCTCCGCCGAATATTTCGGCCGCTTCCTGGACAATCGCCTGACGCTCACCCTCGGCATCCGTGCCCCGTTCTTCCGCCGCGAGCTCAACCAATATTGCTACACCACGATTCAGACCGGTAACCCGCTCTGCACGTCCGAAGTGATCGCGCCGTCGCGCATCATCGCTCCGGGCACGCCGCGCCCCACCGGCGGTTTCGCCGCCAACGCCCTTTTCGCGCCGTTCGAGCGGACCGTGAAGTACAACCCGATCCTTCCCTCGGCGGGCGTCTCGTTCGACGTCACCGATGCGGTCAGCGTCTACGCCAGCTACGGCAAGAACTTCTCCTCGCCCTCGACCGACAACCTCTACCGCTCGGTCGATATCGATGTTCTGCCGGAGAAGACGGACGCGTTCGAAGGCGGCGTCCGCTATCGTTCGCGCATGGTTCAGGCGCAGCTTGCGACCTACCTGGTGAACTACAAGAACCGGATCGTTTCCGCCCAGGATCTCGACCAGACCAGCCCGACCTTCAACCAGACGCTCGACCGCAACGTCGGCGATGCCCGCGCCTACGGCTTCGACGGCCAGGTCTCGGTCCGCCCGATCGACGCGCTCTCGCTCTACGCTTATGCGTCCTACATCAATTCCGAGATCAAGGATAACATCGCGGGCGTGGTGACTGCGCCGAACGCGGCTTGCCCCGCCGGCACGCCGGCCGGCACGCTTTGCCCGATCGTTTCGGTGCTCACTGCCGGCGCCCAGTTCGTGGAAACGCCGAAGTACAGCTTCGGCGGCCGCGCGCAGGGCAATTTCGGACCGCTCACGGTTGGTGCGCAGTTCAAGTGGGTCGGCAAGCGCTTCACCACCGATGACAACGGCCGTTCCTATGCCGCCCGCACGGTCACCGCCGCCAACACGGTGCCGATCCTGGACGAGCTGGGCCGGACGCCGTCTTACACTACGGTGGATCTCGATGCGTCGCTCGACATCGGCGAGCTCGGCTTCAAGCTGGATCGTACCCGCCTGAAGGTCAGCGTCATCAACGTGTTCGACAAATATTACTTCGGCAACATCTCGACCCAGTCGAACAACGTTGCCGCCACTCGCTTCGCCGTCGGTTCGCCGCGGACTATCCAGGCGACCCTGCAGGTCGGCTTCTAAAAACAAGAAAGGGGAGGGGCGCTTCGCGGCGCTCCTCCCCCGACTTTGTATCTCAAGGCCTCTTCGCCACGGCGGAGGGGCCTTTTTTTCAGCCTCCGCGGCGGTGGCGGGGCGGCTCGCCATTGAGGCGGGTGACGCTTTCGACCGGGCAATATTCCCCCTCGACGGTGATCGCGCTGAATTTGTCGAGCCGGCCTTGCGTGGTTTCGAACATCAACGGCATCTCGCTGCGCAGGCCGGCGCACGAACCGGTCAGGCGCACGAGGTACCAGCCGCCGGTCAGGGCCCGGGCGTAGATGCCGTCCTTTCCCGCGATCCGCCATTCGGTGATCCCGTCGCGGCCGGCATAAGGGATGTAGGTTTCCGGGCCCGACGCCGGCGGCGCGGGGTCTACCGTCGCACAGCCCGCGGCGGCCAGAACGCCGGCGGCGGCCGCCAATTTGCTTCGCATCGTTCTCACCTTCTGATCAGGATGGCCGGGCCCAACCGCCCGTTGCCGTTTGAACGAATGTAGGGTGCGCAAGCTCCGCCGCAATCAGGACCCGCCAGGCGGCTCAGGCGGCGCGAAGCTTTCTGCCAAGGCCGACAAGGAGCAGAACCGCTTCGCTTTCCGCGCCCTCCGGCCGGCCGGCCGCAAGCCAGAGGAGCACAAGCGCCGCGGCATAAAGCGCGGCACCGATGCAGGCGCTGCTCACCAGATCCACAAAGGGGGAGCCGCTGTGGACCGGGAACACCCACACCAACGAAGCCGCCATGATCGCGGCTGCCAGAATGGGCCGGGCGAGGTTGGCGGTGAGGCGGAGAAACGGCGCGCCGGCATTGGCGGCAAGCATCGCCAGTCCCGCGGTCAGCATGGTGGCGTTCACGAGGAGCGCGGCGAGGGCGATGGCCTGCGGCGTGCGCCACCACCAGCCCGCGCCCGCCACCGCGACGGCGGACAGGAGCGCGCCCGCGATGTTCATCAGCGCCGCGCGGCGCACGAAGCCGGACGCCTGGAGCACGGAGCCGGTCATCAGATAAACCGCCTGGACGCCGGTATAGATCGCGATGATCTGGAGCAGCGGCGCCGCGGGAAGCCATTGCGGGCCGAGCAGCACCCCCACCGCATCGGGCGCGGTGGCCACGAGGCCGGCCGCGAGGGGCGCGACGACAAGCGCATAGGCGCCGATCACCCGGGCGATGTTGCGCCCGTCGGCGGCGCTCGCCTGACCGCTGGCGACGGTGACGAAGGTGACTCGGTTCAAGGCGGTGGTGATCTCCTGCGTGAAGATCGTCGAAAGGTCCTTGGAGACCGAATACAGGCCGATGGTCGCGGGCAGGGCGAAGCGGCCGAGCACCAGCCGCTCGATCTGGGTCTGCACCCATTCGGCAAGCGAGCTGACGAACATCCACATCGACACGCCAAGCAGCTCGCTTCGCCGGCTCAGGTCGAGCCGCGGGCGGTAGGGGTGGGCGATGTAGGAGGCGATCGTGTAAAACCCCGTGTAGGAGACGAGGCCGATGACCAGCGCCCAATAGTTGCGCAGCCACAGGGCCGCAGCGACGGTGACGGCAAGGGAGGCGAGGCGCACCGACAGGCGCATCCGCATGTCCCGGCCGAACTGCATGTCGCGCTCGAAATCCACCACCCCGATATTGACCACGGCGAGGAACAGCATGCGCCCGGCGAGCACCCACAGGATCGGTGCCACTTCCGGCTTGCCGTAGAAAGCGGCGGCGACCGGGGCCATTGCCGCCAGCACCACCGCCAAAGCCGAGAAAAGGCAGAGCTGGATAGTAAAGGCGGTGTCGTAATGCGAGCGGTCCGGCGCCTTGATCCGGAGCAGCGCCTGGCGAAGGCCGATCCAGCCGAACAGCTCCACAAACGCGGCGGCGGCAAGGGCGAGGGCGACGATGCCGAAATCCTCGGGCCTGAGCAGCCGCGCCATGATCACTACGGAAACGAGGCCGATGGCGCGCACGCCCCATTGCATCGCCACGGCGAGAAAGGCGGAGCGGTAAACGGTGGCGCGGTCGAAGGGCGTGCTCACCGCTCGGCGCTCCCGATCAGCGCCGCGCGATAGCGCGACACGGTGGTGAAGTCGCCGCCAAGCTCTTCCTTGAAGGCGCGCAGCACGGTTTCAATGCGCCGCAGAAAGGCGGCGAGATCCGCCTCGTTTCTCACATAAGGCGTGTTGCCGGGCGCAAGGCTGGGGCTGTGATAGGTCAAGGTGAAGAAGGTGTGGCCGCGCCGCATCAGCGACTTGATGAGAGCGATCTGCTCCCCGGCCGAAACTCCTTCTGGCGTCAGCGCGGAGCGGGCGACGAGACCGGTTCGGGCGAGCATCCCCGGAACCCGCAGGCGCCTGGCAAGCGGATTGTCGAACAGGCCCGGCAGGCGCCCGCCCGCCCCGGCGAGGGCGCCGATGAAGCCGCTGGTCATCGGAACTTCAAGGAGGCGGCGTTCCGCGTCGAGCCAGAACGGGCGGTCGGGCGTGAAGTGGAAGCTCGGGCCACCGTCGGCGGCGAAGCTCGCGTGGGGCACGAAGCTGCAATCCACCTCGTAACCGAGGTCGGCGATGGTGGCGGCGGTGCTTTGCCCAAAGCCGTAGCGGCCGGCCTTGAAGACGGTCGGCCGCGCGCCGAAGCCGTCTTCGATCGCGGCGGTAAGTGCGACGATCTTGGCGCGCTCGAGTTCGGGCGAGAGGTTGCAATGGTAGGAATTGAACTGGCTCACCTCCTCCTCATAGGGCGGGGAGACCCAGGGATGGAGGTGGGCGCCGATCTCCGCCCGCCCTTCCGAGCGGAGGCGGCCGAGCAGGTCGCGCGCGGCGGGGTCGGTGGCGACCGGGTAGTCGACGACATAGGTCGGAACCGCGCCCCAGCGGTCGAAAACGTCGTGGGCAAGGGCCTGGGCACCGATGCTGGAGGTGGCGGTGTTGGCGCGTGAAAAGGCGCTGCGCCAGTCGAACTCTTCCTCCGTATCGACCACGATCGCGAGCTGCGGCCGGCGGCGGCTCGGCGCCGCGGCCGAAGCGCCCGAGCGCGACGCCGAACCCGCGGCGGCAGGCGCGCGTCGGCAGGCAGGCGGCAGTTCGGCGCTCCAGGCGTTCGGCATCCCCGCGGCTCTAGCAGCCAAGGCGTAACCATAAGCTAAAGGCGCGGCGTCCGATGGGGTGCCGGCAGGAGTGGGTGGTGCTTGCAAGGCCCCCCGACGCTCCCCCTCCCTTCGCACTGGGTTCGACGGAAAGCGGAAGGGCAAGCGAGGGAGGGGCAGGGGTGGACTCTAGAGGCGGGTGAGGGGCGCTGGCGGAAGGCAAGACCCTCCCCCACTGCTCCCTTTCCATAGTTTGCGCGCACCCGCGTTCGCCTGATGATAGTGAGGGGGCTTGGCCGTTTGCCCTTTGCAGAATCTGGCGGCGTGTCTGCTGCGGCATTTCCGCTGCGGCGTGAGCAAGCAAACGAAGCGCCTTTGCGATCGCGAAGCGGCGCCGCACCAACTTGGGACGGCGGCGTCCAGATAGGTGGCAAAAGGCCACTCGTAAGCGGAAACGCCCCTCGACTTTCGTTGCGGATGGGGTACATTCGTTGGCGGCGGCCGTCCCTTCGCGCCTCATCGCCCGCACGCTTCTGACCACGGGATGTATGCGGGAGCCCCTTTGGGCGTTGAAGGGCCCGATTCACCATGCCCACCATGGTGATCGAGCCGGCAAAGAATCAGTTACCCTGCTGACCTTTGAAAGAGGCGGTCGCCACCTCTTCCCTGCCCCCTACAGTCCCGGCCCACCGCCATTTCAGTCGCACTTTTCGCGGCGGGTACGAAAATAATTCCGCGCAGGGGCTGGAAGACGCTAATCGGGAGCGATGAGCAGCCGCGTCTACCTTCGCCCCACCGCCTTCGTCGATGCGCCGTTCGGCCTCGACGGGCAGGTCGCCCGCCTTGCCGGCGGCCTTCTGTTCTTCGCCGCGGTTGAAGCGATCCGCATCGAAAACGCCCGCAGGGTTATCGAGCTGATCCCCGTCGAGGAATTAGAGGGGGCGCTGCCCGGCCTGGGGAGCGCTGCGGAAGCGGCATGGCGCAACCTTACGGGTGTTCGGGCGCCGTTGCGGCTCGGGGAACGGGTGATCCGGCTCGACCAGCCGCAGGTGATGGGGATCGTCAATGCGACGCCCGACAGCTTCTCCGACGGCGGGCAGAATGACGATCCGGAAGCGGCAGTCGGGGCGGGCTTCGCGATGTCGGAGGCGGGCGCGGCGATGATCGATGTCGGCGGCGAATCCACCCGGCCCGGCGCCAAGCCGGTGTGGGAGGTGGACGAGATCGAGCGGGTCGAGCCGGTAATCCGCCGGCTGGCCGCGGGCGGCACCGCCGTGTCGGTGGATACGCGCAAGTCATCGGTGATGGAAGCGGCGCTTTCGGCCGGCGCCGGGCTGGTCAACGATGTTTCGGCGCTGACCTGGGATGATCGCGCCGCAGCCGCGGTGTCCCAAGCTGGCTGCCCGGTGGTGCTGATGCATCACCAGGGCACGCCGGAGACGATGCAGGAAGCGCCGCATTACGATCGGCCGGTGGTTCTCGAAGTCTATGACTGGCTGGAGCTTCGCATCGCCGCAGCGGAAGCAGCGGGAATTGCCCGGCACAATATCCTGGTCGACCCGGGCATCGGCTTCGGTAAAAGCGTGCAGCACAATCTGCGATTGCTCAACAACCTGGCGCTTCTCCACGGGCTCGGCTGCCCGATCGTGCTCGGTGCCAGCCGCAAGCGGATGATCGGAGCGCTGTCCGGCGAAGCGCCGGCAGACCAGCGCCTGGCGGGCTCGATTGCGCTGGCGCTGAAGGGTGCGGAGCAGGGAGCGCAGATACTCCGCGTTCACGACGTGCCGGAAACGGTGCAGGCGCTTCGCGTCTGGCGCGGCCTGCGCGATTCGGCGCTTACTCCTTCCTGAGCACCACCAGCATGGGCCCGAGCCCGGCATAGCCGTCCTGCCGCCCTGCCGCGGGGTGCCAGAGGCTGGATACCGTGCCGTCGAGAAACAGCGCGTCGGGGCAGCCGAGCGCGTCGCGGAAAAAGCGCGCGAAGCGGCCGAACGACACGGCATCCTCGCTGATCACGAAAAAGGCGGTGCGCGGATCCTTCACGCCGACGCCGTTGCGGATCAGGCGGGACGGGCCGTCCGCGTCGAACTTCGGGTGGAGCTTGCCGCCGATCACCAGCATCGGGCCGGACTGCGTGGCCCAGGCCGCCGCCTGCGGCTTCGCCTCCGGAGTGGCGGTGACGGAGACGCGGCCCTCTCTGTCCACCGCGAACACCCCGTTGGGCAGCAGGTGGAAATTGCCGGGGCCCTTGTTGGTGTTGAGGCGCTTCAACGAGTTGCCGTTCTGGACGAACAGGCCGATCGGGTCGCCGTCCTCGTCATACATGCCGGCGTTCATTGCGAAGCGCACCTGCCGCGCCTCGGCCCCTAGCGCGCCTTCCAGCGCGGGAAGGCTGCGAAGCCGCTTTCCGTCGGAACCGTTCAGGCCCAGGCGAAGCGAGTCGCGGCGGGCGTCGAAACTGCACACGGTGAAGCGGCTGCCTTCAAACCTGCGCTCCTCGCACGGCGCCGGTTCCTGCAGGGCGGCGGGATCGAAAGCGCTGTTGCCGCCGTTCTCCTCGTCACGGCAGCCTGCGCCAAGCAGGAGGCCGGCCAGCAACGCGGTTTTCGCCGCATCTCGAATCCAGTGGAGCATAGTCGCCAAATGGTCACCGATAATCGCGCCGAAAGCCAGTATGAGCTGATTGTGGACGGCCACAAGTCGCTCGCCGCGTATACCCGCGGCGAAGGCCGGATCAGCTTCACGCACACCGAAGTGCCGGAAGAACTGGAAGGGCAGGGCGTCGGCACCAGGCTGATCGCTGGCGCGCTGGAACAGGTTCGGGCGGAGGGGCTGAAGATCGTGCCGCTTTGCTCCTTTGTTCGCCATTATGTGGAGACGCACCCGGACGTGCAGGACCTCGTCGCCTAGTCCTCGCCGCCGTAATAGCGGAGGCCGATCACGACGCTCCTGGCCTCGGGGTTCTCCCCTGCGGCGCGGGCGTAATCGGCGGTTCGGCCAAGCGCCCGCTCCCAGCTCACGCCGACGTAGGGCGCAAAGCCGTGCGCCACTTCGTAGCGCACGCGAAGGCCCAGCTCGGCATAAGAGAGGCCGCGGCCGAGACCCAGCTCCGGCACGTCCTCCGCACTTGCGTTGAGTTCGAAGCTCGGCTGGGCGTAGAGGCGCGGCAGCAGGCGGTGGTTGTAGATGCCGCCCAAGCGGGCGCTGAGCTCGCCTTCGTGGGAAAGGTAGCCGAAGCCGCCCAGCCACAGGTCGTTCTCGCCCCAGGTGCGTTCATACTGGCCGCCAGCGGTGAGGTAGAAGCGCTGCGGCGCCGGCTTCGCATCCCACCGCAGGCCGGCGTTCAAGTACACGCCCTCGGCTACGGTGCGTGAATAGAGCGCCTGGGTCTCGATATAGTCCGGCCGGCTCCACAGCCCGCCTTCGCCGACGCTGCTTAGCCAGACGCCATCCTTGCCGCTCATCAGGTGGGCGGAGAAATCCCACGAATAACCATCGCGGTCGTCTTGCGGCGCCCATTCAAGGCGGTCGAGCAGGACATATCGAAGCTGCACGCTTGTGCTTCCTGCGCCGGCAAGCTCGGCATCAATCCCGGCAAGCGGCGCGTAAGGCAGCCGTTCCTCCGCCGCGGCGGAGGAAGCAAGGCTGCCGAGAAGCAGCAACTTGGGAAAGGCGCGGCGCATCGCGCCCGCCTTAGAGCGTCGCGGCTAAAACGGGGTTAAAGCGAGTAGCCGCCGTCCGCGACTAGGCAGGTGCCTGTGACGAAGCTGGATTTGTCGGAGAGCAGAAAGGCGATCTGGCTCGCGATCTCCTCCGGCTTGGCGAAGCGGCCCCTCGGGGTCGCCTGCGATCCCACCGCCCGAAACGCGGCTTCTTCGCTGCCCATGGTTTCGACGAGGTTCTGAAAAAAGGGCACGTTGGACCAGATCGGAGTCTCGACGCCGCCCGGCGCGATGGCGTTGACGCGGATGTTGCTGGAGGCGCCCTCCTTGGCCGCGATCCGCGCAAGGTGGATCACCGCCGCCTTGGACGCGCCGTAAGCGGCGATCCCCGGCTCTGCCTTGAGGCCGGCCGCCGAGGCGGTGAGCACGATGGAGCCGCCATTGCCCTTCATCGCCCGCATCGCGGCCTGAAGGGTGAGGAACGCGCCGTCGAGATTCACCGACATGATCCGGCGCCATTCGGCAAATGGCATTTCGTCGATCGGCTGGCCGGCGCCGACCCCGGCATTGACCACCGCGTGGGTAAGGCCGGTCAGATCCGCCTTGGTCCAGACCTCCTCGTCCGTGACGTCGCCGATGATCACCTGCCGCTCGCAGGGCAGGGAGAAAGCGAAGTCGCGAAGCCGGTCTTCGCTGGTGTCCATGAGGATGAGCTTGCGCGCCCCCAGTGCGGCGAGCTCCGTCGCGGTCGCCGCGCCGATGCCCGACGCGGCGCCGGTGATCAGGATGGAAGCGTTCGAAAACTCGTTCATTCACCCTGTGTAACGAGGCTGAGCCCCCGCGCAACCCGGCCCTTAGGCGGCGTCGCTGATGCCGAGTTCACCAAGCTTGCGGTATAAAGTCGAGCGGCCGATGCCCAAGCGGCGGGCGACTTCGGTCATTCGGCCTCGGTAATGGCCGATGGCGAGGCGGATGACGTCGGCCTCGATCGCCTCGAGGCTGCGCATGTTGCCGTCGTCGCCGTAGAGGGTGATGCCCGGGCCGCTGTGCATTGCCGCGCTCTGCGAAGCGCCGTTGAGCGCCTTGCCATGGTGGTCGCTGGAGCGGCGAGAAAGGGTGGATTCCTGCGCGATCTGCGGGAAATCGGCGGCGGTGAGGGCATTGCCTTCGCACAACACGGCCGCGCGGAAGAGGGCGTTCTGGAGCTGGCGGACGTTGCCCGGCCAGCCATAGCCGAGAAGCACGGACAGGCCGTCGTCGGTGATCGACAGCCGCCGCATGCCCGGCTGCTCGGCGATGCGGCCGAGGAGGTGGCGGGCAAGGGCTGGGATGTCACTGGAGCGGGCGCGCAGCGGCGGGATGCCGACGTGAACGACGTTCAACCGGTAATAAAGGTCTTCGCGGAAGCGGCCGGCGGCGACTTCCTCGGCCAGGCGGCGGTTCGTCGCCGCGATGATGCGGACGTCGACGATCTGGATCGAGCGGCCGCCGATGCGCTGCACCTCGCCGGTTTCAAGGACGCGGAGCAGCTTGACCTGGGTGTCGAGCGGGAGTTCGCCGATTTCGTCAAGGAACAAGGTAGAGCCGTCGGCATCCTCGAAGCGGCCGATATGGCGGTCGAAGGCGCCGGTGAAGGCCCCTTTCTCATGCCCGAACAGCACCGATTCAACAAGGTTGGCGGGAATTGCGCCGCAATTCACGGTGATCATCGGCTTGCGCCCGCGCGGACTGGCGGTGTGGATCGCCTGAGCGATCACTTCCTTGCCCGAACCGCTTTCGCCCTCGATCAGCACCGACACGCGGGCGCGGGCGGCCTTTGCAGCGACCGCCATAGCGGCGCGGAATAGCGGCGCCGAGCCGACGATCTCGTCGAACGCCAGTGGGGTGGAGATCTTCTCGGACAGCGGCCTCAGCTCGCCGTTGCGCTGGCGGCGGTCGGTGGCGGCGTTGAGCGCGGACAACATCCGGTCGGGCGCGATCGGCTTCACAAGGAAGTCGTTGGCACCGGCGCGCATCGCCTCGACGGCGACGGCAACGCTGGTCTGCGCAGTCATCACGAGAAGCGGCAGATCCGGCCACGACGTGCGGATCTGCTGAATGATGCGAGTGCCCTCGGCGCCCGGCATCCAATGGTCGAGCAGGATGGCGTCGACCGGCGGGCCTTCCGTTTCCGCCAGAATCGCCGCCGCCGCATCGACATCCGACGCGCCGCGCACCGACCAGCCGGCGCGCGCGCCGATGGCGGTGACCAGGCGGCGCTGGGCCGGCTCGTCGTCGATCAGCAACAGGCAGCGGGTGGGCTCCGGCCGCATGGCATTCCCTTGTGTATCCATGTCCGCTTCGTACGCCGGGTTCGGTAAAGGCGCTCTTAATCGCCGCGCCGATTTGGGGCTTGGGCCGGTCCGCGTCTGTTGATATGGGTGGCCTCACTTCGCAACATGCCACGAGGATGCACATGGCCGCCGAACTCGACCTGGAAAAGGAAACCGCCATTCACCGGAAGGGCTATGTCGGGTTCATCGCCATGATGAAGTGGGGCACGATCGTCTGCTTGGTCGCTGCCGCGATCGTCGTGCTGATCATCCGGGCCTGACCTTCAGATGAAGATCGCCGTCCTGAAGGAAACAGCGGACGGCGAACGGCGGGTCGCCGCGACTCCGGAAACCGTAAAAAAGTATATCGCCCTCGGTGCCACCGTGTCGGTTGAAGCCGGTGCGGGGCAGTCCGCGTCGATAGCCGAAGCGGATTACGCGGGCATGGGCGCTACGGTCGGATCGCGTGCCGAAGCGCTGCTCGGCGCCGATGCGGTGCTTGGGGTGCAGGGGCCCGATCCTGCGGCGCTGGCGGGGCTGAAGCCCGGCGCGCTGATCGTCGCCGCGCTAAACCCGTTCGGCCAGCGCGAGCGGGTTGATGCCTATGCCGCCGCCGGCGTGGAAGCGCTGGCGATGGAGTTTATGCCGCGCATCACCCGCGCGCAATCCATGGACATCCTGTCCTCCCAGTCCAACCTGTCCGGCTACAAGGCGGTGCTCGACGCCACCCAGGAATATGGCCGTGCACTGCCGATGATGATGACCGCCGCCGGCACCATCTCCGCAGCGCGCATCTTCATCATGGGCGTCGGCGTCGCCGGTCTCCAGGCGATCGCCACCGCCCGGCGGCTGGGCGCCATCGTCTCCGCCACCGATGTGCGCGCCGCGACCAAAGAGCAGATCGAAAGTCTCGGCGCCAAGGCGATCTTCGTCGAGAATGTCGCCGGCATCGAGGGCGAAGGCAGCGGCGGCTACGCCACCGAAATGTCCGACGAGTACAAGGCCGCGCAGGCCGAACTCGTTTCCGCCCACATCGCCAAGCAGGACATCGTGATCACCACCGCGCTGATCCCCGGCCGGCCCGCGCCGAGGCTGATCACCGACGCGCAGCTCGCCACCATGCGGCCGGGCAGCGTCGTGGTCGATCTCGCGGTGGAGCAAGGCGGCAACGTCGAAGGCGCGGTCCTCGGCGCGGTGGTGGAGCGCCACGGCGTCCGCATCGTCGGCCACCGCAACGTGCCGAGCCGCCTCGCCGCCGACGCTTCCGCCCTCTATTCGCGCAACCTCTACAACTTCCTGAGCGCGTTCTGGGATAAGGAGGCAGGCCGGGTAGTGCTCCCCGACGACGACGAGATCGTCAAGGGCGTGCGCCTCACGCAGGGCGGCAAGATCGTCAATGAGAGGCTGCTGGCATGATGTTTCTTGCGCTGCTCCTGGCGGTCAGTGGCCCCTCCGCCCCCGCAACTGCCGCCGATTTGAACGCGCAGCGGGACGACGTACTGCGAAGCTATTGGATAATCCGCTCTTCCCCATCGTGCCTAGACCCGGGGTCGGCTTCACGCTTCGAAGCGGCAAATACCCAGATGCAAAAGCTGATGGTCTCCTACCGGGAGTCGGCAACGAAGGCAGGCGGTTGGTCGCCGCCGCCGATGTTCCAGCAGCAAACTTACTCCTGCAGCGAGGCGGGTGCCCGCCTTGCCCAGTTCGAAGCGCAGATAAAAGGCTTCGAACGCGCGCTGGCCGGACCGGCGCCGGCGGCGGCCGCTCCCGATCCGTGGCTTTCCAAGCAATTCCTGTACTATCGCGCGGTGGCGTTCCGCGGGATGGCCGCCGAAAAGATGTGCGGTGGCGGCCCGGTGCGCGCCGAGTTCGACGCGCTCTCCCGGCGTCTCGAGGAGGCAAGGGAGAAGCTTGCCCAGCAATCGCGCAGCGCCAGGTTCGAACAGAAGACGGACACGCTGACACGGGCGCTGAAGTGCAGCGATGCGGAAGCGGGGTTCACGCTCCGGGGTTACGGGAATGCCGTCGCCGAAGTTGAAGCGGCGGCGAAGTAAGGGAGCGACATGGACTTCATATCGATCCTCACTATCTTCGTCCTGGCCTGCTTCATCGGCTATTATGTCGTGTGGGCGGTGACGCCGGCCTTGCACACGCCGCTGATGGCGGTGACCAACGCGATCTCCTCCGTGATCATCGTCGGCGCGCTGGTCGCCGCGGCGGCGGCCGGGGTGCCGGGGGCCAAGTGGCTCGGCCTCCTTGCCGTGGTGCTGGCGAGCATCAACATCTTCGGCGGCTTCGCGGTGACGGCGCGGATGCTGGCCATGTATAAAAAGAAGGAGCGCTAAGTGGTGGCCCTTCCTCCTCCGCCCTCGCCGCCGCCCGTCGTGGTCCCTTCCGTGGGCGAGACCGTCGGCCACATCGCGCAGCCTTCCTGGGTTCTGCTCGCCTATCTGATCGCTGGGATCTGCTTCATCTTCGCGCTTCGAGGCCTTTCAAGCCCCGCAAGCTCCCAGCGCGGCAACCGCTTCGGCATGGTCGGCATGGCCATCGCCGTGGTGACCACGCTCGCCATTCACGAAATCGCCAACATGGTCGAGATCGTCATCGCCATCGCCATCGGCGGTGCCATCGGCCTGGTCACCGCCCGGCGCATTGCGATGACTGCGATGCCGCAACTCGTTGCCGCCTTTCACAGCCTGGTCGGCCTTGCCGCGGTGCTGGTCGGCGCGGCAGCCTATCTCAACCCCACCGCCTTCGGTATCGCCGAAGTTGCTCGGGTGACAACGGACTACGATCTCACCAACGTACTGATCCACATCCACCCGGTGAGCCGCGTCGAGTTGGGCCTTGGTGTTGCGATCGGCGCGATCACCTTCTCAGGCTCGGTGATCGCCTTCCTGAAGCTCAACGGCAACATGTCGGGCAAGCCGATCCTGCTGCCGCTCCGCCACGTGCTGAACCTCGGCCTGATCGCGCTGATCCTAGGCCTCATCGCCTATTTCACCACCGATCAGAGCGCCTGGGTGTTCTGGACGATCACGGCGCTTTCGTTCGCCATCGGCTTCCTGCTGATCGTCCCGATCGGCGGCGCGGACATGCCGGTCGTGGTCTCGATGCTGAACAGCTATTCCGGCTGGGCGGCGGCGGCGATGGGCTTCACGCTCGGCAACACCGCGATGATCATCACCGGCGCGCTGGTCGGCTCCTCCGGCGCGATCCTGAGCTACATCATGTGCCGGGCCATGAACCGCAGCTTCCTTTCCGTGATCGCCGGCGGTTTCGGCGGCGATGCGGCGGCGGGCGGAGCAGCCGGCGGCGCTATCGACCGGCCCTACAAGCGCGGCTCCGCGGAAGACGCGGCCTTCCTGATGAGCCAGGCCGAACAGGTGATCATCGTCCCCGGCTACGGCATGGCGGTTGCGCAGGCCCAGCACGCGCTTCGCGAGATGGGCGACCTCCTCAAAAAGGAAGGCGTCTCCGTCAAATACGCCATTCACCCAGTGGCCGGCCGTATGCCCGGGCACATGAACGTGCTGCTCGCCGAGGCCAACGTACCCTATGACGAAGTGTTCGAGCTTGAGGACATCAACTCCGAATTCGCCCGCACCGACGTCGCCTTCGTGATCGGCGCCAACGACGTCACCAACCCGGCGGCGAAGACCGACAAGACATCGCCGATCTACGGCATGCCCGTGCTCGACGTCGAAAAGGCCAAAACGGTGCTGTTCATCAAGCGCTCGATGGGCGGCGCGGGCTATGCCGGCGTCGACAACGAACTCTTTTACCGCGACAACACGATGATGCTGCTGTCCGACGCCAAGAAGATGGTGGAAGAGATCGTCAAGAGCCTCGGCTGAGTGGGCACAGGCTCCCACAGGCAGTTGTGGATGGACCCAGCTTTCCATTAGAGCGTCACCCCAGCGAAGGCTGGGGTCCATGCTGACTCCGTATGGACGCCGGCCTTCGCTGGCATGACGGAGAGGTAGAAGGCGTCATATGCGCAAGCTGGGCCTGATCGGCGGGGTGAGCTGGGTTTCCACTGCCATGTATTATGAGCAGATCAACAAGGGCGTCGCGCGCGCCGGGGGCGGGCTGACCTCGGCGCCGCTGCTGCTCGAAAGCCTCGATTTCGCGCCGGTCGCGGAGCTTCAGTCGGCGGGCGAATGGGGGCAGCTTGCCGCCCTGATATGCGACACCGCCCGGCGCCTGGAAGCTGCGGGCGCGGAGGGGCTGATCCTGTGCAGCAACACCATGCACAAGGTCTATGACGAGGTTGCCGCCGCAGTTGCGGTACCCATCCTCCACATCGGCGACGTGACCGCCGACAAGCTGGTCGCGGACGGTTGCAAGCGCGCGGGGCTGATCGGCACCCGCTTCACCATGGGCGAAAGCTTCTACCGTCAGCGTCTTGAGGATAAGGGCATCGCCGTCTCGATCCCCGATCCGGCCACCGCGCAGGAGATCGACCGGATCATCTTCGAGGAACTCGCGCGCGGCCAGGTTCTCCGCCAGTCCGAGCGGCGGCTCAAGACATGCCTCACCGAAATGGGCAAGGCCCGGCAGCAGGCGGTCATCCTGGGCTGTACCGAGCTCGTCATGCTGGTCGATCCGGGCGCCAACGTGCTTCCGGTCTACGACACCACGGCGCTTCACGCCAAAGCTGCGGTGGAGTGGATCCTGGGCTGATGCGGCGATCGTACCCGGTGTCATGAGAAGGCGCTGAACGCCCGCGCCGCATCCGGATGCGCGCGAAGCTCAACTTGCTCCGAAATGGATGAACCTTCCGACTGATATCGGCGCGGGCGGCGACTAATCATATTCGTTGCTGCCCCAGGGGTGGGGGCGGCGGCGATTCCACCGTTTCGGAGCAGGGCGGTCCTGCTTTCGGGCGGGGGCAATGCCAGTTTCGGCGCGGGGTTACGGGGCAAGTGCAATGGTGAACGGGGCGGGGACGACAAGCAACCAGACGTATGAGGCGCGTCCGCGGCTTCTGATCGCCGATGAGGACGCGCATGGCCGCGCGCCGGTCAGGGCGGCGATGGCCGCGCTCGGCTACACGGCGCACGAGCCGGTTCCGGTGCAGAAAGTGGGGCAGCGGCTTGGCGAGCAAGTCGCGGCCGGAGGTCTGGTGCTTCGGCTCGGCGGTTCGGCGGAGGCCCTGCCGGCGCTTTGGCCGATGCTCTGCCAGGCGGCCGAGGAGGGTCGGTTCAACAGCCTGGTGGCGGCGCCGCGCGCGCTTCAGCCAGCGCTCGCGGTCCTGCCGCGCGCGGCCGGCATCATCCTGCTCTATGAGCCGAACGCGCTCGATTGGCTCACCGCTCTGTCGACCTGCTTCGCGCCGACGCCGCACCGCTTGCACGACATAAAGGATCACGGCGCGCCGCGCCTCCAGCAGCTCAGCGAGGAAGTCGGCCGGATCGCCTCCGCCCTCGCCGCGCTTTCGGAGGAGGATGCCGCCGCCGCCGAGGCCGCAAACGGCAAGATCCGGATCGATGCCGGCCTGGTCCGCGCCATGATCCGCGCCCGCCGCCTGCGCGACCAGTTCTTCCGGAGCGCGCTGTTCGCCGATCCCGCGTGGGACATGCTGCTCGACCTCTTCGCCGCCCGGCTTGAGAAACGTCAGGTCGCCGTCTCCAGCCTCTGCATCGCCGCCGCGGTGCCGCCGACCACCGCCTTGCGCTGGATCAAGAGCCTTGCCGACCAGGGCCTGCTGGTCCGCGTCGCCGATGCGGAGGACGGCCGCCGGGTGTTCATCGAACTGTCGGATGCGAGCGCCGCCGCGATGGAAGCGTATCTCCGCGCCGCCCAGCGAATTTCGCCACTCGCCGTCTGAGGCTTGCCCCGGCGCGCGCGCGGTGGCAGGTGGGCGGCGGAAGGGCGCTTAGCTCAGTTGGTAGAGCATCTCGTTTACACCGAGAGGGTCGGCGGTTCGAGCCCGTCAGCGCCCACCACCTCCTTCCTCGCTAGAAGCGCAGCATGCCGGTCAGCCAGAGCAGCAGCAAAGATGCTCCCACGGTGATCAGCAGCGACGTGCCGCAGCCCATGCGGTTGGAGAAGAACAGAAACACGGTGGCCTCCTAAGCAAGTCGGCCACCAACGCCGTTTACCCGGATTCCGATCCGGCGCGGGTAAGGGAGCCGCCGCGCGCGTCAGGTGTTACGCCCCCATGACCGAAGCCGACGAGAAAGTGGTCAAGGCTGAAGTGATCGCCATCCAGGCGGTGCTGATCGCCGTGTTTCGCCGAATGGCGACGGACCGCCCGGACCTCGGCCCATTGTTCTGCCGCGCCTTTGACGATGCGGAAACCATCCTGTCGGGCGTCGCGGTCAAGATCGGCCTCGACGCGCCGCCGGAGACGACGCTCAGTGCGCTCCGAATTATCGATGAGCTGCGTTCGGCGGTGATCCGGGACGAAAGCGTCTGCCGGAACGACTAAGCGTCAGCTTTGCCGCTTGCGGATCGGCAGGAATGTGGGCGCGAGCGTCTCCACTGCTTGTTCGAAGCGCACGTCGCCGAGTGGCGCGGCGGCTTCGAAGCCCCAGTCGAGCAGGGTTTTGACCAGGCCAGGAAGCATCAACCGCGCCAGTGCAGCGCCAGCGCAGGCGTGCGGGCCTGCGCCGAAGCCGAGATGCAGGCCCCGCGTGCGGCCAAGGTCAATGCAGTGCGGGTTCTCGAACACGGCCGGGTCGCGGTTTGCGGCGGCGAGGCAGAGCCGCAGGTCGGCGCCTTCCGGGATGCACGCCCCGGCAAGCGCCGTTGCCGCAGTCGCCGTGCGGTTGAGCATGTGGGTAGGCGGATGGAGGCGGATTATCTCCTCGGTGAAGCCGGGGAGAAGCGCAGGTTCGGCGCTCAGGCGCGCGTCCAGTTCCGCGTCGCCGAGAAGCTCGTAGACCGACCAGGCAAGCGTCCGCTCCAGCGCAACCGTGCCGGCGAGCCAGACCAGTCGGAACAGGCTCGCGGCTCCCTCCGGCCTAAGCCCGTCGGTCACCCAGCGTTGATGTGCCTGGGCGTTCGCGGCGGCTTGCGTGAAGGCGGGCGAGAAGGGATCGACCGGCAGCGTGTCGGCAGGCATTCCAAGAAGCGCCGACATCGCCACGGCTGCGATCGGCTGGGCGAAGCCGCCGACGGCGTCGAACTCCGGTTGAAGGCACCTTGCCGCTTCGCCGGCTGAAGCGTTGGCAGCATGCTCGGCAGCCTCGGGCGACAACAAGGCTTCCACAAGGGCTCTCGCGCTGCCGTGCCGCGGCGGGTCGGCGCCTGCGAGAACCGGGTCGAGTTCGCGATACGGCGCGTTTGAGTAGAGGTCGGGACGTCCCAGCCCCTCCCGCACCGCACCGTGCCCCACCACCAGCCAAAAGCCTTGCCGTGGCAGCCATACCGCGTCGCCATGCGTGCGCACCGCATCATAGCCGTCCCAAGGCGAGCGCAGCAGGTGAGGGGATTGGAGGTCGATCTCGGCGGGCGCGAGCGGTGCGTCCGCGCTCCGCCGGGGCCATTCCAGGCCGGTCAGCGCCCGAACCTCGTCCGCCTGATCGGCGAACATGGCCTCAAGCCGCCGCCGCGTCTCGGGGTGCATCAACGGATAGCGCCGCCGGTTGCCGCCGCTGAGGTCGGCGATGGTGAAGCGCGCGATGCCGAGGAAGTCGGTGACTTGGTCCACGCTCTCCTGCGGGCTTCGGAACAGGTCCTCCGCTTTGAGGATCAGCAATTGCTCGCGTGGGAAATGCTCCAGCCAGCGGCGCAGCTGGGGGGCGTAATGGCCCTTGGCGGCGTAGGAAAAGGTCTGGTGGGCATGGCTGCGCTCGACCGCGCCTGAGGCAAGCGCCTCTTCCTGGCCCGCCAGCCGCTCCGCCTCACGCTCAAGCGCGTCCTCGAAGGACAGCGGCTCCAGCCCCTCCTCACTGTTCTGGTTGTAGTGCGAGTAAGCGCGATCGACCGGGTTGCGCAGAAGCAGGATCAGCTTCGCATCCGGCACCAGCGCCGCCGCGCGCGCCGGCGCCAGCGGGTGGAAGAAATAATAAGGCGAGGATTCGAGCAGCACCCGCTCGCCGCGCGGCGCGAAATTCGCGCGGTACCAGCGGCTGCCGAGCCTGTGATTGTTGTCGAAATAATGCAGCTCCTTGATCCGCGATCCGCAGACGTCCGGGTGCTGGGTGAGATAGTCGAACAGGCTGGTGGTGCCGCTCTTCATTGCGCCGATGACGATGGCGTTGGGCAGCGCCCCCAGCCCGAGCAGCGCGCGAAGCCGCAGGCGCAGGCTTTCCGCCTTGCGCGCGAGCAGGCCCGGCTCTTGGGGAGGGATTGGAGAGCGGTCTGTCATGGTGTCAGGGAACAAGCGGCGCCCCGCTAAGGGCGCCGGCTCATCCGTCCGTGTTCTGCCGCCCACGCGGCTTCTTGGGCTTCCAGACGATCTTGCGGCCTTCCGGCACGTGCCAGCGCCCGGACGCGGTGCGCACCAGATCGGATCGGCAGCGCGCGCAGGTGGTGAACCAATAGCCGCGGTTCCACACCTCGCCCGGCGCGGGGCGGTGCAGGCCGAGGCGGCACATCAGCGGCATCGCGGCTCTCTCCTTCGGGCAAATGCCTAAGCGAGCCGCCGCGCCCCGGCAACCGTCAGCAACGCTGGCCCTGGGACACCGCGCCTAGAACTTGGTCCCGAGTCGCAGTCCCACCGTCCGCGGCCGGGTGACGTAGGTGTAGATTTTCGGGCCTATCGCCGTCTGGCCGAGCGGGTCGCCGCAGATCTGCTCGTTGCATTGAATGCCGTTGCCGAGCTTGCCGTTCACGTCGAACAGATTCTTGACGTACAGGTCCACCGTCCAGCGCCCGTTGGTCAGGCCGGTGCTCAAATCCACCGTGGTGTAAGCGGGAAGGTTGCCGAGGATCGCGCGCTCGGACAGGCGGAGGTCGCTGGTGCGCCGGCCTTCGTGGATAAGGTTGCCCTGGATGTGCGCATCCTTGCCCATCAGCGGGAATTCGTAGCGTACGAGGGCGTTGCCCTTGAACTTGGCGGTGATCGGCAGGCGAGTTCCGGCGGGCGCGAGCTCTTGGTTGCCGGTAGTGGTGCAATCGAAGCTCGCATTGGCGATGAGGCAGAAATCCTTGGTGATCTGCGCGTCGTTGTAAGCGGCGCCAAGGCTCAGGTTGAGCCCGCGCACCGGCCGGAAGCCGAGGTCGAACTCGGCGCCGCGGATGCGTGCATCGCCCGCATTGCGGATCTCCGTGAGCCCGTTGGCGCCCAGGAAGGAGAGCTGGATGCCCGACCAGTTGAGCTGGTAGATCGCGCCGTTGAAGCGCACCTTGTTGTTTGCCCAGTTGGTTTTGAAGCCGGCTTCGTAATTGTCGATGAAGTCAGGCCCGTAGGGCGGCAGGGTGCCGCGCCGGTTGAGCCCGCCGGGCCGGAACCCGCGCGACCAGGTGCCGTAGAGCAGCACGTCGTCATTTGGCTTCCACGTCGCGTTGAGGCGGTGGATGAAATCGGTCGCCGACGTGGTCTTGTCGAGGTTGGTGCAGGGCGATCCGGGCACCGTGGCGGGCCCGAAGCAGCCGCCGACGCCGGTGCCGCTGCTATAGCCCGCCGAATAGCCGAAAAAGCCCTTCAGCGAATTCTTGTACTTGAACACCCGGCCGCCGGCGGTGAGCGTGAGCTTGGGCGTGATGTCCCAGCTTGCCTCGCCGAACACCGCATAATCGCGGTCGGTGCGAAGCTGCTGGGTCAGCCAGATATCGCTGTCGGTGCCGGGCACGGTGATCGCGTCGGCGATATTGTCGATGACGTAATTCTGCTCGATGCCGTGGGTCTGGCGCTGGTAGAACAGGCCGGCGATCAGCCGCACCGATTTGTCGGCGGGAGACGCGAAGCGAAGCTCGTGGCTCTGCTTGGTGTAGGTGTCGTCCGAGACGATATACTGGTTGGGGTTCACCAGATTGCCGGCATTGTCGTAGAAATAGGCGCCGTACCCGGCCAGCGCGTCGTAGAAATAGGAATAGTCGACATAGTCCGACTGGCCGTCGACTTGGCGCTGCATGTAGGCGCCGGCATAGGTCATGTCGAAAGTGCCGATCTTGCCCTCGATGGTCAGCGCCGCCTGGTACCAGCGGTCCTCGAAATGCTCCGGATTGAACTGGCGGACCTGGAGCTCGCCGAGGCCGGATTCCTGCGCGAATGTGCCGTCGCTGACCTGCTTCTGGGCCATCAACTGCGGCAGGATCGTCCAATTGTCGTCGAGTTCGATCTTCAGCGCGGCGCGCGCCCCGAAGGTTTCGACGTCGTTATAATCTTCCTCAACCAGATCGTCGTTGTCGAAGGTGATGCCGGAGGTCGGAAAGGTCAGCGATCCGGGGATGTTGTCGATATAGCCCGCATCCTTGCGGTACCAGCCGACGACCCGCACGGCGGCGCGATCGGAGATCGGGGTGTTGATGAACGCTTCGCCCATGTGGCCGAATTCGCCGTGGGAGACCTTGTTCAGCTCCACATTCGCTTCGCCGTAGAAGCCGCTGGTGTCGGGCTTGTTGGTGATGATGCGGATCGTGCCGGCCTGGCTCGACGCGCCATAAAGCGTGCCCTGCGGCCCGGCCAAGGCCTCCACCCGGGCGATGTCGAAGACGTGGATGTCCAGTGCGCCGGTGATGGTGGTGATCGGCTGCTCGTCGAGATAGGTGCCGACGCTTGGCAGCGAGGCCGAGTGGTTGGCGTTCTCGCCCGACGCGACGCCGCGGAAATAGACGTTGGAAAAGCCCGGGCCGGCGGTCTGGAACGAGATGCTCGGCACCTGGCGGGCGTAATCGGCGAAATCGTTGACCTGAAGGTTCTCGAGGCTTTCCGTCCCGATCGCGGTGATTGCGATCGGCACGTCCTGCAGGTTTTCCGAGCGCTTCTGGGCGGTAACGATGATCTCGTTAGGATCTCTCAAGGGGGGCGAGATGTACGGACTTCCCCCTTCATCCGGTTCCTCTGTCGTGGGCGGATCGGTTTGCTGGGCTGAGGCGGCGGCGCTCGTGCCGAGGGTGGTGGTGGCGAGCAGGCCGGCAACGAATAGCTTCGAACCGCTGGTTACGGGCAGGCGCATCCGATCAATCCCCCACAGATTTGTCGTCCGAAGCGCAAACCTGTGCGGCTTGTCCCGCCGCGTCAATTCATTTTGATGGCGGAATGAAACCTTGCGGCCCCGGTGTTGCAGGATAGCAATCGAGCACCGGGCCGAGCGCTTGCTTGAGCGGCCCAAGCCACGGCTCGAATGGCCGCCACTGGTCGAAGCCCTCGCGGTTGATCGGGCGGCGGACCTGCTCGGAACTCGCGGTGCGCACCGCCCGGTCGTTCTCGTGGAAGCGCAGGCAGGCGGCGTCGAAGGGGAGGCCGAGCGCATCCAGCAGGCGGCGGATCTCGGCTTCGGGTTCCTCCACCAATTGCTCGTGGATCACCCGGTGCACCCGGCCCGGAAGCACGGCGTCGAAATGGGCCATCAGCCGCACATAGTCGGCGTAGTAACGCCCAAGCTCCGCCTGGTCGTAGCTGAACGCCTGGCCGCGGGCGAAATGCTGTTTGAAGTTGGAAAAGCAGCAATCGAGCGGGTGGCGCCGCGCATCCACCATCCTGGCGTTGGGCAGGATCAGGTGGATGAAGCCAGGATGCGCCCAATTGTTCGGCATCTTGTCGATAAAGAAGGGCCGGTGCGTCTTCCGCTGCACCCGCGTCCGCTCGAGATACTCCTCGCCCATTGCGCGCAGCTCCTCCGGCGGCAGATCGGCGAGGCATTCGGGGTAGAGCGAGGGCTCGCTGCGCAGCTTGCGGCCGGAAAGGCGCTTCACCAGCGCGGGGACGTCGGGCAGTTCCATCGTGCCTTCCACCAGCGGGTGGGAGGCAAGGATCTGCTCGATCAAGGTCGATCCGGCGCGCGGCATGCCGAGGATGAAGATCGGATCGGGGGCAGGGGAACCGCTTCCGGACCGCGCGGCGAAGAAGGCCGGGGTGAACAGCGCCCGGGAGCGGCGGACATGGTCGCTGACCTCGTCGGCATCGTGGTCGATGCTTTCGCGCCGAAGCCGGTTGCCCTCGGCGTAATGCCGGAACGCGCGCTCCGCCTCGCCAGCATCTTCAAGCGCCTTGCCGAGCGCGAAGTGGAAGTGGAAGCCGTCCTCCGCGGTCACTTCCGGGCGCGCCAGCCCCGCTTCCATCGCCGCGATGTCCTCCGGCCCAAGCCGCACCGTCTTGAGGTTGGCGAGGCTCCACCAAGCCTCCCCAAGCGCAGGCGCCTCCGCAAGGGCGCGGCGATAAGCGGCAACGCTGTCCTCGCGCCGCCCGACGGTTTTGAGGACATGCCCGTAGCTCATCCACACCTTCGCCTGCGCCGGGAAGCGCGCCAGCACCAGCTCGTACAGCGCCAGCGCTTCCTCATAGCTGCCAATCCGGCCGAGCGCCGCCGCCTTCAAATTCTGGTGCGACGGGTTATCCGGGTCGTCGCCGAGCAGCGTATCGAGCACCGCCACCGCCTCCATCGGCTTGCCCTGCCGGTGAAGCACGGTGGCCAGGTTCGCCCGCGCCGCCGCGTAAGCCGGCGCCAGCTCCAGCGCCCGCCTTAGCAGATTCTCGCTGTCCCCAAGCCGCCCCAGGCGCGCGGCAAGCTCCGCCATCATCCGGATCGCCGCGACGTCGGTCGGCTTCTCCTTGAGGTGCGGCCGAAGCGCCGCTTCCGCCTCCGCCAATTGCCCGCCCGCCAAAGCCGCGCCCGCCTCCATCAGCCTCGCATCGTGTACAGAGGCGGCGATCGCCTGCAGTTCAGCGGCCTCCGCGTCACTGTCCTCCCGGCAGGCGCGCAGCGCTTCGCCGAGCAGCCGCCAGCCATCCGCGCTTTCGGGCGCGGCGCGGACGATCTCCCGGGCCTGAAGCGCCGCCAGCTTCGGGTCGTCGCGCAAGCGCCGCCGGGTCAGCGACAAAGCCTGGGCAACGCTTACTTCCACGGTTTCCCTCCCACTGCGGGCCGAGTGTAGGGGCCTTGCCGGGCAGGACAAGCCCATCGGCGGCTCCCGCCGGCCCGCCCCGAATTGACCCTCTTTGTCTCCGCCGTGCCGCACCGGGACAGGCCGTGAAAATGGGCCCGTGGCGGCTGGAACTTATAGTGAAGAAAACGTTAATGCCTCTTAATGACGACCGCGCTGATTCGCCCCTCGCTCCGCCCCCACCCGCTCCGCGCCGCCCTGTCCGCCGGTTTCGCAGCCGATCTGCCGGACGGCCCCTCGGGCAGCGACCTGCGCCTGTTCCTCACCGCCTGGCTCGGCGGCCTCGTCTTCTTCGGGACGCTTTTCGCTTAAAGCCCGTCGCAGGCCTTGTGCAGGCGCCAGGCGAGGTAGGCGGCGATCACGCTCGAAACCGCTACCATCAGCAACGTCTCCTCCACCGACACGCCGATCTGGACGAGCCCGGTGAGGATCAGGGCGGCGAGCACCATGAAGCCCGAGTTGACGATGTTGTTGGCCGCCACCGTCCGCGCGGTTTCCGATTTGGGAACGGTGGTGGTCAGGAACGCGTAAAGCGGCACAACGAACATGCCGCCCGACACGGCGACGCCGAACAGGTCGAACAGGATCCATTCGGCGCGCGGCATGGCAACGAACGTGCCCAGGTTCATCAGCGCTTCTCCGGGCGCCGGCCAGGCGCGCACGTTCCAGTAGAGGTGGCAGATGAAGGCGCCCATCGCGAGCGAGGCGGCGGGCGAATAGACCGCGAGCACGCGGCCTTTCAGCAACCGGTTGATCAGCACCGATCCCAGCCCGACGCCGACCGAGAAGATTGCGAGGAATAGCGTCGCCACCTGCTCGTCGGCGTGGAGCACGTTCTTCACCAAAGGCGGGAACTGGGCGGCAAGGATCGCGCCCATCATCCAGAAGAAGCTGATCGCGACGATCGCCAGAAACAGGCGCGGGATGTGCAGCGTGGCGTTCACCAGCGTGATCGAGGCGCGGATGATGTGCCAGTCCATCTTGCCCGGCGGCGCGTCGGCTTCGGGCGGGGCAGGGGGCACCTGCCGCCCGGCGAACCAGCCGAGCCCCGCCACCACCAGCACGCCGACCGCGGCATATCGAGGGTGATCGGCGCCGAGCAGCCCGCCCGCAATTGTGCCGAGCAGGATGGCGATATAGGTCCCCGCCTCGACCAGCCCGGTGCCGCCCAGCACTTCGTCATGTTTGAGATGCTGCGGCAGGATCGCGTATTTGATGGGCCCAAAGAAGCTCGAATGCACCCCCATGGCGAACAACACGGCGAGCAGCAGCGGGATGTTGTGAAGCATGAGGCCGAGCGCGCCGACCATCATGATGACGATCTCGGCGGTCTTCACGATCCGGATGATCCGCGCCTTGTCGCCGCCGTCGGCGAGCTGCCCGGCCAGCGCCGAGAACAGGAAGAAGGGGAGAATGAACAGGCCGCCGGCGATGGCGTTGAACGTCGCCTCCTGCACCGGGTCCTTGTAGATGACGTAGGTGACCAGGATCACCATCGCCGACTTGTACATGTTGTCGTTGAAGGCGCCCAGGAACTGGGTGACGAACAAGGGCAGGAAGCGGCGCTTGCCGAGCAGGCCGAGCGATGGTGTCATGCCGCTGCGATTTCCGACGTGCTCGGCTCGGCAGGGGCGCAACGCATACTCATCCTTCCGGCAGCTTCAAAAAAATCGCGCCGCCGTCATTGCCCAGCTTGGGGTGCCGCACAAGCCTTTGAGGGTGCGGCGGCGACACGCCCTCCCATTTCGCGCCCATCCGCGCTACAGGCGGCGGCGCATGCTGACCCTGCCCAACATCCTCACCCTGTCCCGCATCCTCGCGGTGCCGCTCCTGGTCTTCCTGCTGTGGAAGCCGAGCTGGTGGGATTATGCCTTCACCTTCGTGCTTTACTGCCTGGTCGGCATCACCGATTATTTCGACGGCTACCTCGCCCGCGCCCAGAAAACCGTGTCGAAGCTCGGCATCTTCCTCGATCCGATCGCCGACAAGATCATGGTCGCCGCCGTGATCGTGATGCTGTGCGCAAGCCGCCGCGCCAATGGCGAGGATCCGATCATCTACGACTGGCACATCATCCCGGCTTTGGTGATCCTGCTGCGCGAGATCGCGGTTTCGGGTTTGCGCGAGTTCCTGGCCGGGCTCCAGGTTTCGCTGCCGGTCAGCCGCCTCGCCAAGATGAAGACGACCTTGCAGCTCGTCTCGCTGGGCGCGCTGATCCTCGGCGGCGCCTTCGGGGTGCGCGGCGCGGACCTGCCGTACTGGCCCTGGGTCCACCAGGTCGGCCTGGCCGCGCTGTGGGCGGCGGCAGTGCTGACTTTGATCACCGGCTGGGATTATCTGAGGACCGGCCTCAAGCACATGGATTGAGGCGCGGGGGCGATAAGCCTAGGCTTGGGCTCGCAACTTCAGGGGGAAACTTTCCATGATCCTGTACGGCTCGTCAATGTCGCCATTCGTTCGCAAGGTGCTCGCTTTCGCCGCCGAAAAGGGCGTGGAGCTTGAGCACAAGCCAGTCCGCCTCGCCGCCGAGGATCCGGAGTTCCGCGCCGCCAGCCCGTTCGGCAAGATGCCCGCCTTTGCCGATGGCGATTTCAGGATCAGCGACAGCTCGGCGATCATCCACTACCTCGAAGCCAAGCACCCTAAGCCGGTGCTGATCCCGGCCGAGCCGCAGGCGCGGGCGCGCACCATCTGGTTTGAGGAATTCGCCGACACGATCCTGATGGCGGCCGGCGCCAAGATCTTCTTCAACCGCGTGGTCGCGCCGCGCTTCCTCGGCCGCCCCGGCGACATGGCCGCCGCCGACAAGGCCGAAAAGGAAGACCTGCCGCCCGTCCTCCACTATCTCGAAGGCGTGGTGCCGGATGCCGGCGGCTTCCTGGTCGGCGATGCGCTCACCCTTGCCGACATCGCCGTCGCGAGCCCGTTCGCTAACTTCACCTACATGGAGATCGCGCCTTTCACCGGTACCCACCCGCGCACCCGCGCTTATGTGGAAGCGATCCTCGCCCGCCCAAGCTTCGCCGTCTGGCTGGAGCGCGAGCGCGCGTTTCTGCAGCGCACCGCCGCAGCCTGACGCATGGTCGAATATCGCGCGGTGGTGGAGTGGGCAGGCGAGGGCGACTTCGCCGCCAACCGCTACAGCCGCGCCCACGTCTGGCGCTTCGACGGCGGCGCCGAGGTCCCCGCCTCGGCCTCGCCGCAGGTCGTGCCCGTGCCGCTGTCGAACCCGGCGGGCGTCGATCCGGAGGAAGCGCTGATTGCCTCGGCTTCGTCGTGCCACATGCTGTGGTTCCTCCACCTCGCCCGCGACGCCGGCCTAGTGGTCACCCGCTACCGCGACGAAGCGGTGGGCACGATGGGCAAGGACGATCGGGGCCGCACCGCCTTCACCCGAATCACCCTGCGCCCGCAGATCGACTTCGCCGGCGATGCGCCGGACGCCCAAGCGCTCGACCGCTTGCACTACGTCGCGCACGAAGCCTGCTTCATCGCCAACACGCTCCGCTGCGAGATCGTGGTGGAAGGTAACTCAGCTGGCTTAGCCTGAGCCCCCCCCCCCGCTCATCCTGAGGAGGGACTGAGCTTGTCGAAGGCCCGTCTCGAAGGACCGGCACCGGAATCCTTCGAGACGCCACTTCGAGACGGCTTCGCCTCCTCAGCGGCTCCTCAGGATGAGCGGAGTGGGATGGAGTTCGAAGCCCTCACCCGTTCAGCCGGTGCTCCAGCGTAATCTCCGCATTGAGCAGCTTCGAGATCGGGCACCCGGCCTTTGCCGCCTGCGCCAGTTCCTCGAACTTCGCGGGCTCGATCCCCGGCACGCTCGCCTGCAGCACCAGATCGGAACGGCTGACCTTGAAACCATCGCCGTCTTTCTCGAGCTTGACCTTGGCCGTCGTCTCCAGCGTGCCGTCCGAATAGCCCGCGCCGGCAAGCTGGAACGACAGGGCCATGGTGAAGCACGACGCATGCGCCGCCGCGATCAGCTCCTCCGGGTTGGTCCCCGGCTCCTCGCCGAAGCGGGTGCCGAAGCCGTAGGGCTGCTCGCTAAGCACGCCGGAGCCAAGCGAGACATGGCCCTTCCCCTCCTTGCCCAAGCCGTCATAGCGCGCCGAAGCGGTCCGCGTAGTCATGTGCCGTTCCTCCTGATGATGTCGGGAGAAACAGGTGGGGCGCCGCCGCCCCCGCGCAAGCCCCTGGTGCTGCGCGGAAGCGGCGGACGACTCGGCCTTATTGAACCACGTCGATCCTCACTTGTCCGAAGCGGACGTTGGCCTTCGGGCTGAGCCGCGCGACCGCCGTCTCCAGGCTGTGCTCGCGAATGCCGGTGTCGGGCTCGATAACGACAGTGGGGCGGGTGCCGGGGGCGAGGTTCAGCGCAAGCAGGGCATCCGTGGCGTCGAACTCGAAGCGCCCGCCGTCATGTCCGTGCCCCTGGTGGGCGGTGAGGCCGAAAAAGTTCACGGTGCCGACCAGTTCGCGCCGGCCCCGCACCTCCAGATAGACCCGGAAGTGCACCCGTGGCGGCACGTCGAAACGAATGTCCTCGATCACCAGCAGGGAGCGCGGGTTGCCAGGCCCCTCCTGCGTCAGCTTCTCCTGAATTCCGGGATGAATGGTCACCTGCCGCCGCGTGACGCCGCGGTTCAGCCGGATCGGCCCAAGCAGAGGCGCGCTCTGCACCACCCGCGGCGCCGCGGCGGGCGCCGCCGCCGGCGCCTCGGTGAAGCTGTCGGCCGCCTGGACGGGCTTGGCGTTCGCCGGGCAGCCGCCGCCGGCCGGGTAGCTGTAGCCTAGCCCGGCGGTGGTCAGCATGTCCTTTACCTGGCGCGTCACGATCGTGCCGGTGCCGTCGGGGAAGCTGAACGTCGCGGCAAGCTGGTTGGGGTCGCTCGGCATCCGGTTGCGTGGATCGACCTGCGTCCAGCATTCGTAAAGCCGGTCGATATTGGCGTGGTGCGAATAAAAGATCGGGTCGTTTCCGGCGGTGGGAACGTAGCCCATATAGCCGCTTGGGCAGGAATCGACGCCAATGTCGCAATGAACGGCGCCATGCGGGGATTGTTCGAGCTGGCCGTTGAACGCGGCATAGGTCGTCTGGCGCATGGAGTCGCTGGTGTCGACGTCTGCCGGATCGAGGCTCACGGTGCCGGCATTGAGGCCCTTGAACCGGTTCGCTTCAAACAGCGAATTGGTCGCGGCATTGCCCTCGCCGTAGGCGCGCGGAAGGTGGCTGTCCGTTTCATAGTCAAAGAACGGCAGCCGCAGGGTCGAGTCCCCCGACGCCGCCTGCAGCACCTGTTCGAAATAATAAAGGTACATGCGGTGCCAGGTCAGGAACTGCAGATTTTCCTGCCCTCCCTTGCTGTGCTGGCACTTGCACCAGGTCGCCTGCTGGTCGGGCGTGCTCGCCTGTTGAACCGAAAGTCCGCTCATTCCGGGATTTTTCAGAGCGCTCGCCGGCGCGCACGGATCGCCGATATAAGCGTGCATGTTCGCCCAATATTGCAGGCTGCGGCGATAATCGTTGCTGTCCTTGGGCGCGTTGTTCCACGCCCGCATCTGCGCGTAGGCCTTGCGAAGGCTGGCCACTTCGCCGGGGCTGAGCTGGGTTATGGATTTGCGCGGGGCGGCCGCCTGCGGCGTGGCGACGGGGAGCGGCGCTGCTGCCGACACCGTTTGTGCGCTTCCCTGCGCCGCCGCCTGAACCGGCACTATCGAAATCGCTATCGCAAAGATCGAGCAGACCGCCACTTTGTTGAACTTCAGCATCCTCATACCCCCTGTTTGAACTCGTTCCGCAGACACCGCAGACCGCTGGTCTTTCGGCTCGACTTGTCATGTCGAGTGCACGTTTCCCCCGGTGCCCGCTGTGCTTAGGCTATACTAGGATAAGCGTCCCTCATAGCGCCCACAATCGCTCAGCTGGCGGAAGGGCGCGGTTCCGCTTCAAGGGGCTCGCTCGCCGCCCGGCCCGCTTCGCGCCACCCGCGGGTTAGAGAAAGGGGAGGGCGCCGATCTTGGTCACGAGGCCGGTCACCGAATCGACCGCCTTGGCGATGCCCTCCACCGTCTTGGTCGCGTGGGCGAGAAGGTCCGCCTCCGCCTTCGCCTGGGCCGCGGCGGAGTCGATCTCCCCGATCAGCGTACCGCCGGCAATGTCCTCGTCGATCTGCTCTAGGCCGAGCACCGCAAGCCTTTTCGCTTGAGCGGCAAGCGCCTGCGCCGCCGCCTGCGCCTGCTGGTAGGGGGAGGCCGGATCGGCCGAATAGGGCGCGTCCTGAAGCAGGGTCAGGGCCGATTGCATATCTTCGGCAAGCGCCTGATTGGCCAGGGTCCAGGCCGAAAGGCTGCTCAGATTAACGGCCATGGCGGCGTGTCCCCCTGTCGCCCTCAAGCGTGTGGATGGTGGTGCCGGCGGTGGCGGCAAGCTGCACCACCGCCGAAATGGCATCGCGCAGCTCGGCCGGAGACGCCCCGCGCCGCGCGGCGGCGGCAAGCTTCGCATGGGCCTCGCCGATCGCCTTGTAGCGCAAGGTGTCGGAGCCCTGATTGTTGTAGGCGGCGAGCGCCTGAAACAGCGCATCCTGCGCGGTACGGACGTCCTGCGTCGAAGAACTCGGCGTGCCCGCCACTATGCTCGCATTGGCCTGCGCGCTCAGCAGCGCCGAGGCGAGTTCGGCCCGGTAATAAAGCTGCAGCCGGTCATCGACGCCGGAAAGAAGCGCCGTCGCATCCTGCACCACCGGATCGGACGCGATCACGATCCGCTTCAAGGCCGCGGCCCGCCGCTGGGCGAAATACAGATTGCCCGCCTCGGCGAGCAGCGTAGCGACCGCGCCGATCCTGGCCCCGTCCTGCCCCGGCGGAGCCTTGGCCGCCGCCCGCACCGCCCCGTCGAGATTGCCCACGGACGTGCCGAGCGCCTGCAGCGCCTGGCTGAACGCCGCCTGGTCCGCCGTCGAATCCGCCGCCAGCACGATCAAATTGTCCGCGTAATTGGACAGCGCATCGGTCAACGCCAGGATATTGGCAAAGCCCGGCGCCTGCTCGATCTCCGTCCCGCCGACGCCCACCAGCGTACAAACCGGTGCCGTCCCGCCCCCCGCCGGATTGGTCAACAACCGCGCCGCGCAATCCGGCTTAAGCCGCAAGTCCACCCGGTTCTCGGCGAGCCCTGCGCGGATTCGCTCCTCCTCTTCCGCCGCAACCGTCGCAATCCGCGCATTCTGCTGCACCGCCGCCGCCTTGGTGAGAGCGCCATACTCACCGATGGATTCGCGGAACGCGGGGTTCACGCAGCTGGTGAGCGCGGCTGCTGCAAACACAGCGAAGGCGGCTCTTGGTCTCCTTAGGTCCCCCATGCGGTCCGCCCCCCGTCCAACACCGCGGGCCGAAGCCCGAGCGAGGAAGAATGTGCCCGCTCTGCTATACTGTCCACTATTATCCGCAGCGGGCTCGCGTTTGCCGACCATCAGCTGCCGCAGGCCTGCGGCAGCAAAGGCGCCGCCCGCCTGCGGTTCGACCGATCTGGATACTCGGCACTGCGTCGCTAAAGCGGGCTCATAGATTCCTCAGAAACGCCAGGCTCGGCGCGAACAGATACTCGCCACCCTTAAGCGTCACCGCCGCTTCGAAATTGAAAGCACGCCTCCCCGCGTCGGCGTTGTTCCACTTTCTGGGCCATTTCTGAGCAGCGTTCCCGTGTTGACCGATCAACGGATCGTCGCCGGTATCGGGCTCCAGAATCCCCCTGGGAAACTCTTCGTTATCGACCCAGACCCGCTGGATGAACTCGAACTGCTTCTCGATGTTGGCTTGAAAGCACATGAAGATCAGCCCGCGCGGTCCGTCCTCCTGCGTTTCGAAGTCCGCCGGATCGCACTCAAGATCCGGGTGGGGCTTTCCGTAAGGGATGCCGCGCCGAACGATCCGCTTGGCTCGCTCTTTGGAAAGCGATGTTGCGGGAGTCGTTCCGCGAGGGTTCGCCTTGCGTATGTGGGCGTGCAGGGGGCATTTTAGCCCTTCGGAGTCTTTGCTGTGCATGAAGTGGTTCGCAGTCACGAGACCGGGATCGGGCGTCTCCCCGTGCGTGGTCGGGGTGCCGTCCTTGAAGCGGCCGACTACGTAGGCGCCTGCCAGTTCTTCGCTGATCGGCACCGCTGCGGCCAGCGCCTGGACACGTTCTTTGAACGTGGCATAATCCTGCTCGAGCTTGCGGTAGACAAAGAAGCTTCCATAAGCCTCCACCGCAGCGAATGGGTCTCGGGCCAGAACTAGGTTGAGCTCGGCGTCCGGCTTCCAGTCGCCGGCCTGAGGAGCACGTTCCTGCTCCTTATAATACTCATCGAGTTCGGCGATGGTGAATAAGGGTTGGCTGATCCCGTCGAAATAGCCGAAATGCTCGATCGGCTCCGTGCGGGTCGGATGGCCGGAAATCGGCCTCTCGAGCTTGCGCCCTTCTTCGACTTGAGTGACCACGCCCAGTCCCGCTTCGATCTGGCTTTTGTAGAGCGCAAGTTTAGCAAGCAGGCGCGAAAGATCGGCTCCGACCGCATTATCGGCCAGGGTCACCAAGGCATGTATTTCGCCGCGGTAGCCCGGCTCCCACTCGGCCGGCTTCGGGTCGCGATTGCTGAACCTGAGCGGTCCGGGGCCGTCGAAGTCGCGTCGGTCCTTCATTCCACGGCTGAAGCCTTTGCTGGGCATCAGCGCCGGGTCGAAGCCGAGGAAAGCATAGCCGGTGGCGGACAGGAAGAAATTGACGACGAGGCCTCCGTCGAACGTTCGGTTTTCACCTTTTGCGCGATGCCGGTCCGCCTTCTGCTGGCGCTGTTCGGCTGCGGACATGATGTCCTGCTCCACCGTGTTTCTGATCCATGCCCGCGCCGCCCCCGGGTCCCCGATGAACCGGATGAAGATGTGTCGCGCATGATCGCGGCCGTGCGACCACAGAATATTGGCCTGGAGGTTGGCGAGCATCGGCGCGTACGAGGCATCCGTATCGAAGTTCACCTGTTCGGCTGGTCGGGTGAGGTTCAGTGCCATCGTTGTTCCCTTTGGCTGCGTCGAGCGGTGCCGCCCCACGAATCAGGCAAGCCCCCGGTTCCGGCGCTTGCGGAGCGACGATCATCCCCTCCTCGGCGCCGCGCGCGCGTGATCCTCGTCACGCGGCGCCACAAACCGCCGCCTACCGGCTGTCCGCCTTGCCTTCCGCCGCCCCGCACCCCATCTCGCCCCTGCCGCGACGCGCCTGCCGCACCCGGCCTTGCACCCACGGAACAAATCTGGAACAAGCCCGGCTATGCTGACTCACCTTTCCGTACGCGGCGCGCGCGAGCACAATTTGAAGGGCGTGGATGTCGACATCCCGCGCGAGACGCTGACGGTGATCACCGGCCTCAGCGGCTCGGGCAAATCTTCGCTCGCCTTCGACACCATCTATGCGGAAGGGCAGCGCCGCTACGTCGAGAGTCTGAGCGCTTATGCGCGCCAGTTCCTTGAGATGATGCAGAAGCCTGATGTGGATCATATCGAGGGCCTCTCGCCCGCAATCTCGATCGAGCAGAAGACGACCTCGCGCAACCCGCGCTCGACGGTCGCCACCGTGACCGAGATCTACGACTATATGCGCCTGCTCTGGGCCCGCGTCGGCGTGCCCTACAGCCCCGTCACCGGACTGCCGATCAGCGCACAGACAGTGTCGCAGATGGTCGATCGGGTGATGACGCTTCCCGAAGGCACGCGCCTGTACCTCCTCGCCCCGGTCGTGCGCGGCCGCAAGGGCGAGTATCGAAAGGAGCTCGCCGAGTGGCAGAAAGCCGGCTTCACCCGAGTCCGCATCGACGGCCAGATCCACGAGATCGAGGACGCGCCGGCGCTCGACAAGAAGTACAAGCACGACATCGAAGTCGTCGTCGACCGCCTCGCCGTCCGCGAAGGCATCGAAACGCGCCTGGCGGAGAGCCTGGAACAGGCGCTGAAGCTCGCTGAAGGCCTCGTCTACCTCGACCCGGCCGACTCTAGCCCCTCCCCTTCAGGGGAGGGGTTGGGGAGGGGAATGTCTTCAAACGCACAGGATGGCACGGGCCCCTCCCCAAACCCCTCCCCTGAAGGGGAGGGGCTTAAGAAAGCTGTCCTTGGCGACAACGCCCCCCCCGGCCGCATCGTATTCTCCGAAAAGTTCGCCTGCCCCATCTCCGGCTTCACCATCGCCGAGATCGAGCCGCGGCTGTTCTCCTTCAACGCCCCGCAAGGCGCCTGCCCAGCCTGCGACGGCCTCGGCGAAAAGCTCCTCTTCGATGCCGAGCTCGTCGTCCCCAACGAAAACCTCAGCATTAAGAAGGGCGCCGTCGTCCCCTGGGCCAAGTCCAACCCGCCCAGCCCCTATTACATGCAGGTCCTCGGCTCCCTCGCCCGCGCCTACGATTTCAGCCTGGAGACGCCCTGGAACGAACTTGGCGAGGAAGTGCAGTCGATCATCCTCCACGGCACCAAGGGCAAGCCCGTCACCCTCACCTTCATCGACGGCCGCAAGAGCTACGACGTCAAGAAGCCCTTCGAAGGCGTCATCGGCAACCTGAACCGCCGAATGCTCCAGACCGAATCCGCCTGGATGCGCGAGGAGCTTTCCAAATACCAAAGCTCCGCCCCGTGCGAGACCTGCGGCGGCGCCCGCCTCCGCCCCGAGCCGCTGGCCGTGAAGATCGCCGGCGAGGACATCTCCATGTCCACCCGCCGCTCCGTCCGCCACGCCCTCGACTGGTTCTCCACGCTTGAGGACAAGCTCAGCGGCCAGCAAAGGGAAATCGCCCGCGCCATCCTCAAGGAGATCAACGAGCGCCTGGGCTTCCTCAACAATGTCGGCCTCGAATATCTCAACCTCGACCGCACCTCCGGCACGCTCAGCGGCGGCGAGAGCCAGCGCATCCGCCTGGCCTCCCAGATCGGCTCGGGCCTGAGCGGCGTCCTCTACGTCCTCGACGAGCCCTCGATCGGCCTCCACCAGCGCGACAACGACCGCCTGCTGGTCACCCTCAAGCGCCTGCGCGATCTCGGCAACACCGTGATCGTCGTCGAGCATGACGAAGACGCCATCCGCACCGCCGACTACGTCATCGACATGGGCCCGGGCGCGGGGGCGCACGGGGGAGAGGTCGTGGCGCACGGCACCCTGGAAGACGTACTGGCGAATGAGAACTCGCTCACCGCCGATTACCTGACGGGCCGCCGCGCCGTCGCCGTCCCCGCCACCCGGCGCAAGGGCAACGGCAAGAAGCTCACCGTCCGCGGCGCCCGCGCCAACAATTTGAAGGACGTCACCGCCGCCATCCCTTTGGGCACCTTCACCTGCATCACCGGCGTCTCCGGTTCCGGCAAGTCGAGCTTCACCATCGACACCCTCTACGCCGGCGCCGCCCGCCAATTGAACGGCGCCCGGGTCGTCTGCGGCCCGTGCGAGCGGATCACCGGCCTCGAATATCTCGACAAGGTGATCGACATCGATCAGTCGCCGATCGGCCGCACCCCGCGTTCCAACCCCGCCACCTACACCGGCGCCTTTACCCAGATCCGCGACTGGTTCGCCGGCCTCCCCGAGGCGCAGGCCCGCGGCTACAAGCCCGGCCGCTTCTCCTTCAACGTCAAGGGCGGCCGCTGCGAGGCGTGCTCGGGCGACGGCCTGATCAAGATCGAGATGCACTTCCTCCCCGACGTCTACGTCACCTGCGACGTTTGCCACGGCGCCCGCTACAACCGCGAAACGCTGGAGGTGAAGTTCAAGGGGCTGAGCATCGCCGACGTGCTCGACATGACGGTCGAGGACGCGCACGAATTCTTCAAGGCCGTCCCCCCGATCCGCGACAAGATGGCGATGCTCGTCGAAGTGGGCCTGGGCTACATCAAGGTCGGCCAGCAGGCGACGACCTTGAGCGGCGGCGAGGCCCAGCGCGTAAAGCTCGCCAAGGAACTCTCCCGCCGCGCCACCGGCCAAACCCTCTACATCCTCGACGAACCCACCACCGGCCTCCACTTCGAGGACGTGCGCAAGCTGCTGGAGGTGCTCCACCAACTCGTCGAGCAGGGCAATTCCGTGGTGGTGATCGAACACAACCTCGAAGTCATCAAAACCGCCGACTGGGTGCTCGACCTAGGTCCCGAAGGCGGCGACAAAGGCGGCGAGATCGTCGCCGAAGGCACGCCGGAGCAGGTCGCCCAGGAGCCGCGCAGCTACACGGGCCACTACCTCAAGCCGCTGCTTCAGGTGGAGCGGGCGGAGACGGTGGCGGCCAAGCCGAAGCGCAAGAAGAAGACGGCGGTGCAAGAGCGTGAGGCGGCGGAGTGACTACTCAACCTCGAATCTTCATTTCCTATAGCTGGTCCAGCCAAGAGCACATGGATTGGGTCATCCAACTGGCCACGGAGTTGCGCGCCAACGGCGTCGATGCGGTGCTGGACAAGTGGCACCTCAGAGAAGGTCAGGACGCATTTGCCTTCATGGAGCGAATGGTCACTGACCCCTTAGTCACGAAGGTAGCTGTAGTTTCTGATCGGAAGTACGCTGAGCGCGCCGATGCTCGGGAGGGCGGTGTCGGTGCCGAGTCCCAGATCATGTCTTCGGAACTTTACGGGAAGGTAGACCAAACAAAGTTCGTCGCTATCAGCCGAGAGAAAGATGAACACGGCCGAGCCGTGCTACCCTCGTTCTTCAAATCTAGGATATACATAGATCTAAGTGATGAAGCTGATTTTTCCAGAGGATTCGAGCAACTGCTGCGTTGGTGCTTCGATAAGCCTCTTTACGTTGAGCCCGAGTTAGGTACGCCACCGGCGTTTTTGGATACGGAAGCCGCTCCTGTGATAGCGAGAGCTATGCCCTTCGAGCGCTTGCTGCGTGACCCATCTACAGATGCAAAGGCGCTTCCGGCAGCCGCAGCGTTGTTTCTTCAAGATATATCAGCTTCAAGTGTGAGCTTCCCGGTCGAGTTCTTGCCAGATGAACCGCGAGACGAGGCCGTTTTCCGGACGATCCAAGGGCTTGCTCCGGTCATCGCCCGGGTTCTCCAAATTGCCGAGCGCGCTGTTCGAGTAGACGACGCTGGCGTTGTGGAGACTGCCTTTCACGATTACCTTGAACAACTCATTCCAACGCTGGATAACGGCGCAAGCCAATGGTCCTCCGACGCGACTAAATTCTATGCCCACTTTGTGTTCGTTGCCTTTCTAGCAATGATGATCCGCAACAGGCGTGTCCGGGACGCGAAGTCCTTTCTTGAGAAGCCTTTTTTGAAGATCGAATACGGCGGCCTCACTGCTAAAAGCGTCGGTTATGAAGTTTTTCGTACTCACCTTCGCTCTTTAGAGGCTCGGAACGACCGACTTTCGCTTCGGCGTGCTTCGCTACATGCCGATTTAATCGAGCAGGTTTGTGACCTGGCGGGTGTTCCTTTCCGGGACTTCATAGTAGCGGACTTCACTCTATATGTGCGCGGTGCTGTCCTCTGGCACGAGGAGAACTCTCGGTCTTACAGGGGCTGGTGGCCGATATCAGCCTTGTATGTTTCAGACGTGACTGGAGCTTTACCCGCCTTTGTCAGGGCTGAGCGTGCACCCTTCCGAGATGACATGCTTGCGCTCATCGGCATCAATTCGAAGGCTGAACTAGAGCGCCTAGTAGAAAAATATAGAAACGGTACTATTAACCCGCCTCAGTGGAGTGGTGCTTTCAGCACGCTTGATGTGCTTTCGCTCATGAACGTTCATAGAATACTAAAGAGCTACGACAACGATTGAACCCTCTTCAATGCGCTGCAAGAAGAAGGTTAGCCATCGCTCTGGTCAGAGGTGCGTCTGTCCGGTCCTCAACCCAAAGATATTGGCCAAAAGGATTGTTTTCCAAAAAGACGTACTCGCCCTCTGGTGTTACGATTATATCGAGTGCCCCATAAACAAGCCCCTGTCTCTGTAGAAATTCTAGGCAAAAGCGCTCTAGATAGCTTGTAGGGGGGACAATTTCGTGCGGGCAGATGTCAGCGTCCGGGCGCCAATCGATTGTAGTCCTAGCGTCCTTTTGGCTATCTAGTTTGGCGACGAACATTTCTCTGCCGAAAACTGTCACTCTCAGTTCATGAGCCTTAGGAACGTACTCTTGTAGCTGGACGGGACACACCTTGATTGAGTTCTGGAATAGAAGAACGTCATCAGAGGTGATGCGCTGTGTTGGTATCGCCTGAGGGATGCCTTCTATAACGGCGGTGGCCGAATATATCGTTTTCGCGGCGACTCCGTGTGGGCAGGAATCCGCGAAAGCCAACGCGTCGTCAAAACTCGACGTTATCAATGTTCTAGGCACTCTCATACCAAGCTCGGAAGCCAGGCTTAGCTGCTGGGCTTTGACGCGGGCGGAGCGGGCGGATTGAAGGTCATTAACCCAGAACGCGCCTTCGAAGAGACTGAGTATGCTGTCGATAGCCGAGCGGGTTTCCTCAACAGCAAACCCACGGTTTTCCTCAGAGGCCGCGCCTTTGAAGTCGAATAAGGGCTTCCGGTACCACACGGCTTTCACGCCAGAGGTTTCGATGGTTCTCAAGCCGTGTGCACACAGGGAACCCACCGCCTTCCCAGATCCACTAGTTCTTATCGTGAGCGACACGTCTGAGTTTGTGTCCTCAGTATTCCATCGGAAGACACGATCCGTACCGACCGTCCGGATTAGCCTATCAGCGTGTGAGTCCGCACGGCTCGTAACGATCAGGATATTGGGACCTACCAATCGCTGACCGTAGAGTCATCCTTGCGAGCCCACATCCCGCTAAAGGAAGGATCGTAGGTCTTTGCAGAGCCGGCACTTATGCCGGTTATAGAAGTTTGCGTAATTGGGTCGTATGACGACGACATGAGTGCATCGACGCGCTCGGCTGCCTCGTAATCGGCAGGATTCAACCCGGGTGCTACTCGAACCAAAAAAGGCTGCATTGAAGCGCTGTCGCGTTCGTGCATGGGTACCTCCTATGTCTCGAATCGAAGAGACGGGAGTTCTATACAGCAAGAACCTTTAAAGTAACAGTGAAAACAAGAGGCTCACAGGCCATCTTCAGGAGTGAGGCCTCGTTGGATTAGCCGCCGGATTGCTTTGGAACGCGACGGCCTCGGCTCCGGCTGACGCTCGATCCAAGCCCCGATCGCCGCCTCCAGCTCGTCCGACCAGCGCACCGTGCGCACAGGGTCGCGGCCCGTCCGGGGGCGGCCGCGGGGTCTTTTTTCCGTTTCAGCTATTGACCCGTCCCCGGAATATGGTAGTACCAATAACAGAAGGAGAGAAGGCACCCGCCTCGCTCCGGCTCTGACCAGCGAACACCGCCCTGAAAGAGGAGGCGAAGGATGGCTGTTGTGCAGCTTAACCTGTCGCGCCGCGCGCTGCTAGGCGCTGCGTTCGCCGCACCCGTCCTGAGAGCAGTCGAAGGGCCGGTCCTCGCCGCCCTCCCGGCCGCGTTGGCGGGCCAGGAAGGGCAGGGGCCCGCATCCCCGCCAGCTTTGCCCTCCAGGGCGGTCGCTCTATGGGACCGCGCAAAGGCGCGGTTCGGGAAGGCCGATGCCGAACTCACCGCGCTCAGCGGAGGGCCGGACGACAACCTCTACAACCGCGCCGGCACCCGCCACGATCGCGCCCTCGTCCGCCTCCTCCGCACCCGGGCCCCCGACGCCGCCGCGCTCGCTGACAAGATCGACCTCCTCATCGCCCACCAGGCCTGGGAATTCCGCGCCGCCGACGCCTGCCTCGCCGCCCTATGCGCGGACGCGCGCCGCCTCGCGGCCACGAAGGAGCTTAAGACCCTCCGTTGAACGCCGACGGGAAGTCGTTCGCCTCAGGTTAGTCAGCCTTGGATGCCGTTCAGCCTTGATCTTGATCTGCATGTGACGTGATCCAGATCACGCCGCTCTCGCTCTCCGGCGCGCTATCCTGAAACGCGTCAGGGACCCAAGGGAGTGAGAAAAATGAAGCTTAGGAGTGTAAGCGTCATCGTCGTGGCAGCAGCAGTGGCTACGGTCTCTTCGGCTGCGCCCAATCGTCTTCAAGAGAAAGCCGTGATCGACGCTCCCTTGAACGCGCGAGATTTGCGGCAGATTGGCAAGGAATTGGAGCGACTCTCTCCGGAGAAGCAGCGCGCGTATCTCGCCGCTCTTCGGATCGATCCGCGTATCGTTGGAGGTCGTCCCTACACGATTGCTGAGGCCCCATATCAGGTAGCCCTTGTTCGCGGCTACGCAGGGAATCGCTATCAATTCTGCGGCGGCACCCTCATCGCCCCGGATACCGTTGTCACCGCCGCACATTGCATAGACAATTCCATAGTTCAGAACGATCCGGCTCGCCTCGACATTGTTGCTGGCACGGCGTTCTTCCCGGAGGCAGGTGAGCGGATCAAGGCTAGGTCGATTGCAGTGCACCCGCGCTGGAACTCGACCAACAACGATTTTGATATTGCCATCGTAAAGCTTCAGACGCCTTCCGCTTTGGGCCGGCCCGTAGAGGTGGGTGCTGCTGATGTAGCGCCACCGACCACCGCTACGGTGACCGGGTGGGGCGCACTCTCGGAAGGGGGTCGGGGCTCGGAGGAGTTGATGGGCGTCAGCATACCCATTGTGGATTCCGGGGTCTGCAATGCAGAGGAAAGCTATAACAACTCAATCACACCGCAGATGCTGTGCGCGGGCGTCCGCGAGGGCGGGCTCGACTCGTGCCAAGGCGACAGCGGAGGGCCGCTTGTGACTGGAACGGGGTCGAGCGCGCGGCTCGTTGGGGTCGTAAGTTGGGGTGAAGGCTGCGCGCGTAGAGCGAAATACGGCGTGTACACGCGGGTTTCCGCGGTCGCTCCGTGGATCGCCTCCTTTGCTGCTCCCTGACCAAGTTCCGACCCGTCGTCGCAGCGGCGGGTCGTCAGAGCACCCGATCTTAGGCAGTCGAGGTACTCCGGACTCTCGGAACAGAGAAAGAACGAACACCTCTTGAAATGTAGGAGTTCGTTTGATCCACCCTGGTAGATGGTCACGAATCCAACCCCGGCGCCCGGCGCCCTGTCCGCTTATGCGGCTGTTCGCCCCCGCGCCGCGTGCGCTGCCTCGTTCGCCCAGACACCCCGCCCAACGCCGTCGCCCACGCCCGTAGCGGACCGGTCCGCACGCAAACGCGGGGAGGTACCCCCCGCGAAACCATGTGACATTCGCGACATTCGCAACGTTCACGGCCTGTGGCGGCGCACGCTCCGGGTCGGCGCGCCCTCACTGCCGACGCGCGCCACCTTGGCCGTGGGGAGAGCGCGGCGGACGCCCGAAAGCCCCGCCGCGCCCACGCGCTCCCGCTTACTCCTTCCCGCTCCCCGGCGCGTTCAGCGCGCGGCCCATTTTGGCCGACACGCCGCCGCCCAGCACGTTGCCCACCGCCACCTGCAGCTTGTTCTTGAAGCTGTACACTTCGCTGCGCTCGCCGTTCATCATCGCCTTGTAGCCGGCCTTTGCCACGTCGGCGGGATCGTCCTTGCTCATCTGGCCGACGCGGGTGTCCTCCATGTCGGCGCGCTCGAAGAAGTTGGTGTCGGTAACGCCCGGCTTCAGGCAGGTGAGGGTCACTGGGCTGTCTTTCAGCTCCTCGTGCAGCGCGTCGCAGAAATTGTCCACGAACGCCTTGCTGGCGTGGTAAACCGCCTGGAACGTCCCGCTGAGATGCCCGGCGATCGATCCGGTGACCAGCACCCGCCCTTCGCCCCGCGCCACCATCGCCCCCATCACCTTCTGGAGGAGATACACGGTGCCTGTGATGTTGGTGTCGATCACATGCCTCCACTCGGCCGGGTCCTGATCCAGAAAGGCATGGCCCAGACCGTGCCCAGCATTGGCGAGGAGGATGTCCGGAGTCCGCCCGCCAAGCGCGTCCAGCAGCCGGTCGACGCCCTCGAACGTGGAAAGATCGGTCTCCACGCTGCTGACTTCCACGCCGAGCCCCTTCAACTCGGCCTCAGCCTCGCCCAGCGGGGTGTCGGCGGCGGCGATGATGTCGTAACCGTCCTGTGCGGCCAGCCTGGCAAGCTCCAGCCCGATGCCGCTCGAGGCGCCGGTGACGATGGCGAGTTTGGTCATGTCCGTCCTTTCCTGGGAAAGGGCTGCAACGCACCGACCCGCCGCCGGTGCCGCGCCGCCGACGCCCAATGCCGCCACGGGAGAGGACGGGATCTGCCTCCTCATCACCGAGCAGGCTCGGGCAATCGGAACCGCCGCAACCTTTATCGGCTTCCACTCATTGATCGGCCGAACCTCGCCGCCGGGTTCCCGGCCGCCCGTATCGGAGCGTAACAATGAGTATCTTCAGCAGCATCAAGAACGCAATCTTCGGCAAGGCCAAGGCCGCCCCCCAGTCCGCGCCCGCACCGCGGGCTCATCCGGCTCCGCAGGCCCATCCCGCTCCGCAGGCACAGCAGGCCCCCGCCCAGGCGGCTCCCGCGCAAGCCGCGCCCGTCCAGCAGCCTGTCGACGTCGAACAGACGCTGACCGAGATCGCGCAGGAGAAGGGCAATCCGGATCTCAACTGGCGCACCTCGATCGTCGATCTGATGAAGCTGCTGGATCTCGATTCCAGCCTCGCCAACCGCAAGGAGCTCGCCACCGAGCTTGGCTATACCGGCGAAAAGAACGGCAGCGCCGAGATGAACATGTGGCTCCAGAAAGCCGTCATGAAGGAGCTGGAAAAGAACGGCGGCAAGGTGCCCGCCGGCCTCAAGGACTAAGTTCGGCTGGGGGCGCGCCGGCCGGCCCGGCGCGCCCTGGCATGCCTCAACTTCCTCAACTTATTGGGTTCGGGCGATTCGCCGGGCGTGGGGCGCGGACCCAGATGGGGGCAGGGGCGTTCTCCTCCGCAGCGGCCAGGCTCTGCCGGAGGTGTGCGTGAAGAAGATCATGGCCGTGGCCGCATCCGGAGCGGCGCTGCTCCTCCTGGGTTCGGCTTCGCTGTCAGGCACGCGGGTCGGCCCGGCGCAACCGTCCGGCCCCGACGACGCTTCCGCCCCGGCCGCCGCCGCCGATCCCTTCGCAGCGCCCGCCGATCTCGCCTGGACCCCCGATCCTCCTCCTCCTCCGCCGGTCGCGCCTCCACCCCCGCCGCCGTCCGAGCCTCCCACCGCCAACGAAGCGCTCGCCAGCGGCGTTCTGATCGTGGTCAGCATCCCGTCGCAGCGCCTCTACGTGTTTCGCGACGGCGATTTGTGGGACAGTTCAAAAGTCTCCACCGGCAAGCGTGGCCACGAGACTCCCACCGGCACCTTCCCAATCCTGCAGAAAAAGGTCGATCACCGCTCCACCCTCTACGACGACGCGCCGATGCCCTTCATGCAGCGGCTGACCTGGGGCGGCGTGGCGCTGCACGCGGGGATGGTCCCCGGCTACCCCGCCTCCCACGGCTGCATCCGCCTGCCGCGCGCCTTTGCCAAGAAGCTTTACGGCGTTACCGGCTTCTCCTCGACGGCGGTGATCGTCACCGACGCGCCGCTTGGCTCGGCGAAGCAGGCGCTGGAGATCGTGTGAGGTCGCGGCGCTGCGTGCCCGGAGGCCTGATCCTTACTACGCTTGCTCTTCCGCCTCGTCGTCGCCCGCGCCGCCGTCCTGCGCACCCTGGAAATAGGGCTCGACTTCGCCCTTCAGCTTCACCGTCATCGGCTGGCCGAAGCGGTCGAGGCTGCGACCGGCAGCGACCCGGATCCAGCCTTCCGACACCGAATATTCCTCAACATCGGTGCGCTCCTTGCCCTTGAAGCGGATGCCGATCCCGCGGCGCAGCAGCTCGCCGTCAAAGTGCGGGCTGCGCGGGTTAAGCGATAGGCGGTCGGGAAGGGTGTCGGTCACGTGAGGTAATCCTGTTCTGTGGTGCGCGCGCTCAGCGCAGCTTGGCGATGTTGACGCCGTCCGCCTTGGCGCGTTCCTGCACCGATTCCTCGGAGCGGGTCAGCGCCTTGGCGATGGCTTTGAGGCCCATGCCCTTCTTGGCGAGGGTGTGGAGCTTGGCCACTTCCTCGCTTTTCCAGGGCTGGCGGTGGCGGACGAAATTCTCGGCCATCAATCCTTCGCCACATTGCCCTTGGTGGAGGGGTTGGCGGCGATGGTCTTCTTCACTTCCTTCTTGGGCTTGCGGGCTTCCTTGCTGTTGCGAACCTGTCCTTTGGCCATGTTTTTCTCTCCTTATCAGCGCTTCGAGGCAATATAGGCGTCGATCTGGCTCTCCAAAATATCGAGCGGCAGCGAGCCGTTTTCCAGCACGGCGGCGTGGAAGTCGCGAATGTCGAACTTGTCGCCAAGCGCCTTTTGCGCGCGCTGGCGAAGCTCGACGATCTTGAGCTGACCGATCTTATAGCTCGTCGCCTGGCCCGGATTGTTGATGTAGCGCTCGACCTCCTTGACGATGTCGCGCTCTGACAAGAGCGAATTGTCCTGGAAATACTTGATCGCTTTCTCGCGGCTCCAGCGCTTGGCGTGCATGCCGGTGTCGGTGACCAGGCGAACGGCCCGCCACAGCTCGAGCGAGAGGTGGCCGAACTCCGAATACGGGTCCTGGTAGAAGCCCATCTCGCGGCCCAGACGCTCGGCGTAGAGACCCCAGCCTTCCGCATAAGCGCCGTAGCCGCCGAAGCGGCGGAACATCGGAATGCCCTGCAGCTCCTGCTGGAGAGCGATCTGGAAATGGTGGCCGGGCGCGCCCTCATGGTAAGCGATGCCCTCGATCTGGGGCTTCAGCACCTGGTTCATGTCGGCAAGGTTGACGTAGAAGATGCCGGGCCGCGAACCGTCGGGCGAGGGCGAGTTGTAAAAGGCGACCGCGGCCGTGTCCTGCCGCCATTTCTCCACCGCGCGCACTTCCAGCGGCGCCTTGGGTAGGCGGCTGAAATATTGCGGGGCCTTGGCCATCACCTGCGCGATGAAGACGTTGGCGTCCTTCAGATACTGTTCGCGGCCGGCGTCGGTGTTCGGATATTTGAACTCCTTGCCGTTCTTGATGTGGGCAAAGAACGCCTGGAGGTTGCCCTTGAAGCCGACGCGGTCCTTGATCGCCTCCATTTCACCCTGGATGCGGGCCACTTCGGCCAGGCCGATATTGTGGATGGCGTCGGCGGAAAGATCGGTGGTGGTCGAGTTATGCAGGCGGGAGGCGTAATACGCGTCGCCGTCCGGCAGGCTCCAGGCGCCGTTGTTGCCGGACGCCTTGGGCTCGATCGCCGCCATCGTCGACAACATGTCTTCGACGCCGCGGCGAAAGTTGTTAGACAGCGCGGTGCGCGCCTCCCCGATCAGGCGCGCCTTCTCGGCGGGGGCAATCTCGAGCGCGTTCACCTTCTTGGTGAAGTCGGCGAGCAGCGGCGAGTCGGCGCCCGGGCCGAAGGGCGCTCCGGTGATTGCCTTTTTGGCGTCGGCCCGCACCGGCGCGAAGTTGAGCTTCGGCGGCACGATGCCGCGCTCGGCCGAGGCGCGGGCACGGGCGGAGATCTCGCCGAACGCGCGCTCGGTGTCGCGGATACGGGCGATATAGGCTTCGGCGTCGGCGACATCGCCGATGCGGTGCTGGTTGATCAGGAACACCGGGAAGTTGCCGGCCGGGCTGCCGTTGGTGGAGAAGGGGAAAGAATAGCTCCGCCAGCGGGCGTTCTCCCGATCCTGCGTCACCTCATGTTCGAACAATTGGTAGCTGAGGCGGCCGGCCGGGCTGAGCTTTCCCGGGTCGAACTCGGCCTTCATGCGCGCAAGCTGCGCTTCGGCACGGGCGAGCTCACGGTCGGACGCGGCGTCGGTATAGTCGTTAAGGCGGTCGTATTGCTCCTTGCGGCCGAGCGAAGTCAGGCCCTGCGGCGAGGAGGCAAGGCTTTCCTCGAACGCCGCGTCGAGGAAGGTGAGCAGGCGGGAGTCCTCGGCTGCGGGATCGGCGACAGGCGCTGGTGCTTCGGCAACCGCATCCGCTGCCGGAGCGGAGCCCATGGTGGCGGGCGCGTCGTCATTGGCCGATGCGCAGGCAGTGGCAAGGAGGAAAGCGGCGAGTGGGAGGGTGCGGATCAAGGGGCGGTCCTCGTAAGGGAGTTCGCTTTGTCTTTAGCGCGTCGGCGGCGCGCGTCTAGCACTCACCCGCCCCCCAGCATGGGTCCCAGGCGGGCTCCGGGCCGAAGCGGCCGGCGAGGAAATCCGACAGCGCGCGCACCCGGGCCGTCACCGCGCGGCCGGGCGGCATCAGCACGTGGAGGCCGCCTTCCGGAAGTGGAAACTCGCGCAGCAGCGGCTCAAGCGTTCCGCCGGCAAGCGAATGCGAGGCGATAAAGGTGGGGAGCACGCACAGGCCAAGCCCCGCTTCGGCGGCGGCGCGCAGCATCTCGCCATTGTCCGCGCGCAGCCGGGGCTTGAGCCGAACGCTGTCCCAGCGGTTGCCGACGCGGAAGCGCCATTGCTCGTTGCCGTAGACAAGGTGGTCGTGCGCCTGGAGGTCGCGCGGATGTTCCGGGCGCCCGCGCGCGTCGAGATAGGATGGGCTGCCGAGGAGTACCCGGCGAGACGGCGCGATCCGGCGGGAGACAAGCGCGGAGTCCTCAAGCGTGCCGAGCCGCACCGCAAGGTCAAAGCCGCCGGCGACGAGGTCCACCGCTTTGTCCTCGAAGCTGATGTCGAGCTCGACTCGGGGATGTTCGGCGGCGAAATCGGCGAGGGCAGGGGCGAGATGCTCCACGCCGAAGGAGAGGGGGGCGGTGAGGCGGATCGGACCGGCGACCTGGGTGACGGACCCGGCGACCACCTCTCGCGCGGCATCGAGGTCGCACAGGATGTTCGATGCGCGCTCGAAATAGGCCTGTCCCGCGTCGGTGGGCTGGGCGCCCGAGGCACTGCGGGTGAGGAGGCGCGCGGCGAGCTGCTCCTCGAGCCGGGCGACGCGGCGCGAGACGATCGACTTGGACATGCCCATCCGCTCGGCGGCGCGGGAGAAGGCGCCGGTTTCGACCACCCGCACAAAGGCGAGGACATCAAGGAAATCGACCGAGGCGTGTTCCATGTTCCGCAACACCATGATGCGCCGTGAGCGGCTACCGGCAACGCCACTACGTGCTTATTTTCCCTTCAGCAAGCCAATCGGCCAGCCAACAGGAGGGCATCATGACCAAGGTTCTCATCATCGACAGCGCCGCAACCGGCGAACAGTCCGTTTCCAAGAAGCTCGTCGACAGCCTCGTCGCGGGCCTGGCCGAGCGCCCGGACGATGTGGCGGTGGTCCGCCGCGATATCGGTGCCGAGCCGATCCCGCATCTCACTGCCGATACGGTCTTCGCGATCCGCAGCAGCGAGGCGACCACCGAAGCGGGGCAAGGCGCGCTCGATCTGTCCAACCGGCTGATCGGGGAGCTCCAGGAGGCCGACCTGATCGTGATCGGCGCGCCGATGTACAATTTCGGCATCCCCTCCACGCTCAAGGCCTGGTTCGACCATGTGCTGCGCGCCCGGGTGACGTTCCGCTACACCGAAAGCGGGCCGGAAGGCTTGCTTAAGGGCAAAAAGGCGATCGTCGTGGAAAGCCGCGCCGGCCTTTACAGCGAAGGCCCGTCGGCGGTGAACGACAGTCAGGAGCCGCATTTGCGCACCTTGCTCGGCTTCATGGGGCTGGACGACGTTACCTTCGTGCGCGCCGAAAAGCTCGCCTTTGGGCCTGAGGCGGCGGAGGCGGCGATCGCCGAGGCTTCGAACAAGCTGCGGGAGCTGGCGCTGGCGGCTTAATCTTCGAATCCTCCCCTGCCCTTGCAGGGGAGGGGGATCGCACGCAGTGCGGTGGAGGGGCGGCGGAGGCGAAAGCCGGAGCCGTTCTTCCTCCCTTCGCTCGGCCCCTCCACCAAGCTTCGCTTGGTCCCCCTCCCCTCGAAATCGGGGGGAGGATGAAAAAAGGAGACCCATCATGATCGACATTCGCCCCTTCAACTCGCTTGGCCACGCCGATCACGGCTGGCTCAACGCCCGGCACCATTTCTCCTTTGCGAACTATTATGAGCCAGCCCGCATGGGCTGGGGGGCGATCCGGGTGTGGAACGACGACGAGATCGCCGCCCGCTCCGGCTTCCCGCCGCACCCGCATGCCGACATGGAGATCATCACCTATGTCCGCCGCGGCGCCATCACTCACCAGGATTCGCTCGGCAATCAGGGCCGGACGGAAGCGGGCGACGTGCAGGTGATGAGCGCCGGAACCGGGGTTCGCCACGCCGAATATAACCAGGAAGACCAGGCGACGACCCTGTTCCAGATCTGGGTGCAGACCGACAAGCCCGGTGCGAAGCCGAGTTGGGGCGCCAAGCAATTTCCCAAGCACGTCCGCGAAGGCACGTTCGTGACCCTCGCCAGCGGCTTTGCCGAAGACGCCGACGCGCTCAGGATCAATGCCGCGGCGCGGGTGATGGGCGCAACGCTCAAGGCAGGTGAGACTGCGGAACTGAGCCTCGATCCGGCGCGGCACACTTACCTTGTGCCGGTCAACGGAGCCGCGGAAGTGAACGGTGTCCGGGCCGAAGCGCGCGACGGCGTTGCCGTCACCGGCGAGGAGCGGATCCTGATCCGCGCTGTCGAGGATACCGAAGTAGTGCTGGTCGACGCCCGCTAAGCTTGATGGTGGAAACGGGAAGGGCGCTGCCGCAACGGCGGCGCCCTGTTCCAAGCCAGTTGCAACATTGCTGTAGATTAAGGGCAACAGTTTTCAACTACTTATGGTTAGCGGCAAGTTAACCCTCTTTTCCCGGCACCCTCCAATAGGTTGGGCGTTCAGCCAGCATGCCTCGTTACTTTTTCCATTTCGAAACCCAGGGCGTCCGTGTGCGGGACGAGGTGGGGCTCCCTTTGCCGGACGCGGAAGCGGCCTGGTATCAGGCGGTGCGCAGCGCCCGCGACCTCATCCGCGCGGAAAGCAGCATCGGCTGCACATGGGATGCGCAGGTGGTGCAGATCGAGGATCAAGAGGGCTTCCCCATCGACCGGGTGCCGCTGCTGGAGATTGCGCGCTTCGCCGGCGCGAACTGAAGCTTCGCAGTCGCCAGCTTGGCAGGCGCGAACTGAAGCTTCGCTTAGACGCGGCGGAAGACTCCCTTGGGGATGCGCCGCGGAGCCGGCGCGATCAGCAACTGGATCTCGCGCTCGTGAAGCGGCGATTCGAACTCGCAGCCGGCTTCCTTGCCGTTGCGCCATTTGACGCGGCTGCGCTTGGCCTCGAACCCCGGCAGCTTGAGCCACACTTCCGAGCCTTCCAGCACATCGTCTCCGACCTCGGCCTTGAAGCCGCCATCGGATATATCGATGACCACGATGGGCGAGGTTCGCGCCCCGTCCTCGCGCAAGGCTGCGGCGAGGTTGACGATGCGCCGTTCCGCCTTGCGGCCGTCGCCGATCGGAAGCTGCGACAATTCGGCATTGATGAACAAGGCGAAGGTTCCTCCGGGGTGTCTCGCTTGAGCACTAGCCCGGCGATGCCTGTTTTTTGGTTAAAACGGCGCGCCCCCGCTGCAAAAGCTTGGGGCCGGCACTCGTGAGAGCGCCGGCCCCCCCTCGATACGCGACGCGAGGGACCTTCCCGAGCGATTCGAAAACCGCCGCTTGAGGCACGACGCTTATGGACCCGCGCGGTTGACACTAAGCTGAGGAGCTTGGTTATCGCCGGTTAAGGCTTCTAATTTTTGTCCTTTGAATCAGCCACTTCGCCCAGGATGGCGGTGAGCTGCGCCGCGCCGGTGCGTGCAAAAAGAAAGGCGGAGCCGATTTCTCGAACTCCGCCCCCCCGGTCGCGTACCTGATCCTGTGTCTAACGGGCACCCGTTTAGAAAAGGTTTAGACGCAAGATTGCGCGTCAGCGGCCCGCCCAGGCGATGATCTTCAAAGGCTCGCCGGGCCGCAACGGCTCGCCCGCGGTTCGGCCGTTGAGCATCAGCAGGTGCTCCACCGGCCGGTCGCTGGCCATGCCCGCGGCGATGCTCTGGTAAGTGTCGCCCGCTTTCGCGGCGACCACCCGGATGACCCGCGGACGCAAGGTCGCGACTTCCTCGGGGCTGAGCAGGTGAAACGAAGCGAACAAGGCGCTCAGCGCTTCGGGGGCGATGGCGCGCGGCGGCGAGACCATGATGAAGTGAAACGCGCCGCCGCCCGGCCCGGCATAGGCCATGAAGGACAAGCGCACTTCGCCGTCATTGGTGTCCACCGCGACGGGCACGAACAGCGCCGGCACGCCGTTCACCACCGTGGCTTGAGCGGTGCCGGTCCGTGCCGGAGCCTTGCCGAGCAGTCCGCCGAGCACCGCTTCGGCATAGGCCGGGAGGCCGCCCGCCGGCAGCGGCCCTCCGCCGAATTCGCCGCGCAGCCCCTCCGGCCCGTCGATCATGATCGCTTGCGGACTGTTGGTGAGGGTGAAGCCGGGCGGCGCTTCGAAGCCGATCAGCATATCGGGGTGCGCGAAGCGGCGGCCGAGCACGAAGCCCTGCCGGGGATCGTCGCCGTAGAGCAGCCCGTCCACTTCGTTGAGATAGGGGAGGATGCCTTCGGGAAGCTGGTTGTCGGCCACTCCGGTCTTCGTGGCCGCCTCGCGGGCACGAGCGATCCGGTTCTCGGTCAGCGGATGGGTGCGCGCCCATTCCGGGATCGCCTTGGCCTGATCCGTTGAGCGGGTCGCCGCCATATATTGCTCGTTGCGGCCGAGCGCGCCGAGCATGTCCGCCGCCTCATAGGGATCGTAGCCAGCCGCTTTCAGCGTGGCGAGGCCGAGATCGTCGGCTTCATATTCCTGCTTGCGGCTGTAGCGCAGGCCGAAATAGGCCGCGGCCTCGCCGGCCAGGCCCGCCAGCCGCTCGGACCGGGTGACGAGCGAAACCGCGGCGACGCCGATGTTGCGCCACAAGGATCGGCGCTGCTGCTCTTCCGAATGATTGCCGACGATGTGACCCAGTTCGTGGGCGAGCACGGAGGCGAGTTCCGCTTCCGAGTTGACCAGACCCATCAGGCCGCGCGTGACGTAAATGAAGCAGCCCGGCACCGCGAAGGCGTTGACCACGTCGGAGTTGATCAGGGTGAAGGTGCATTGCCCCTCCAGCCCGGCTGAAACGGCGACCCGTTCGCCGAGCGCTGCGAGGTAGCGCGCCTCCGGCGCCTGGTAGGCACCGCCGAACTCGGCAAGCAGCTTGGGATGTTGTTCGGCGCCGACGCGGCGTTCGTTTTCGGTGACCGGCGGGCCATCGCCACCGCCGCAACTCGAGAGCGTGAGGGCGAGTGCGGCTGTTGCAAGAAGAAGGCGTTTCATGGCGGCGCCTATGCCAGAACCGGCGCGTCGAAGCGAAGGCGCCAGAAGCTCGTCGCCTCGCCCTCCACTCCGAAATCATTGTCGCTGACCAGGATCAGCTCCGTGGGCGACAGGATCGCGACACCCTCCAGATCGCGCGCCACTTCGGGGAAGTCGTCGCTGGTGAACAGCAGTTCCTTGGCAAGCGCGGGTAGGGGAGCGCCGGCGCCGCTCAGTTCCTCGATCGTCGGCCGGGTCGCAAGGTCTAGATGCTCGGGACCGAGTGCCAGGCTCTCATCGAGGGTGACGCGGTAGAGCTTGGTAGTCTGGGAGCCGCGCTCCAGGACCAGCAGGGCGCCGTCGCAAAGGCAGGCGATCTCGCTCACCTTCACGTCCTTGCGCTCGAACGCGCCCGCTTCGCAGTCGCGGCGAAAGCTCTCCGGCGGGTCGAGCGGGTAGAGGAACTGCGCTTGCACCGAGCCCGTATCCTCGTCGAGGCGCCACAACCGGACGTGCGCTGCCTTTTCGTGCGCTTCCTCGTCCGGATGGGCCAGGGGGCTCTGAAAGGCGAGAAACAGCGAAGACCCATCGCGCGAAAGCGCAAGCGCTTCGAAGCCGCGGTTGATCTGCCGCCGCGCAGCGATGGCGGGGAGGCACGGCTCGGGCGCCGGTTGCGCCTCCAGCTCGGTCCCGTTCGGAACCAGCCGGCGCAGAATGCGGCCCTGCTTATCCACCCGCACCAGCGACGGCCCGAATTCGTCGCCGATCCAAAAGCCGCCATCCGGCAAGGGCGCTATGCCCTCGGTGTCGAGCCCGCCGGGGTCGGGAGCGATCGATTTGCCCTTGAGGTCGAACACCGGCTCGGAGCGCACATTGGCGCCGCCGGGGATGGGCAGCCCGGATACCGCTGTGCCGTCCGGCTGTGTCAGGCGAATGACACGGAGCAGCTCGACCTGATCCTCGCGCACCTGAAGCTCGGCGATCTCCGGCCCGAGATCGAGGCGCGGCATGATCTTGGCGCCCGACACGTTTGCAAGCGGCGCCAGGTGTTCCGCGCCGTAAAGCTTGCGCGCATCCTTGACCTTGAGGTTGGGTCCGCGGTCCCCCACCGCCCAGATCCGGCCGGGAGGATCGCCCGCTCGCCGGGCCAGGCCGGAGCCGAAGCTGGCGCGCAGAATGAGCGGCGCCTTGGGCAGTTCGATCCGGCCGAGCGGCGGATCGGTCCAGGCGAGCCTTTGGACGGTGACGGAGGGCGTGGGCATGGAAGCGCGAACTCAGCCGCAAGCCCGTGGGTTCCGCCTCAGGTGCCTGGTTCCCCGTCGCCGCCGCCGGTCGGCGCTTCGTAGCGTTCGGCGAAATAGGGGGAGCGGACGATGAAATCGGCGGTGGCGCGGTTAGTGGCCATGGCGACGTTGTAGAGGGTAGACAGGCGGGTGAGCGCGCGCACGTCGGATTCGTGGGGGTGCGGCGACAAGGCGTCGGTGAAGAAAATCAGGATGTCGATGCCGCCGTCGGCGATCCGGGCGCCGATCTGCTGGTCACCGCCAAGCGGGCCGGACTTCATCGCCGTAATCTCCATCTGCGGACACGCTTCCTTGATGCGCTTGCCCGTCGTTCCGGTGGACCAGAAGACGTGCGGCGCGAGCGCGTCGGCATTGGCCTTCACCCAGTGGATCAGGTCATCCTTCTTTGCGTCGTGCGCGACCAGCGCGATGCGTTTGCGTGCTTCCATGCGGCTGCCAACGCGCGAGCCGCGGGAGCGTCCCCCCAGCCCAACATTTTCGCTGCTTTGGCCGCGCCGCTGTTGTAGCTTGGGTTGCAGGTGCAGTCGGGGACTCAAGCGGATGGCGGGGGAGGGCGAGGCCGGTCGTGCGTCCGGCGGTCTGTGGGAACGGCTCGGCCGCGCCCGCGACGTGCCGCCGCTCGGCCGCCGGTCGTTGCTCGTGCTTCGGCCGCTCTGGTGGCTGGTCTTCCTCCTTGCCCTCGCCGGGCCGATCGGCGGCACATGGGATCGTTTCGCCAACCCCGCGCCCAATTCGCTGCTCATGCTCGGCAGCCGCGCCGGCGTGGTGCTGGACGAAAACGACCTCACCCGCATCCGCTTTCCCGTGGGACCGGAGACGACCACCGCCGGGATGAAAGCGGGCGACGACATCCAGGCGATCGACGGCATCGCGGTGTCACAGGTGGTGCCGCTTGCCGCGCTGGAAGGCGAGACCGCGAAACCAATGGACCAAGCCGCCTTTGCCGGCATCCTCTACGGCACGGAAGACGCGCCGACCGAGCTCACGCTTCGCGCCGCCGACGGCAAGGTCCGGACGGTGCGGGTGACGGCAAGCGAACGGCACATCGAAGCGGGCGCGCGGGCGCTGCACGTCTCACCCTGGATGCTTGCCGTCATCGACCTGCTCCATCTCCTCACCTACCCATTCCTGCTCGCCGCCGCCTGGATGCTCTACCGCCGCTGCCCGCACGACGCGGTGAGCACGCTTCTTTCGTTTGCCATCCTGCTGACGATGGCGGGCGAGCAGCCTTCCGCATCGTTTCTGACCCTGAGGGCGGGTGTGCCGCAGCCGGTGCAGACGGCGATCTTCGATCTCGGCAACGTGCTGCTTCTTGCCGGCGTGTTGCTCTTCCCGCGCGGGCGGCTTGGGCCCTGGCCGGTGGTCGCGGCCCTGCTCGCCTTGCCAGCCTTGTTCTTCCTCTCCGGCGACGTCTACCGCGCCGTGTTCATCCTGTTCACCGCGCTGAGCGTCGCCTTGCTGGTGCGGCGGATGAAAGGCATGGCGCCGGGGCCGGGCCGCCAGCAGATCAAATGGGCGCTGTTCGGCTTTTCGGGTTACGCCCTGTTCCTCGGCGCCTCGCTGATCTCCGACATGCTCAAGGGTTCTGTCGGCGCCTTTTCGCAGCAATTGTTCGTTGAGACTTTTGCCGGCCTGTCGCTGGGCCTGGCCTTTCTCTCGCTGCAGCTCGGCCTGCTGGTCGCCTTGCTCCGCTTCCGGCTTTACGACGCGGAATCGGTGATCAGCCGTTCGGCGACGTTCGGCCTGATCATGCTCGCCATGGGCGTCGCCTTTGCCGCCGCCGCCGAAGCGATCGAGGAAGCGGTGAAAGCGGCGGCCGGTACGGATGCCGGCCCCGCCGCCGCAATTCTCGCGGCCGCCGTCGCGACCCTGTTCGCAAGCCCGGCGCACGAACGGATCGGGCGCTGGACCGAGCGTCTGTTCCACGAAAACCTCACCAAACTACGCGGTGAGTTGCCCGAGAACGTGCGCGACCTGCGCGAAGTCGCCTCGCTGGATGAGTTGCTCGCCGACGTGCTTTTGCGGGTGAAGGCGGGGGTGCGCACCGTGCGCGCTGCCATTGTCGTCGGCGGCGGCGTGCGCCAGGTGGTCGGGGCTGGTCACGACGAAGCGGATGTGTGGCTCGCCAGCTTCGATGCCGCTGCGCCTGCCTGCGACCCGGACGATCCGCTCTTTCCGGTACGCGTCCCGTTGTGCACCGCCCCTAACCAGACCTGCTTGGGCTGGCTGCTGATCGGCCCTCGGCCGGACGGCACGCAGATCAGCGGGGACGAACGTGAAGCTTTGCGCGAAGTCGCCGATCCGATCGCCCGCGCCGTTCACATCGTGATGGAGCGCGAGCGTCAGGAGGGCGAGATCGCCGCAGCGATGGCCGAGCAGAGGCGGCGCATCGAGGCGCTCGAGGCGCGGCTCGCCGCCGGCTGAAAGGCTCAGTCCGCCTGCGGGACCGTTTCCAGCAAGGCATCGAGCTGGTTCTGGCAGCCTTGTGCGATGAGTGCCTCCGCGAGAACCGCTTCGTCCTGCGGTGCCTGGCCGACGCCGGCGAAGACAAGCCGGCTCGTGTCCCCGCTGCCGCCCACGCTCACCTCATAGGCCGCGCCGCTCGTCACTGGCAGGTCCTTCGGCCAATCGAGCACATCCTGGCCCGCAGCCCAGTCCACGGTCCGTGCCGCGCCGTCAGCGGGAGCGAGGGTGACGCGCACAGCCTCGCTCGCATCGGCGCGCCAGAGCTGGACCTTGCCGGAGTCCGCGACGCAAACCTTGCCGCTTTGCGTCACGTCGAGATGCCAGATGCTCGGCACCGGCGGCAACTCGCCCGCGCGCATGGCGCTGAACCGGCCGCGGCGGGAGGCGTTGGCCATGGCAATCTTGGTTGCGCCCGCCGAGACCGGGAAGGTGCCAGGGCCGCGCAGGGTGCGCGTAGCCTGGCCGCCGAGCACGGTTATCACGTCGCCCGGCCGCAAGGTGACCTGCGCGTTGTCGGCGAAGCTCTGGCCCGGCCGGATGCTCTGCGCCGACGGGCCGGAGGAGCGCACCACCAGCACATTGGCGGCGGCGGGAACCACCAGCAGAACGGCGGCGGCGATTGCGGTGATGGTCTTCTTCACGGGCTTCGCTCCTTTTCTAGCGGGCGTTGGCGACATTGTAGCGGCCGACCTCGTCGGCGGTCAGGCAGCGGCGGGTGGAGCGGTCGTTGCCCTGCTCGGCAAGCGCCTTCTGGCGGTACATGACTTCGGTGAGCAGCTTGCGCGACACGCCCATCCGGATCAGGAAATCATTGTCCTCGCTCGCAAGCAACGCGCTGTCCTGCTCCACCGTGCCGAGGAGGCCGATCGCCCCGTCGTCGGCGGAGGCGAGCTGGACCTTTACGGCTTCCTTGTCGGCCGCATGGGTGAACATGTGGACAATGAACTGGCCGCCGTCGTCAACGTAGCGGACCACTCCGCCCATGAACATGAAGTTGCATGCCGAAAAGCAGGCCCAGCCGGCGGGAAGGCGGGTGGGGATCATCGCCTCGCGGATGATCCGGCCCGCTTCGTTGCCCGCCCGGGCGTTGCCGCCCGGCGAGCGCAGCCAGATCTCGTGCACATCCGGATCGGCGGCGAGGGCGTCCCTCAGGCGCTGGGGAACGGCTTCGTCGATCATCCCTTCGGCGCGCAGGATCTTGCGGCCATCGGCTTGCTCCACCGTGAAGCGCATCTGGCGATAGCTCGACCAGTTCGGCGCCTTTGGGCAGCTCGGGTTGGCGGGATCGGCGGCGGACTGCGCGGCGGCGGCGCCCGTCAGCGACAGCGCCAGGAGGGCGGCGAGCGCCTTAGACGCGCGCATAGCCGGCCTTTCCGGGCTCGCGGCACATGCGCTTGGGAACGGTGGTTTCCTCGCCATCGACGATCACCACGTCGGTCACGGTCAGGCAGTGGCTGCCGTCGGCGAGCTTTTCCTCGGCATCGACGGTGGAGCGGCCCTTGACGCCCGGGCGGCTTTCCGATTCCCAGGTGGCGGTGGAGCCGACGCCGCCGCGCACCGCTTCGTCGGTGGCCGCCGCCGCCTGCTTCTGCTCCTTGCAGTCGAGCAGGTCGATGATCGCGTCCGACAGCATGGAAGCGACCGGGAAGGCATAGCCGAGACCGCCCCCATGGCCGCCGATTGCCGTGCTCGCGAGCCCGCCGAGCACCGCGCCGAACATGGATTTCTTGCGCTTCTTGGCGGTATCGTCCTCGCAGCGCTTCGAGCCCTTTTCGGCGGCGGCGGCGGGGCTGATCGGCGCCAGAGCGGCAGGCGTAACGAGCAGCAAGGCGGCGGAAAGGAGCAGCGGGCGCAACATGTAGAATATCCCCTTTTGAGCCCGCCTGAACCTGCGACCCGGCGGGTGTCCGGTCGTCATAAGCGAGGGGATTAGGCGCCGTGTGTTGCGCCCTCACGTCGGCGGGTGCGGAAAAGTGTGTCTAATGTTGCAGCGGGCGGGGAAAGCGCGAAGCCTTCCCCGCCCGTGCGGCGTCCGGAATGAAGCAAACGCCTTACAGGTAGAAGTCGGACGCACCCAGCAGGTGGCCGTTTGCCGTGTGGACGGCGATGGTCAGGTCGGCGCTGCCGTCGCCGGTGAGATCGGCCTCGACCGACCAGCCGTTGGCGGTCATCACCGTGCGCAGTTCGCCAGCCTTGCCGCTGAACACCTCCTCGCCAATGAAGACGAACTTGCTGTTGCCGTTGGCAAGATTGCCGTCCGCATCGATGTTCTTCAGGTTGATCTTGTCGCCCCAGTCGAAGTCGAGGATCGTGTCCCGGCCCAGCGCATTGGACTCGGCGGCGTCGCTATATTCGAACACGTCCTTGCCCTCGCCGCCGGAGAGGATGTCGGCGCCAAGACCGCCCCAGATCTGATCGGCCCCGGCCCCGCCCGAAATGGTGTCCGCGCCTCGTCCGCCGCGCACATTGAAGCTGCCGTTGGTTTCGGCGGTTCCGTCAAACGTAAGCGTTTCATCCGCGAGCAGCGACTGGGCGACAACCATCAGCTTCTTGCCCGCGCCGACATTCGCGTCCGACAGGGTGATGTCGTAATGGTTCGGCATCGCCGCGCCGCCGCCGGAGCTGTACAAAGCAAGCTTCTCGAAATTGGACATGTTGGCGCCGGTGAACTCGTGCGTGATCCGTCCGAGCAGGCCCAGCGTGTCGAAGCCGTCGCCGCCGTCATTGCTGTCGAGGATGGTCAGCGCGTCGCCATAATAAACGAAATCGTCGCCGCCGCCCGCCTTTACGATGTCGTTGCCGCCGTCCTGCATGACGATCAGGTCGCCGCCGGCGCCCATGGTGACGACGTTGTTGAGCGCGTTGGCGTACACGCCCTGGCCGGTCGCCGAAATGCCGGTGAGGTTCTCGATAGAGTCCGGCAGCACGTACATCTTGGAATAGTCGGTTCGGGAGCCGAGCGTCGTGCGGATCTCGTCGGTGCCGCCGCCGTCATATTCGGTTACCCGGTCGCCCACGTCGTCGAGCACATAGATGTCGTCCCCGCCCCCTCCGATCAGCGTGTCGGCACCGGCGCCTCCGTCCAGAATGTCGTTGCCGGAGCCGCCCTCGATCCGGTTGGCAAGCGCGTTGCCGGTGCCGGCGAACGCAATCCAGTTCGTCTCCAGCACCAGGTTTTCGACGTTCGCCGGAAGGATGTAGGAGGCAGTGCTGGCGTAGACCGTGTCGGTGCCTTCGCCGGCTTTTTCAATCACGAGATCGCCCGCATTGTCGACGAAATAGTTGTCGTTGCCGGCCTTGCCCTCCATGGTGTCGGCGCCGGCCTTGCCGTTCAGCACGTCGTTGCCCGATGAGGTCACCAGCACGTTGTTGAGCCCGTTGCCCGTGGCCCAGAATTGCTGCGTGCCGGTGTAGACCAGCTTCTCGACGTGGTTCCCCAGCGTGTAGGATCCGTTCAAGGCGTAGATCACCGTGTCGAACCCGGAATTCTCCGTTTCGTAGAAGAAGTCGCCGGCATGATCGACATAGTAGGTGTCGTTGCCTTTCCCGCCGCCCATTATGTCCGCACCCGCGCCGCCGTTCAGGATGTCGTCGCCGTCCCCGCCATAAAGGGCGTTGGCCTGGGCGTTGCCGACGAGCTGGACGCCGACACTGCCATAGACGCTGACGGATTCGATGTTGTCGGGAATGACCCAGTAGGTCGCTGTGACCCACACCTTGTCGCTGCCGCCGTCAGCGGCCTCGACGACCTGGTCGCCGCTGTCTTCGACCCAATAATAATCGTCGCCCGCGCCGCCGACCAGGACGTCGTTGCCGCCGAGGCCGTAAAGCTGGTCCGCGCCCGTGCCACCTTCGATCCGGTTGGCGAGCCCATTGCCGAAGCCGACGAAATCGCCGGTGCCGATGAAGCTCATATTCTCGACATTGTTGTTGAGCGATTGCTGGAGAACGGTGGTGCGAACCGTGTCGGTGCCTTCGCCGGCTTGTTCGATCGCCTGATCGCCCGCGGTGTCGAGGTGATAGATGTCGTCGCCGCGCCCGCCGCGCATATAGTCCTTGCCGCCGCCTCCATCGATGACGTCGTTGCCCGCATCTGTGGTGATGTCGTTGTTGTAGCTGCTGGCTGTGATCGTGACGTTGGCCGTACCGGTGTAGATCAGCCGCTCGATCGCCTTTGCCAAGATGGTGTGAGGGACCACCGTGGTGTAGATGCTGTCGTAGCCCTCGCCGATTTCCTCATCGACCCAGTCGCCGACATTGTCGACATAGTAGGTGTCGTCGCCCAGGCCACCATACATGTAATCGGCGCCGGTTCCGCCATCGAGGATGTCGTTGGAGTTGCGGCCGTAGAGCCGGTTGCCCAGCGCGTTGCCGACGCCGTGCACGCCGGCGGTCCCCGTATAGGCCCAGAAATCCAGATGTTCGACGTTCGCCGGCAGAACGTAATAGCCGAAGGCGGAGCTTATCCCGTCCTCTTCGCCGCCACCGGCCTCCTCGATCACCTGATCGCCGAGATTGTCGACGATGTAGAAATCGTTGCCCGCGCCGCCCTCCATCCAATCCGCGCCGGCGCCTCCATCGATCCAGTCATCGCCGCCGAAGCCGAAGATCTGGTCGTTGCCGGCGGTCCCGGTCAGGGTGTCTTTATTGGCCGTTCCGTTGATGATAGCCACGTCGGTTCTCCATTAAGCTGGTCCGTATCGGGCGGCTTCTGGGGAGAGCGTGTTGCGGGCGAAGGTCGGCTTCGTCGCAAATGTGTTTCAGTTGTTACCGCCCTCGCGGCGGGAGAGGGATGGGCCCCGAGCGCTGGAACAAAGGCCGGGCGCCGTCATTGGCAGCGTGACGCAAGACCTGGATGAAAAGGATCGAAAACATGGCGACCAACGGCAATGACGGCCACGGCGGCGCAGGCAAGCCGGCGAAATCGAAGATGCTCTGGCTGATCGGCCTTGTTCTCCTCGCGCTCATCGTGATTATCGCGATCCGGGCCTTTGTCGCCGGCGCCAACGACGTCACCCCCGCCAATGCCGACAAGGCGCCGATCACCGAAACCGACCAGGCGATCGCGGGCACGAAGGTGGAGAATGGCAGCGGCCAATAGGGGCGGACCGGGTTCGATCGAACGGGGGTGTCTCTGGACAAACCCGGCTTCGTCTCCCTAAGGCCCTCTTACATAGATCAAGGACCCAACATGGCATCAAGCACCGCAGCCGAAGAAAGCATCGATCAAAGCAGCCTGAGGCGAATCGACATCCGCTTGCGCGGGCTGGCGGCGCAGTCGCCCAATTCGTCCGAGGTGGCCCGGATGAGGGCCGCGCGAGAGGACGTGCTGAGCCGCATCTCCCCAGCCGAATTGGCAGCCTATGAGAAGGCGGCAAATCCTACCAAGACGAACGCTCAAATCGCCGCGGAAGCCGAGGCCGAGCGGATCGCCATGGAGGCGAACAGGGATAAGCCGGCGATTTGACCTGAAACCGGGCGGGTGGTCTGCCGGCAGTCTTCAGTGCGGTGATGTACTGAGGCCCGCCGCCAAGTGCCCCCGCCTGCCGAAGGTGCGTCTCGAAACAGGCCCGCCGCGCCGCAACTAGCAAGATGTGTCATGGGAAGCAGTTCCCACATGCAACGGTCAATGCCCGCAATCGGTCGTGAACGAGTGTAGCAGTGGCGCCTCAATCGAAGCATTTGCGCCGTTCGGCGGCAGGGGCGGAAGGTTTCAGCTCAAGAGCGGCAGCGCTTTACAAGGGCGAGCGTGCGCCGAGGGTCGAGCCCGCCACTCTGCTCGCCACAGATGCGTCCCTCGCTGTCGGTGACGACACTGAAAGGAAGACCGGCCGTGCGCCGCCAGATGTCGGCTCGAATGCGGCTTAATTCCCCGCCTTTGGGTTCCCAGCGGCGTGCAGCGTTGATGCCGCGCACCATGGCTCTGGAACGTGCGCCATCATCAACCAACAATACCCGCACTTGCAGAGGCCGAGCGGCAGCCGCGATGTCGTCCAGGCGTGCGAGTTCAGCGTAACAAGGGGCGCACCACGAGGCGACGAGCAGCAGCACCGTTCGTTCCGGGTAGCGCGGCGCGGGCTCGGCGGCCGCCGCGCCGTTGATCAGCGCGATCAGGCAGATCGCCAGCGCGACACCCCTCGACATTCGGCTCAGGATCATGTTCATCGGCTACTCGGGAGTTCACATGATCACACCATTGCTCGCACTGCTTATCACCGGTCAAGCCGCCACTCAGGCAACAGCCGGGGCAACCAGTCTTCAGGGGCGCTTCGACGCAGCAACCGCAGCCGCTGAGGCTGGAAAATGCGCGGATGCGATCCGCGAGTTCGAAGCCGTCGAGGCGACCGGCGCGCAGCGCCGCAACCCGCTACTCGCGGCCTCGATCGACGTGCGCAAAGGCCGTTGCCTGATACAGATGGGCAGGTTTGCCGAGGGCGAAGCGGCAATCCGCCGCGGCTTGCCCGTTTTGTCCGGCAAGCCGGCGGAATTCGGCGGGGATATAACGGACTCACATCTGGCTCTCGGTTCCGCGGCGAGAGCCCGTTTCGACTATGATGCAGCAGCGCGCGAGTTCCAGGCTGCCGTTGATCTGACGCAGGGAGCGCAACGGGTGATCCCGCTGCTGCGCTTGTCCCAGGTGCTAATGTTCGATCGTGACGGCCGTGCCCTGGCCGCGGCGGAAGAGGCGCGCACGCTGACGATGACCTCACCACAATTCAGCAAAAGGGACATCGCAAGCGTCCAGACGCAATACGCCCGCGTGCTGCTGAACGAGGGGCGGCCGAAGGAAGCTTATAAAGAGCTGAAGGACAGTTTGGCCAAGCAGGGCGGGCTTGGCAGCAAGGTAAGCATGGCGGACATCGCGACCCGCTCCGATTTGGCGATCGCCGCATTGCAGAATCGTGATCTGGACGGCGCGCGGCTCTACCTCGCGTACACGGGCGCGGGCCGCATGCGCGACACGCCCTTCAGTCAAGCGGCGGTCATGGACCCGCCGGTGTGCGGCGGCGAAGGGGGGCTCGCCCCCGATGATCATGCCATTGTGGAATTCACGCTTGAAGAAGATGGCCGTGTATCCGGCGTCGCTCCAATCTACACCACTGGCAAACGCGCGGCCGCACTCGCGTTTGCACGCGCGGTGGGCGAGTGGTCCTGGCGAGCCGAAGCGGCGAAGAAAATCCCGATCCTGTTCCGCTACACGACCCGGGTGGAACTGCGCTGTGTCAAAGCGCCTGAAGCTCCTGGGTTGACCGAGCCGCTCGAGGAGACGGTGGAAACCTGGCTTCAAGCCAAAACAGGGGGCCGGCCGGCCTGGGACGAGATGTCGGCTGCTGCCGCTCTGCCGCTCCAGGAAGCTTCGCTGCTGAAGGCGCAAGCCGCTAAAGATCAGGCCGGCATACTCCAGGCGGCACTGGCCTTGGCCGACAGCCCGGTGACCGATGCAGAAAAGACGAAAGCCTCCCTTGCAACCGCAAGGGCCGCTGCCGAGGCGCTCGGCGCGCCCGCGCCGGTTCGATCCTACATCGCGCTGCGGCAGCAGCAGGTCCAGGTAGAAGGCGGGCCGGATGCTTACCGCAAGTCGCTCCGCGCTTTGCTGGCGGAGCCAGCTGTGCTCGGTGACCCGCTCAGCGCTTCTACGATAAGGCTCCTGGTTGCTCAGCGGATGGGCAAATCGAAACCGCCTGCCGACGCCAACATGATGCTTGATGCGGTCGTCAACGAACCAGGCTTGCCTGCCCGCCACCCGCTTAAAGTTGCAGGCATGCTGGCTCAGGCAAACGTGTTGGCGGCCGCCGGCAATCTTCCCGGAGCGCGGGCCGTATTCGACCAGACCGGTCTCAGCGCCGAGCAATGCGCTTCGCTGGGGCTCCAGCCCGCGATGAAACGTTCCGGCGCCAGCGATTCGGACTATCCCATGGCGGCCATGCAGCTTGGCTTCGAGGGCTGGGTCAGAACGGAATATGACATCGCGGCGGATGGCCGAACCGTGGCGCCTCGAGCCGTGATCGCATATCCGCCGTTTATCTTCGACGAGGCGGCGACCGGGATCCTGCGCGATACCCGCTACACCAGCACGTTCCGGCCGGAAGGGGCACTCGCTTGTTCAGGTGAGCAGCAATCCATCACGTTCCGGCTTCCTTGAAGCTCGCCGCTGATCCCGCCTCGGGGCGCGGGCGCTGGAGGTAGCCAAAACGCTGCGGTACTACGTGGAGACGCTGCGAGCCCGACTGTCCCCTGTGGCGGGGAAGCGGACGTCACCTTGGCCAGTCGTGTAAAGGTGGAATCGGCAAGGCTGCCGCGCTAATCCTCCGGTTTCCAATGAGCAGCAGCGACGAGCCTCCCCTGATCGATGCGACCGACCAAGAGGTGGTCGGCCTCGACCGGGAGATGGAAGAGGAAAATCGGGAAGCCACATCAGGGGCGGCGCGAGTTGGAAAGTGGGCCGTTCCGGTCGCCATGGTGCACCTGACGCTGATCTACGCGTTGGTTAGTTCGGCCTTCAACTTCAGGCTTCCGGGCTACTTGCACGCCGACAAGGTTTTCGCCTGGCTGTGGGTGAACGGCGCGGCGATCGGCGTTGGCGCCTGGTTCTGGAAGAAGGGCCGCGTTCCTCTCGCCGCAGGCAAGTGGCTCCACGGCCGGCGAGCCCGGTGGCTGATCCTGATGTGGCTTGGCGCCTCGCTTGCCTGGTTTCTGCTACCCGCCGTGCTCCACGACATATGGCGCATGCTGTTCAACGGCTGAGCCGGTTCCGCAAGTAGAGCCGTGGAGCAAGAGACCGGCTGACTCGCTCCGTATCCACCGCAACGAATCGTAAGCGTACATTGCCTTAACGGTCGATCGGCGGACCGCCTTTTGCCGGGGGAGCGGGGCTGGTGACCAGTGTCTGCACGTAACAGCGTTGATCGCGTGTTCGAACCGAGCCCCAGGTGTCGAACTCACCAAGCGGACCGGTGTCGAATGCTATCTGGTTCTGGAACCGCAAACCCGGACAACGGGCGCTGAGGGTCGCGTAATACCACCGGCCCATCCGGTCCATGATGTAGATCGAGCGATCGCTGTCGGCGTGCCAGTCCCGGATGCCATCCCCCCGCGCATAATCGATTTGAGCAGGTTTGCCATAAACCGGAGCCGCTCTCTCCGCCGCGCCCGCGGGACATGAAAACAGAACTGCCCCTGCCAGAAGCGCCTTAGCTGCCAATTTCATCACCGGGTCTCACTTTTTGAGGTTTCACAGAACCTAACCGAACGGGCCTGAATACAGTCTGACAAAGGTCAGCTCTACCGGCATATCGCTGTGCCGGGCTCATCGATAAATTCACGAACACTCCGGGGGATGCGTTCCCGCGGTGGCCGGAGCCCCGTCGCGCTTTCCTTTTCGGAAGGCATCTGCCGGGCTTAGGCGAGCAGCCAGGCCAGCAACTCGTCCATCTGCACGGCCGTTGTCGCAAATGCGTGGCCGGCACCCTGATACACGCGCGTTTCCAGGTTCCGGCCCCGGCGCCAACCCAGATCGGCAAGCCGCCGCGCGATGTTGATCTGATGCGGCGCCATACCGGCGTCCATCATCTGCGTGCCGTGGTCGAGCCAAAGGCGGCGCCCCGCCGGGGCTCCAAGCCGCGCGAAATAACCGGGCCAGATCGACAAAAGCTGCGGGTGGTCGATCATGTCCTTGTTGTAGATCGGCCAATTGGGCGACATGCAGGCGCCGCGGCCGAAAGCCTGCTGCGCCTCGACGAAAATGGCGCCGGCCATGACGCCCGCCATGCTCGCTCCGAAGATGGCGGTGTCCAGGCGCCCCGGCCTGGTCCGGTAGTGCGCATCGACAAAGGGCTTCAGCCGCTCGGTTAGAAACTCAACGAACTGGCGGGAGACGAGAGGCCGCCCTTTCGTCCGGGCAATCTCCAGGTCGATGGTCGCGCGTAAATCGCCTTTTGCCTTCCGGTAGATCGCCTCTGGCATATACTGGAGGAACCTGTCCTCCTCGAGATTGTCGATCGCCACGATGAGGGTCGGCTGGATACTGCCGGCTTTGGTAAGCCGGGCGATCCGGCGATCCGCCGCGAAGTTTTCCCCGTCGCTGTCGGCTTCAAAGACGAACTGCCCGTCGAGCATGTAAAGAGTGCGGTAGGAGCGCGCGCCCTCATCGTAGCCCGGCGGCAGCCAGATGCGCACCCGAGGATCGGCATTCCCGCCCGCGCCGATCCGCGGGAGTGTCTCGATGCGCCCTTGCGGGGCCGCCGCCCAGCCGAGCACCGGGCTCGCCAGAGCGATCGAGCCAAGCACAACAAAGTTTCGGCGGCTGATCACCGCGGCGTGGATCTACGACTCATGTTGCAACCTTAACAGGTTCAAGGGGAATGTCAGCAATGGCTCGAAGGCGGACATCGCGCCGCAGGGCTTCAGCTTCGCCGCAATGCTACTCGAAGGCGGTTGTGGCGGCACCTGAGTCCTCGCTCCGCCGAAGCCACGCGCTATTCGGCACCTGCCTTCAGACCGGGCGGTGCAGTCGCCGGCTAGATCGGGACGACCTTGCGATGGTGCCAGGCGAAGATGGCCATGGCGCCGCGATGGGGGCGCCAGGGGTCGGCGAGTTCGCGGAGCGCCTTCTCCGTGGGCTTGGCGTCGAGGCCGAGGATCCGGCCGACCTCGATCTGGACCGCGAGGTCTCCGGCCGGCCAGATGTCGAGGCGGCCTTCCGCGAAGAGCAGGTAGATTTCCGCGGTCCAGCGGCCGATGCCTTTCACCCGCACGAGCTCCGCGATCGCCTCCTCGTCGTCGGCGGGGAGCTTGGCGAAGTCGAGGCGGCCGGAGAGCACTTCCTCCGCCAGGCTGCGGGCGTAGGAGGCTTTCTGGCGCGACAAACCGGCGCCGCGCAGGTCTTCGTCGGAGGCGGCGAGCAGGCGCTCGGGCTCCGGCGGGTCGCCCGCGACGGCGGTCAGCTTTTTCCACATGGAGGCGGCGGCGATGATCGACACCTGCTGGCCGACGACCGCGCGCAGCAAGGTCTGATAGCCGGTGGCACTGATCCGCGGCTCGGGATAGCCGGCCTCGGCGATGGCGGCCGCGACCTTTGGCTCGCGCGCGGCGACGGCGTCCAGCGACGCCTTGAGCGCTTCGGCCCCTATCCCCATTCAACCCGCTCCCGCTTGCCAAAGAAGGGCGTGCCTAGCATAGGCGGGCGCCCGGGACCTTCCCCATTTCACGATCAAGGGCGGATATGGCTGAACTCACCATCGTGGGACGCGACGGCAGCGAAAAAACCGTTGGGGGCCGCGCCGGCTGGAGCGTGATGGAGATCATCCGCGGCGCCGGCTTCGACGAGCTGCTGGCCCTGTGCGGGGGTTGCTGCAGCTGCGCCACCTGCCACGTTTACGTGGATGAGGACCATGCGGGCAAGCTCAAGCCGGTAAGCGCCGACGAGGACGACCTGCTCGACAGTTCGGGGGTCCGCAGGGCGACCAGCCGCCTGTCCTGCCAGATCGACTTCGCCGTGGAGCTGGACGGGCTGCGCGTCACGGTTGCGCCCGAGGACTGAGCCCTCCCCGGGCGCCGCGCCGTCTACATCTTTAGCAAGGCTTCCGGCTTCTTGGCGTCGAGCGGGCCGACCACCCATTTCAGCACCTTGGTGCCGCCCATGCCGGCGGCCGCGCCATCGTTCGTGTTGTTGGTGAGGATCTCGGCATCGGTGGTGAGGGTGAAGCTTCCTTCCGCCTTGGGGAGCGGCGAGCCGCGGTCGTTGGCCGCCGCCGCCAGGCCGCCGAGCGAACTCATCGGGCTCATGCCGCCGCCCATGCCCTGCATCTGGGCGAAAGCCGGGGCGACGATCCGCACCCGCCCGTCGTTGCGCCGGGTGGCGTGCACGAACGGGATGATCCAGTCGACGTCGGGAAAGACGGGGAAGACGAAGTCGTAATCGAGCTTGCCGCTCTTCTCATAGACCACGTCGAACACGCCCTTGCCCTTGTGGGTGACGCGCTTCCAGCCGTCCTGGCTGAGCAGGCGCGCGGTGAATTGCGCAACCGTTTTCGGGTCGTCGGGATCGAGGCCGCCGAACATCGCCTTCATCCGCTCGGCTTCCTGCTTCTGGTTTTCGGTTTGGGCGAGGCGGTACGCCTCCCACTCGCGGCGCTTCTCCGCAATTTCTTCGTCCGTGCAGTCGCGCTCCTCCATGATGGTGTTGGACATCAGGTCCTCGTCCGCCATCATTCCCCCGCAGGTTTGATCTTCCGCCTTGAAGGCTTCTTCCTGTTCCGCCTTCGCGGCCGCTGCAACAGCCGCTGGGGTGATGAACACCACTTCGCCGGTGTAGCGATAGGTGAAGCTGCCGTCGCGCCGCAGGTCCAGCGATGCGTCGAACTTGCCGGGCGTCAGCAGGCAGGCGGTGGCGAGCAGCGCAAGCGCGCCCGCCGCGGCAATCCGGAAATGCTTCATGATCGGTTCCCCCCCCGAAGCCCGCCGGGAGAGGCGGGCACCTCAGTGGTTATGCGAGGCCGCGGCGTAGAGGGCAATGGCCGCCGCGTTGGACACGTTGAGGCTCTCGATCCGGTCGCTGATCGGCAGGCGGGCGAGGGAATCGCAATGCGTCTCGGTATTCTGCCGCATGCCTTCGCCCTCGGCGCCGAGCACCAGGGCGATTCGGGCGGGGCCGAGCGCCTGCTTCAAGTTCGTCTCGGTGCCGCCGGTAAGGCCGATCCGCCAGAAGCCCGCCTGCGCCATCTCGTCGAGCGAACGCGACAGGTTCACCACCCGAATCCACGGCACGATCTCCAGCGCGCCGCTCGCCGCCTTGGCGAGCGCGCCCGATTCGGGGGGTGCATGCCGGTCCTGCGTGACGAGGCCGAGCGCGTCGAACGCGGCGCAGCTCCTCAGGATCGCGCCGACATTGTGGGGATCGGTAACCTGGTCGAGAACGATCAGCGGCCGGTGGTCCTCCGCCTGATCGAGCAGGTCGGCGAGGAGGAGGTCCTCGAGCCGCTCCACCTCGGCAACGATGCCCTGGTGCGGCGCGTCCTTGGGTACGAGGCGGCCGAGATCGGCGGCATCGGCGTAGGTCACTTGGGTGCCGGGCGGCAGATCGTACTCCGCCGCCGCCTCACGGGTCACCCAGACCTGGAAAATCCGGCGTTCGGGATTGGCGATCGCGGCGGAGACGGCGTGGCGGCCCCAGAAGCGGGGACGGTTCTCGGCCTTGGTGAGTTGGCGTGCTTTGCGGCGCATGTCGCTCCCATGCCGCCGCCGGTGCGCGCTGGCAAGCCGCACGGTTCGGGCGACCCAAGCCGAGCCTATGCGTTGACAGCGGCCAAGCCATTCGCCATTGAGCCGCCTCCTCGCTTCGGAGCGTGTCCCGGACAGGTGGCCGAGTGGTTAAAGGCAGCAGACTGTAAATCTGCCCGGGTTTCCCGTACGCTGGTTCGAATCCAGCCCTGTCCACCACCGCGCTTCGAGCGAGGAGACGAGCGGGTATAGCTCAATGGTAGAGCACTAGCCTTCCAAGCTTGTGATGCGGGTTCGATCCCCGCTACCCGCTCCAATTCCTACCCAGCCTCAGGCGCCGGTCCTCGCGGCGGCATTCGGAAGAGGTAGGCGAGGCTAGCGCCGATCAGCAGCGCCGACCCGGCGAGGAGGCCTCAGAGCGCGGCTTCAAGCCAGACGGGCATGGGGGCTCGGATCGGCGGTTTCGGAAGGCATGGCCTAGTCCATTACGTGCGGCGCTTCGCCGGGAACAGGGGGGCGGGGTTTTTTGAGCAGGAAGACGAGGGGCAAGGCGCACAGCGTGATCAGCATCATGGCGTGGAAATCGTCGATATAGGCGATCATCAGCGCCTGTCGGTTGATCTCGGCGTCGAGCATTGCAACCGCGCTGTCGCCATATTCGCCGAGGCGGCCGATGATTCCGATGTCGGCCAGCGGCAGGCTGTCGGCGCGGATGTAGCTCGTCAGGTCGGCATGGCTGACCTGGACGTTGCGGGCGAGAAGCGCGGTCATCATCGAAATGCCGATCGAGCCGCCGATGTTGCGCGACAGGTTGAGCAAGCTCGCCGCGCTGGTCCGGTATTGAGCGGGCAGCGACGCGAACGCGAGCGACTGCAGCGGCACGAAGATGAAGCCCAGACCCATTCCCTGGACGATGCCGCTGACGACCACCGGCCGGGCGCCCATCTGCAGCGAAAAGCCCGACATCTGGTAGAGCGACAGCGCCATGAACGAGATGCCGGCGAAGATCAGGATGCGCGCATCGACCTTTCCCGTCAGCCGGCCCGCGATCATCATCGAAAGCAGCGTGCCGATGCCGCGCGGGGCGGTGAGGAAGCCCGAATCCAGCACCGAGTAGCCGAGCAGGCGCTGGAGGAGCGGCGGCAGGAGCGCCAGGCCCGCGAGGAGCAGCACGCCGGTCACCGCCATGAACACCAGCGAGAATGCGAAGGTGCGGTCGGCGAACATCCTCGGGGCGAAGATCGGCTCGCGTGCGGTGGTGAGGTGGATGACGAACATCCACGCGCCGGAGACAGCCAGCGCCATTTCGATCCAGATTTCGGTGCTTTCGAACCAGCCGAGTTGCTCGCCGCGGTCGAGCATCATCTGCAGGCTGCCGAGCGCGAGCGCGAGGAGCGCGAAACCGAACAGGTCGAAACGGCGCCGGTTGGTCTCGAACTTCGGCATGTAGCGGATCAGCAGAACGGTGCAGAGCACGCCGACCGGCAGGTTGACCAGGAACACCCAGCGCCAACTGAAATTCTCGGTCAGCCAGCCGCCGAGCACTGGCCCCAGGATCGGGCCGATCATGACGCCCATCCCGAACATCGCCATCGCCCGGCCGTGCTTTTCGGGCGGGTTGATGTCGAACATCACGGCCTGAGCGATCGGCACCAGAAAGGCGCCGGAAACGCCCTGGATGGCGCGGAAGATCACCATTTCCGTCAAGTTTTGGGCGACCGCGCAGAGCACGGAGGCGACGGTGAAGGCAACCACCGAGAAGATGAACAGGCGCCGGCGTCCGACCCGGTCGGAAAGCCAGCCGGTGATCGGAATGGCGATGGCGGAGGCGACGATGTAGCTGGTCAACACCCAGTTGATCGTCTCCCGGGTGGCCGACATCGACGCCATCATGTGCGGCAGCGCGACATTGGCGATGGTGGTGTCGAGCACCTGGAGCAGCACCGCCATCATCAGCGACACGGTAACGATGGCATGCTCAAAGCCGCCGAGCTTGCGCACCACGGGCGGTGCTGCCGCCGAGGCGGACGAGGCGGCGGCGCTGGCCATGGCCTAGCGGGCGGCGGGCCGGCGTTGCGGCTGCGCGGCGGCGTGCTGCGCCGGGGCAGGGGGGGGCTGCTGCCCGGCGGGCTGCTCCCTGGTATCCACCGACACGTCGGCCGACAGTCCGGCGAGAAGCTGACGGCCCGAAGTGTTGTCGATTGCAATCCGTACCGGCACGCGCTGAGTCACCTTGACCCAATTGCCCGACGCGTTCTGCGCCGGCAGCACCGAAAATTCGGAGCCGGTGCCGCGGCCGATGCTTGCGACGTGGCCGGTGATCTTGGCGCTCGGATAGGCATCGAGGGTGACCTCCACGGGCTGGCCCGGCGCCATCTTGTCGAGATCGGTCTCCTTGTAATTGGCCTCAATCCATACGTCGCCGCTGCGCACCACCGTGACCACGGCCAGGCCGGGCACGACCGCGCTGCCGACCTGGAGGCGATCGGTTTGCGTGACATAGCCGTCGGTCGGCGCGCGCACCGCAGTGCGGGAAAGATCGAGCAGCGCCTTGTCGCGCGCGGCGCGGGCGGCCTGCAGCGCCGGCTGGTTGTCGGCGGGGGCATCGGCGAGCTGGGCGCGGGTGACCTGCGCTTCAGAGCGCGCGTTGGCGAGCCGCTCGCGCGCCTCCTGGACGCCGTGCAGCGCCTCGTCGTAGCGGGCGCGGGTGGTGAAGCCCCGCTCCAGCAGTTCGTCCTGGCGGCCGAGCGCGCGCTCGGCAAAGGTGAGGTTGGCCTGCGCGCCTTCGATGTCGGCGCCGGTGCCCTGCGTCTCGGCCTGGATGCGGTGGACCTGAACCTGCGCGGCGGCGATCTGCGCCTCGGCCTGGGCGAGCGCGATGCGGTAGGGGCGGGGATCGATCCGGAACAGAAGGTCGCCCTTTTTCACCGGCTGGTTCTCGCGCACGGCGACTTCCACGATCGGCCCGGCGATCTCGGCCGTCACCGCCACCTTGTCCTGCTGGACATAGGCGTTGTCCGTGGAGATCCAGCGGCCCGAGGTCAGCCAGAAATAGCCGCCCACCGCCGCGATCAACAGCGGCACCGACAGCAACAGCATCACGCGCCACAGCTTGCGCCTGGGCGCTACGGCCTCCGGGACAGCTGCTGGAGCCGCTTCCATGTCCGGCGCTTCGGCCGCTTCCGCGCCCGTGCTCGTTTCCTGCTTCATGCCTTCAGTCCCTTGGCCGGCGCCGCGCTGCGGCCGCCGTCGATCAGATTTCCCCGAATGCGGCGCAACGCATCGCGCACCCGTTCCTGTTCCCGGGCATCGATGCCGCTCAGCGCTTCGGCGAAGAATTCGTCGGCAAGGCCGCGCAGGCTTTCGATCACCGGCGCGGCCTTCGGGGTGAGGTGTACGCGGCGTGCGCGGCGGTCGGAGGGATCATCCCGGCGCTCGACCAGGCCGGCCTCGGACAAACGGTCGATCATCCGGCAAAGCGTGATCGGCTCGACATCGAGACTGTCGGCGAGGTCGATCTGACGCTGGCCATCGTCACGTGCAAGCCGGGCAAGCACGCGCCACTGGGCTCGCGTGGTCCCAAGCGCACCCGCCCTGCGGTCAAAGGCGCGACGCATCGCCTGAGCGGTTTCCGCCAGTTCGAAGCCGAGATGATCTTCCATGGCTCACACATAATAAGCAATGTTATAATTGCAAGTGCAGTGTTCGGCGTGAACGGCCGCCCGCCTTTCCACTCCGTGACTCGTCAACTTTCCGGCTAAGATTATTCGATTGGTTCCGAGGCAGGCCCCGGGGAGCCCTACTGCTTCGGTGAGGCCGCCGCTTGCCAGACGCGGACGTAATCGACCTCCATGCGCTGCGGGAAAGCGGTGGCGTCCACGCCCTTGGCGCCGCCCCACATGCCGCCGACCGCGATGTTGAGGATCAGATATTGCGGCCCGTCGAACGGCCATTCGGCGCGCTTGTCCGAAGGCTTGTCGAAGCGGAACACTTCCTCCCCGTCCACGCCCATGCGGATGCTCCCGGCGGTCCAGTGAAGCTGGTAGAGGTGAAAGGCGCCGCAGGCTTCGGCGACCGTGCGCTGCGCCGTGTTGTGGGTGCCAAGCACATGGTTGAAGGCGGCGGTGTGTACGCTTTGATGCACCACGCCGGGCTCGTGGCCGACATGCTCCATGATGTCGATCTCGCCATCGTCGGGCCAGCGCATCGGATCGCGGGCGGCAAGGGTCCAGATCGCCGGCCAGGTGCCCCGGCTGCAGGGCAGCTTGGCCCGGATCTCGAAATAGCCGTAGGTCCAGGCCGCCTTCCCCTTGGTGACCAGCCGGGCGGAGGAATAAGCTTGCCCGCCATGATCCGCCTTGCCGCGCAGGCTCTCTCCATCGCGCCGCGCCTCGACGATCAGATGGCCGTCTTCCACCCGCGCATTCTGCTTCCGGCGCGCGGCATAATATTGCTTCTCGTCATTGTGCCAGCCGGCCTTGTTGAAGGCGGTGTCATAGGCCCAGCGGCTTTTGTCGGGCAAACCCGCCTTGGCGAATTCGTCGCGCCAGACCAGGGTGTAGCCCGGCGGCGGGGCCAGGGGGGCGGCAGGAGCGGCAGCGAGGAGGGCGAGGGCGGTAAGCATCGCCCGGGGCTAAGGCGGCGACGAGTGCGAAGCAAGCCGCCTCAGTCGCGGTTGGCGGCGCGTTCGGGGATCAGCCAGGCCATCAGCTCGCCGAAGGGGATGAGCTGGTGAAAGGCGATGCCGGCAAGTCCGCCGCCGCACCATCGCACCACGCCCTGGAGCGGCCGGAACCTCTCCATCGTCAAGACGATCTGCGCGCCGACATCGAGCGGCGCGTCCGTCTCGACCTTGACCCCGCCCTGGGAGATGTCGCGGGTGTTGACGCCGCAGAGCCGCGCGCCGCAGCGCACGGTTGCAAGCCGGTCTACCTCGACGCGGGGCAGGCGCGGCTGGATGCCGTTTTCCAGCAGGCTGTTGTTGGACAGCATGGCGGCGACATCGATCTGTTCGTCGAACTTGATGCCGATATTGGACTGGTCGGCCCAGGCGACGTGGCCGTGGATCGGCTCACCGGCCTTGAGCTCGACCGCCAGCGTTTCGCCGCAGGCATGTTGGGAATAGACATGGGCCATCAGGCCGCCCGCCGAGATATTGCGGATCAGGCAGAGCTCGCGCCCGTGCGCGGCGATCAGCGCGCCCACGCGCAGGATGGTAAGGTGACGCGGATCGCGCCGCCGCTCCCCCGGCTGCGGCGTCCGCTCCGAAAAGGAGAACGTCGTCTCCTGATGACTTTCCTTCGACAGCATTATGCCCTCCCAGGCCATCGAACCCATTCCACGCTGCGCCAGGACCCCCAATTTCCAAACCGCCACGAGGTACTAAGCGCGCAGAGACTTAAGAACCGGTTACCCGGGGCCGCACCGATAAGGGAATCCGAGAAAAGCGGCGGCCGAAGCGGGCCTGTGGGGGAGGGGCGGCGTTCACCTCTTCCTTACCAGTTTCCGGTTAAGAACCGCGTCATGAACGCACAAATCCGGATCGATATCGATGCGCCCGCGGCGGCGGACCCCCGCCCGCGCTCGGCGGTAAGCTCGATGGTCGGCGTGGTCGGCCTCGTCGGGCTGTTCGCCTGGTTCGCCGTGGCGCGGATGTTTGAATATTCCGGCCCAAACGCGACCCTGTGTGCGCTGGTCGCCTGCGGCGCGCCGATGCTGCTTTGGTCCATCCTGGTCGATAAAGTCCATCGCAGCCCGTCCAGCGGTCTCGATTGGGACAATCCGCCGCGGCCGCTTCGGGAAACGCTCGACACCAGCATCGCGAAGATCGCCGGCCTGTGGGCGACCTGGGCCGCCATCGCCATGTTCTACTGCGTCGGCCGCTGGTATTGGGACGGCATCTACCTCTACGCCATGCAGGTGCTCGGGATGGTGGCCGTGCCGCTGCTCGTCGCCTCCGTGCCCTACGTGCTGTGGATCGACCGCCGCCTCAAGGAGCCGCGCGACGGCGCCTGGCATATGGGCCAGCTCGTCATCGGCCGCGGCTCCGCGGTGGACAAGGAAATCCTCTACGACTTCCTGCGCAGCTGGGCGATCAAGGCCTTCTTCCTCGCCTTCATGATCGCCATCGTCCCCGGCAACTGGTTCGGCGCGATCACGCCAAGGGCCGAGCAGATCACCTTCACCCTGGTGACGCTCACCTTCTGGCTGATCGGCGTCATGTTCATGATCGACACGGTGTTCGCCACCGTCGGCTACGCGCTGACGATGAAGCCGCTCGACGCCCATATCCGCTCGGCCAATCCGTATGCGGCGGGCTGGACGGCGGCCCTCATCTGCTATCCGCCCTTTATCATGATGAACCCAAGCGGGCCGCTCCACTATCTGCAGGGCACCGCCGGCTCGGACGGCTGGGTGCATTGGCTCGACGGCCACCACGCCCTGATGGTGGTGTGGGCGGTTGCCCTCGTCGCGCTCGCCGCTTTCTACGCCTGGGCGACGGTGGCGTTCGGCATCCGCTTCTCCAACCTCACCCACCGCGGCATCCTCACCCACGGCCCTTACCGCCTCACCAAGCACCCGGCCTATGTGTCCAAGAACCTGTTCTGGTGGCTCGGCGTGCTGCCCTTCTTCACGGTCACCGGCGACTTGAACGACGCGATTCGCAACACGGCGATCCTGGCGGCGGTTAGCGGCGTCTATTACTGGCGGGCCCGGATGGAGGAGCGGCACCTGATGGCCGACCCGGCATACCAGGAATATTCCGAATGGATGGAGCGCAACGGGCCCTTGCCGAGGCTGATCCGGAAGTTCTCGGGGAGGGGTGGCAGCCCGTCCGCAGCGCCTGCGGTGCCGGCGGAGTAGCACACGCTCACTCAACGGTTCGTGGGCTGGCCCCGCCCAGTTCCATTCATCCCGAGCGAGGTCCGAGGGATGCACACGTGGTCTCGGGGCCGATTACAAATTCCCGCTCATCTCGAGCGAAGTCGAGAGACGCATACGAGCACTGGGTGCCGGGTCTCTCGACTTTGCTCGAGATGAGCGGGGGGGTGAGGTTGGAGGCGGGGAGTTCGCCTCAGGCGCCTGCCAGAAACTTCTTCACGCCTCGCGCCGCCTGCCGGAGCCTCTGTTCGTTCTCGACCAGCGCGATCCGAACGAAGCCTTCGCCTTCCTCGCCGAAGCCCACACCCGGCGCCACCGCGACGTGCGCGTCGGCGAGCAGCCGCTTGGCGAACTCCATCGAGCCGAGGTGCCGGAACGCCTCCGGGATCGGCACCCAGGCGAACATGCTCGCTTGCGGCGGCGGTATCTCCCACCCGGCCCGCGCGAAGCTCGACACCAGGCAGTCGCGCCGCGCCTTGTAGAGCTTGCGGTTGGCTTCGACGATGTCCTGCGGCCCGTTGAGCGCCGCCGTCGCCGCCGCCTGGATCGGCGTAAAGGCGCCGTAATCGAGGTAGGATTTCACCCGCGTCAGGGCGTTGATCAGCGTCCGGTTGCCGACCGCGAACCCGATCCGCCACCCAGCCATCGAATAGGTCTTGGACATGGAGGTGAACTCGATCGCTACCTCCCTGGCGCCCGGCACCTGGAGAATGGACGGCGTAGGCGTGTCGCCGAAATAGATTTCCGCATAGGCCAGGTCGCTGATCACCCACAGCTTATGCTCGCGCGCAAAGGCAACGACCTTTTCGTAGAAAGCGAGATCGGCGACATACGCCGTCGGGTTTGATGGATAGCCGATTACCAGCACCGAGGGCTTCGGCACCGAATAGCGCAGCGACAGCTCCAGCCGGTGGAAGAAGTCCGGCCCCGGCGCCGCGGGAATGGAGCGGATCGCAGCGCCCGCGATGATGAAGCCGAACTGGTGAATGGGGTAGGACGGATTGGGCGCGAGCACCACGTCGCCCGGCGCGGTGATCGCCTGGGCAAGGTTGGCGAGGCCTTCCTTGGAGCCCAGGGTAACGACCACCTCGCTTTCCGGATCGAGATCGACCCCGAAGCGGCGGGCATAATAGCCGGCCTGGGCCTTGCGCAGCCCGGATATGCCCTTGGACGCGGAGTAACCGTGCGCCTTGGGGTTGCGGGCGGCCTCGGCGAGCTTCTCGATGACGTGCGGCGGCGGCGCGCCGTCGGGATTGCCCATGCCGAGATCGACGATGTCGATGCCTTTGGCGCGGGCGGCGGCCTTCATGGCGTTCACTTCGGCGAACACGTAGGGCGGCAGGCGGCGGATACGGTAGAAATCGTCCATGGCCAGCTGCCTAACACAGGATGGCGCGGATTGCGGAGTGGCTTCGCGCCGGGCAGAAGGGCGGCTCCAGCTCAGCCCGAGGTCGCCCATGCAGCCGCTCGCCCGCCGCCAGTTCCTCACCTCCACCGCTCTGGTCGCCGCCTTGCCGCTGCTGCCCGGCTGCGCGGCGCGGCTTGGGGGAGGAGCGGCGCCCGACGACGCGGCAATGCAGGGGATGCTCGCCGACGTGGCCGAGGCGATGCTGCGCGAATATCCGGAGAATGCGACCTCGCTCGGCCTCGACAAGGACGGCCGCAGCGGCCTCAAGGCGCAGCTCACCGACCGATCGCTGGCCGGCTATCGGCGTCTCGGGCAGCAGGCGGCCGAGCGCCTCCGCCGCCTCAAGGCCGTCGACCGCGCCAACCTCAGCCCCGGCGCGCGGCTCGATCTCGACGTCATCGAGACGTCCCACGCGCTCGCCGTCGAGGGCTTTCGCTTCCCGTACGGCGACTCGGTGGTGCTCAACCAGAACTGGTCCTACCGCAACTCGCCCTACGTGGTGGCGCAGAATACCGGCGCGTTCGTTGAGATCCCCGACTTCCTCGACTCGAGCCACAAGATCGAGAACGCCGCCGATGCAGAGGCTTATCTCGCCCGCGTCGAAGCCTATGCGGCGATGCTCGACGGCGAGACCGAGCGCCTCGTCAACAACCGCTCGCTCGGCGTGATCGCCCCCGATTTCCTGCTCGACAAGACTCTGAAGCAGATGAAGTCCTCGCGCGCGCAGCCGACTGGGGAGTGGGGCCTCGTCACCTCGGTGGCTCGCCGAACTTCCGGGATACCGGGAGACTGGGGCCGCCGGGCCCTTGCACTGATCGACGGCCGCGTCGCGCCCGCTCTGGACCGGCAGATCGCCGAGCTGGAACTCCACCGCGCCCGCGCCGACAGCCGCGCCGGCGTGTGGAAGCTGCCCGACGGCGATGCCTATTACGCCTGGGCCCTGCGCGCCGCGACCACCTCCTCGCTCACCCCGGAAGAGGTCCACCAGCGCGGCCTCGATGAACTGAAGGCGCTCCAGGCCCAGATGGACCCGCTCCTCCGCTCATTGGGCTACACGTCAGGGAGCGTCGGCGAGCGCATGACGGCGCTCGGCAGAGACCCCAAATACCTCTTCCCCAACACCGACGCCGGCCGGAAGCAGATCCTCGATTACGTCAACGGACGCGTTGCGGACATCCGCACCCGCCTGCCGCGCGCCTTTGCGACGCTGGTGCCCGGCAACCTGATCATCAAGCGGGTCCCCGTGGAAATCGAAGCGGGCGCGCCGGGCGGCTACGCCGCGGCCGGCACGATCGACGGCTCGGTGCCCGGCAATTACTATATCAACCTGCGCGATACCTCGATCTGGCCGCGCCACGCTTTGCCGACGCTCACCTACCATGAGGGCATTCCCGGCCACATCTGGCAGGGCGAATATACCTACAAGCTGCCGCTGGTCCGCTCGCTGGTCGCTTTCAACGCCTATTCCGAAGGCTGGGCGCTCTACGCCGAGCAGCTTGGCGACGAGCTCGGCGCCTACGAAGGCGATCCGGTCGGCCGCCTGGGCTACCTCCAGTCGCTCGCCTTCCGCGCCTGCCGGCTGGTGGTGGATAGCGGCCTCCACGCAAAGCGCTGGACCCGCGATCAGGCCATTCAGTGGTTCGCCACCACCAACGGCTCCAGCGTCGAGGAAGTGCAAAGCGAGGTCGACCGATACTGCGCCTGGCCGGGCCAGGCCTGCGGCTACAAGGTCGGCCACAGCGAGATCAATCGCCTGCGCACGAAGGCGCAGGCCGCGCTCGGCGACCGCTTCGATTTCCGCCGCTTCAACGATGCGCTGGTGCTCGGCGGCGCGGTACCGATGACATTGCTTGAACGCGTGGTGGATCGCCACATCCAGGGAGCCAAGGCATGAAGCGCCTCCTTCCCCTCACGCTGCTCCTGCTCGCCTCGTGTGCCACCACGCCGCCCGGCAATAGCGAGCGCGCCCGCTGGGAGGCGCAGGCCGCGCGCGTCACGGTCACCCGCGACAATTGGGGCATCGCCCATATCCGCGGCAAGAGCGACGCCGACGCGGTGTTCGGAATGATCTACGCCCAGGCCGAAGACGACTTCAATCGGGTCGAGGCCAACTACCTCACCGCGCTCGGACGCACCGCCGAAGCGGAGGGTGAGAAGGCGATCTGGGCCGATCTTCGCGCCCGCCTCTACATGGACCCCGCCGATCTACAGCGCCGCTATGCCGGCAGCCCGGAGTGGCTGAAGCAACTGATGACCGCCTGGGCGGACGGACTGAACTACTATCTCGCCACCCATTCGCAGGTGAAACCCCGCGTCATTACTCGCTTTGAACCGTGGATGGCGCTCTCCTTCACCGAAGGCTCGATCGGCGGCGACATCGAGCGCATTGATCTTGGCGCCCTCGAGGCGTTCTACTCGAAGAGCGGCAAGGCGCTCGCCGCCCGCGCCGAGCCCGATCCGGAACCGCGCGGCTCAAACGGCTTCGCGGTCGCACCGGCCAACACGGTGGACGGCAAGGCGCTGCTCCTGATCAACCCGCACACCAGCTTCTTCTTCCGCGCCGAGCAGCAGGTGACCAGCGGCGAGGGCCTCAACGCCTACGGCGCCGCCACCTGGGGCCAGTTTTTCATCTACCAGGGCTTCAACGAGCGCGCCGGCTGGATGCACACCTCCTCGGGCGTCGATTCAGTGGACGAGTTCCTGGAAACGGTCGAGCAGGGCCCCGGCGGCCTCGTCTACCGCTACGGCAACGAACGCCGGCCGGTCACCACCCAGGCGGTCACCCTCAACTACCGCGGCGCCGACGGCTCAGTGGCGAGCCGAACCTTCGAAACCTACCGCACCCATCACGGCCCGGTGGTGCGCCAGCAGGGCGGCAAGTGGGTCGCCTTCGCAATGATGCACAAGCCCGTCGAGGCGCTCCAGCAAAGCTACCTGCGCACCAAGGTGGCGGACTACCCAAGCTTCGTGAAGGTCGCCGAATTCAAGGCGAACTCGTCCAACAACACGATCTTCGCCGACTCGAAGGGCAATATCGCCTACCATCACCCCCACTTCATCCCGGTACGCGACGACCGCTTCGACTACACCAGGCCGGTGGACGGCTCCGACCCGCGCACCGACTGGCGCGGTCTCCACGCGCTCGGCGAAGCGCCCAACCTGCTCAATCCGCCCAACGGGTGGATCCAGAACACCAACAACTGGCCTTATTCCGCCGCCGGCCCCTACAGCCACAAGCCCGCGGCGTTCCCGCGCTACATGGATACGTTCGGCGAAAACCCGCGCGGGGTCCACGCCCAGCAGGTACTCGGCAGCCGCAAGGACTTCTCCGTCGAGAGGCTGCGCGCCGCCGCCTACGACAGCTACCAGCCCGCCTTCGGCCAGCTGATCCCCGGCCTTGTCCGCGACTATGACGCGCTCCCCGCCGCTTCTCCGCTCAAGCGGCGGCTCGAAGGGCCGGTCGCGGCCCTGCGCGGCTGGGATTACCGCTGGAGCGCGGAGTCGGTGCCCAACACCCTTGCCATGTTCTGGGGCGACGAGATGTGGCGCCGGATCAAGGCCGTCGAGTGGGACGAAGCCGCTGGCACCTACCGCCAGATCGACCAGGCGCCGCCGCGGCTGAAACTCGAAGTGCTTGCCGCGATGGTCGGTCGGCTGGAGGCCGATTTCGGGCGCTGGAACGTGCCGTGGGGCGAGGTGAACCGCTTCCAGCGCCTTACCGGCGACATCGTTCATCCGTTCAGCGACGCTGGTGCAAGTATCCCCGTCGGCTTCTCCTCGGCGCGCTGGGGCTCGCTCGCCTCGTTCGGCGCGGCGCCGCGCGGCGGCAGCAAGCGCTGGTACGGGACCAGCGGCAACAGCTTCGTCGCGGTGGTGGAGTTCGGGCCCAAAGTACACGCGGTGGCGGTCACCGCCGGCGGCGAAAGCGGCGATCCCAAATCCCCGCACTTCAACGACCAGGCCGGGCGCTACGCCACCGGCAACCTGCGCGAAGTCTATTTCTACCCGGAGCAGCTCAAGGGGCACACCGAGCGGGTGTACCGGCCGGGGAAGTGATCATTCCTCCCCTGCATTTGCAGGGGAGGGGGACCGCACGAAGTGCGGTGGAGGGGCGGCGACGGTGAAACCGGCGCCGTTGGCGCCGGCCCCTCCACCAGCCTGCGGCTGGTCCCCTCCCCCGGAAATCCGGGGGAGGATCAAGAGGTCAGCACACCACCCGCGCCTGACTCGGTACTCCGAAATTCTAGCGAAAGGCGCGGGTGAAGGCGCTTAGCGAGCCGTAGCCGAGCTGCTCGGCGATCTGGGTGGCGCTCATCGCCTCGCTCTTCAGCAGCCGCGCCGCACCTTCCAGACGAAGCCGGCGGTGACAAGCGAGCGGCGTCTGCCCGAACACTTCCGCAAAGCTGCCTCTGCGGCATCGAGATGGATCGGTAGGGGGCATTGGGCATTGAGCTCATAGCGAGCAAGGGAAGCAAATAGGATGCGAGCCGAAATCCACGCAAAAGTTTGGAAAATCAGGGGTCTCCCGCCGCGACGCGTCCGCACGCAAGCGCCGATTGTGCGGAAACGGACGCGGTGAGGATCGCAACCTTCAACGTCAACGGCGTCAACGGGCGGCTGGAACGCCTGCTCGAATGGCTGGAGGAAACGCAGCCCGACGTCGCCTGCCTCCAGGAACTGAAGGCGCCGGACGAGAAGTTCCCCGCCGTCGCCATCGAAAAGGCAGGCTACGGCGCGATCTGGCACGGGCAGCCGCGCTGGAACGGAGTGGCCATCCTTTCCCGCGGCTGCGAGCCTGTGGAAACCGCCCGCGGCCTTCCCGGCGATCCGGCCGACGAGCAGTCGCGCTACCTGGAAGCCGCGGTGAACGGCGTGCTGATCGGCTGCCTCTACGCCCCCAACGGCAACCCGCATCCCGGCCCCAAGTTCGACTACAAGCTTGCCTGGATGGAGCGGCTCCACGCCCATGCGCTGAAGCTCATCGCCCTCGACAATCCGGTGGTGCTCGCCGGCGACTACAACGTCATCCCCACCGACGCGGACGCCTACAAGCCGGAGCGCTGGACGGACGACGCCTTGTTCCAGCCGGAACCGCGCGCCGCTTTCTTCAGGCTGCTTGACCAGGGCTGGACCGACTCGCTGCGCACACTGCACCCGGACGAGACGATCTTCACCTTCTTCGATTACTGGCGCAACGCCTTCGCCCGCAACGCCGGCATCCGAATCGACCACCTGCTGCTCAACCCTGCCGCGGCGCCGGCCCTGAAAGCGGCCGGCGTGGATCGCGACACCCGCGGCAAGGAAGGCGCCAGCGACCACACCCCCACGTGGATCGAACTGGACGTTTAGCTTCAGGCGGCCACGCTCAGCCCAGCTCCACCGTCACCCCCGCGAAAGCGGGGGTCCCGCTTCTTCTTGTATCGGGCCGGGGAAGGAGAAGAAGCGGGATTCCCGCTTTCGCGGGAATGACGGGGCAGCGGGCGAGCATACGGGCCCCAAAACGTCGGCGTGGTTTACAACCCGCTAACCCTCTCACACCGCGACTCGCGGATTTCCGCGATTGGCCCGGCTTTTGCTATTCCTAACAGCATGTTCACCAAGCTTAAGCGCCTCTTCACTATTAAGACCCGCATCGAAGCCTGCGCCGTCATCTACGCCCTCGCCGTGGGCGCGGTGACTCGCGGCTACGCCTATCTCGATCAATATCCCGGCACGGGGGGCTGGCTGCTCTTCGCGGCCTGCACCGGCACGATCTTTCTGGCCGGCGGCAAGCTGTTCGACTCGGTCCGCCCGCCCAGCGTCCGCCGCGCGAGCATGGCGCGGATGCTGGCCCGCGCCCGCGCCGGCTAGCGAACGTCCAGCCGCTCGCCGCTGTCGAAATCGCGCTGGAGGAGGGCGGCAATTGCCTCGGCTACGGCGACCGGCGGCTTTAAGGTCGCGGGGTCCTCGCCAGGAAAGGCACGGGCGCGCATGGTGGTGGCGGTGGCGCCCGGATCGACGATGGCGACCTTTACCGGCGACAGGTTGCGCACCTCGTCGGCATAGCTCAGCACCAAGGTCTCGAGCGCCGCCTTGGACGCGCCGTAGGCGCCCCAATAAGCGCGCGGCCGAGCCCCGACGCTGGACGTCACCGCCAGCAGCCGCCCGGCCGCGCTTCGCCGAAGCAGCGGATCGAAGGCTGCGATCAGCGCCTGGTTGGCGAGCACGTTCAGGGTCAGCACGCGGTTGAACTCCTTGCCGTCGATCGCCGCCACCGGCGTCAGGCTGCCCAGCGTCGCGGCGTTCAGCACCATTACGTCCAGCGCATCCCAGCGCCCGGAGATCGCAGCGGCAAGGCGCGCGATGCTGTCGCTCTCCGTAAGGTCGAGCGGTGCAATCGTGGCGCTTCCGCCGGCCTGGTGGATGCGGTCCTCAACCTCCTCAAGCGCGCCCGAGGTGCGGGCGGTGAGGATCACATGCGCGCCGGCGGCGGCAAGCGTCTCGGCCGTCGCCGCGCCGATGCCGCGGCTCGCGCCGGTAACCAGGGCAAGGCGGCCTTCCAGAAATCGGTCAGACAATTCACAAACTCCGTTCGTCCCGAGCGAAGTCGAGGGGGCGGGGGCCCGGACTCGGAGCAGCGCCCCTCGACTTCGCTCGGCACGAACGAGTCCGTTGGTTGCCCCTAAAAGCGCAGGTGCGCTTTGGCTAGGCGTAGCGCTCTTCGATCAGGGAGAGCTGGTCCACCGGCTCCGATTCTTCCTGGTCGGTGAGCCGGGTCGGATAGGCGCCCGTGAAGCAGGCGTCGCAATATTGCGGGTGCGCATCCTCGCGCACCTCCTCGCCGGCGGCGCGGTACAGGCCCTCGATCGACACGAAGGCCAGGCTGTCCGCCTTGATATAGGCGTTCATCTCCGCGACGTTCATCTGCGCGGCGAGCAGTTTCTTCCGCTCGGGCGTGTCGACGCCGTAAAAGCAGCTATGCCGGGTCGGCGGCGAGGCGATGCGCATATGCACCTCGCGCGCGCCGGCCTCGCGCAGCATCTGCACGATCTTGAGGCTGGTGGTGCCGCGCACGATCGAATCGTCGATCAGCACAATGCGCTTGCCCTTGATCAGCGCCGAATTGGCATTGTGCTTGAGCTTGACGCCAAGGTGCCGGACCGCATCGCCCGGCTGGATGAAGGTGCGCCCGACATAGTGCGAGCGGATGATGCCGAGCTCGAACGGAATGCCGCTTTCCTGGGCATAGCCGATTGCCGCGGGCACACCCGAGTCGGGCACCGGCACGCAATAGTCGGCTTCGACCGGGTTCTCGCGGGCGAGCTCGGCGCCGATCTGCTTCCTCACCGAATAAACCGACGACCCATCGACGATGCTGTCCGGCCGCGAGAAATAAACGTGCTCGAAGATGCACGGCCGCGGCCGAACCGGGGCGAACGGCCGGTGCGAGCGAAGGCCCTTCTCCGACACGATGATCATCTCGCCCGGTTCGACGGAGCGCAGGTAGGTGGCGCCGACCACGTCCAGGGCGACCGTCTCCGAGGCGAAGATGTAGGCATCGCCGAGCTTGCCCATCACCAGCGGCCGGATGCCGAGCGGATCGCGGCAGGCGATCATCCCCTCGGCGGTGAGGCAGACCAGGGAGTAGGCGCCTTCGACCTGCTTCAGCGCATCGATGAAGCGGTCGAGCAACGTCCGGTAGCTGGAGGTCGCGACCAGGTGAATGATCACCTCCGTGTCGGACGTCGACTGGAAGATCGAGCCGCGGCGGTTGAGCTCGCGCCGGATCTTGGCGGCGTTGGAGATATTGCCGTTATGCGCCACCGCGAATCCGCCGCTCGCCAGCTCCGCGAATAGCGGCTGGACGTTGCGCAGCGCCGTCTCGCCGGTGGTGGAATAACGGACATGGCCGATCCCCGCCTGGCCGGCGAGTTGGCGGATGATGTCATCCTTGTCGAAATTCCCCGCCACATGGCCCATCGCCCGGTGCGAGTGGAATGCGCGGTTGTCCCAGGTGGTGATTCCGGCCGCCTCCTGGCCGCGGTGCTGAAGGGCGTGGAGGCCGAGCGCGGTCACCGCCGACGCGCTTTCCGCGCCCCAGATGCCGAACACGCCGCATTCCTCGCGCAGCTTGTCGTCGTCGAAGGGATGAGTCGTCAGCATGTTCACGTCGTCGCCCCGCCGAAAAGAATCCGTTGCCCCGGCGGCATATAGGCAGGGGGCACGCATTTGTCGCCCCGCGGCACGTGAATTGATGTGGATTATGGAACGGCTCGCCCCGTGACGATTCTTGTGTGAACCGATGCCGGCTGCCACAGAAAGAATCGTGATGAAGAAATTCCCGCTCCTGGTCGCCGCCTTGCTCGTCACCGCTTGTGGTGGGGGGGGGGAGGACAAAGGCAATCAGGCGAGCCCTTCCGCGCAGGGTTCCGGCGGCGGTGCGGACCCGGCAAAGCCGATTGGAGCCTCGGACAGCCTCACCGGCTTGTACGAACTCAGGTCCGGCGGGCTGCCCAGCCAGTTGTGCATCATCCAGCGCGGCGGGGGCGCCGCCCGCTTCGGCCTCAACATCTGGGGCGCGAACATGCACGCCTGCTCCGGCGCCGGCACGGTGGAGCGCAAGGGCAGCAAGCTCACCCTCGTCATGGCAGGGGATCGAAGCTGCACGGTGGACGCCACCATCGAGGGCAACGCGATCCGCCTCGCCGGCAGGGTGCCCGAGGGCTGCGCTTATTATTGCGGCAAGAACGTCGCGATGACCGGCATCAGCCTCGCCCGAAGCGGCAACACCGAGGCGGACGCCTTGAAGGCCCGCGATGTGGTGGATGAGCCCTTGTGCGATGCGCCCGCCAAGGGGTGAGTACCTGCCGTTGACGTAAAGGTAAGGCGGGCGTAGATGCAACGCCATGCCCGATATCTCGCCCACCGCCGATTTCGACGCACCGGCGGCAACCGCCGACAGCTTCACGATCAGCGACCTGTGCGAAGCCTTTGCGGTGACCCCGCGCGCCCTTCGCTTCTACGAGGACGAAGGCCTGATCGCGCCGGAGCGCCGCGGCCTTGCCCGGATTTACTCCGGCCGCGACCGCGCCCGCCTGGCCTGGATCCTGCGCGGCAAGCGCGTCGGCTTCAGCCTGGCCGAAATTCGCGAAATGATCGATCTGTACGATCTTGGCGACAACCGCGCCGAGCAGCGCCGCGTGACGCTTGAGAAATGCCGCAGCCGAATCCACCTGCTTCAAAAGCAGCAGCGCGACATCGAAGAAGCGATCGCCGAGCTCCAGCGCTTCGTCGACAAGGTCGGCGACGCCTCCGAATAACCACCGCCTACTTCAAGAAAATAGCGACGAGGAACAACCATGCCGAGCTACACCGCCCCGGTCCGCGAAACGCAATATGTGTTGCAGCACGTGCTCGGGCTTGACCGCTATTCGAACCTCCCAGGCTTTGAGAACGCCACACCCGATCTGATCGAGGCGATCCTGTCCGAAGGCGGCCGTTTCGCCGCGGAGGTGCTTGCGCCATTGAACCGCAGCGGCGACGAGGAAGGCTGTACCCGCCACGCCGACGGCTCGGTCACCACCCCCGCCGGCTTCAAGGACGCCTACAACCAGTTCTGCGAGGGCGGCTGGACGACGCTGACCGCGCCGGAGGAATTCGGCGGCCAGGGCCTGCCGCAGGTGATCGGCACCGCGGTCAGCGAGTACCTCCTCTCCGCCAACCAGGCGTTCGAGATGTACCACGGCCTCACCCAGGGCGCGATCGCCTCCATCCTGGTCAAGGGCTCGGACGAGCAGAAGGCTCTCTACCTTCCCAACATGATCTCCGGCCGCTGGACCGGCACCATGAACTTGACCGAACCGCATTGCGGCACCGATCTCGGCCTGCTCAAGACCAAGGCCGATCCGCAGGCCGACGGCAGCTACAAGATCAGCGGCACGAAGATCTTCATCTCATCCGGCGAGCACGATCTCTCCGACAACATCATCCACCTCGTCCTCGCCAAGATCGCCGGCGCGCCGGACACGGTGAAGGGCATCTCGCTCTTCATCGTTCCCAAGTTCATCGTGAACCAGGATGGTTCGCTTGGCGAGCGCAACGGCGCCGTCTGCGGTTCCATCGAGCATAAGATGGGCATCCACGGCAACTCGACCTGCGTGATGAACTATGACGACGCCACCGGCTACCTCGTGGGGGAGCCGGAAAAGGGCCTCGCCGCCATGTTCATCATGATGAACGCCGCGCGCCTCGGCGTCGGTCTGCAGGGCCTCGCCCAGGGGGAGGTCGCCTATCAGAACGCCGTCACCTACGCCAAGGACCGCCGCCAGGGCCGCGCCCTCGTCGCCGACCAGCGCGATCCGAGCGCCAACGCCGACGCGATCATCGTCCACCCCGACGTCCGCCGCATGCTGATGGAAGCCAAGGCGTTCAACGAAGGCTCACGCGCCTTTGTGCTGTGGGGCGCGCTTCAGGTCGACATCAGCCGCAAGGCAACCACGGAGGAGGAGCGTGAGGCCGCCTCCGACCTGCTCGGCCTGCTCACCCCGGTCATCAAGGGCTACCTCACCGACAAGGGCTTTGAAACCGCGGTCAACGCCCAGCAAATCTACGGCGGCCACGGCTATATCCGCGAATGGGGCATGGACCAGTTCGTCCGCGACGCCCGCATCGCCCAGATCTACGAAGGCACCAACGGAATCCAGGCGCTCGATCTCGTCGGCCGCAAGCTGGGAGCCAATGGCGGCCGCGCTATCCAGGCCCTGTTCCGGATCCTCGCCGAGGAAATCGGCGCCGCCAAGAACGAAGACAGCATTCAGCCTTTCGCCGGCGCACTCGAGAAAGCGGTCGCCGATCTCCAGACCGCAACCATGTGGCTGATGCAGAACGGCATGGCCAACCCCAACAACGCCGGCGCCGCGGCTTATCCGTACATGACGCTGATGGGCCATGTCGGCCTCGGCCTGATGTGGCTGCGCATGGTCCAGGCCAGCACCAAGGCCTTGCGCGAAGGCTCGGAAGACGCCGCCTTCCACGAAGCCAAGCTGATCACCGCCCGCTTCTTCGCCGAGCGCGTGCTCCCGGAGACGGGCAGCCTCCGCCGCAAGCTCGAAGCGGGCGCCGACACCCTGATGGCGCTCCCTGCGGAGGCTTTCTAAGCCGTCACTTCGGGTCCGGGGCGAACCAGTTTTTGGACCGGAGCCTCGGCTCCGGCGCCTCGCCGAGCGGCGTCACCACGCAGAATGCGTCCCACCGCTCCGGCGCGCGGTTGATCTCGGCAAAGGTGACGCGCTTCGCCCGCTTGGCATTGCACGGGATCTTGCGGCCCGCCTCGGCGGCGGCGCTTAGCGGTTTCACCGGGCCGATGTGGAACCACGGATAAGGCGCGCCCGGTCGCCAGGCCTGCGGGTAGAGCGTGCGCAACGCGTCCAGGGCCGCAGCGTGGTAGATGCTGCCGTGGTGCTCCGAATTGCGGCGGTCGACGAAGGTCCACTTCAGCGACCCCGCCGCCGGCGATTTCAACGTGGCGACGAAGTTGCCGACCGCCCGGCCCATCGTTCCGCCTTCCGCGCCGAGCGTCAGGTACAACCGGCGCCCGTCATAATCCTGCCCCTTCAGCATTTCGGCTGCTCGATTGCCGAGCTCCTCGCGGTTCCACCACAGGCTCGGGCTGATCGCGACATAATCGTTGAACAAGCCCGGCTGCCTGAGCAGCGTATCGGTAACGAACAAGCCGGCCAGCGACTCCCCCATCAGCGCCCGCCGGTCATTGGTGCGGTAGTTCTTCTCGACGTAGGGGATGACTTCCTCGGCAAGGTAGCGCCGGAACGAGACCGAACCCCCACCTCCGGCAGTCTCTGCCGTTTGCCCATTGGCTTGGAAATACTCGACGTAGCGCTGATCCTGCGTTGGCGTCGTGAGTTCCCAGATACGGTTTTTGGTGGAGATGCCGACGACGATGAGGTCATCGAAGGTCCAGCTCATTGACCCGTGTTGGACCAGGCCGGCAATGTGGGTGAAATCCTGATCGACGCCGCCATCCAGCACGTACAGCACCGGGTAGCTACGCTCTTCCTTGGTGTCAGAGTAGCTCGCCGGCAGGTGGATGTTGATCTCGCGGTCCCCTTTGAGGATTGGCGAGGGCAAAACGTAGGACGTGCCGATCGAGATCGGCTTGCCTCCCGGCGCCTGGGCGGCGCCGAGGCTGGCCGTGGCAAGCGCCAATGCCGCCGCGAATTTCAGCAGATACGTGTTCATGCCCATGCTCCGGGTTGCTGCTGCAACGATGGCCAGCATCTCCCGCACGGGCAAGTGTCCAGCGGCTACGCTTCGTTGCTTTGCTCCACCCCGGGATAGTTCCGGGCCTTGAGCAGCCCCGCCAGATGCGCCGCGTTGGAGGCGAGCATCTTCGCCGACTCGGTCACCTTGTCCGGCACCTTCGGCAAGTCCTTGAAGTCGGTCTTCTGCATCGCTTCGCCAACCCAATAGCAGGCGGCCCCGGCGGGAATGGTCCATCCTTCGTCGTTCAGCCCCTGGAACAAGTCGGCGGTGACGTTGTGGCCGCCATCCTCGTTGCCCACGATCGCCGCGACGGCGAGCTTGCCGAAGCTGGGCATTCGGCCGCGCTCGTCGGTTTCGCCGAGGAAGGCGTCCATCCGCTCGAGCACCCGCTTGGCGATGCTCGACATCTGCCCGAGCCAGATCGGTGTGCCGAAGATCAGGATGTCGTGTTCCAGGATCCGGCGCCGGATGTCCGGCCAGTCGTCGCCCGGCCCCTCGTCGGAGGTAACGCCCGGCTTGATATTGAACTCGGCAAGCCGGATCGTCTCGGCAAGCGTCACGGCGTGGACGGCGAGCGCGTCGGCGACGACGCCGATCATCTTGTCGGTGGAGCTTCCCTCGCCCGGCTTGGACTTGAGGGTGCAGTTAATGGCGATTGCGGTGATAGTCATGCGCGAAGAAGCGCAGGGCAGGCGCTTCCGTTCCGGAGCGGCACTAACTTAGGTTATGGCCGCACGCGCGTCAGCCGACGGCACGCTGCGCAACGATCCCTGCTACAGGAGCGATCCCCGGCAGCGCCTCGAAGGCGGGCCGCGCGAGCAGATAACCCTGCACATAGCGGATGCCGAGATCGCGCAGCGCCGCCAGCTCCGCCTCCGTCTCCACACCCTCGGCAACCAGCGTGATGCCAAGCTTGCCGCACATCCGGGCGATGCCCTCGACGATCACCCGCCGCGCAAGGCTCGCCTCGATGCCGCGGATCAGCTCCATGTCGATCTTGATGATCTCCGGCTGAAACCGGGCAAGCAGGTTCAACCCCGCATGGCCCGCCCCGAAATCGTCGAGCGCGGTGCCGAAGCCCATCTGCTTATAGGAATGAACGATGTCCGCAACATGGGCGGGATCGACCATCTGCTCGTTCTCGGTGAATTCGAAGATCAGCCGGTCGGTCGGCAGGCCAGTCGCGGCGGCGGTCTTCAGCGTCAGCTGGATGCACGCCTTGGGCGAATACACCGCGTTGGGCAGGAAGTTGATCGACAGCCGCGCGCCGGTGTCGAGCAGACCTACCCGCACCGCGGTTTCGATCGCCTTCACCCGGCACTTCTGGTCAAAGGCGTAGCGGTTCTCCGGGGTTACCCGTGCGAGAACTTCGCCTGCGCCCTCACCATTCACCCCGCGCACCAGCGCCTCGTAGGCGAAGGGCTCCAGCGTCTCCATGTCGACGATTGGCTGGAACGCCATGGAGAAGTCGAAATCCAGCGCAGCGCCATCGCGGCAGCCGGTACACATGCGGGGAAGGGAAGCGGCCAAGATCGGCTCCTGCAGCAAGAGCCTCCCTTATGGTGCGACAGACTTAAAAAGCCGTTTATCAAGCCCTTGCCCTGGCTTGCTTCAGATCAATGCCGCTCCCGCACATTCGCGAAGCGCACGCTGGGCCATTCCTGCTCGAATCGGCCCATTTCCCATGCATTGCGCATCATCAGCACCGGTTCGCCGTCGGCGTCTTCGGCCATGGAGGAGCGGTGGGTTTCCATCAGGCGCTTCAATTCGGCGGGGTCCTCGGAGCTGACCCAGCGGGCGACTTCGTAAGGTGAGGCTTCGAAGCCGATCTTGAGCGAATATTCGGCTTCCATGCGCGTCGCCATGACGTCGAGCTGCAGCAGGCCGACGACGCCGACGATCCAGTTGGAGCCGATCGACGGCTTGAAGATCCGGATCACGCCTTCCTCGGCGAGGTCCTGCAGGCCCTTGCGCATCTGCTTGGACTTCATCGGATCGTCGAGGCGAACGCGGCGAAGTTCCTCGGGCGCGAAATCGGGGAGACCGGTAAAGGCGACGTCGCCCTTCTCCGAAAGCGTGTCGCCGACCCGAAGCGTGCCGTGGTTGGGGATGCCGACGATGTCGCCGGGGCGGGCAAGCTCGGCGAGCTCGCGGTCGCGGGCAAAAAAGGTGATCGGGTTCTGGATCGACATCGCCTTGCCGAGCCGGCCGTTGGTCAGCTTCATGCCGCGCTTGAGGCTGCCCGAGCACACCCGCATGAAGGCGATTCGGTCGCGGTGATTGGGGTCCATGTTCGCCTGGACCTTGAAGATGAAGCCCGAGCATTTCGGCTCGTCCGGGGAGACCGGTCCGCCGCGCGCCGGCTGGGCGCCCGGCGGCGGTGCGAAATCGCTCAGGCCGGCGAGCAATCGGTCGACGCCGAACTCGCGCAACGCCGAGCCGAAGAACACCGGGGTCAAATCCCCGTTGCGAAACGCGTCGAGATCAAAGTCCGGATAGGCTTCGCGGGCAAGCTCGCCTTCCTCGCGGAGCAGCGCCAGCGCGTCCTCCGGCAGGATGGCGTCGAGCCTGGGATCGTGCATGCCGTCGACCTGCACCACACCGCCCGGCGCGGTGCCCGAAGTTTTGTCGGCCAGCATCATCTTGTCCTCGCCAAGGTCGTACAGCCCCTGGAACATGCCCCCCATTCCAACCGGCCAGTTGCGCGGGGAGACGTCGAGCTGCAGCGTCGCGGCGATCTCGTCGAGCAGCACGAACGGCGAAAGGCCCTCGCGATCGACCTTGTTGATGAACGTGACGATCGGGATGTTGCGAAGCCGACAGACCTCGAACAGCTTCCTGGTCTGCGCCTCGATGCCCTTGGCGGCGTCGATCACCATGATCGCGCTGTCGACGGCGGTGAGCGTCCGGTACGTGTCTTCCGAAAAGTCCTGGTGCCCCGGTGTGTCGAGCAGGTTGAACAGGATGTTGCCGACCTCGAACGTCATCACCGACGAGGTGACGGAGATGCCGCGCTGCTGCTCGATCTGCATCCAGTCGGAACGGGCGCGGCGGCGATCGCCGCGCGCGCGCACTTCGCCGGCTTCGTGGATCGCGCCGGCGAAGAAGAGCAGTTTCTCGGTCAGCGTGGTCTTGCCGGCGTCCGGGTGGGAGATGATCGCAAAGGTGCGGCGCTCGGCCGGCACGCCGTCGGCGCGGGGGCTGTCCATCTGGAGGGTGGCCGTCTCGGTCATCGTGCAGGCTCCGGGCGCCGCGCCTTGAGGCGCCGCCAAATTCATCGGTTCAAAGGTGGGGATTGGGGCGTGTCTTAGCGCACAGCCGCGCTTTTGGCGAGGCTTCAGCTTTCCAGCAGCGTGAAGCGCACCGGCATGATCTCGCGGACGTGGAGCACGCCGGCCCGGTCCTTGGTGACGACGCTCAGTTGCTGCACGTCCTTGCCGCCCAAGGGGATCACCATGCGCCCACCGGCGGCGAGCTGCTCGGCCAGCGCCACCGGCACGTCTCGGGCAGCGGCAGTGACGAGAATCCGGTCGAAAGGCGCGTGGTCGGCCCAGCCGCGTGAGCCGTCGCCGATCTTGATCGCGGCGTCCAGGCCAAGGGTGGCGATGCGGATGCCGGCCGCGTCGGCGAATTCCTCGACGATCTCAACGGTGAATATCTCCGCGCCAAGCTCGGCCATCACCGCGGCCTGGTAGCCGAGGCCAGTGCCGATCTCGAGCACCCGGTCGTGGGCGTGGAGCTGGAGGAGGTCGATCATCAGCGCGCCGATAAAGGGCTGCGACAGCGTCTTGTCGAAGCCGATCGGAAGCGGCGAGTCCTGATAGGCGGCGCCGGCGAGCTGGGCGGGGACGAAGATGTGGCGCGGTACGTGGAGGAGGGCGGTGCGTAGCTCAGGCCCGAGCGCCGCCCTGCCGATCTCGTCCTCGGCAAGGTCGAAATGGAGGTCCACGACCTCCACCATGTGGCGGCGTAAGGTTGCGAGATGCTGTTCGGTCATCGGCTTCATGGGGCCCATGTAGGCACGCCTGCCAGGAAGGGGAGGGGGAACCGGCGCGCGGCCCGGCCATTGGAGGGGGGAAGGAGCCTGCAATATGACCGATGCCCAGTTCCCAAACGCCAAGACCAACAGCCCCGACAACCCCGAAAGCTGGGGCAAGAGCGGCGATCTTTCGCGCCGTGATCCGGACAAGCAGGAGCGCTTCAACGGCTCAACCGGCGGCGGCCAGGCTGGCGGCGGTGCTTATCCCAATCCGCACACCGGAAAGGAAGGCGACAGCGACCGGGAGGGCTTCATGGGCCATGGCGGCCAGACCGAACAGCCTTATCACGGCCCCGGCCAGCTCGGCGACGACGAGACGGGGGAGAACCCCAACAGCGCCACCAAGGACACCGGGTCCAAGCAGGACTGAGGGCGCCGAACGCCGCTACGCCATAAAAAGGTAGGGGCCGGCACTCATACCTGAGCACCGGCCCCTCCCTCGATACGCGACGCGAGGGGTCGGCCCCTCCGTTGACCCCCCTGTTAAGCAACCGAAGGGGACCGACCTGGAAGCCGACGTCCAGGCCTATGCACTGATTCGGTTGATGGGTGGCTGAATGGGTCCGACAGCCGTTGTTCAACTTCAGCCTGCCGGGAGCGGGGCCTACTTGGCGCTGTTGCCGCTCGATTCCACCTTCACCTCGTCCGGAATGTCGATCTTGACGCTGTCCGGTACCTCGATCTTCGGCGCCTCGACATTGACGTTCACGCCCACCTTGTCGGCAGTGCTGTTGAAGCCGTCGCGGAACAGGAAAAACAACAGCAGGATCAGGCCGAGCAACAGAACAACCGCGATGATCCAGCCGCCGCCGCCGCGCCGGCCGCCGTCGCCAGTGACCACCGTGGTGTGGGTTTCGCGCACGCGCTCCGGCTCGCGGTCCATATCGCTCATGTGTATCTCCGTGTTGATTGTTCCAGCCCCGAAACGCCTAAGCGGAGACGCGGGTTCCGCTCAGCCCGCCGCCGCCTCGCGCAGGATGCGGGTAAGGCTTTCCACCGAATAAGGCTTGTGGAGCAGCTCGAAGCCGTGGCGCCCGTCCTGGGCAAGGACGTGGCTGTAGCCGCTCGTCAGCACCACCCGCATCGCCGGCCAGCGCTTGCGGATCTCCAGTCCCAGATCGATGCCGCTCATCCCCGGCATCACCACGTCGGTGAAGACCAGGTCGAACCCGTCGGCGCCGTCCTCCAATATCCGCAAGGCCTCGTCGGCATGGTTCGCCAGCCGCGTGACGTGGCCGAGTTCGCTCAGCAACTGGGTGGCGAACTCGCCGACTTCCTTGTTGTCCTCCACCACCAGGATGCAGATCCGTTCCAGCGGCGCGCCGTCGTCGGCTTGCTCCCTCGGCTCGACGGGCGCCTGGCGGGCGACGCGCGGGAGGTAGAGGGTGAAGGTGGTGCCTTGGGCAAGGGCGCTCTCCACCCGCACGTCGCCGCCCGATTGCTTGGCGAAGCCGTACACCTGGCTGAGGCCGAGGCCGGTGCCCTTTCCCACTTCCTTGGTGGTGAAGAAGGGCTCGAATATCTGAGCCAGCACATCTTCGGGGATGCCGCGGCCCGTGTCGGAGATGGAGAGCGCCACGTAATCGCCCTCGCTTCCTTCGCTCCACGGGCTGGCGGGGACGCCGTCCACCGCCTTCGCGGCGATGCTGAGGCGTCCTTCGCCGTCCATCGCATCGCGCGCGTTGACCGCCATGTTGATCACCGCGGTTTCGAACTGGGCAATGTCCGCTTCGACGAAGCAATTGTCGCAGGCGACGTCGAGGTCGAGCTGGATTCGCGAGCCGACCACGGTTCGAACCATGTCGCACACCAGCCGTACCCGGTCGCCGGCGTCGAACACTTCGGGCTTGAGCGCCTGGCGCCGGGCAAAGGCGAGGAGCTGGGCGGTGAGCTTGGCGGCGCGGTCGGCCGTGTCGGAAATCGCGTCAAGGTAACGGCGCTTGCGTTCCTCGGGCACTTCGCCGCGGCGCAGCAGGTCGACGGAGGAGCGGATGATGGTGAGGAGGTTGTTGAAGTCGTGCGCGACGCCGCCGGTAAGCTGGCCGATGGCTTCCATCTTCTGCGCCTGGCGAAGCTGGTCCTGCGCGGACAGCAGCTCGGCGGTGCGCTCCTCCACCCGCTGCTCCAGCGTTTCGTTGAGCTCGCGAAGCGCGGTTTCCACCTTGGTGCGCTCGGCAATCTCCTCCTGCGCTTCCCCGAACAGGCGGCTGTTGTCGATCGCGATCGCCGCTTGGGCGGCGAGGCCGACCATGATCCGCTCGGCCCGCTCCGTGAATATGCCGGTGTCCGGGTGGCCGAAGAACAAGCCGCCGAGCACGTCGCCGGTGCGCGAGAACACCGGCACCGCAAGGTAGGACCGAACGGGAAGGTGGCCCTTGGGCATTCCGAAATGCGGGCCCATGTGGCCGTAGCGCGGGTCGGCGGTGATATCGTCGCTGCGCACCACGCCCGCGCCGACGAAAGTCGGCTCGAACACCTGGGTCGCGCGCGGCAGCCCGAAACTCTCAAACTGCGAGCGCTCGGCCCCCGAAAGGGTGTACAGCAGGAACGACCCGCCGGAACGGTCGTAGACGTTGTAGAAGAACGCACCGAACGCCGCCCCGGTGACTTCGCGGCCCGCATCGGTGACCATCTGGACGATGCGGTCGAGGTCGAGCTCGGCGGCAAGGGATGCGCCGGTGCGGTTCAGCACTTCCAGCGTTTCGCGTTGCTCGCGGAGCGCCGCTTCCGCCGCGCGCCGTCCGCGGATGTCGCGCATCACCGCAAGCGCGCCGATCACCGCACCGGCGGAATCGCGCAACTGGGTGCCGACGAAGTGGATGTCGATCAGGTCGCCGTTTTTCGCCTGCCGAACCGCCTCCACATCTACCCGCTCGCCGGCGATCAAGGCCGTGAACATGGCGCGGCTTTCGGGGCCGCCCAGGCCCTTTTCAGGAGAAAGGATCTCGATGGGGGCGCCGATCGCCTCGTCCTCGCTGTAGCCGAACAGCCGTTCCGCGCCGCCGTTCCAGCTCGTGATCCGCCCGTCGATGCCGGCGCCGATCATCGCGTCGGGCGACGATGACGCGATGGCGGCGAGCCGCGCCATCGGTTCGACCCGGCGCCGTTCGTCCGAAATCGCCGCAAGCAGCAGAACGGTAACGGCGCTGACCGCAACGAACTGCTGGGTGTTGAGAACCGCGTCCACCCCGGTCTGGATCAGCGGGCCGCTGCCGACGCTCACCCCCCAGATCGCGAAGGCGGAGGAGATCAGCAACGTCGCCGAAGCGCCGCGGACGTAGAAGGCGATGCCGGCCCAGATCAGCACCGGGAACAGGTGCCAGCTCCTCAGCCAGGGGAAGACCCCAGGATCGAAGATCAGCCACCCGAGCAAGGTCGTCGCCGCGACGCAGGCGGCAAGATGCGCCCAGGCGGCGGGCGGCAGGTCGCGGCTTCCGGTTTTCCACCAGCTCAGAATCAGCGGCGCGATGGTGAGGCCGGCGACGACGTTGCCGAACCACCAGCTCGTCCAGACATGCGCGCTCTGCTCGGCGTCGAGACCGGCCGAGCCGATGAGGATCATGGTGCCGAGCGTCGCCGAAATGGCCGACGCTCCGGCCACGCCGAAGATCAGCCACAGCACGTCGTGGCGGGTGCGGAGCGCCGGATCGATTCGGCCGAAGCGCTGCAGGATGTAGGCGGCGGAGAAATCGGCCGCGGCGTTTGCACCCGCGATGGCGAGCTCCGCCCAAAGTGGTTGCGCGGTGCCCAGGATCAGGCTGGCGCCGAGGCGGCCGAGGAAAATGGCGGGCCAAAGCCGCCAGCCGCCGATCAGAAGGCCGGCGAGCGACACGCCGAATGCCGGCCACACAGCCGAGCCCGCGCCGCCGACTCGGGCCCATTGCAGGCCAAGAACCGCGAGCGGCAGATAGGCCGCGAATAAAAGAAGCCCCCCTGGGAGCGCGCGCTTCAAAACTTTCCCTCACCCCATTCGTCCCGGCAAGCGCGGGAGCGAGTGCGATGCAAAGCCGAAACGAAGCCCCGCGTAAAGGGTAAAATGCGCGGGGGAACCGCCGCTCTCACCGGGAGAGCGGCGGCGTTATCAAGAGCTTAGCTGCCCGAACCGGTAGTGGCCGGGGCGGAGACATCGACCTTGACGTCGGTGGTCTTGCCGCCGTTCATCAGATTTCCGCCGAAAAGGTAGAAGAGCAGGGCGAGCACCGCGATCAGCAGGATCACGGCAATTACCGTGCCGCCGCCGCGGCCGCCGCCGTCCGTGGTGACGACGGTCGTCGTTTCGCGGTCGCGATTGTGATCACTCATGGCACATCTCCGTTTGTTTCGGAGGCATAACGCCGGCTCGCGGGCCGGGTTCCCCCTCGCGCGGCAGCGGCGCGACCGCTAAGCAGTAAGCGGGGGAATCGGGGGAACACAAGAATGACGCCGCTCGACAAGGGCCAGCTCTGGGTGATGCGCATCCACGCCGCCGCCTTATCGCTCCTCCTCCTGCTCGCCGGGGCCGGCGCGGAAGCGGTGCTTCGAAACGAGGCGGCGTTGCCGCGCGGCTTCGTCGTCCTGCCGATCCTGCTGGTCGCCCTCTGGCTGGTGTTCATCGCGCCTGCGCGGCGCTTCCGCAGCTGGGGCTACCGCATGGACGCCGAGGAGCTTCAGGTCGCCCGCGGCCTTTGGACCCAGTGGCATACCGTGGTGCCGCTCGAGCGGGTCCAGCATCTCGACATCGCCCAAGGGCCGCTGGAGCGCAGCTTCGGAGTCTCGCGCCTCATCGTCCACACCGCCGGGACGCTGCACAGTCAGGTCACGCTTCCCGGCCTCACCCGCCCGGTCGCCGAGGCGATGCGCGACGAGATCCGCGCCCGCGTCCGGCAGGAAGCGCCGTGACTGCGGCGACCCTCGCCGACCGCCGGGTTCACCCCGGCACCATCATCCTGCGCTTTATTCGAGAGGCGCCGTCGGTGGTGTTCGGCCTTCCCGCGGCGTTCGCCATCTTCTCCAAGGGGGGGCTGGGGCTGGCGCTGCTCGTCGCGGCGGCGATCGGCAGCGTGATGATCGCGCTGCAGTGGCTGCGCTGGAGAAGCTTCCGCTACGGCGTGGGCGAACGGGAGATCGTGATCGAAAGCGGCATCCTGAGCCGCAACCGGCGCTCCATCCCCTTCGATCGAGTGCAGGACGTCGACATCGAACGCGCTTTGCTTGCGCGGCTGTTCGGCCTCGCCAAGGTCAAGATCGAAACCGGCGCGGGCGGCAAGGACGAAGGCGTCCTCGACAGCGTCACGGTGGAAGAAGCCGACCGGCTGCGCGCGGCCGTGCGCGCCTGGCATAGCCACGCGCCCGTCACCGCCCCCCCGGACGCAAGCGGCGCGCATGAGGCCCGCACCCCCGCCGCCCACCCGGAAGCGCACCTGCTCTTCGCCATGGATGTGAAGCGCGTGCTTGTCTTCGGGCTGTTCAGTTTCTCCCTGGTCTATCTCGCCAGCCTGTTCGCGCTTCTGCAGACGTTTGAGCGCGGCCTGGGGTTCAACATCTACGATCCGCGCCGCTGGATGGGCCTGGCGGAGCATAATCTCCCGCACCGCTTCACCGTCGCCGCAATCTTCTTCGTGCTGTTTCTGGCGATACTGCTCGGCGTCGCGGCCGGCGTGCTCCGCACCCTGGCGCGCGAATTCAACTATCGGCTGCTCAGCGAAGGCAGCCGCTTCCGGCGCGAGCGCGGCCTTTTCACCCGCACCGAGGCGGTGATCGCCAAGAAGCGCGTGCAGCTCGCCTTCCTCTCCACTGGCCCCATCCGCAAGCGCTTCGGCTGGGGCGGCTTGTTCTTCCAGACGCTCGGCGCGGCGAGCGACGCCAGCGGCATGCAGGCTGCGGCGCCCTTCGCCACCCGGGCCGAGATGGAGCCGATCCTCGCCGAAGCCGGGCCGTTCCGCCTGCCCCAGCCTTCGGAGCTGACGATGGTGTCGAGCCGCCACATTGTTCGCGCAATGGCGACGAGCGTCGGCCCCGCAATGGCGGCCGTGCTGGCCGCCTCGACCCTCTTCACGCCGGCCTTGCTGCTCTTGCTGTTCATGCCTGTGCTCGGCATTGCCGCGGCGCTGCAACGCCGCCATCACCGCTACGATCTGCAGGCGGATCTTCTGTTCATCACCCGTGGCGTGTGGCGCCAGCAGCTTTGGGCCGTCCCCGTTGCGAACGCCCAGGCGGTCAGCGTTTCCCGTTCCTGGCTGCAGCGCGGGCTTGGGCTTGCAACCGTGTCGGTGGACACGGCGGGCGCCCCCGCGACGAAGGGCGCCCGCATCGTCGATCTGCGGCGCGAGGCCGCCGAAGCGCTTGCGGCGGAGATCGCCGCCGGGCGGCGCGCTTATTCCTCGGGCAGGAAGTCCGGCACCGAAAGGTAACGCTCGCCGGTATCGTAGTTGAAGCACAGGATTCGCGTCCCGGCCGGCACTTCCTTGAGCTTCTGCGCCACGGCGGCAAGGCTGGCGCCCGAACTGATGCCGACAAGAATGCCTTCCTCGCTTGCCGAACGGCGGGCCATTTCCTTGGCGTCGGCGGGATCGACCTGGATCACGCCGTCGAGCAACTCGGTGTTGAGGTTCTTCGGAACGAAGCCGGCGCCGATGCCCTGGATCGGGTGCGGACCCGGCGCGCCGCCGGAGATCACCGGCGACAAGGTCGGCTCGACCGCGAAGACCTTGAGGTTAGGCCAGGCCTTTTTCAGCACCTGGGCGCAGGCGGTGATGTGCCCGCCGGTGCCGACGCCGGTGATCAGCACGTCAATGGGCTGGTCGCGGAAGTCCGCCAGGATCTCCTCGGCGGTGGTGCGCACATGGACATCGACGTTGGCAGGGTTCTCGAACTGCTGCGGGATCCATGCGCCCTCGACCTCGGCGGCAAGCTCATGGGCGCGCGCGATCGCCGCCTTCATGCCGCCTTCGCGGGGCGTAAGATCGAAGCGGGCGCCATAAGCCAGCATCAGGCGGCGGCGCTCGATGCTCATGCTTTCCGGCATCACCAGGACCAGCTTGTAGCCCTTAACCGCCGCAACCATGGCAAGGCCGACGCCGGTGTTGCCGGAGGTCGGCTCAATGATCGTGCCGCCCGGCTTAAGCGCGCCGGAGCGCTCGGCATCCTCGATCATGGCAAGCGCGATGCGGTCCTTGATCGAACCGCCGGGATTGCCGCGCTCCGACTTCACCCACACTTCCGCCTCTCCGAACAGGCGGTTCAGGCGAATGTGCGGCGTCTTGCCGATGGTGTCGAGAATGCTGGCGGCCTTCATGCCGGTGTCTCCTTGGGTTTCGTCTCGCCGCCTATGTTGGGCGCCTCGAAGCTGCGCGCAAGCCTGAGCTCGGGAAACCATTTGGCCCACAGTAAGGTCACGGCGATGGCGCCGACGCCGCCCGCCACCACCGCCGTCACCGGCCCGATCGCTGCAGCGAGGAAGCCCGATTCCGCCTCGCCAAGCTCGTTGGAGGCGGAAATGAACAAGGTGGAGGCGGCGCCCACCCGGCCGCGCATCTCGTCGGGGGTGTAGAGCTGGATCAAGGACTGGCGCACGAACACCGAAAGCATGTCGGCGGCGCCCAGCAAGGCAAGGCAGAACAGCGACAGCGGCATCCAGCGCGACAGTCCGAAGACGATGGTGGCCGCGCCGAACACGCCCACTGCGGCGAGCATCTTGACGCCGACATTGCGCTTGAGCGGCTTCCACGAAAACCAGATGGCGGTGAGCGTCGCCCCGAGCGCGGGGGCCGCGCGCAAGTGGCCGAGCCCCTCCGGACCGACCGCCAGAATGTCGCGGGCGAAGATCGGCAGCATTGCCGTTGCGCCGCCGAGCAGCACCGCGAACAAGTCCAGCGAGATCGCACCCAGCACCAGCCGGTTCTGGCGGACATAGTGCAGCCCGTCGATCATCTGCCGCCACGGATTGCGCGAGCCGGTGATCGCACTGCGCGGCTTGGGCCCGATCATGAACATGCAGAACAAGGACAAGGCGAACAGGCAGCCGCTCACCGTGTAAGGCATGTGCGGGGCGATGGCGTAGAGGTAGCCGCCCAGCGCCGGCCCGACGATCGCGCCCGATTGCCAGGCGATGGAGCTCAGCGCGATCGCCTTGGGCAGGATCTCGCGCGGCACCAGATTGGGCGCGAGCGCACCCAGTGCCGGTCCCGCAAAGGCGCGTGCCACGCCGAGCAATCCCGCGACCACGAACAAGGCGGGGAGGGTGGTCGCACCCTTCCAGGCCAGCCATCCAAGCGTTGCCGCGCAGAAGATTTCCAGCCCAATCGAAGCCCGCGCAATCAGCCGCCGGTCGAGCCGGTCCGCCGCCAGGCCCGTCACCAGAGTCAGCAAGAACAAGGGCACGAACTGCACGACCCCGATCATGCCAAGCTGAAACGCCGCATCCCGCGTGTTCATGCTCTGGCGGGCAATGTCGTAGACCTGCCAGCCGATGACGATCACCATGCACATCTGCGCAACGGTGGAGGCAAGCCGTGCCGTCCAGTAGAAGCGGAAATCGGGAATGGAGAAGGGATGCGCTTGAGGGGCGGTCATGCGCGGGCGCTTAGCGGCGCGCCCGCCCGGCGGCAACCGAGCGGCTGGCGCGGCGAAGAATTTGGGTGCAGACGGCGCGAATAGCTGGAGACACACGATGGCCCTTCGTTTCACGCACCTGCTTCTTTCGGCAACGGCGGCTCTCGCCCTTGCCGGCTGCGCCAAGACGGCCCCCACCGGCAACGCTTCAAACAGCGCCCAACCGTCGCGCTGGTCGAGCTTCAGCCAAAGCTTCATTGACGGCTATTTCCGCCAGAACCCCACTTTCGCCGTCGGTCAGGGCCGGCACGAATATGACGGCCAGCTTCCCGATTGGAGCCCCACCGGCCTTGCCAACCGAATGGCTTTCCTGCGCTCCTCCATCGCCGCCGCGGGCGCGTTCAACGCAAAGACGCTCTCGAGGGAAGAACGCTTTGAGCGCGACTACCTCATCTCCCGCGCCCGCGCCGATCTGTTCTGGCTCGAAGGCGCCGACCAGCCGCACCGCAACCCGGCTTATTATGCCGATGCGCTTGGCCCCTCGGTCTACGTCACCCGCAACTACGCACCCGCCGAGACCCGGCTTCGCGCTTACACCGACTACCTCAAGAACATCCCCCGGGCGGCGCAGCAGATTCGGGCCAACCTCAAGACGCCTTTGCCCTTGAGCTTCATCGACTACGGCAAGTCCGCCTTCGGCGGTTATGCCGAATATTACCCCACCGACGGCAAGGCCGCCTTCGCCGAAGTGAAGGATGCCGCGCTCCAGGCGGAGCTCGACCGCGCCACAACGGGCGCGGTGAAGGCGATGAAGGGTCTCGCCACCTGGCTCGAAGGCGAGCGGCCGCGCGCCACCCAGAACTTTGCACTCGGCGCCGGCACCTTCGCCCGAATGCTGCGCGACACGGAGATGGTCGATCTCCCGATCTCCGAACTGGAAGCGATCGGCCGCGCCGACCTGAAGCGCAACCAGGATGCCGTGAAGGCCGCCTGCGCCGTTTACGCACCCGGCCTCTCGCCGCAGGCCTGCATGGACAAGATGAGCGCCTCCAAGCCGAAGGGCGGCGCCGTCCAGGGCGCGCGGGCGCAACTTGCGGGCCTGAAGCAGTTCATCCAGGACAAGAACCTCGTCACCATCCCCGGCACCGAGGAAGCCAAGGTGGAGGAAGCGCCGCCCTACAACCGGCAGAACTTCGCCTATATCGACATCCCCGGGCCGTATGAGAGCGGGCTGCCGTCCGTTTACTACATCGCCCCGCCCGATCCGAGCTGGCCCGCCGACGTCCAGGCCGGCTTCGTGCCCGGTGAGGCCGACCTGCTCTTCACCTCGGTGCACGAGGTGTGGCCGGGCCACTTCCTCAACTTCCTCCATGCCAACCGCAGCCGGTTCACCTTCGGCAAGGTGTTCGTCGGCTATGCTTATGCGGAAGGCTGGGGGCATTATTCGGAAGAGATGATGTGGGAAGCGGGCCTCGGCGACGGCAGCCCGGAAATCCATATCGGCCAGCTCTCCAACGCCCTGCTGCGCAACTGCCGCTATCTGTCCGCCATCGGCATGCACACCGGCCGGATGACCATGGAGCAATCGCGCAGGATGTTCCTCGATCAATGCTATCAGGACGAAGGCAATGCCCGTCAGCAGGCGGCGCGCGGCACCTACGATCCGGCCTATCTCAACTACACGATGGGCAAGCTGATGATCCGCAAGCTTCGCGAGGACTGGACGGCGAGCCGCGGCGGCCGCACGGCGTGGAAGGACTTCCACGACCAGTTCCTGAGCTATGGCGGCCCCCCTTTGCCGCTGGTCCGCGCCCAGATGATGGGCGGGGCGCCACGGGCAGCGTTCTAGGCGCGGGCGTCTGCCCGTCAGGAAGGCTGAGCATGCGTTGCCGCAGCGCCACACGGCGCGAAAACCTGCGCCGGGGTAGTTGTGCTTCAACCCCGGTCGGGCGATGAAATCCCCTCTACAGGAGGGGGGGAGTTCATGAAAAAGTTGCTGATCGCGGCGGTGGTTCTGGCGCAGCTCGGGCCGTGCGCGGCGTCGGTCGAGGCCGCGGAACTGGCGGCGGGGCCGCAGCAGCAGACGCGGATGGGGGCTTTCGCCGGCGCGCGCCTGCGGGTGACGCTTGGCGGCAAGAAGCAGACCGTCCGTGCCGGGCTGATGGCAGCGCCGTCGATGCGCAGCGTCAGGGACGGCGCGTCGTCGCTGCGTATCGGCGAAGGGCTCGAATACGGCCTCAGCGATCGCCGCCCGCAGCCCGGCCTGAGCTTCGCCGGCCGGGAAATCGGCTCCGGCAAGCACCTTCCGGACGGCAAGCGGAAGAACGTCTCCACCACCGGCTACATCGCAATCGCCGCCGGCGTCGTACTGCTCTCCGGTTTGGTGTTCCTCGGCTGGCTGGTCCACGAAGGCAACCAGAACACCGAATAAGCAGGCGCCGTGCGTTCTGCCCGGCGGCTTCACCGCCGATGGCCGGGGAGGTGCCTCAGGTAGTCTTGAAAAGGTACCAGCCGTCTGCCGCGGGCTCGATCCAGATGTAGGTTGAAGGGCTGATTGCCGGCACCCGGTCGGAGGTGGGGAGCAGGAAGCCGACCTCGTTGTCCATTATGCCGCCGACGGAGACGATCAACAGGCCATCTTCCTCGCGGACCTGACTCGCGCCGCCCGCCTTGAGCGCCCGCGCCAGCTCGGCCGAGCGCGGTTCGGACCGGGCCCGGGCAAGCAGTGCACGATGCTCTTGCGCCCAGCCGATCAGTTCACGGTCGGCGGCAAGGGTAAGCTTCGCATTGCGGATCGTGTCACGTTGTTCGGGATCGTCCGAGGGCGCCTCGGCATCCATCCGGATCATCTCCTCCAACACCCCGGTAAGCGCCAGGGAGCGGATCGCCGTCACCTGCCAGCCGGCTCGGCCTTCTTCCATATAGAGATAAAGGTCCGGGTTCGCCCCGGCTGCCGCCGGGAGCCGGGCAACCGCGCTGCGCGGGCCGGTGCGGATGACCTTGTCCGGTGCGGGGAGGGTGCCGCTGCCGGCGGTCGCGAATGCCTTCAGCTCGCCGCTAAGCAAGGCTGTGCCTTCCGCTGAGCGGAGCCCGGCTTTGTTGTTGAGCGCCACCATGCGCTCCGCCGCCGCCTCCGGCGTTGCGGGAAGCGTGGCTGCGCCCACTGAAGCGCAGAGAAACAACAGGGGAGCGGCCAGATGTCGGTGCAAGTGGATTATGAAGCCGGCCTAAAGCTTTGGCAGCGTCACGCCGCGCTGGCCCATATATTTTCCGGCGCGGTCGGCGTAGCTCACCTCGCACGGCTCATTGCCCTGCAGGAACAGGAACTGGCACGCCCCTTCGTTGGCGTAGACCTTGGCGGGGAGCGGCGTGGTGTTGGAAAATTCCAAGGTCACATGCCCCTCCCAGCCGGGCTCGAGCGGCGTCACATTTACGATGATCCCACACCGCGCATAGGTCGATTTGCCGAGGCAGATGACCAGCACGTCGCGCGGCACCCGAAAATATTCCACCGTCCGGGCAAGCGCGAAGCTGTTGGGCGGGATGATGCAGACGTCCGTCTTGCGATCAACGAAGCTGTTGGCCTTGAAGTCCTTAGGATCGACGATGGCGTTGTCGACGTTGGTGAACAGCTTGAACTCGTCAGACACCCGCGCGTCGTAGCCGTAGCTCGACAGGCCGTAGCTGATCGTCCCTTCCCGGCGCTGGCCGTCCTCGAACGGCTCGATCATCCCTTCGCCCAGCGCCCGCTCGCGAATCCACCTGTCCGACATGATCGACATCAGCCGCGCGCCTTTTGAAGCAGGCGGCCGCCGCAGCCCTGGAGTTCGCGGCCGCTGAGGCGGATCCGGACATGGTCCTCGTACACCGCGCCGCCGGCATTGGTGCAGGGCCCCGGCGCCGCCCGAACCGCGATCACGGCGGCGCCGGCGCCCGATTCCCAGGTCCGCACGCCGCCCTCGACGCGCGGAAGGACTCGTGAATAAGCGTGGTCGATGAACCGGGTGCGGGGATCCCGCCCCTCCGGCACCAGGCTGAGCAGGATGCTGTCGTCGCCGATGGTGAGCAGCCAGAACGGCGCTTCGCCCATCGCCGAGTAGCGGATGTCCTTCACCGGCGCATAAGGCCGCTCCGACGCCGCGCAGCCGGCGAGCCCGGCGAGGGCGGCAAAGGTGGCGAGAAGGGTGGCGCTTCGCATGGCCCGACATTCGCCGCTTCGCAGCCGCCGGGCAAGCCCCGTTCGATGCCCAAGACTCACTTGATGTGGAGCACGCAGATCAGGGTGAACAGGCGCCGCGCCGTGTCGAAATCCATCTCGATCTTGCCTTGCAAGCAGTCCTGGAGAAGCTCGGCTGCGTCGTTGTGCATCCCGCGGCGGGCCATGTCGATCGTCTCCAGGCCCTTGGGGGAATCGGAGCGTGCGGCTTTGAAGTAGCTTTCGCAGATCGCAAAATAGTCGCGCACGGGCCGCTTGAAGCGGGCGAGACCCAGGCGAATGGTGTCGAGCGGCTGCCCGGCTTCGTCCCGAACCTCGATGGCGAGGCGGTTTTCCTCGACCCCAAGTCTGATTCGAAACGGCCCCTCGTGCCCGGCGGGCTGAAAGCTGTTCCCTTCCAGAAGGTCGAAGATCGCAACCTGGCGTTCGCGCTCGATATCGTCGCTTCGGCGGATGATCGTCCGCTCGTCGAGCTCGATGTCGATGATGCGCGCCTCGCCCATGCCCGCCCTTTAGCGGCGGCGCGTCGGGGCGTCACCCCGGACTTACGCCGGGAGGCGGAACGGGACGAAGCGCTTTATCCACAGCAGTTCCACAGGCTTGCTGGCTTGAGCCCGCCGCCGGAAAGGAGGACAAGGCCCGCATGGCCGACATTATCAGACTGACGGGCGACGCGCCCGTGCCCGAAACCTCGACTCTGCCCCACAATGTGGAGGCCGAGGCGGCGTTGCTCGGCGCGCTGATGATCGACAACCGCCTGGCCGAGGACGTCCAGCTTAAGCTGCGGCCCGACCATTTCTTCGAGCCGCTCCACGCCCGCATCTACGAACAGGTGCTGAAGCTCATCGATCGCAACATGATCGCCTCGCCGGTCACGCTCCGCCCGCTGTTCGAGGCCGACGAGGAGATGAAGGCGCTCGGCGGCCCCGGCTACCTCGCCCAGCTTACCGGATCGGGCGCCGCGATAATCGGCGCGCGCGACTTTGCCGGCCAGATTTACGAACTGGCACTGCTCCGCGCCCTGATCGGCGTCGGCCGCGAAATGGTCGAAAAGGCGATCGACACCAGCGAGGATGTTGATCCCAAGAGCCAGATCGAGCAGGCCGAATCCGCGCTCTACCGCGTTGCGGAGGAAGGCGGCGGCGAAAGCAGCGTCAAAAGCTTCGCCGACGCGACGCGGATGGCGGTACAGCTCGCCGAAAAGGCGCTCAACACCGGCGGCGGCCTGTCCGGAGTCACGACCGGGCTCGACGGAATCAACGCCAAGACCGGCGGCCTTCACCATTCGGATCTCGTGATCCTCGCCGGCCGTCCGGGCATGGGCAAGACCGCGCTTGCCACCAACATCGCCTACAATGCCGCCGCCCGCTACCTCCAGGACATCGCCGACGGCATCGCGCCGGAGAAATCCGCCGGCGGCCCCGTCGCCTTCTTCAGCCTGGAAATGTCGGCCGACCAGCTCGCCACCCGAATCCTTGCCGAGCAATCGGGGATCAGCGGCGAGAATCTGCGCATGGGCAAGATCAGCCAGCAGGATTTCCGTAACCTCGCCCGCGCCGCCGCCGATCTCGAGGGCCTGCCGCTCTACATAGACGACACCGCCGGCCTTACCATCGCGGCGCTGCGCACCCGCGCCCGCCGCCTGAAGCGCCAGCGCGGCATCGGCCTGATCGTGGTCGATTATCTCCAGCTCCTCCAAGGCTCGGGCAAAAGCGGCGGCGACCAGAATCGCGTGCAGGAAATTTCCGAAATCTCGCGCGGCCTCAAGACGCTCGCCAAGGAACTGCACGTCCCGGTAATCGCTCTCTCCCAGCTCAGCCGCGCCGTCGAACAGCGCGAGGACAAGCGCCCGCAGCTTTCGGATCTGCGCGAGTCCGGCTCGATCGAGCAGGATGCCGACATGGTCTGGTTCGTCTACCGCGAAGAATATTACGTCCAGGTCAAGGAACCCAAGCGGCCCAGCGAAGGCGACGACGCCAAGGTGTGGGACGACCATGCAAAGTGGATGGTGGACATGGAAGGCGCATCCGGAATGGCCGAACTGATCGTCGCCAAGCAGCGCCACGGCTCCACCGGCAAGGTAAAGATGAAGTTCGAAGCCAAGATCACGCGGTTCTCGGACTGGATCGACGACAACTACCTCCCCGAAGTGCGAGGCTAACCCCAGTTCCTCCCCATCCGCGAGGATGGGGAGGGGAACCATGCGAGCATGGTGGAGGGGTAATTGGCGCAGGCTTTGGAGGTCACAGCGCAAAGCCACCAGCTACACGGCAGCTACCCCTCCACCAGCTTCGCTGGTTCCCCTCCCCATCTTGCGATGGGGAGGAACTTAGGTGCTGGCGTAAGGGTCTCTCAGCCCCACCCCGATGCTTGTCCGCGCTTGCTCGGCCTCCGAACTGGTCACCGGGTATGCACAGTAATCCGCGGCATAGTACGCGCTGGGCCGGTGATTGCCGGACAGCCCCAATCCGCCAAACGGCGCGTTCGAGGGCGCCCCGTTGGTCGGCTTGTTCCAGTTGATCACGCCGGCGCGTACATTGGCCCAGAAGCGGTCGTACAGTTCCGGGCTGCCGCCGATCAGCGACGCGGCGAGGCCGTAGCGGGTGGCATTGGCCTCGGCCAAAGCGGCGTCGAAATCCGGCACCCGGACGATCTGCAGAACCGGCCCGAACAGTTCGGCATCAGGCCGGTCCCGCACCTCGGTGACGTCGATCAAAGCAGGCGTCAGGAACGGCAGGTCGTCGCGCGGCCGCTCAAGGTGCTTGATCGGCCGCCCACCCTTGGTGAGCAGGCCCAGAAACGCTTCCTGAAGCTGGTCGGCGGCCTGGGTGTCGATCACCGGGCCCATGAACGGCGCGGGCGTTGCATGGGGATGATCGACGATCAGCCGGTTGGCGATCTTGACGATGGCCGCGATCAGTTCCTCATGTGCGCCGTCGCGAACGATCAGCCGCCGCGCGGCGGTGCAGCGCTGGCCGGCGCTCATGAAGGCGGACTGCACCACGATCAACGCGGCTGCGTACGCATCCGGCGTGTCCCATACGACGATCGGATTGTTGCCGCCCATTTCCAGCGCCAGCATCTTTTGCGGCGTGTCGGAAAACTGGCGGTGGAGGGCAAGGCCGGCACGCGCCGAGCCGGTGAACAGCAGCCCGTCGAGGCCCGGATGCGCTGCAAGCGCCTTGCCGATCTCCGGCCCGCCTTGGACGCAGCGCAGCACATCCTCCGGAACGCCGGCCTCGTGGAAGCGCGCTACGAGATACTCGCCCACCGCCGGGGTCTTCTCGGACGGCTTGAACACCACCGCGTTGCCGGCGAGCAGAGCGGGCACGATGTGGCCGTTGGGCAAGTGTGCCGGGAAATTGTAGGGGCCGAGCACCGCAAGCACCCCGTGCGGCTTGTGGCGCACCGCCACCCGCGCGCCGAGCGCGCCCTCCTGGCGGCGCTGCGAGCTGCGCTCCGAGTAGGCGGTCACGGAAATGTCGACCTTGTTGACCACCGCATCGACCTCGGTGGCGCTTTCCCACAAGGGCTTGCCGGTCTCACGGGCGATCAGGTCGGCGAATTCGTCCTTCTTGCCGCGCACCCCGTTGGCGAAGCGGCGAAGCGTCTCTATGCGCACGGAGAGCGGTTTCGCCGCCCACGCCGCCCAGGCGGAGCGGGCGCGGCCGACCTCCGCGTAGACATCGCCGCTCTGGCCGGTCCACAAGGCCGCACCGGTTGCCGGCTCAAAGGATTGGAGTAGGGTCGCCATCCTGGCGCACGCACCATTTTTGGCCGCGCTGGTCAAGCGGCTCCCCGCAAAGCGTCCCCCATCCGTCTGATCGACGCGACCTTCTGGTGGAGCGCCGACCAGTCGTCGGCTTCGTCGATCCGCTTCCAGATCGCCTCCACTTCGTCGATGTGCATCGAACAGGGCGCCTCGTCAGACCAATATTCGTGATCGGTGGCACCGGGCACGCTTTCGTACGCGCTCAGCAGCGTGCCGAAATCGGTAAAGGCACCGTCGGCATAAGCCTCGTCGGCAGGGGACGGGCCGCGCCGATGTCCGCCGCGCCAGTCGAAGAAGAAGCGGTCGATCTCTACCGTCTTCCTGGCAAGCGCGGTTTCAAGCGCCACAAGAAAGGCGCTGTCCCGCTCATGCTCGGTCGGCTGGATGCCGAGCCGCCAGAAGAGTTGGCGGACGAGCGCGCGCTGGAAGGTGTCCGGGAATGTTTCCAAAGACGGCTGCAGCGCCTCAACCGTGGAGATCGAGGTCAGCGCGCGGGCAAGCTGCACCGAATTCCAGTGGATCGCCTCGGGCTGTCGGCCAAAGGCGTACAGGCCGGCATGGTCGAAATAGGCGGCGGTGAAGGCGCCGTCCCACAGCGGCGTCCAGCGCCAAGGGCCGTAGTCGAAGCTTTGCGCGGTGATCGCGATGTTGTCGGTGTTGAGCACGCCGTGGACGAACCCCGCAGTGATGTAGGACGCGGCAAGCTGCGCCGCCGCCGGCACGAACCGTTCAAGCAGGCGCGCGCCGGGGTCGTCGCCCGGCTCCTCGCCATAATAATGGTGGAGGCAATAAGCCGCGAGGGTGCGCATCTCCTCCGCCTGCTCGAAATATTGCAGGCGCTGGAAGGTGCCGATGCGGATGTGGCTGTGCTGCAGCCGCACCAGCACCGCGGCACGGGTTGGGGAGGGCTCGTCGCCCCGCTCCAGCGCCTCGCCGGTCTCGATCAGCGAGAAGGTCTTGGAAGTCTCGACGCCGAGCGCTTCCAGCATTTCGGTGGCAAGCACCTCGCGCACCCCGCCCTTCAGCGTCAGCCGTCCGTCGCCGAAGCGGCTGTAGGGGGTCTGGCCCGAACCCTTGGTGCCGAGATCGAGCAGCCGCCCCGCGCCGTCGCGAAGCTGCGCGAACAGGAAGCCCCGTCCGTCGCCGATGTCCGGATTGTAGGATCGGAACTGATGACCATGATAGCGCAGTGCCAGCGGCTCGGGGAGCGAACCCTCCATCGGCTCGAAGCGGCCGAAATGGCGAATCCAATCGGCTTCCCTCAGCCCCTCCAGCCCTACGGCGGGCGCCCATCGGTCGTTGCGGAAGCGCAGGATCGTCTGCGGGAAATCGGCCGCTTCGACCGGGTCGTAAAACGCGTCGCCAAGCGACAGGATCGCGGTTTCGGGCGTGTAAGTGGCGGGTTGCGGGAGCGTCGGCATCGGTGGATAGGGGCCTTGGTTGAGCTGGGGAGAAAGCATGGCGGCGTGGTCCGAGGGTTATTGGTCGTCGAGCGACGGCCTCCGGCTCCACTTTCGCGATTACCCCGGCGACCTGTCGCGCCCGCCGATCGTCTGCATCCCCGGGCTGACACGTAACGCCCGCGACTTCGAAGGGGTTGCGGAACGCCTTGCCGGACGTTGGCGGGTGATCTGCGTCGATCTGCGCGGCCGCGGCCAAAGCGAGCACGCCAAGGACCCGATGAGCTACGTGCCCGCGCGCTACGCCGAGGATATCGAGGCGCTGTTCGCCGAGCACGGCCTTTCCCGCGCCATCCTGTTCGGCACCTCCTTGGGCGGCATCGTAACCATGCTGCTTGCCCAGCGCGACGCCTCCCGAATTGCCGGCGCGGTGATCAACGACATCGGCCCGGTGCTGGAAGCCCGCGGCCTCGACAAGATCCGCGGCTATGTCGGCCGCTCGCTCAACTGGCCAACCTGGCTCCACGCCGCCCGCGCCATCGCCGAAGCGCAGGGCGATCGTTATCCTGACTACAAGATCGAACATTGGATCGCCTACGCCAAGCGCCTCTGCAAGCTCACGCCCAACGGCCGGGTCGTTTTCGATTACGACATGCGCATCGCCGAGCCCTTCAAGGTGCCCGGCGGCGAGGCGGGGTTCGACATGTGGGAAGCCTGGCGCGGCCTTGCCACCGTCCCCACCCTGCTCCTGCGCGGCGAGCTGTCCGATCTGTTGAGCGAAGAGACGGAGCGGCGGATGAAGGCCGAGGTTCCCGCGCTTGAAACGGTCACCGTGCCCCGCGTCGGCCACGCTCCGACGCTCGATGAGCCGGATGCGGCGGACGCGATCGAAGCGTTCCTGGCGCGGCTTGCGGCGGCGGCGCTTAAGCGGCGCGTGCCGGGCTGAGGCAGCGGATGATCTCGGGCACCTGCTCGGCCGGAATGGCGGGCGAGTAGAGGTGGCCCTGGCCGTAGTGACATCCCTTGCCGGTCAGCCTTTGTGCCTGGTCCGGCGTCTCGATCCCTTCCGCCACCACCTCGATGTCGAGGCTGTGGCCAAGCGTGATCACCGCCCCGATGATTGCCGCCGCATCCGCATTGACGCCGAGCTCCGAGACGAACGAGCGGTCGATCTTCAGCACGTCCACCGGGAACTGCTTCAAGTGTGAGAGGGAGGCGTAGCCGGTGCCGAAATCGTCGAGAGCGATCTGCACGCCGGCGCGACTCAGCGTCTTGAGCGCGCGCTCCACATAATCGGCCCCTCGACCCAGGAAGACGGTTTCGGTCACCTCCAGCTGCAGCCTCTCGGCGGGAATGCCCGCGCGGTGCAGGCGCTCCAGAAGGCTTTCGGCGAACTCGGCCTTGCGGAACTCGGCCGCTGCCGCATTGATCGCGACATGGCCGAAGGGCAGCCCGGCATCGAGCCAGATGCGCATGTCGGCAATCACCTTGTCGATCATCCGGTCGCTGATCGCCGCCGCCGTGCTCAGATCTTCAAACGCGGCGGTGATCGAGTCGGGCGTCTGGATGCCGCGGGTCGCGTGGCGCCAGCGCAGCAGGGCCTCGAACCCTGCCACCTCGCCGGAGCGCAGGTCGATCTTGGGCTGATAGAAGGGAACGATCAGGTCCTTCTTCAGCGCTTCCCGCGCGATCCCGAGCATCGAGAGCCTGGTCTGCATCTCGGAGCGCATGCCGGCATCGAAGATGCGCAAATTGCCGCGCCAGCTTGCCTTGGCGACATAGAGCGCAATGTCCGCATGCTTGAGCAATTCGGTGCGGGCGGTGCCGTGGATCGGGAACAGGCTGGCGCCGATGCTTGCGTTGAAATCCAGGATGCGGCCCGAGTGGATGTGCGGGCGGCGAAGCTCGGTGATGATCGCTTCGCCGGCTGTCGCGATCTCCTCCGAAGAGGTAACGCCGTTCAGGATCACCGCGAATTCGTCGCCGCCCAGCCGGGCGACGAAATCGTCGGCCCGGATCGCCGAGCGCAGCCGTTCGGCAAAGGCGCAGAGCAGCGAATCCCCCGCGTCATGGCCAAGCGTATCATTGACCCGCTTGAAATCGTCGACATCGAGCAGCAGCAAGGCAAAGCCGCTGTCCGGCGCACCCGCCGCTGCGATTTCGTCCAGCCTCTCCTGGAACAGCAACCGGTTGGGAAGCCCGGTCAGCGGATCGTGGTTGGCGATCCAGCGTACCCGCTCTTCCGACTGCTTCTGGTGAGTGACGTCGCGGGCGATCACCGCTAGCCGGGCATTGTCGCCGTCGGCATCAACCGGGGTCGCAACCACGTCCCACCATTTGGCGATGCCCTTGGCGGTCGGCTGCATCATGGTGAAGTGGGCGGTTTCGCCGGCCGCCGCTTTCTCCAGCGCCCGGCCCGCTTCAATCGCGTTGGCGGGTTCGAGCACGTCCAGCCAGCGCGCGCCGATCAGATGCGTGGGATCATCGATGTCCATCGCCTTGGGCCCGAGGCGATTGACGAACAGAATTCGGCTGTCGCGGTCGAGCAGCTTGATGCAATCGGGGCTGGAATCGAGGATCGAGCGATTGAGCGCCTCGCTGTCGGCAAGCGCACGTTTGGCGATCACCCGGTCGTGGATGTCGGTGCAGGTGCCGTACCAGCGTACCACGCGGCCTTCGCCGTCACGCTCGGGCAGCGCCCGCGCCAGCGTCCAGCGATGGCCGCCGTCACGATGGTTAAGCCGAAACTCGACCTCGAAGCTTGAGGAGTCGATCAGGCTCCGCGTCCAGGCGAAGCGGGCACGGTCGCGGTCGGCTTCATGGATGGCGGCGATCCAGGCAAGGCCGAGATCGCCGCGCGGATCGCGGCCGGTGAATTCCCGCCATTGCGGGCTCAGATAATCGCAATGGCCGTTCGACTCGCACGACCAGACGATCTGCGGCACCGAATCGAGAATGGAATGCGCCCGTTCGGTGCTTTCCAGCAAGGCGGTTTCGGCGCGCTTGCGGGCGCTGATATCGCGGTAGAAAACGGTGATGCCGCTGGCGGTCGGCGTCACATGCGCTTCGATCCAGCTATCCAGCGGGGGAAAGTAGGCCTCGATGGTTTCGGCGCGGCGATCGCGAATTACGCGGCAATAACAGGCGCCGAAATCCGTCTCGTCGGCGCCCGGCAGGACGTCGAGGATGAACTTCCCGACCACGTCGCGGCCGCCGTAATGCGCCCGCGCGCGCTCGTTCATGTAGGTGAAGCGCATCTCGCGGTCGAGCGAGTAGACGCAGTCGAGCGTCCCCGACAGAACCGCGGTTAACGAGCGTTCGGCAAGCTTCTGCTCGGTGACGTCGCCGATAAAGCCTTCCAGCGACAGCGGCTCCCGACCCTCGCCATAGATCGCTTGGCCGCGTTCGTGCAGCCAGCGGGTTGAGCCGTCCTTGTGGGTGGTGCGGTAGGTGACGTCGAACCGGCGCCGCTCGGCGATGGCGTCGGCGATCGACGCTTCCAGGCCGGGCAGATCGTCGGGGTGAACGATGGTTGCCCACTCGATTCGGCTCGACAGCCATTCGGCCGAGGAATAGCCCGTCACCGCCAGCGCTCCGTCGCTTGCATAATCGAGCCGCCAGGGCGCCTCGGTGGTGCAGCGATAGGCGAAGCCGGGCAGGTTATCGACCAGGGTGGCAAGCCGGCGGCGGCTGGTCTGCAACGCAAGCTCCGCCTGCTTGCGCTCCTCGATGTCGAAGATCAGGCCGCACAGCCAGCGCCGCGCGCCGGGCGCGGCGTCGCGCGGCCGGGCGATGATCCGCATCCAGCGCACGTCTCCGGAAGGATGGAGGATCCGAAACTCGAAATCGTAGGTGTCGCCGGTCTCGAAGCTTGCCCGGAGCGCGGTCGCGGTCATGTCCCGGTCTTCGTGGTAGACCGGCATCAGCACGTCTTCCTCGCGCACGCCCGCGCCGATGCCGAGCAGACGGGACGCCACCGGGTCCCAGGTCGCAAGGCCGCTCACCATGTCGAGCCGCCAGGTGCCCACGCCCGCGGCGGCCAGCGCTTCACCGCAGAAGCCCTGCTCCTCCGCTTCCGCATCCGGCGCCCTTGCCGCCCACAACGATTGTTCGTCCACGTGGATCATTGCGCCGTTGTGCATCGCTTATGTTAAAACATTCCTTTCTTTACGACGCGGCGAAGTGTTTCTTTAGGCAACCGGGCGTTAACCACGATCATCGCGTTTTCCGCCTGCCCGGCACTCGAAAGAGAAGCGGTGCTTCTTGCCGCGTTTAAACGCGTTGCTCGGCGAGCAGGCGTGCAAGCCGGGACAGAAGCTCTTCCGGGATAAAGGGCTTGCTGATGAAATCGTCGGCGCCGAGCTCCAGCGCGCCGACGACATCGCGCTCGCCCCGCCGCGCGGTGAGCATGATCACCGGAATGCGGCGCGTCGCCTCTTCCTCCCGCAGGCGGCGAAGCATTTCATACCCATCGACCGTGGGCATCATTGCATCGAGCACGATGGCGTCGGGCCGGCATTCGGCGGTGCGGGCAAGTCCCTCCCGCCCGTCCCGCGCCAGCACCACCCGGTAGCCCCGGCCCGAAAGCCGGTGCTCCAAAAGGTTGAGGATCAGGGGATCGTCGTCGCACACCAGGACGGTCGCCGCCGTGGCGGGCGGCGCGGCGAGCGGTTCCGGGGAGGGGGCGCCTGAACAGGAACTGGAGGTGAAGGCGGTGGCGGAGGCGGCGGAGTCTGGGCCGGTGTCGCAGCTTGCGGCCAGGCGATGCGATACCCCTTCGGCACCGCATGCCAGCGGCCACCCTTGCGCACCATGTCCGCTCCGCACCGCCGGCAGCGGGCATAAACCACGCCCTTATTCGCGATCTGCTCGGCGCCGGGCGCGTGGCCGCGCAGGGCGCAGGTGAGTGTTCCCTTGCTGCTCATCGCCCGATCAACCCGCTTGCGCGCGCTTCTTTCCCTCCCGGTCCGGCTGGGCAATAAGGGCCGGCATGGCGCCGCCCCACATCCTCCACGTCCACTCCACCTTCGCGCTCGGCGGCAAGGAAGCGCGGGCGGTGCGGCTGATGAACGCCTTTGTCGGCGCGGCGCGGCACAGCGTGCTGAGCGCCGTTCCGGGCCAGCTTTCCGCCCGCGATGCGCTCGCCGGCGGCATCGAAGTGGACTTCCCGACCGACGCACCGCCGCTCACCGGAGCCCCTACGCCCGGGCGGCTCTACCGCCTCGCGCGCTACGCCCGGGACTTCGATCTCGTCCTCACCTACAATTGGGGCGCCTTCGACATGGTCATGGCACGGCGGTTGTTCGGTGGTCCGCCGCTCATCCACCACGAGGACGGCTTCAACCAGGACGAGACCGAAGCGCTTAAGCCGAAGCGCAACCTTTACCGCCGCTTCGGCCTGCCCGCGGCGCACCGCCTGATCGTCCCCTCGGCGCGGCTCGCCGCCATCGCCCGCACCGCCTGGAAGCAGAAACCACACCACATCGAGCGGATCGCGAACGGGATTGCCGTACCGCTTTACGCCGAACCGCCGCAGCCCGAGCTGCTCGGCCTTTGCGGGGAGCGGGATGGAATTGTGATCGGCACGGTGGCTGGTCTTCGCCCCGTCAAGAACCTCCCCCGCCTGGTGCGCGCCTTTGCCGCCATGAAGAACAAGACTGCCCGGCTGGTGATCGTCGGCGAGGGGCCGGAGCGGGAGCGGATCGCCGCCGAAGCCCAGGCGCTCGGCGTCGCTAACCGCGTCGATCTCCCGGGCTTCCGCTCGGAGCCGTGGCGCTGGATCGCCGCGTTCGACATCTTCGCCTTGTCTTCGGACAGCGAGCAATCGCCGATCTCGCTCCTCGAAGCCATGGCCGCCGGCCTGCCCGCGGTGACCACCGCGGTCGGCGATATTCCCGACATGGTTTCGGCCGACAACAAGCCGCTGATCGTGGCGCCCGATGACGAAGCCGGCTTCACCGCCGCCCTCGACGGACTCGCCGAACGGCAGGACCTGCGCCATGCCATCGGCCTCGCCAACCGGGGGAAAGCCGCGGTCGAATATAACGAAAAGGCGATGATCGCCCGCTATGCCCGGCTCTACGGTGAAGCCATCGGCCATCCGCGTGCGTTCGTGCCGGGAGGGCCATGATTTTTCCGCGCATTTGCGGGCAAGTCCGCGTATAGGCGCCCCCGTCTTAGTCGGAGGAACGATGTTCAAGGGTGTGAAGCCGATCCTGTATGGCGGCCGTGAAGTGCTGCCGCTGATCGAGGGCGGCAAGGGTGTATCGGCGACCAACCACGCAAGCTCCGGCGCCTGGGCGGCGTCCGGCGGCATCGGCACAGTGTCCGCGGTCAATGCCGACAGCTACGATCCCGAAGGCAAGATCATCCCGCAGGTCTACCACGCGCTGACCCGGCGCGAGCGGCACGACGAGCTCGTCCAGTACGCCATCGACGGCGCCGTCGCGCAGGTGCAGCGCGCCTACGACATGACCGGAGGGCAGGGCGCGCTCAACATCAACGTGCTTTGGGAAATGGGCGGCGCTCAGCGGGTGCTGGAAGGCACGCTGGAGCGCACCAAGGGCCTCGTCACCGGCGTGACCTGCGGTGCCGGCATGCCCTACAAGCTGTCCGAAATCGCGGCCGAGCACGGCGTCTATTACCTCCCCATCATCAGCTCCGCCCGCGCCTTCCGCGCGCTTTGGAAGCGGGCTTATTCCAAGGTGCCGGAATGGCTCGGCGCGGTTGTCTATGAGGATCCCTGGCTTGCCGGCGGCCATAACGGCCTGTCCAATGCCGAGGACCCCTTGAAGCCGGAGGACCCTTATCCCCGGGTCAAGGCTTTGCGCGACACCATGCGCGAAGGCGGCATTTCCGACGAGGTGCCGATCGTCATGGCCGGCGGCGTCTGGAACCTGAAGGAATGGGATCACTGGATCGACAATCCCGAGCTCGGCCAGATCGCGTTCCAGTTCGGCACGCGTCCTCTGCTGACTCAGGAAAGCCCCATCCCGGAAGGGTGGAAGCAGCGCCTGATGAATCTGGAGGAAGGGGACATCCTCCTTCACAAATTTTCACCCACTGGCTTTTACAGCTCGGCGGTGCGCAACCCGTTCCTGCGCAGCCTGGAAGCGCGCTCCCAGCGCCAGATCGCTTTTACGAAGGAGCCGATCGGCGACCACGAGTTTCAGCTCGACGTGGGCGTTGGCGGCAAGAAGAATTACTGGGTCACGCGCGGCGACCTGCTCCACGCGCGCGAATGGTTTGATCGCGGCTATACCGACGCGCTCAAGACGCCCGACGACACCCTCGTCTTCGTCGAACCGCTTGAAAAAGTGCAGATCCGCAAGGATCAGGCCGATTGCATGGGCTGCCTGAGCCAATGCGCTTTCTCGGCCTGGGCGGACAATGAAAAGAACTCCACCGGGCGCCTGGCCGATCCGCGCAGCTTCTGCATCCAGAAGACGCTTCAGGACATCGCCCATGGCGGCCCGGTCGACCACAACCTGATGTTCGCCGGCCACGCCGCCTTCCGCTTCAAGACCGACCCGTTCTACTCGAACGGCTTCGTGCCTACCGTGAAGCAGCTCGTCGAACGCATCCAGACGGGCGACTAAGGCCTAGACCACCCGGTCGGGCAGGTCCTCGCCGCGGCTCCAGGCGAGGATGTTCGCGATCACCTTCTCCCCCATCGCGGTGCGGCCCTCGATGGTTGCCGAGCCGAGATGGGGAAGGAGGGCGACATTCGGCAAAGCGATGAGGCGCGGGTTCACCTCCGGTTCCTTCGGATAGACGTCGAGGCCGGCGCCTGCGAGGCGGCCTCCCTCCAGCGCGTCGAGCAGCGCCTCCTCCTCCACCACCGCGCCGCGCGCGGCGTTGATCAGGAAAGCCTCGCGCTTCAGCAGCGCCAGCCGGCGGGCGTCGATCAGGTGGTGGGTTTCTTGCGAATAAGGGCAGCACAGGGCCACAACGTCCGCCGCGGCGAGCAGCAGATCGAGCTTGGGCCACCAGCGCGCGTCCGTCTCCGCCTCGGCCGCGGCATCGAGACGCTGGCGATTGTGGTAGTGGATGCGCATGCCGCAGGCGCGGGCGCGGCGGGCAAGGGCGCGCCCGATCCGTCCCATGCCGACGATCGCCAGCGTCTTTCCCGTGACGCTCCTGCCCAGCAAGTTGGTCGGCGACCAGCCCGTCCACCCGCCCGCGCGCAACAGCCTCTCGCCCTCGCCAAGCCCGCGCGTGGCAGACAGTATCAGCCCCAGGAAAATATCGGCGGTGTCTTCCGTCAGCACATCGGGCGTGTTCGTCACCGCTATGCCCCGCGCTTTCGCGGCCAGGAGGTCGATACGGTCGGTGCCCGCCCCGAAACTGGCGATGAGCTTGAGCTTCGGACCGAAGGCCGCGATCAGCGCCCCGTCGATCTTGTCGGAAAGGGTCGGCACAAGCACGTCGCAGTCCGCGGCCGCCAACGCCTCGCGGGTCAACGGACGGTCGTGTTCGCGCAGCCGAACGTCGAAAAGCGTCCGCAGGCGCGCTTCCACCGCTTCGGGAAGGCGGCGGGTGACGGTTACGGTAAATTGGCTCATCGTCCCGCTATGGGCGCCCGCCCGGCACCGTCAAGCACTTGGCGGTTGAACCCTTCGCCGCCCCCCGCGTAAGACGCGGCAAGAACCAAGGGTGACTTTATATGCGTAAGGCGTGGATGCTTCTTCTCCCGCTTGCTCTTTCGGTAACCGCCGCCCAGGCGCAGGAGGAGCGCCCGACCCCCTATTGGGCGTCGATTTCCGCGGGAAGGGCGATGATGCGAACCGGGCCGGGCAAGAATTACCCGGGCGTCTGGCTCTATGTGCGCGCCGATCTGCCGATCAAGGTGATCGAAACCTATCCGAACTGGCGCAAGGTGCAGGACCCGGCGGGCACCACCGGCTGGATGCTTCAGCGCCTGCTCAGCGACACCCGCACCGCCATCGTCACCGGGGGCGAGCCGCGGCCCATGCATGCATCGCCGGACGAAGGTTCGCGCATCCGCTACCGGGCCGAGCCGGGGGTGGTTGGCCGCCTTTCCAAATGCGCGAACAATTGGTGCCAGCTCGATGTCGGCGGCAAGCAGGGCTATATCCAGACCGCGCATTTCTGGGGCATCGAACCCGGCGCGACGCTGGACTAAGGCGCTAGGGGCGGGGTTTTAAGGGGCAAAGATGGAAGACTTGAAGATCAGCGACTTCGCGGCCGGCGACAGCTTCGAAGTGGAAGCGGGCGGCGCGGTTCACGTCCTCACCGTCGCGGAAGTGGCCGAGCTGCCCCGTGCGGCGCGCGACGCCGGCGGCTTCCGGTTGCTCTTCACGGGCCCGGTCCAGCCGTTGCTTCCGCAAGCGACGTACAGCTTCAAGGGCAGCCGCCGCACCGACGACATCTTCATCGTGCCTGTCGCCGCCGACGCGCAGGCGGTGCGCTACGAGGCGATCTTCAACTAGGCGGTTTGTCCTGCCGGGTCCCATTCGAGCAGGTCGTACACGCCCTTGTCCTCGACGGCCGTAAAGCCGAGCCGGCGGTACAGGCCCATTGCCGGGTTGTTCTTTTCGACGTGGATCGACACCTTCTTGCCCGCGGCGACGGCGCGGCGGGCGACGTCGTCGATCAGCGCCGCGCCGAAGCCCTTGCGCTGCGCCTCGGGGAGCAAGGCAATGTCGATGATCCTGATCTGGCTCGGCCACTCCTCGATGTACAGGCGCCCAATAGCGGCGCCGCCTCGCTCCACCACCAGCCACTCGGCCGCCGGATAATAGGTCGTGTAATGATGGTGCTGTGCCTGGAACTGCTGCTGAAGGAACTGGATCTGGGTCTCGGGCGGCCAGCCGGTGATGGCGACCTCCTGGGCCCGCGTCGAGGCATAGAGCCGGAACAGGAAGGGCATGTCTTCCTCGCTCATCGGCCTGCAGGCGATGCCCAGTCTCTCCGCGCTTTCAAATGGCCGCGACATCCATATCTCCCCGTGCATCCCTAGGCGGAGGCATAACGAAAAAGGCTGCGCCTTCAATCGGCAAGCGGTACGGCGGCGGCCGCTGACGCAGGCGGGTTGCACTTTCGTGCCCCGCGGGGCAATCGGCTCGCCATGGCGCACCTGCTTCCGCCGCCCGCCCGGCTCCTCGACGGCGCGGCGCTGTTTCTCGATTTCGATGGAACCCTGGTGGAACTGGCCGAAGCGCCGGATGCCATATCCGTGCCGGCTTCGTTGCAGCCCCTGCTCGCGCGGCTGACGGACCGGCTGGAGGGGCGGCTGGCCTTGGTCAGCGGCCGCTCGATTGCCGACCTCGACCGGCATCTGGGCCGCTGCGGCGTTGCGGTCTCAGGGTCCCACGGGCTCGAGCTTCGCTTTGCGGATGGCGCCAATCTCCCCCTCCACGCGCCCGAAGGCCTTGCCGAAGCGCGCCGCGCGCTCGGGGAAGCGGCGGCGGCCGATCCCCGACTCCTGGTGGAGGAGAAGCCCGCAAGCGTTGCCCTTCATTTCCGCAAGGCGCCGGAGCGCGCCGCCGAGGCTGAAGCGCTTGCCGCCACGCTTGCCGAGCGGACCGGCCTCGCCGTCCAGCCCGGCAAGATGGTGGTCGAGCTTCGGCCCCACGGCGCCGACAAGGGCGACGCGCTTCGCCGGTTGATGAGGGAACCAGTCTTTGCCGGTGCGCGTCCCCTGTTCATGGGAGACGATCTAACCGACGAACACGCCTTTGCGGCGGCGGCGGCGCTTGGCGGGGCGGGAATCCTCGTCGGTGCCGAGCGCACAACGGCGGCCGCGTGGCGGCTGGACGGCGTGGCCGAGGCCGCCGGCTGGCTGGAGGATGCCGCGCGTGGCTGATCTCAACCTGTGGCCGATCGGCAATTGCCAGGTCAGCGCGCTTATCGACAGCCAGGCTGGCTTTGTCTGGGCCTGCGCACCCCGCGTTGACGGTGATCCCCTGTTCTGCTCGCTGCTCAGCCCGACGGGCGAGGCTGAAGTTCCGCGTGGCGATTGGCGGATCGCGCTCGAAAATCAGGTTTCCGTCGAACAAAGTTACCTGCGCAACACCGCCATCCTGCGCACCCTCCTCACCGATGCGGACGGCGGCGTCGCCGAAATTTACGACTTCTGCCCGCGCTTCCCCCGCAGCGGTCGCATGTACCGGCCAGTCGCCTTTTGCCGGATCGTCCGCCCCATCGCCGGCGCGCCCCGCCTCCGGGTAAGCCTGAACCCCGCGGTGAACTGGGGCGAGCGCGATGCCGAACGGACCAGCGGCACCAACCACATCCGCTACCTCCTGAAGCCCCAGCCGCTGCGCCTCACCACCGACGCCCCGGTCGGGCAAATCCTTGAAGGCCGCTCCTTCCGCCTGGAAAAGGCGCTTCACTTCTTTCTGGGCCCCGACGAGCCGTTCGCCGGCCATGTCGGCCAGACGCTCGCCGCATGGCTGCACGAAACCGCGGGCGACTGGCGGGAGTGGGTTCGAGGACTGGCAATCCCGCTGGAATGGCAAAAGGTGGTGATCCGCGCCGCGATCAGCCTCAAGCTGTGCCAGCATGAGGAAACCGGCGCCATCGTCGCGGCGCTGACCACCTCGATCCCGGAGGCCGCCAACTCAGGCCGCAACTGGGACTATCGCTACTGCTGGATTCGCGACGCTTATTACACGGTGCAGGCGCTGAACCGCCTCGGCGCGCTCGACGTGCTCGAATCCTACCTCGTCTACCTCCGGAACATCGTCGACGAGGCGAAGAGCGGCCAAATCCAGCCGCTCTACGCCGTCTCGGGTGAGGCGAAGATCGAGGAATGGGAAGCGCCCGGCCTCGCCGGCTACCGCGGCATGGGGCCCGTCCGCGTCGGCAACGCGGCCTATTACCAGGTTCAGCACGACGCCTACGGCCAGATCATCCTGTCCAACGTCCAAGCATTTTTCGACGAACGGCTTCTCCGCAAGGCGACGGAGGCCGACTTCCAGGCGCTCGAGAAAGTCGGCGAGCGCGCCTGGGAAATGCACGATCAGCCCGATGCGGGCCTGTGGGAATATCGCACCCGAAGCGCGGTTCATACCTACAGCTCCGTGATGTGCTGGGCGGGCTGCGACCGGCTCGCCAACGCCGCCGACGTGCTCGCCCTCAAAGACCGCGCCACCCTTTGGCGCGAACGGGCCGACGCGATCCGTGCGCGGATCGAGAAGGACGCCCTGTACGGCCCCGAACAGCGCTTCGGCGCCAGCTTCGGCGGCGGGGAGACCGACGCAAGCCTGCTCCAGCTCGTCGATATGCGCTTCCTTGAGCCCGGCGACCCGCGCTTCGCTGCCACCTTCGAAGCTGTCGAGCGCGAGCTCCGGCGCGGCGAACATATGCTGCGCTACGCCGCCGAAGACGATTTCGGGCTGCCCGAGACCGCCTTCAACTTTTGCACCTTCTGGCTGATCGAGGCGCTTCACCTGTCCGGCCGCACCGAAGAAGCCCGAGCGCTCTACGAACAGACCCTCGAGCGGCTCACCCCCGCCGGTTTGTTGTCCGAAGACACGGACTTTGAAACCGGCGAGCTTTGGGGCAATTACCCGCAGACATATTCGCTGGTCGGCTTAATCAACTGCGCGATGATGCTGTCCAAGCCGTGGAGCGCCATTCGATGAGCCGCCTGATCGTGATCTCCAACCGGGTCGCAGCACCCCGGCCGGAAGGGGAGGGCGGCGCCCAGGGCGGCCTCGCCGTCGCGCTCTCCGCCGCGCTCCGGGAATATCGCGGCCTGTGGTTCGGCTGGTCCGGCAACAAGACCGACGAATTCAGCGGCCACATCGACTTCCAGCGCCACGACGGCGTCACCTCGGCGACGATCGATCTCGAGGAGCAGGACGTCGAGGAATATTATAACGGCTACGCCAACCGCACACTGTGGCCGCTTTTCCACTACCGCATCGACCTCGCCGAGTACGACCGCAGCTTCGCCGGCGGCTATGAGCGGGTGAATGCCCGCTTCGCCGAAACCGTCCAGCCCCTGATCGAGTCCGACGACCTCATCTGGGTCCACGATTACCACCTCATCCCGCTAGGGAGGATGCTGCGCGAGCGTGGGCTCAAGAACCGGATGGGCTTCTTTCTCCATATCCCCTGGCCACCGTCGCGCCTGATGGTCTCGCTGCCCTTCCACGAAGGACTGGCGCTGTCCTTGCTGGCGTACGACGTGATCGGCTTCCAGACCGAGGAGTGGCTGGAAAGCTTCCAGAATTATGTCGAGCGCGAGCTTGGCGGCCATTGCGACCCGGACGGCACCATCCATGTCGGTGGCCGCTCGGTTCACGCCGCGGCCTACCCGATCGGCATCGATTACAAGGAGTTCCGCGCCGCCGCCGAGACGGAAGGTGCGCGGGTCGCCCACGACCGGCTCAAGAAGAGCGCCGACGGCCGCCGCACCATCATCGGCGTCGATCGCCTCGATTACTCCAAGGGGCTGGAGGAGCGCTTCCTCGGCTACCGCCGCTTCCTGGAGGAGAACGAGGCCTGCCGCGGCAACGTCTTCATGCTCCAGATCGCGCCGCCTTCGCGCGGTGAGGTCCACACCTATGAGACGATCCGCGAAAGCCTCGATGAGCTTAGCGGCCGGATCAACGGCGAGTTCGCCGACGTGGACTGGGTGCCGATCCGCTACGTCAACCAGGGCTATGGCCGCGAAGACCTCGCCGGCTTCTACCGCGCCGCCGAGATCGGCCTGATCACCCCCTTGCGCGACGGCATGAACCTGGTTGCGAAGGAATATGTCGCCGCGCAGGACCCGGAGGATCCGGGGGTCCTGATCCTGTCGCGATTTGCGGGCGCGGCGTTGCAGCTCAAGGACGCCTTGCTGGTCAACCCGTACAGCAAGGAGGAGATTTCCGACGCGATCCTGCAGGCGATCAGCATGCCCAAGGAGGAGCGCATCCGCCGCTGGCGCGCGATGAACGAGGTGGTGGAACGCGAGGACGTGGTCTGGTGGCGGCGCGCGTTCGTGAAGGCGCTCGAAGGGGCGGGGCAAGGGGTGAAGTAGAGGGCTGCCTCTAAGCCCCTCCCCTTCAGGGGAGGGGTTTGGGGAGGGGCCTGGTGCGGCTCCGAGTCAGCGGCTTTGTTCAGGTCACATTCCCCTCCCCAACCCCTCCCCTGAAGGGGAGGGGCTTTCGGGGGCGGGCTTACGTGTTACCAATTCCGGCGGCCATCGAGCCGTATTCGATCCGCACCTTGGCCGCGGCGTCCCGGGCAGTTGCGCGCGCCTCATCCGCCGTCTCGCCAGTCGCAAGCGCCACCGCCATCCGCCGGTAAGGCCGGGTCACCGGCTTGCCGAAAACACGCACGTCCACCTCCGCGCCCTCGCGCCCTAATGCCAGCGCCTCCGCCACCCCCTCGAAGCCGAAGTTCTCGGACTCCCGGTCGGCCAGGATCACCGCCGACGCCGCAGCCGGAGCGGTGAGGCCGATGTGCGGGATCGGAAGTCCAAGGATCGCCCGCGCGTGCAAATCGAACTCGGACAGATTCTGCGAAATGAGCGTCACCATCCCGGTATCGTGCGGGCGCGGCGACAGTTCGGAGAAGATCACCTCGTCGCCCACCACAAAACACTCGACCCCGAACAGGCCGTAGCCGCCGAGGTCGTCGACCACCTTGCGCGCCATCTCTTCGGCGTCGCGCAGTGCGTTGGGAGACATCGGCGTCGGCTGCCAGCTTTCGCGATAATCGCCCCGCTCCTGCCGGTGCCCGATCGGAGGGCAGAACAGCACGCCTTCGCGGGTGCGGATGGTGAGCAGGGTGATCTCGTAGTCGAAGCGGATAAACTCCTCGACGATCACCCGCACCCGGTCGCCCCGCATGCCGGCCACCGCATAGTCCCAGGCACGGCGCAGGTCGCCCGACTCCTCGACATTGCTCTGCCCCTTGCCGGAGGAAGACATCACCGGCTTCATCACGCACGGAAACCCGGTGAACGCCGCCGCCGCCTCCGCTTCATCGAAGCTTTCGGCGAAGCGATAGCGCGATGTCCGAAGCCCAAGCTTCGTCGCCGCAAGCTCGCGAATCGCATCGCGGTTCATGGTCATCTGCGTTGCCCGCGCCGACGGCACCACGCAGGTGCCTGCCGCCTCCACCTCCGCCAGAATCTCCGTGCGGATCGCCTCCACCTCGGGCACCACGAAGTCGGGCTGGTGTCTGGCAATCGCCTCGCGCAGCCGGTCGGCGTCGAGCATGGAGAACACCTCCGCCGCATCCGCCACCTGCATCGCCGGCGCACCCGCATAGGAATCGCACGCCACCACATAGGCGCCGAGCCGCTTGGCCGAGATGGTGAACTCCTTGCCGAGCTCGCCCGAGCCGAGCAGCAGGATTTTCGCCGTGAAGCTCATCCCTTCACCCCGCCGAGCCGCGCCGCGCAGGCCCGCGCCTGCTCCTTGCTTGCAGCGGCCAGTACGATCTTCTGCACCTCATGCTCGGTGCGGCCAACCGGCAGATAGGAGATCACCTTCTCCTCGGCCCCATCCGCGACGCGGTAGGAGAGGAGGACGCTCGAATCGCCGATCGTCCCCGCCTCGCGCCGGATCAGGCGCATGCCGTCGCGCAGCCCGGCAAGGTAGGCCGCGCCCCCCGGATCGACTCCGGCGATCACCCCGTCGGCAACGCGAGTCGCCTGCGCATCGTAGCCGCGGTCGAAGGCGCTCCGGCGCTCGGTCACCACCGTTCCGCAGTCTCCAAGCAGAGCCGGGGGCAGCACCACGGCCTCGCCGGCCCGGGCATAGCGCTCGATCAACGGCGCCGCGTCGATGCCGGTCTTCTCCAGCAACGTCGTCCGAAACAGCTGGGCGGCCATGGTCGAGCTCCCCTCCGCCGCCTTTTTCTGTGCGCGCAGAACCGTGTCGAGCGACTCCGCGCCCGCGCTCTTCTCCGCGATCTCGGCATCCAGCATGGCGGCAAGCAGATGCCCGCGGTCGTAGCTTACCTGCTGCACCGCCGGGTCGCTCCAGAAGCGGGCGCCGACATCCCCCGCCGCGATCGTCTTGGCGGTCGAGGTGCCGTAGCGGAGCAACGTCTCGTTCTTGTCCGCCGCCCATTGCTCCAGCGTCCACAGGCCGGCGCGGAGCAGCACCTTGGACGCGAGGTAGTCGTTGAAGCCTTCGGAAAACCAGTAATCGGACGCCTCGTCGTCGGGCATGTTGCCGAGCGCGATCGGCACCCAGCTATGCATATATTCGTGGCCCAGAAAGCGGGTCGCCTGCTTGAGCTCGAACGCGCTGGTCGAGGCGATCGAGAAAGCGTCGGCACGGCCGGTGCCTGTGTAGCTGAGGCCCGCCGGCACGTCGCCGAGCGGCGCCATCGCCACCAGGAAGGGCGTTGCTTCCTCGCCCCAGAAGTCGTTCTCGGCCGCGATTACCTTTTCTACCATGTCGGCAAGTTGTTCGGGCGTGAAGTTCCACTTGCCGGTGACCGCCACCCGAAGCGGCGCGCGGCCGATCCGGCGCTCCACCACCGCCATTCCCTTGCCGCCGATGACGACGCTGTTGATCAAATTGGCGACGCTGGTCTTCTCGCCGCCGAGATGATCGAGGTCGGACGCGACCGCCCAGCCCTTGGGTATCCGGCCCCAGCGGAACCGCGCATTTTTCTCCTGCCGCCCGTCCGGCGCGGCGAACAGGCCTTCGCCGTGGACGAAAAAGTGGCCCCGCGCGATCAACGGCCGGGCTTTTTCATAAGCGAAGCCGGGTTCGTCAGGCCAGGCGGAGACCAGGTCATAGCGCACGCGGATGGCGGCGCCCGGAGGGTGGTGCATCACCGGCGCGCCGTTCGCGCCGGCAGCGCGACTGGCGCCGCGAATCTTGAGATCGGTGACGTGACGCCACAGCTCGGTCGAGCCGGCCCATTCGCTCGGCAGGACTAGCGTCGTCTCGCCGTCCGCATCGCCGCGAAAGCGCATCTCAACCCGAAGCGCATTGCCCCACCCGCCAGGTGCGAGCGGGGTGACTTTGTAGCGGATCGTCCTGTCCTCAGGCGCCTTGGCGGCGGTGAGCAGGATCGAGGCGGCGGCAAGGGCCGCGAAACGGGACAGGGTCAAAGGATCGGGTCTCCAGGCCGGGCGACTATAAAGGCACGCCGGGGGAGGGCAACGGCACAGGGCCGCCGCTTGGGCGTTTGGTGTGGGACAAATGGGTACGGAGACACGCAATGGTTGAGAAAAGAAGCGCGCTGGATCAACGCGAACGCCGGGGAACGCTGAGCCTTGGCTTCGGAGTTGCCGGTGCGGTTGCGGCAGGCGCCGGGCTCTTGCTTTGGAGCCGCACCCGGATCCGCGGCGCAAAGGCGGAGGAAAGCACCGCCGAGGAAGTGGAAGCGCATCCGAGCTGAAGCGGGAAGAACCCTTCAGCCGCAGGCGATTGCTGGGAGTGCGCAAGGAGAGTGATGATGACCGAACCGAACGAGAAATCCGCCGAAGACCGGAAGATTGCGGAGGAAGCCAAAAAGAATCGGCGTGAGTTGGACGAAATACCCGAGCCCGGGACCGACCCGCTCCACGAGGGGCCTTAAGCGAACCAGCGCTCCACCGCTGTTCGCTCGGCTTTCGAGAGCAGCAGCCCGAGCTTGGAGCGGCGGAAGAGGGCGTCTTCCGCGGTGCGGGCGAATTCGCGCTCGCGCATCCACTTGAGCTCGGCCTCGTAGAGCCCGCCGCCGAAGTGGCGGCCGAGCTGCTTCACGCTCTTTGCCTCGCCGACAACCTCGGTGAGGCGGGTGCCGTAGGCGTGGGAGAGGCGCGTGACGACGTCCGGCGGCATCCAGGTGGAGACTTGTTCGAGCCATTCCAGGAAAGCCGGATAAAGATCGCCGCCGGGCAGCGCCTTTGAGCCCGTGGAGCGGCGGCCCTCGATGCCGAGCCTGTCCACCGCCCGGCGGGCGAGCGCGCGGGCCGTGGTGATCTTGCCCCCATAGACGGAGAGCAGCGGCGGACCTTCTTCATCGAGATCGAGGTGCCAGTCGCGGGTAACCGACTTCGCATCCAGTGCGCCATCGTCGTAGAGGGCGCGGATCCCCGAATAACTGGAAAGCACGTCGGCGGGCGTGACCTGGCGCTCGAAATAGCGGTTGGCTGCGTCGCACAGGTAGCGCGTCTCCTCGAGGGTGATCGCCGGCGCCTCGGCATTCTCCACCGGCACGTCGGTGGTGCCGATCAGCGTAAAGCGGCCGAGCCAGGGGAGGGCGAAGACCACCCGCCCGTCCGGCTGCTGAAGGATATAGCCCTGATCGCCGTCCCAAAGCGCGGCAACCGCAATGTGGCTCCCCTTCACCAGCCGGGTCGCGCTTCGTCCCGAAACGCCGGCCTGGGCGAGGATGTCCGCCACCCAGGGACCGGCGGCGTTCACCATTGCCTTTGCCTCCACATGGCGTCCGTCCGACAGCTCCGCTCGCCAGACGCCCCCCTGGCGCTTGGCCGCGACAAGGGCGGTGCGGGTCGCGATCTGCGCGCCATTTTCCGCCGCATCGACCGCGTTGAGGACCGTCAGGCGGCTGTCGTCCACCCACGCGTCCCAATAAGACAAGGCGCGGCGGCGTTCCTTGAGCGGCGCAAGCAGCGCGCCCTCCCGCCGCCCAAGCCTTCGGGAGCGGGGCAGGCTGCCGCGAATGGAGAAGAGGTCGTAGATATAGAGGCCGGTGCGCACCATCCAGTGCGGGTGGATGCGCTTTGCGTCGGGCAAGACGAAGCGCAGAGGGCGCACGATATGAGGTGCGGTACGCAGCAGGATCTCGCGCTCCTCCAGCGACTCCCTGACCAGCCGGAATTCGCCATATTCGAGGTAGCGCAGCCCGCCATGGATCAGCTTGGATGATGCCGAACTGGTGTGGGCGGCGAGATCGTCCTTCTCGACCAGCAGCACCTTGGCGCCGCGGATTGCCGCGTCGCGTGCGATCGCCGCGCCGTTGATCCCGCCGCCGACGATCAGGAGATCATACGTTTCCATGGCACCGGTGTAGGCCGCCGCCGAAACGGATACAGCACCGATTGACCAAAACCGCGCCACCCGCTTCTTTAGGCCGGCAATGGGAGGGGAATGAAAGATGACCTACGTCGATCCGGACGCGCGGCCGCGCGCCTACGAAAGCCTCGAACTCGTGCCGATGGCCGGGAAAGGGGGGTCGGACGGCCTCCACAACTTCACGCTGCCCGTCGAAGGACAGGGAACGATCGGCCTGGTACTTCGCACCTCCGCCGAGTTCACCGTTACGGTGCAGGCCAAAAACGACCCTCGTGCGCTTCGCTGGACGGTCGGCTCCTACGATGTGCGGCTGGATTCGATTGGGCTGGACGGCGTGGAGACGCAGCTCCTTCTGGAGCCGGGCGTCGGTCTCGATGCGTCGCTTGCCTGCCCCTACTGGTTCAGTTTCGACAGTCACAATCGCCTGATCCGATACGGGAAGGGGGAGATGCGGCTTGGGACGATGCTGGCCGACTGCTTCCTGGAACGCCCGAAAAAGGGGGCGGAGGATCCCTGGGCCTGGCTATCCGAAATCAGGAAGGTCGAGGTGGCGGCGCCGCTCACCGACTTCGTCGACCGGTGGAAGGATCCGGTCACCGTCGAGTTGCCGATGCGCGTCGTCTCGCACGACAGCATCACCATGGAGGACATCGCCTATGGCCGGGTCACCGTTCCGGCGAGCCTGACGCCGACGTGCCAGAAGCTCTACGACAATGTCGCCGGCGAACGCTTCGTTCTCGACACGCCCGATTTTCCGGAATTCTCCTCGGCGATCAAGGCGAGCATCCTCGATAAGGATGGCTGGTGCGCAAAAGTGCTTGAGCAGAAGGCGAACGAGTTCGGCACCCACGATCCGGACATGACCTATCTTCGAATCACGCTCGGCACCAACCAGGGCGAGTCGCCCGGCATTCCGTTCGTGATGGAAATCTGGCCGAGCGGGAATTACTCGCCGATCCACAATCATGGCGGCGCCGACGCGGTGATCCGCGTGCTGCACGGCGAGATCACCGTCAGCCTTTACCCGTTCCTGGCGCCGGAGGAGCAGACCGCGTTCGCCACCAAGACGTTCGTCAAGGGCGACGTCACCTGGATTTCGCCGCGCCTCAACCAGGTGCACAAGCTCCACAACCTCGAGCCGGCCGAGCCGTGCATCACCATCCAGTGCTACCTTTACGGCGAGGACAACGACACCCACTGGCCGTATTTCGATTATATCGGCAACGGCGACATCGAGCATTTCGACCCCAATTCCGACGCCGATTTCCTGACCTTCAAGGAGCTCATGAAGAAGGAGTGGGCCAGGCGCTGAGCCAAGGCGGCGCGCAACCCCGAACCGGGAGAGGCTCGACAGTTGGGGGCATTGCGTGGAAGCTGGCGGAATGGCCCTCCTGGTTCTCGACGCCGGCACCACCAGCACGCGGGCAATGCTGTTCGCCCCCGACGGCGCCTGCCTCGGCTCCGAGCAAAGGGAGCTCACTCAACATTATCCGCAGCCTGGCTGGGTAGAGCATGACGCGGAGGAGATATGGGCCACGACGCTCGCCTGCGCCCGGGCCTTGGTTGGCGACGCCGGCGGAGCGGAGCGGGTGGCCGCGCTCGGCATTGCCAACCAGCGCGAGACGATCCTGTTCTGGTCGCGCCGCACCGGGGAGGCGCTTGCCCCCGCCATCGTCTGGCAGGACCGGCGCACCGCCGATCTTTGCGCCGCGCTGAAGGAAGCGGGGCACGAAGCGGCGGTGCAGGCGCGCACCGGATTGCTGCTCGATCCCTATTTCAGCGGCTCCAAGATCGCCTGGGCGATGGCGCACTGGCCGCAGCTTCGCGACGCCGGTGCGGACCTCTGCATCGGCACGGTGGAAAGCTGGCTCGTCTTCCGCCTCACCGGTGGTCTCCACATCTCCGACGCGACAAACGCCTCGCGCACCGCCTTGATGGACATCGGCACCGGGCACTGGGATTCGGGGCTGATCGACCTGTTCGATGTTCCGCCCGGCTCGCTGCCGGAGATCGTCGACTGCGCGGGCGATTTCGGCGCAACGCTGCCCGGACTGCTCGGCGCGGCGGTGCCGATCCGCGGAATGGCGGGTGATCAGCAGGCGGCGGCAATCGGACAGGCCTGCCTGCAACCTGGCGATACCAAGGCGACCTTCGGCACCGGCGCATTCGTTCTCACCCACACCGGCGCCGAGCAAAGGCGAAGCGAGCACCGCTTGCTGTCCACGGTGGCCTGGCAGCTCGGCGGCGCGCGGCGCTACGCACTGGAAGGCTCGGTGTTTACCGCCGGCAGCCTGATCAAGTGGCTGCGCGACGAACTCGGCCTCCTGACCAGCAGCGAGGAGACCGAGGCACTCGCCCGCTCCGTGCAGGACACGGGCGGCGTCGTGGTCGTCCCAGGCCACAGCGGTCTCGGCGCCCCTTACTGGCGGCCCGACGCGCGCGGCGCGATCACCGGCCTCAGCTTCGCCACCGGCCGGGCCCACATCGCACGCGCCGCCTTGGAGGCGATGAGCTACCAGACCCACGATCTAATGACCGCCTTCGCCGCCGACGGCGCGCGGTGGGAGTGCCTCAAGATCGACGGGGGCATGGCGGCAAATAGCTGGATGGCGCAGGACCTCGCGGACGTGCTTGCGCTGCCGGTCGAGCGGCCGGCGTTCGTCGAGACCACGGCACTCGGCGCGGCGATGCTGGCCGGTGTCGGGTGCGGTATGTTCGGGTCGCTGGAGGAGGCGGCGATTATGCGGGGCAGCGTGGAGCGTTTCGAGCCGGCGATGGCGCAGGAGGTGAGGGATGCGCGGCTTGAAGCTTGGCGGGACGCAGTAGGAAAGGTGCTGGCCTACCCGCTCGACCCCGGCATTACCCCTCCCTGAAAGGGAGGGGCAGGGGTGGGTGCGAGCGAAGCGAGCCTCTGACTCTGAGCAAAGAATGCGTCTTCAGGGGCATCGAGCCCCCTCAGCCGCCACCCACCCCCTGCCCCTCCCTTTCAGGGATGGGAGTTCATCCCCTCCATACCCAATCTTAACCGCTGCGCCCGTAATCACCCCTCATGGCCCAGCGCATTCATCTCGTCGCCGCCGCGCGTCCCAATTTCATGAAGGTGGCGCCGCTTTGGCACGCCCTCGCCGCCGCGCCGGATTTCACCCCCGTGCTGATCCACACCGGGCAGCATTACGACGTCAACATGTCGGACGCCTTCTTCTCCGATCTGAAGTTGCCGGAGCCCGACCACCATCTGGGAGTCGGCTCCGGAAGCCATGCCGAACAGACCGGCGGCGTGATGATCCAGTATGAGAAAGTCGCGCTAACCGATCGGCCCGACTGGCTTGTCGTGGTCGGCGACGTCAACTCCACCGCGGCCTGCGCAATGGTCGCCGCCAAAGTGGGCTTTCCCGTCATCCACCTCGAAGCCGGCCTGCGCAGCCGAGATCGCGCCATGCCGGAGGAGGTCAACCGCCTCGTCACCGATGTCCTCGCCGACGTGCTGTGGACGCCGTCACCCGACGGCGACGACAACCTCATCGCCGAGGGCACCGCGCCCGCCCGCATCACCCGTGTCGGCAACATCATGCTCGACAGCTTCGAGCTGGTGCGACCCGCCATCGAAGCCGCGGACCTCCCCGGCGAACTGGGCCTGAAGCGCGGAGGCTATGGGGTGGTCACGCTGCATCGCCCGTCCAACGTCGACGAGCCGGCGCAGCTCATCCGCCTCGCCGATGCGCTCATCGAAGTGCAGCGCGATCTGCCGCTGGTCTTTCCGGTCCATCCGCGCACCGCGCAGCGTCTCAAGCAGAACGGGCTCGACTCGCGCCTGGCCCGCGCCGGGGTGAAGCTGATCGACCCGCAGCCTTATGTCCGCTTCATGAGCCTCGTCACCGGCGCCGCCGCGGCGATCACCGATTCGGGCGGCGTTCAGGAGGAGACAACCTACCTCGGCATCCCCTGCCTCACCTTGCGCGAAAGCACCGAGCGGCCGGTTACCGTCACCGAAGGCACCAACAAGCTGGTGACGCCCGAAACCCTGCTGGTGGAGCTGAACAAGGCGGTCTCCACGCCACGGGCGGTTCGGCCGCGCCCGGAGTTCTGGGACGGCGACACCGCCCAGCGCTGCCTAGCCGATCTTCGCCGCCGCAGCGGCCCCGCTTTGCTACCCAGCGCCAAGCAAAGCCCGGCCGAACGCGCCGCCGAGCTTGCCCGCGCTTATGCGGTGGAGGAGCGGCGGGTCAGCGGGCTTTCCAGCTATCGTCGATCATCTTGACGATGCCGGAAAAGTCCTTGCCTCCACCGCCAAGGCCTTCCGCGAAGCGGGTGTAAAGCTCCTCGGCATGCGCGCCCATCGGCGTGTAGGCGTCGACGCTCTGCGCCGCTTCCATCGCCAGCCGCAAATCCTTCAGCATCAGCGCCGCAGCGAAGCCGCCTTCATAATCGCGGTCGGCCGGCGTCTCCGGCCCAACGCCGGGCAGGGGGCAATAGCTCGTCATCGACCAGCATTGGCCCGACGCCTTCGACGAAATGTCGAAAAAAGTCTGCGGATCGAGGCCGAGCTTCTGCGCCATCACGAACGTTTCGCACGTCGCCACCATCGACGCGCCGAGCAGCATGTTGTTGCAGATCTTCGCCGCCTGTCCCGCGCCCGGGCCACCCGCGTGGATGACCGCCTTGCCCATCTGCTCCAAAAACGGCCGGGCAGCCTCGAACGCTTCGCCTGAACCGCCGACCATGAAGGTGAGCGTCCCTCCCTCCGCAGCAGCGATACCGCCCGAGACGGGCGCATCGGCCATTCGGTAACCCGCCGCCTCCGCCTGCCCGATCACCGCCCGGGCGCTGTCCACGTCGATGGTGGAGCAGTCCATCAGGATGGCCGAGGTGGGCGCATTGCCGATCACGCTCGCCTCATAAACCTGGCGGACGTGCTTGCCGGCCGGGAGCATGGTGACGACCGCTTCGACGTCTGCAACGGCTTCCTCCGCGGTGGCGGCACGGCGGCAGCCGTTCGTCTCGGCCTTCGCCAGAGCGGCTTCGGACAGGTCGAAAGCGCTGACCTCATGCCCCGCCTTCACCAGGTTGGCGGCCATTCCGCCGCCCATATTGCCGAGGCCGATAATTGCTACGCGTGCCATGTATTCTCTCCAACCAACCCCTTCTCCCTTGACGGGAGAAGGATACCGCAGCTTGGCGGCTCAGCCGCCTAGGGGAGGTTGGAAGAGGGTGAGCGAAGCGAAGCTTCGCGCGCTCGCAAGTGCGAGCGCTCACCCTCTCCCAGCTTCGCCTAAGCTCGCCGAAGAGGCTCGCTAAGGCTTCGCAACCCTCTCCCGTCAAGGGAGAGGGTGCGCTTCAACGTCACTTCCCAGTCCACTCCGCCTTACGCTTGGCGACAAAGGCGCTCATGCCTTCCTTTTGGTCTTCCGTGCCGAACAGGCCGTGGAACAGCCGCCGCTCGAAGACGATGCCCTGCGCAAGGCCCATCTCGAACGCCGCATTGACCTGCTCCTTGGTTGCCATCGCGGCGAGCGGCGCCATGCCGGCGATCGCCTCCGCCGTCTTCATCGCTTCGTCGAGCAACGCATCGGCCGGAACGACCCGCGCCACCAGCCCGGCCCGCTCGGCCTCCTCGGCGCCCATCATCCGGCCGGTGAGGCACATCTCCATGGCCTTTGCCTTGCCGACCGCATGGGTAAGCCGCTGCGAGCCGCCCATGCCCGGCGTAACGCCAAGCTTGATCTCCGGCTGGCCGAACTGGGCGGTGTCGGCGGCGATGATGAAGTCCGCCATCATCGCCACTTCGCAGCCGCCGCCAAGCGCATAGCCCGCAACCGCCGCGATCCAGGGCTTGCGGGTCGCCGTCACCTTCTCCCAACCGGCAAAGAAGTTCGACCCGTACATGCTTGCAAACCCCTGGCTTTCCATCTCCTTGATGTCGGCTCCGGCGGCGAAGGCGCGGTCGCTGCCGGTCAGCACCAGGCAGCGCTGCGTATCGTCCGCATCATAAGCGGCAAAGGCTTCGATCAGCTCGGCCAACACGCCGCTGTTCAGCGCGTTCAACGCCTTGGGCCGGTTCAGCGTCACAAGCGTGACGGCGCCACGCTGTTCGATGAGGATGTTCTCGTAGGTCATAAGGGCGTCCATTCCTCTCCTTCGGGCATCGGCGCGAAGATGGTGTCGAGCATGTGGTCGGTGACGGCTTCGGGCGTTGCCGGTTCCCAGCGCGGCTGGCTATCCTTGTCGATCAGCAAGGCGCGCACGCCTTCGACGAAATCGTGGCGCTGAACGACGCGACTGGCGACGGCATATTCCTGGCGCATCTCGTGCGCGAAGTCCGTCTGCAGGCCGCCGTCGTAGAGGATGCGCAGCGACACCTTGCAGGCCTGGGGGCTCTTGGTGCGGAGGGTGGCGAGTTCCTTTTGCGCCCAGTCGGAGCCGTCGGCCTCGAGCGCGGCGAGGACTTCTTCATAGTCCTCGGACGCGAACAGCCGGTCGATCGCCTCCCGGTTCCCCGCGATGCGGGCCTCAGGGGCAGGGGCGGACGAATCCTCGAGAATGGCCTCGATCCGTTGCGGCTCGGCAAGGATGCGCGCCTTGACGTCATCCAGGGCCAAGGAGGAGATGTAGTGCGTCGCCAGCCCCAGGTGCAGGCACTCCGCCCCATCCAGCCGCGCGCCGGTCAGCGCCAGGAACTGCCCCGTCCGCCCGGGAAGCCGCGACAGGTACCAGCCGCCGCCGACGTCGGGGAACAGGCCGATCGCGGTTTCCGGCATGGCGAAGCGGGTGTTCTCGGTTGCGATACGGTACTTGCATGGCTGCGAAATGCCGACCCCGCCCCCCATCACGATGCCGTCCATGAAGGCGATCGTCGGCTTGGCGTAGGTGAAGAGCAGGTGGTTGAGGCGGTATTCGGTAAAGAAGAACTCCCGCGCTAGGGCACCGTCCGTGGCACCGCTCTTCGCCAGCATCACCACGTCCCCGCCTGCGCAGAAACCGCGGCCTTCGGCATGGTCGAGCATGACCGCTTCGACGGCAAGGTCATCGCGCCAGGCGAGCAGCGCTTCGGTCATGGCCGCGCACATGTCGCGGGTGAGCGCATGGATTGCCTTTGGGCGGGTAAGCCGAATTCGGCCGACCTTGCCGTCGGTGGGGGTGAGGACGTCTTGAGTCATCTCGAATCGCCCGGTCCTTCGAGACGCCGGTTCGACAGGCTCACCGGCTCCTCAGGATGAGCGGTGATGATAGACCCGGTTCCAAACCCGCTCATCCTGAGGAGGGACTGAGCTTGGCGAAGGCCCGTCTCGAAGGACCGCTTTAGCCTGATCACTGCCGCAACATATCCCGGCCGACGATCACGCGCATGATCTGGTTCGTGCCCTCCAGAATCGAATGCACGCGCAAATCGCGCCAGAAGCGCTCGATCGGATAATCCTGCAAATAGCCGTAGCCGCCGTGAAGCTGCAGCGCCCGGTCGACCACCGAGGAGCCGGTGTCGGTCGCGAGCCGCTTGGCCATCGCCGCGAACCGCGTCTTGTCGGCCGCATTCTCCGTCACCTTCACCGCGGCGGCGTAGAGGAAGATGCGCGCCGCCTGCAGTTCCGTTTCCATATCCGCCAGCGTGAACTGGGTCGCCTGGAAGTCGGCGATCGCCTGGCCGAACGCCTTGCGCTCCTTGGTGTACCTGACCGACTCGTCCAGGCAGCGCTGCGCCCCGCCCAGCGAGCAGGCGCCGATGTTCAAGCGCCCGCCGTCCAGGCCCATCATCGCGATCCGGAATCCTTCGCCCTCCGCGCCGACCAGGTTCTCGGCCGGCACCCGTACTTCGTCGAAGTTGACCTGGCAGGTCGGCTGCGAATGCCAGCCAAGCTTCTTTTCCTGCGCGCCGAAGCTGACGCCCGGCATGTCCTTTTCAATGACCAGCGCGCTGATCCCCTTCGGCCCGTCCTGGCCGGTGCGGACCATGGTGACGTAGATCTCGTTCTCGCCGCCGCCCGAAATGAATGCCTTGGAGCCGGTGACGACATAATGGTCGCCGTCCTTCACCGCCTTGGTCTTGAGCGACGCCGCGTCGGAGCCCGAGCCGGGCTCCGTAAGGCAGTAAGAGCCGAGCTGGTCCATGGTCACCATCGACGGCAGGTACTTGCCCTTCACCGCCTCCGAACCGAACCGATCGATCATCCACGACGCCATGTTGTGGATCGAGATGAACGCGGACGTGGACGGATCGCCATAAGCCATCGCTTCCATGATCAGCGCCGCCTCGAGGCGGCCGAGGCCGATGCCGCCGCTCTCCTCCGACACATAGATCGCGCCGAAGCCGAGCTCCGCTGCCGCCTTGATCGTGTCGCGGGGGAAGATGTGCTTCTCGTCCCACTCCGCCGCGTGCGGTGTGATCGCGTCGGCTGTGAACGCCTGCGCCATCTCCTGGATCTGGCGCTGCTCGTCGGTGAGGTCGAACTGGCTCATTGGGCGGGCTTTTCCTTGAGGACGCGTGTTGCGAACAGGCGGTTCGCGAGGCTGATGGTGTTGCGCTCGTACCAACGCGGCGCAGGCAGGCCTTTCTCCCAGGCGAGCGCCTCGGTGAGCGTGCCCTGCGCCGACGGAACGTCCGGCATCAGGGTAGAGATCGGGTCGGCGAACGCTTCGTCGGCGGACACGATCTCCCAGCCGGCGCGGCGAAGCGCGGCCACCGTGTCGTCGATCCAGAAGGCGGCAAGATCGGTCTCGTGGAGGAGCATGACGTGCGCCGGCGAGCGGCCAAGCGTCTTGCGGGCAAGACCGTCGTAGAACTCGGCGGCCTGGACATGGCTCTCGACGTACAGATCGCGCAATGCGTCCATGTCGATCGCCTTGCCCGCCGCCTTCGCCTCTATGGCAAGCGACTCCATGTTCCAGTCGGAAGCGTCCACCGTGACATAACCGTTCTTGAGCCCGCGTTGGGCAAGGCCTGCTCGGATCGCATCGCGCTTGGCCTTGTCGGGGCCGCCTTCATCCAGGAACGGAAAGCGGAACCAGGGCCGCCGCCCTTCGCGGCCCTTCAGCCAGACCTCGGCCTGATCGATGTTCGCCAGATAGTCGGTGGCGGACGTGGCGTTAAGGTGCGGGTGGGTGAAGCTGTGATTGGCAAGCACATGACCTGCGCGGACATAGCGGGCAATCCGCGCTTCCGCTCCGGCGCGCGCCGGATCGGCAATGTTACCCGGATTCACGAAGAACGCCGCTTGGCGCACGCCGGCCGCTTTGAGCGCTGCGATCAGACGCTCGGTGCGCTCCTCCTGGGTAAGGAACGCGCCCGGGCCGCGGGGGATGTCGTCGAAGGTGAGGGCGATGCGCTTCTGCCCTTGCGGGGCGTCCGCTGGGACGGTGGCGCAGGCGGCGGCGAGGGGGAGTAGAAGGAAAGCAAGGAGGCGGCGGATCATGAGAGCTCCTTTAACGCGTGCCGGGGCAAAAATCCTCCCCCTGAAGGGGGAGGGGGACCGCCGCCGGAGGCGGTGGTGGAGGGGCCGGAGCGAAGCGGAGGTGCTGCTTGCTCGCTTCGCTCGGCCCCTCCACCAGCCTGCGGCGGGTCCCCCTCCCCTGCAAAGGCAGGGGAGGATATCCTCACCCCATGGTCGGAATAACGAATGCGTTCTCGCCCGTTACCGAGCCGTCCGGCCAGCGCTGGGTGATCGTCTTGGTCTTGGTGTAGAAGCGGATGCCTTCCATGCCGTGCTGGTTGATGTCGCCGAACGCCGAGCGCTTCCACCCGCCGAAGCTGTGGTAGGCGACCGGCACCGGAATCGGCACGTTGATGCCGACCATGCCGACATTGACCCGCGCCGCGAACTCGCGCGCGGCGTGGCCGTTGCGGGTGAAGATGGCGACGCCGTTGCCATATTGATGCTCGGAGGGAAGGCGCAAAGCCTGCTCGAAGCTGTCAGCGCGGACCATCTGCAGCACCGGCCCGAAAATCTCTTCCTGGTAGCTTTGGAAGTGCGGCTTCACGTGGTCGAACAAAGTGGGGCCGATAAAGAAGCCTTCCTCATGGCCCTGAAGGGTGAAGCCGCGGCCGTCGACCACCAGCTCGCCGCCCTCGTCCGCGCACATCTGGATGTAATTTTCGATGCGGCTGCGGTGAGCGGCGTTGACGACGGGCCCATAATGCGCCTCGGCGTCGGTGGAGACACCCACCCGAAGCCCCTCGATCGCCGGGATCAGCTTCTCGCGCAGGTTCGCGGCGGTCTTCTCGCCCACGGGCACCACCACGGGAAGCGCCATGCAGCGCTCGCCGGCCGAGCCGAAGGCTGCGCCGGTCAGGTCGTTCACCACCTGGTCAAGGTCCGCATCCGGCATGACGATGCCGTGGTTTTTCGCCCCGCCCATCGCCTGGACGCGCTTCCCCGCCTCGACGCCCCGGCGGTAGACATAATGGGCGATGTCGGACGAACCGACGAAGCTCACCGCCTTGATCTCGGGATGGTCGAGGATCGCATCGACCATCTCCTTGTCACCATGGACGACCTGGAGGATGCCGTCCGGAAGCCCCGCTTCCTTCATCAGCTCGGCCAGCCGCACCGGCACGGACGGGTCACGCTCGGAGGGCTTGAGGATGAACGCATTGCCCACCGCAATGGCGATCCCGAACATCCACATCGGGATCATCGCGGGGAAGTTAAACGGGGTGATTCCGGCAACGATGCCGAGCGGCTGGCGCATCGAATAAACGTCGATGCCCGGCCCCGCGCCCTGAGTGTACTCGCCCTTCAACGCGTGCGGGATGCCGCAGGCGAATTCGATCACTTCGAGGCCGCGCTGCACGTCGCCCTTCGAATCGGCGATCACCTTGCCGTGCTCGGACGAGAGGAGCAGCGCGAGTTCGTCCATGTGCTTCTCGACCAAAGCCTTGAAGTTGAACATCACCCGGGCGCGGCGCTGCGGGTTGGTCGCCATCCAGCCGGGGAGGGCGGCGTTCGCGGCCGCCACCGCCGTCTCGAGGTCCGAAGCCGTGCCCAGGCGGACGCGGGCCTGCACTTCGCCCTTGTTGGGGTCGAAGATGTCGCCGTGCCGCTCGCCGGACGCGACGGCCTCGCCGCCGATGAAATGATCGATGTTCCGCATGGAAGGTCCTTGGATCGGGTAGGGTGTTGGGGAGGCCACTAGCCAAGCGTTCCGGCAAATGCCAGTGACGCAATCCTCCCCGGGCCGGGGAGGGGGACCAGCCGCAGGCTGGTGGAGGGGGGCTCGTGCAGTGCGCTGCATTGACCCCCCTCCACCGCACTTCGTGCGGTCCCCCTCCCCGTCCCGGGGAGGATAGGGAGGAAGAACCAATGAAACTGGGATCGCTCAAGGGAGGCCGCGACGGCCGTCTGGTCGTGGTTAGCCACGATCTTGCCTGGTGCGCCGATGCGACTCACATCGCGCCGACCCTGCAGGCCGCGCTCGACACCTGGGCTACGGCGGCGCCGCAGCTCGAGCTGCTCGCCACCGATCTCGCCCACGAAGCGATCCCGATGATGCGCTTCCATGAGCGCAACGCGCTGGCGCCCCTGCCGCGCGCGTACCAATGGGCCGACGGCTCGGCTTATGTGAACCACGTCCAGCTCGTCCGCCAGGCGCGCGGGGCCGAAATGCCGGAAAGTTTCTGGACCGATCCTTTGATGTACCAGGGCGCCTCCGACGAGATGCTGCCGCCGCGTTCGCCCATCCCGCTCGCCGACGAAAGCTGGGGCTGCGACCTCGAAGCCGAAGTGGTGGTGGTGACCGGCGACGTGCCGCGCGGCGTCTCCCGGGAGGAGGCGCTGGAGCACATCTTGCTCATCGGGCTCGTTAACGACATCAGCTTGCGCAACCTCATCCCGGGCGAACTCGCCAAGGGCTTCGGCTTCCTGCAGTCGAAACCCGCTTCGGCTTTGTCGCCGGTCTTCGTCACCCCCGCGGACCTCGGCGAGCGCTGGAAGGACGGCAAGCTCCACGGCTCGCTCAAGGTGGACTTGAACGGCCAGCCCTTCGGCCGCGCCGACGCCGGCGTCGACATGACCTTCGATTTCGGCACCCTCGTCGCCCACCTCGCCAGGACCCGTAACCTCGCCGCCGGCACGGTCATCGGCTCCGGCACTGTCTCGAACCGCGGCCCGGACGAAGGCCCCGGCAAGCCGATTGCCGACGGCGGTGTGGGCTACTCCTGCATCGCTGAGGTGCGGACAGTGGAAACCATCCAGGCGGGCAGCGCCACCACCGGCTTCCTCAAGGCCGGGGACACCGTGCGCATCTGGATGGACGACGAACACGGCCACCCGATCTTCGGCACCATCGAGCAGGTGGTGGAAGCGGTCTAGAGGATGCCATCAAGGTCGATGCGGTCGTAGAACAGATCCGGCGCAGGGTCGCCGAAGACGTCCGTCCGTCTCGAGTAGCGCATCTTCTTGATGAGAAGCTCGCACAGCCGCGCGTCCAGCGCGCGGTTGCCGCTCGAATAGGCCGCGCTGATGCACTTGGTCGGCCTTCCGTCCGCGTCGATCCACACCAGCGGCGCGATTTCACGCCGTTTGACGCTGAGGTCGGGCAGCTTGGCCAGATCCTTGCGTGTGATCGTTCCGGCCAGAAGGCGCCGCGTGCCGACATAGGTCGGCGCGCTCGGCTCCAGCGGCAGCCGCACGTGGCTTCCTGCCTTTTTCCAGACGATCTGCAGGGGGATCGAGTGCTCGCGACACAAGGTTTCGCACATCTCCTTGTACAGCACCGGCACCGTTCGGGCGACCTGGCACGCCGCCTCGTCGAGCGCCGCCACTCCGGACGAGACACCGATCTTGCAGTCGGTCGCGCCCTTCTCGGGGGACAAAGCAAGGTCGAGGCTGATCCGGCCTTCGGCCCCGCCGGGCCACGCTGCCTGGATAGCCGGAGCGGGGCCGACGACGAGCTCCTTGGGCCAATTGAGGCGCGGCCAGCCCGAGCCGCTCTCCAGCGACCGCTGAGGCGGGAGGGGCCTGGGTCCACCCGGCAGTGGCGGTGCGGGCGGACTCGTGTAGATCAGCGGCGGCGGCGACCCTGCGACTGGCGCCGCTGATGTGCGCCACGTCACCGAAGTGGCGAAGCGATAGGGCACCGGCCGGCCCGGGCCGGCATAGCGGATGTCGAAGCGCGCGCGCTTCATCAGGAGGGTGCAGGCGAGCGCGTCCAGGCGCGGCTCCGGGCTCGTGCCGATCGGCAGGCAATTGCCCGGCTTGCCGGCCGTGTCGACATCGAGGACGACACGGCTGAGGTTCTTGAACGAACGCGCGCGATACTCCGCCGGGACGTCTTCCGGCGTAATCCATTGCTGCCACGCGTAGCTCCACGATGTGCCGACACCCTTGTAATAGGTGCCTTCGGTCCTCGGATCGTCTTCGTTGAGCCGGTACATCCCTACTTCGGTGACCCACGCGCCTTTCGCCGGCTTGGCTGCCGCATTCTTGGGCGCCTGTGCCGAACCATAAGCAGGCGCGAGCAGAAGCGCGGCAAGCGCACAGGAGAGCGGCAAACGCATCGGCTGAAACTTTCCGTAAGGCCGGGCGGTTGAACGATATTCCCGTGCTGAATGCAACCGGCCCCTTCGCTCCGGGCTTGCTACACGCTTCGCACGCGCGCAGAGACGATGGCATGAAGTTGCTCCGTCTTCTCCCCCTCGCCGCCGCTCTCCTCCTCCCCACCATTGCCTCCGCGGCAACGCCGCGCGAGATCGCCGATGGCGTCCAGGAAGCCCGGCTTCGCGCCATTGTTGAAAAGCTGGTCAGCTTCGGCACGCGCCACACGCTCTCCTCCCAGACCGATCCCAAGCGCGGCATCGGCGCGGCGTTGAAGTGGACCGAGGAGGAATTCCGCCGCTATTCCCGCGCCTGCGGTAACTGCCTGAGGATCGAGACGCCGTCCCAGATCGTCACCGGCCGCCGGATCCCGACTCCGACCAGGCTCACCGACGTCATCGCCATCCAGCGCGGCACCGTTGATCCCAACCGCGTGGTGATCATCACCGGCCACATCGACAGCCGTGTGAGCGATGTGATGGACTTCACCAAAGACGCCCCCGGCGCCAACGACGATGGCTCCGGCACTTCGGCGGTGATCGAGGCGGCGCGGGTGCTGTCCAGGCACAAATTCCCCTACACCATCGTCTACGCCGCGCTCTCTGGCGAGGAGCAGGGCCTCTACGGCGGCAAGGTGCTCGCCGACTACGCCAAGGCGCAGGGCTGGGAAGTGCTCGCCAACTTGAACAACGACATCATCGGCAACAGCTGCAGCTCGGACGGCGTCTGCGACGACACGCACGTCCGGGTGTTCTCCGAAGGACCGCGTTGGCAGGGGCGCGAAGCACTCGCCGCCCAGCAACGCAGCCTCGGCGGCGAGAATGACGCGCCGTCGCGCAATCTGTCGCGCTGGATCGACGACCTTGCGGGCAATCTCGGCCTCGGTCTCGACGTTCGGGAAATATGGCGCAACGACCGCTTCGGCCGCGGCGGCGATCACACCGAGTTCCTGAACGCCGGCTACCCCGCCATCCGCTTCTCGGTCGCCATCGAGAATTACAATTGGCAGCATCAGGATCTGCGCGTCGAGAAGGGCGTGGAATATGGCGACACCATCGACAAGATGGACTTCTCCTACCTCGCCAAGGTGGTGAAGCTGAACGTCGCCGCGCTTGCTGCCCTCGCCAGCGCCCCTCCGCCGCCGGAGCCGAAGGTAGAGGGCGCGGTGTCCACCGACACGACCCTCACCTGGTCGCCGGTCAAGGGTGCGTCGGATTACGTGGTCCGCTGGCGCGCCACCGATGCCGCCGAATGGGAGCATTCGCTGCGGCACCCAGACATCCTGTGCGGCTCGCCCGACAGCGCCGGGCCGTGCCGGGTGACGCTCCCGCATGTCCGCGTCGACGATTGGGTGTTCGGCGTCTCGTCCGTGTCGAAGGACGGCTTCGAATCGCCGGTTGCATCCGCAGTGCCGGGTGGTGCGTTCGCGCCTTATACACCACCGCCTGCTCCGGCAGGTCAATGATACCCCGCTCATCCTGAGGAGGGACTGAGCCAAGCCGAAGGCCCGTCTCGAAGGACCGGCACCGTGCGTCCTTCGAGACGCCGCTTCGGCTGCGCTCAGCGGCTCCTCAGGATGAGCGGTGTTTAGGAGTAACGAATGCCGCGTGGCCAACAGCGGGGCGGACTTCCCAGCCGCCAGCAGATCCTCGATTTCATCGCCTCCAGCGATCAGCCCGCCGGCAAGCGCGAGCTCGCCCGCGCCTTCGGCCTGTCCGCGGGAGACAAGCAGGCGCTGAAGATCCTGCTCCAGGACATGGCTGACGAAGGCCTGATCGAAGGCTCGCCGGGACGCGCCTTTCACCAGGCCGGCGGCGTGCCCAAGGTAACGGTGCTGCGCATCGTCGATGCCGACGACAGCGGCCAGATCTGGGGTGCGCCGGAGCGTTGGGAATCGGACATGCCCGAGCCCCGCATCCGCGTGCTGGAGCGCAAGGGCAGGGGCTCTTCCCTCGGCGTCGGCGACCGCGTGCTCGCCCGCACCGAGCAGCTAGGCAACGGCTGGGCGGCCCACCCGATGAAGAAGCTCGCCAAAGGGAGCGAACTGCTGCTGGGCGTCGTTCACAAGGAAGGCGACCACCTCTGGCTGCGCCCGGTGGAGAAAAAGGAACGGCGCGAGCTTCCCATTTCCGACATCGGCAAGGCGCAGGTCGGCGATCTCGTCCTTGCCGAAAAAGCCGGGCGCCCGCCGCGGATCAGCGCCCGCGTGTCCGAAGTGCTCGGCGACCCGTTCGCGCCGCGCAGCTTCAGCCTGATCGCCATCCACAAGCACGGCATCCCGCACGAATTCTCCGAGCACGTCCTCGACGAGGCGGAGCGCATCGCCGGCCAGAAGCTCGGCGGCCGCGAGGACCTCACCCACATCCCCATCGTCGCAATCGACCCAGCCGATGCCCGCGACCATGACGACGCCGTCTGGGCCGCACCCGACGACGACCCCGCCAATGCCGGCGGCTGGAAGGCGCTGGTCGCCATCGCGGATGTCAGTTTCTACGTCCGCCCCGGCTCGGCGCTCGATAAGGAAGCGCGGAAGCGCGGCAACAGCGTCTACTTCCCCGACCGCGTCGTGCCGATGCTGCCGGAGACGCTCTCCGCCCACGTCTGCTCCTTGAAGGAAGGGGAAGACCGCGCCAGCCTGGTCTGCCACCTCCAGGTCACCAAAGCGGGCGAGCTCAAAAGCTGGCGCTTCACCCGCGCGCGCGTCCGCATCGCCGCGAACATCGCCTACGAAGATGCGCAGGCCGCAATCGATGCGGCAGAAATCCTCCCCGGGACGAGGAGGGGGACCAGCGAAGCTGGTGGAGGGGGCTCCGAGACCGGCAGTGCGGTTGACCAACCCCCTCCACCGTTCGCTGGCGCGAACGGTCCCCCTCCCCGTCCCGGGGAGGATCAAGAAGGTAGCGCCGAGGTCTTCTCCTCCCCCTGCTCCATGCCGGAGGTCGAGCCTTCCCGCCCCCCCGTCGCCCCGGAGCTGGTCGAATCCACCCTCAAGCCCCTGTGGGCCTGCTGGAAGGCTCTCTACGCCGCCCGCCAGAAGCGCGGCCCGCTCGACCTCGACCTTCCCGAGCGCCGCGTCGTCCTTGATGAGAAAGGGCGGATCATGTCGGTGGCGCCCCGCGAGCGCCTCGACGCCCACAAGCTTATCGAAGACTATATGATCGCCGCCAACGTCGCCGCCGCCAAGGCGCTGGAGACGAAAAAGGCGCCGGTCATGTACCGCGACCACGAGCCGCCGAGCCGCGAGAAGCTGGTTGCGCTTAAGGACTATCTCAAGACTTTCGAGGTCGAGTTCGCGCTTGGGCAGGTGGTGCGCCCCTCGACCTTCAATCACATCATCGAACGCGTCGGCGACGCCGACTTCAAGCCGCAGGTGATGGAGCAGATCCTGCGCAGCCAGACGCAGGCTTATTACTCGCCTGAAAACCACGGCCATTTCGGGCTGGCGCTCGGCTCCTACGCCCACTTTACAAGCCCGATCCGCCGCTACGCCGATCTGATCGTCCACCGCTCCCTGGTTCGCGCCTACGGGCTTGGACCGGATGTGGGGGACAGCGGCCTCAGCAATTCAGAGGCCGAAGCCATGGAGGTCACCGGCGAGCTCATCTCCCAGCTCGAGCGCCGCGCCATGGAAGCCGAACGCGAGACGCTCGACCGCTATGTCGCGGCCTATCTGTCCGAGCGCGTCGGCGAACTCGTCGACTGCCGGATCACCGGCGTCCAGCCGTTCGGATTTTTCGCCATGGTGGAAGGGCTTGGCGGCGACGGCTTGGTCCCGGTCTCAACGCTTGGCACCGAATATTTCCGCTACGATGAGGCAAGCCATACCCTGATCGGCGAAGACACCGACACCGCCTTCGCCTCCGGCCAGCGCCTCAAGCTGCGGCTGGTCGAAGCCAACCCCGTCTCCGGCGGCCTCCGCTTCGAACTGCCCGAGGCGTCCGGCAGCTATGCCGCCCCCAGCGGCAAGCGCGGGTTCAAGCGCGACGGCCGCCGCGACGACAAGAGCAAGCACCAGCAAGGCCGCCGCGGCCGTCCCTCCAACATCCGCCACAAGGGCCGTTAGGCCTTCTGGCTACGGTTTAGGGGAGGGCGGGTGACGCTCCACCCGTCTTATGCTACGGCCCTGTCCGAGCAGGCTTTTTGCCCGGCGGGATAGGCGCATCTTGCGATGATGAAGTGGCTGACAGCCGCCGCGTTGAGCGGCCTGATCGTCTTCGCGGCCCAGGCCCGCGATGGCGGTGAAGCCATCGCGCTGGCCAAGGTTACGGCACCGGCAGCTGCCTCCGACTGGAGCGAGTGGACCCGCCCGCTCCAGCCCGACGGGTTGCGGCCCCGCGGCACGCTCCAAGCGGCGGTCGCTCCCACGGAAGCCGGGGAAGCCCCGATCTCCGACGAGGACATCGACGTCGTCGACGCGCACTGGATGGCGCTCACCATTTGGGGCGAAGCCCGCAACCAGGGCGAACAAGGCATGCGCGCCGTCGGCCACGTCATCGCCAACCGCCGCGCCGCCAAAACCCACGGCACCTTCGTCACCGACACCGTCAGCGCCGCTTGGCAGTTCAGCTGCTGGAACAAAAACGACCCCAACCGCGCCATGATGCTGGCGATCGACGATTTGCCGGAGGGCGGCGCGGCGCACCGCCGGTGGCTCGCGGCCAAGCGCATCGCCGCCGAAATCCTCGCCGGCCGCTCAACCGACCCAACCGGCGGCGCACTCTTCTACCACACCACCGCGGTAGCCCCGGCCTGGTCGCGCGGCAGGGTGCCGGTGACGCAGATCGGGGATCACTTGTTTTTTGTAGGCGAAATTTGATCAGGAGTGGCGGTAGATCTGCAGAATAGTGCTCGGTCATATAGGCGCCGAAGTCGCGGCACAGGAAGCGCCGCCCTACAGCTTCAACCGTTGCATCTGACAAACTGGCCGGTATGCTATTAGTATGACAACCCCGATCCATAAGCTTGACGACGGCCACCGGTGGGTGAGTAAGTCCGTGGTAGATGCTGTCCGCCACAGGATAATGGATGTCAGTGATGAACTGATATTCCACTATTGCTCCGCTGAGAGTTTGCTTGCGATTCTGAAACACAGAACCTTGCGGTTCGGTGACGCGGGCTGCATGAATGACGGCGAGGAGGTCGTTTGGGCACTAGCGCAATTCGATATCGCGATGCAGAGACTCCACGACCGAGATGATGTTCCTGATGATATCCCGGCAATCCCTAAGAAGTTTCTTGAGCGGTTTAGGTCGCATTGGGAAATTAGACCACAGGAATTGCGACACTTCTTAGCAAGCTTCTCTATGGACGGAGATAGTCTGAGCCAATGGCGCGCTTACGCGGATGATGCACAAGGATTTTCAATAGGCTTTTGTGTAAGCCAGATAGATATACCGGCAAGGTTCGCTAAGGTAGAATATGACTCGGAAGTTCAGCAGAATGAAATTATCAATATGCTTGTGGCCATATTCAGAGAGAGCAAGCTAGACCAGAATTACTTCGACGAGCAAGGTGAAAGTGACTTAGCTTTTATGTTCGGGATTGCCTCAGCATATAAGAACCCCGCGTTTGTTGATGAGCGAGAAGTTAGGGGGAGCCATTCAGTTGCTCTTGAGCTTGCCTCGAGTTCGAGAAAATCCTTCAAGTTTATTGGAGGATTTGTTGGAAAAAGAGAAGTCGAAGAAGGAAAAATCGAGTACAGGGTAGGAAAAGGTCGGTTAATTCCATTTATCGACTTCCCCTTTCAACTAGGAGAATACTCTCCAGTGAAGGAAATATGGCTAGGACCTCGATGTGCTACGTCTGAGTCGGACATGGAGATATTCTTGGAAACTATGGGTTACGGGGACGTTGAGATCAAGCGTGCGGGCGGCAAGTATCGGTAGTCAAGCCAGCTCGACGAAGCTGTCGAGCACCCGCTTGCGACCGGCGTGTTCGAAGTCGATTTCCAGTTTGTTGCCTTCGATCTCCGCCACCTGGCCGTAGCCGAATTTCGAGTGGAAGACGCGCTGGCCAACGGACACATCGCCGCGGCCGGGGTTGCCGAGGCTGACCGCTGAGGCGCGTACTTCCACCACGCGCGTGGGGTTGCGTTCGAAGCCGCCGGTTACCGCGCGGCGCCAGCCCGGGCCGCGGGTCTGGCCGCGCGAGACATCGGCGAAGGGGTCGGCGTGTTCGGACCAGTTGGCGCGCCACAGGCTCTCGCCGCCGCTCATCGTCTGTTCCTGGTGGATGTTGGCGGGGGGGAGTTCGGCGACGAAGCGGGAGGGGATCGAGCTCGTCCATTGGCCGTAGATGCGGCGGTTGGCGGCGTGGAAAATGAAGCACTTACGGCGCGCCCTTGTGATCGCGACGTAGGCAAGGCGGCGTTCTTCCTCCAGGCTGGCATTGCCGCCTTCGTCCAATGATCGTTGCGAAGGGAACACGCCTTCTTCCCAGCCGGCAAGGAAGACGGTGCCGAATTCCAGGCCCTTGGCGGCGTGGATGGTCATGATGGTGACCTTCTCCTCGTCGCGCGCCGCATCGTTCTCCATGACCAGGCTGACATGCTCCAGGAACGCGCCGAGGGTCTCATACTCCTCCATCGCCCGGGTGAGCTCCGCGAGGTTCTCGAGCCGGCCCGCGCTTTCGGCGGAACGGTCCGCCTGGAGCATCGCCGTATAGCCGCTCTCGTCCAGCACGAGACGTGCAAGTTCGGCGTGAGGAAGCTCGGATAAACGGCTGCGCCACCTGGCGAAATCGCCGACGAGGTTGCCGAGTGCGCGCCGCGCCTGCGGGGTCAGTTCGTCCGTGTCGAGGATCTGCGCGGCGGCCATCATCAGCGGCACGCCTTGGCCCCGCGCAAGGCTGTGGATCCGCGCCACCGCCTTGTCGCCGAGGCCGCGTTTGGGGGTGTTGACGATCCGCTCGAAGGCGAGGTCGTCCGCCGGCTGCGCGATCACCCGCAGGTAAGCGAGCGCGTCCCTGATCTCGGCCCGCTCGTAGAAGCGGAATCCGCCGACGATCCGATAGGGCAGGCCGATCGCAATGAAGCGGTCCTCGAACTCGCGGGTCTGGAACTGGGCGCGGACCAGGATGGCGACGTCTTCCAAGTGTCCACCGCCGCGCTGGACGCCCTCGATCTCCTCGCCGACGCGGCGGGCTTCTTCGGGTCCGTCCCAGACGCCGACCACCTGGACCTTCTCGCCCTCGTCATGCTCGGTCCACAAGGTCTTGCCGAGCCGGCCGCTATTCTGCGCGATCAGGCCCGATGCGGCCGCCAGGATGTTCGGCGTCGAGCGATAATTCTGTTCGAGCCGGATGGTAACCGCGCCCGGGAAGTCTTTCTCAAACCTCAGGATATTCGCCACCTCGGCGCCGCGCCACGAGTAGATCGACTGGTCGTCGTCGCCGACGCAGCAGATGTTCTTCCTCTCCTGGGCGAGCAGCCGCAGCCAGAGATACTGGCTCTGGTTGGTGTCCTGATATTCGTCGACCAGGATATATTTGAAGCGCGTTTGGTAGTGCTCCAGCACGTCCCGGTGAGTCTTCAGGATCACCAGCATGTGGAGCAGCAGATCGCCGAAGTCGCACGCGTTGAGCGCCCTCAACCGCGTCTGGTAGAGCCCGTACAGCTCGGCGCCCCTGCCGTTGGCATAGGCTTCGCTCTCCGCCGCATCGACCTGCGCGGGGGTCCAGCCGCGGTTCTTCCAGCGGTCGATTAGGCTGGCAAGCAGCCGCGCCGGCCAGCGTTTCTCATCGAGATCGTTGGCGGTAATCAACTGCTTAAGCAGGCGAAGCTGATCATCCGTATCAAGAATGGTGAAGTTGGACTGCAGCCCGACCAGCTCGGCATGGCGCCGGAGCATCTTCGCGGCCACCGAGTGAAAGGTGCCGAGCCACGGCATGCCTTCCACCGCGTCGCCGACGATGCGCCCGACCCGCTCCTTCATCTCGCGCGCCGCCTTGTTGGTGAAGGTCACCGACAGGATCTCGCTCGGCCAGGCGCGCCGCGTGGCGATCAGGTGGGCGAGGCGCGCGGTCAGCGCCGCCGTCTTGCCCGTGCCGGCGCCGGCAAGCACCAGCACCGGCCCTTCGGCGGTGAGCACGGCCTGGCGCTGCGGTTCGTTCAGCCCGCGCAGATAGCCGGGCTCGGGGGCATTGGAGAGGGGCTGGTTCACCCTTGAACAGGTAGGGAACGCACCGGCTTGGGGCAATGGTTAAGGCTGGCGCAGCAGCGTGATCTTGGCCTTGCCGTGGGTGCGCTCGGCCTGGAGCTCCAGCCCCGGCGCGGTCACGGTCTCGGCGCGCGAAGTCTCGACGCTGACGAACGCGCCGGTGGCAAGCGGCAGGGTGGGCAGCACCTTGTCCGCCAACCCACTGCCGTAAGGCGGATCGAGGAAGACGAGGTCGAGCGGCTTCGCGAACCGGGCGTGCTCCGCCCCGCCGCCGCGCACGTCGCCGTCCGCGCCAAGCTTCAGGAGGTTGGCGCGGATCGCCTCCTGCGCGGCACGGTCGTTGTCGACGAAGGTGCAGTTCGTCGCGCCGCGAGACAGTGCTTCAAGCCCGAGCGCGCCGGAGCCTGCGAACATATCGGCCACTTCCAGCCCCTCGAAGCTGCCGAGGCGGCTTGCGAGCATGGAGAACAAAGCCTCGCGCGTGCGATCGGAGGTGGGGCGGGTCGCCCCGCCGGGGGGCGCAACGATCGCCCGCCCCCGCCACTTGCCTGCAATTATGCGCATATCAGTTCCTCCCTGCGCCGAAGGCGTGGGAGGGGAACCACCCGAAGGGTGGTGGAGGGGTAGCTAGCTCTGAGGGTCGACGTTTCCCGTTCCCATCGCTGAGGCCTGCGCCATTTACCCCTCCACCATGCTTCGCATGGTTCCCCTCCCCATCTTCGATGGGGAGGAACTGGTCGGCGCTTCTCACTTCAACCCTTTCCGGAACTCGACGAGCTGATGCTGCGGAATCTCCAGCACTGACCCCGGCGGCATGTCGCCCAAATAAAACGGCCCGTAAGCCGTTCGGATCAGCCGCGACACCTCGAGCCCGAGATGCTCCAGCACGCGCCGAACCTCGCGGTTCTTGCCCTCGGTAAGCCGCATCTCGATCCACTGGTTGCGGCCGGTGCTCCGCTCCAGATTGGCGTCGATCTGGCCGTAGCGGACGCCGTCGATCTCCACCCCGGTGATCAGTTCCTCGAGCTGCTCCTGGCTGACTTCACCGAACGCGCGGGCACGGTAGGTGCGCTCGACCCGGGAGGAGGGGAGTTCGAGCTGGCGCTTCAACTCCCCATCGTTGGTGAGAAGCAGCAGCCCTTCCGTATTGAAATCGAGGCGCCCGACGGGGATCATCCGCGGCATATCCTTGGGCAGCCGGTCGTAGATCGTCGGGCGGCCGGAGAAATCGCGCTCCGCGGTGAGCACGCCCGCCGGCTTGTGGAATGCGAACAGCCGCGCGGCCGCCGGCGCCTTCACCGGGGTTCCGTCGACGGTAACTCCGGCCAGCGAGGTCAGCAAAGTCGCCGGCGTTTCCACCGGCGCCCCGTTCAGCGCGATCCGCCGGTCCTCGATCATTCGCTCGATCTCGCGGCGCGAAGCGATGCCGGCGCGGGCGAGGAGCTTGGCGATACGCTGCGGCTCCCGGGTTGCGACGTGCGGAGCGGGCGCTTCGGCCGTTTCGACGGGCCTCGGCTCAGCCTTGCGCTCTGGCCTTGGGCGGGGGGCGCGAGGAGGGGGCTTGGCTGTTTCGGTGCGGGGCGGCCTGGCGGGAGTTCGTGCCACACCGGGCCGCGCGGTCCGCTGGGGTCGCTCGCCCTCGGAAGCAGCACGCGGCGGCCGCCGGTCTCCGCCCGGGGAAGGACGGCGGTCATCGTCCGGCCTCCGCTCGCCCTGCGCGGCGCGGGCGCGCGGGTTGGCGGTGCGCTCGCCGCGCGGACTACCCCTCGGTGCGTCGCGGTCCCGAGGCGCCGCATCCCGGCCGCGAGCCGCGTCTCGCTCAAAGCGCGGGCGCCGCTCGTCGCCGCTGGCCGCTCTGTCACGCGGGCCAGCTCCACGTGCGCCGCGCGCCTCGCCCCTCGGCGCATCGCGGTCGCGCGGAGCCGCACTCCGCCCGCGCGGCGCATCGGTACGCAAGGTCCGCCGCTCGCCGGGCGCAGCGTCGCGCCGCCCCCGCGGCTCGTCGCCCGAAGGCGGGCGCGGTCCGCGTGGTCCGCTGGGCGCGCGCTCCCCCGGCTTGCGGGGGCCGGTTCGGGTGGGGCGGTCGCCGGGGCCCTTGGGCGGGCCGGGGGGACGGGTGGGACTGCGGGCCAGAGTATGCGCTCCTCGCGTTGAAGCCGGACGGGCTGAAATATGCGCCCAAACGGTTGCGGCGGCGGGCACCGATACGACTCTGCCTCGTTACGCAGGAGAACCGAGTGCCGCCGGGAAGGGCAAGCGTCTAGATGTTGTTTGGAAAACGCGAAAGGGCCATCCGCCGAATCCTTATCGTGGAGGATGAGCCGCTGGTCGCATTCGACAACGAATATTCGCTGCGTGAAGCGGGGTACGAGGTCGTCGCCACCGTCGACAACCTTGCCGAGGCGGTGCGCGTGCTGGGCGAGGAGGAGGTCGATCTCGTCTTGACCGACGTCGCGCTGAACGGCGACGGCGACGGCATGGACGTCGCCCGCGCCGCCGCGGCACGCAAGGTGCCGGTGCTGTTCGTCACCGGCAACTGCCCGGTCGAGGCACAAACCCTCGGCATCGGCTGCCTCGCCAAGCCGTATTCGGACAAGATCCTGAAAAGCGCCCTGGAAGCGCTGGATCGAACGCTGCAGGGCGAGAAGGTAAAGCGCGTCCCCCCGGGCCTGAAGATCTACGAACAGGTGGAGTGAGCCTCACCGTCATTCCCGCTTTCGCGGGGGGTGACGTGTTCGGCTTCAACGAAGTGCCCGCTCCACCTGATCGTGGAAATGGCGGATGCCGGTTTCCAGCGTGCCAAGCGTCAGCGTCTCGATCGCGCCCGACGCCAGCCCCTTTTGGCCAAGCGCCGCCGCGCGGAAATCTTCCGATGCGAACACGCCGCCATCCAGCAGCCGCCAGCTTTTTTCCCAATGCGCCTCCTCCTCCGGGGTGGTGGGCTGCTCTGGAACCAGCATGAAGTTCTCCACCAGCGTCCCGCCGACCGCCTGCGGCATCAGCACCATTAGATTCACATAGTCGGGGCTCATGATCAGCAACGTCGCGGGAAAGAGCTGGTAGGCAAAGGTGATCGCGCCGCGCAGCGCCGCCCAATCCTCAGGATCGACGGCGGCGAGGTGGTCCGTCCGCCCGACCGCAGAGCGCTGGTGCTGCCCAAGCGTGTCGGCGGCGGTAATTCCGTCGGCGAAGAACTTGCCGATCGTCTGGGCGTGCAGCCGCTGAACGTGGTAGCTCTCAAGGAACGCGTCCATGATCAGCTTCCAGTTCGCCGCCACCTGGTGCGTTCGCCGCCGGTAGACGTGGTGCCCGGCCAGCCCGAACGCGTCGAACTCCGCCGCAAGCCCCTCGGCGCCCGCAAAATCCGGCGCCTCGTCCCGCGCGAACCAGATCAGCCCGCCAGCCTCGCGGCTTGGAAGTTCGCGCAATCCGTAATCGCCCTTGTTCAGCCCCGGAAAGCTGTCCGGCCGCGGCAGGCCCGCCAGGCTGCCGTTCAGCAGGTAGCTCCACGCATGGTAGGGGCAGACCAGCCGCGGTCCGCACTGCGTTTCGCCACCCTCCACCAGCCGCGTACCCCGATGCCGGCAGACGTTGAAGAAGACGTGCGCCACACCGTCCTTGTCCCGCGTCAGCAGCAGCGGCACGCCGAAGCCGTCATGCGCCACCGCCATATTGGCCCGCGGCAGCAAGGCGGAAGGCGCAATGACCTGCGGCACCTTTCCAAAGATCGCCGCCTGCTCCGCCGCGAACCGCACCGCGCTCGTGTAGACCGCGGCCCCGACCGAAGTGACCCGCTCCCCATCGGTACTCTCGCCGCGCGCCACGGTCGCGGCAAGCGCGCGCTGCCCCGGGGTGGGGCGAAGTCTGTAAGGCATGTCCATCGGACCCGATGCTGCGCCGGAGCCCTCCTGCGCGCAACCCTCAATCAGGGTCTGGCAGGCAGACGCGGACGCGTTACAAGGGCGCATGAAAGAAGCCACGCCGCAGACCGCCCACACTGGATGGCGCAGCCACCTGCCCGAAGCTATCCGCCCCTACACCGAAGGCGCGCCCCTGGCGGCCTTGTTCGTCGGAGTGTCCTCGGGCTTTCCTTACGCGATGCTCGGCGCGACCTTGACGACCCGGCTCGCCCAGGACGGCATCGACAAGAAAAGCGTCACCGCTTTCAGCCTCGCCTTTCTGGTCTACAATCTGAAATTCCTCTGGGCCTGGGTGGTGGACGGGGTCCGCATCCCGATCCTCGGCCGCCTCGGCCAGCGCGTCTCGTGGCTGCTCGTCGCCGGCGTGTTCGTGATCGCTGCCGTGATCAACCTCGCTCTCGTCGATCCTTCGGCAAGCCTGCTCTACACCGCCTACGCCGCCATCCTGGTCGGCGTCGCCGGATCGACCTTCGACATCGTCATCGACGCCTACCGCATCGAGCTGCTCGAGCCGCGCCAGCTCGGCGTCGGCGCAGGCATGTCGCAATATGGCTGGCGGCTCGGCTCGGTCCTCTCGGGCGCGCTCGCGCTGGTGGTCGCGCAGCGCGCCGGCTGGGAAATCGCCTACATGGCCTGCGCCGCCTTTGCCCTTCCTGCGATGATCACCGGCCTCGTCATGGGCGAGCCCAAGCGCCACCGCGAAGTGCAGGAGCGCCGCGGCTTCGCTGAAAGCTTCCGCTCGATCTGGGGCCCGTTCGCCGAATTCTTCCTGCGCCGGGGGGCGGTGCTCGTCCTACTCTTCATCCTGCTCCACAAGATCGGCGACACGCTTGGCCAGCTCACCCTGCGCCTGCTGCTCGACGACCTTGGTTATTCCAATGACGAGATCGCGATTTACGACGTCGGTGCCGGCTTCTGGGCCTACCTGGTCGGCATCTTCATCGGCGGCGTGCTCTATTCCAAGCTCGGCATGAAGCGGTCGGTGCTGATCAGCCTTTTCCTGATGGCGGTGTCGAACTTCTCCTTCGCCCTGCTCGCCCAGGCCGGGCACACCAATTGGGGCCTGGCCGGCGCGATCACCTTCGAGAACGTCGCCAGCGGCATCGGCGGCGTGACGGTCGTCGCCTACTTCTCCGCGCTCTGCGACCTGCGCTTCACCGCCTCGCAATATGCCCTCATCTCGGCCGCCGCCTCCGTCGTGGGCCGCTTTCTGACCGGCACAACGGCGGGCGCGATGGTGGAGCGGTTCGGCTATGTGAACTTCTACCTGTTCACCACCGCCATTGCTTTCCCCGGCATCATCCTGTTCTGGCTGATGATGCGCGCCGGGCTGATCGATTCGTCGATGGGCACCGCCGGCACGGTGGGCGAGGGCGATGCCCGCCAGGAGAACGGTACCGGCTGATGCCTTTCATCGGCCTTTTCATCCTGGTCCAGCTCCTCTGCGCCGTTCACTGCATCAGGAACGGCCGCAACGGGATGTGGCTGACCGCGATCATCTTTCTCTCGATTCCCGGCTGCCTGGCTTATGCATTTTTCGAGATTCTGCCGGCCTATAGCGGGCGCCGCGAAGTGCGCGCCGTGTCCGCCGCCGCGGTCAAGAAGCTCGATCCGGAGCGCGATCTGCGAACCGCCCGCGAGGCGCTCGACACCGCCGACACGGCCGCCAACCGCACGCGCCTCGGCGACGCGCTGGCCGACAAAGGCGCCTGGGCCGAAGCCTCCGAAGCTTTCACCGAAGCGCTTGCCCGCACACCCGGAGGCAGCGACCGCGCGCTTCAGGTCAAGCTTGCCCGCGCCGAGCTGGAAAGCGGCCGCCCGACGGCGGCCCGGGACATCCTTCAAGGGCTGCCCGCCTCCCACTCTCCCTCGGAGAACGACCGTATTTCCTTGCTCCTCGCCCGAAGCCTCGACGACTGCGGCGACAGCGAGGCAGCGCTCCGCCTCTACGCCGACGTCGGCGAGCGTCTTTCCGGGGCGGAAGCGCAATGCCGCCACGCCGCGCTCCTGATCCGCCTCGGCCGCCAAGCCGAGGCCCTGCCGCTGCTCGACGAAACCGAACGCCGCGCCCGCCGCATCGACCGGTTCGAGCGGATGCGCGATGCCGACATGTACGAGTGGGCGGCGCGCACCTTGAAGGAACTGCGCGGCGCCTAGACCGGCGGCTGCCGGTTGGCGCGCAGCACTTCGCCCGCAAGGTACAGCGAGCCGAGGATCAGCACGATCGGCGGCTGCGCGCGGTCCGCATGGCGGCCGATCCAGCCCAGCGCATGCGCTACATCCGGCGACCTCATGCTCTTCAGCCCGGCGGCCTCGGCGGCGGCGGCAAGCTCGGCGGGTGGGTGATGCGCGTGACCGGGCACCGGCACCGCATGCACCGCGGCGCTGCGCCCTCCGAACGGCTTGAGCACGCCGGCCGCATCCTTGTTGGCAAGCAGGCCGAACACGATGTGGAACGGCCGTTCGGCCGCCACGTGCACCCGGAAGAAATCCGCAACCGCGCGCGCCGCCGCCGGGTTGTGACCTCCGTCCAGCCAAAGCTCGGACCCCGCCGGCAACAGTTCGTGCAGCGGCCCGGCGCCAAGCCGCTGCAGCCGAGCCGGCCACTCCGCCCAGCCCATCGCCGCACGAAGCCCCGCCTCGCGCACGGGCACCGCCTCCTGGTGGCGGATCATCGCCACCGCCAGGGCGGCATTCATCGCCTGATGCGCGCCCCTTAGACGGGGCAAAGGGAGTTCCAGCGCGCCGGCTTCATCGCGATAATGAAGCCGCTCGCGATAGGCCGCCGCATCCCAGCGCCCGCCCTTCGGCAGCCACACCGCGCCGGCCGCCGCCGCCGCCTCGCCGACCCGGTTGGCGAGCAGCTCCGGATAATGCTGCGTAACCAGCGGCACGCCGCTTTTGGCGATCCCCGCTTTTTCTCCCGCAATGCCGGGCAGCGTTGGGCCGAGGAATTGCTGATGGTCGAGCCCGAGTTGCGCAATGCCGCACACCGCCGGGTCGGCTATGACGTTGGTCGCATCCAGCCGCCCGCCCAGGCCGACCTCCACGATGCAGGCATCCGCGGGCGTGCGGGCAAAGGCGAGGAACGCCGCTGCCGTGGTCACCTCGAAGAAGCTCGGCCCGATATCGCCGGCTATGCCAAGCACCTCCTTCAGCAACTCGGCCAGCAGCGCGTCCTCGATCAGCTTCCCTGCAATGCGAATCCGCTCGTTGAACCGCACCAGATGCGGGCTGGTATAAACATGCGCTGTGAGCCCCGAAGCCTCGATCGCCGCCCTCAAGAAGGCGCAGGTCGAACCCTTGCCGTTGGTCCCCGCGACATGAAACACCGGCGGCAAGCTGCGCTCCGGGTTGCCGAGCCGCGTCAGCAAGGCGGCAATCCGCTCGAGCCCCAACACATCCGCGCCGGGCGAAAGCATCGAAAGCCGGTCAAGCTGCCGCTGTACGCCGGCATGATCGGAAATGGCGTGATCCATCACCCAGTTCCTCCCTGCGCCGCAGGCGTGGGGAGGGGAACCACCCGCAGGGTGGTGGAGGGGTAAACAGCTCCGCTTGGGGCAGCTACCCCTCCACCATGCTGCGCATGGTTCCCCTCCCCATCTCGCGATGGGGAGGAACGCACAATCACGCCGCCGCCTTCTCGTCCGGCACCAGGTAGGAAATCAACCGCGCCAGCGTCTCGCGCAGGTCTTTGCGGTGCACCACCATGTCCAGCATGCCATGCTCCAGCAGATACTCCGCACGCTGAAACCCTTCCGGCAATTTCTCGCGGATCGTCGACTCGATCACCCGCTGCCCGGCAAAGCCGATCAGCGCTCCCCGCTCGGCGATCTGCACGTCGCCCAGCATCGCATAAGACGCGGTGACGCCCCCCGTCGTCGGATCGGTCAGCACCACGATGTACGGCAGCCCCGCTTCCTTGAGTTCGGCGATCGCCACCGTCGTCTTGGGCATCTGCATCAGCGACAGGATGCCTTCCTGCATGCGCGCGCCGCCCGCCGCGGTGAAGATGACGTACGGCGCACGCTCGCGGATCGCCGCGCGCGCGCCCTCGACGAACGCCGCGCCCACCGCCAGGCCCATCGATCCGCCCATGAAGGCGAAATCCTGGACACCGACCACTGCGCGCTGCCCGTCGATCGTGCCCCGCGCGTTCATCAGCGCATCGGTCTCGCCGGTTGCCTGCCGCGCCGCCTTGATGCGGTCCTGGTAACGCTTGGAATCGCGAAACTTCAGCGGATCCTCGCGCACCTGGGGGGAGGGGAGCACCGTGTAGCCCGGATCCATGATCCCCTCGAACCGCTTCTTGGGCCCGATCCGCCCATGATGCTCGCAGCGCGGACAGACGCTGTCATTGTCCTCCCACTCCTTGGTGAACACCATCGCGCTGCACTGCCGGCACTTGTGCCAAAGGTTCTCCGCCGTTTCCCTTTTGGGGAGGAACGGGATCGAATTGCGGACGCGGTTCAGCCAGGTCATGGGTCACTCCTTAGGGGAGCCGATAGGACTGGAGACAGTCGGCTGTCCAGTATCCTCCCCTGCATTGCAGGGGAGAGGGACCACCCGAAGGGTGGTGGAGGGGCGCGAGCGAAGCGAGCGTCTAAGACCCTCCGCTCCGCTCCAGGCCCCTCCACCGCTCTTCGAGCGGTCCCCCTCCCCCGGAAATCCGAGGGAGGATTTAGAGCGTCGCCTCGATGGCCCTTGCCGCCGCGTCCGGGTCCTCGGCCTGCGTGATCGGCCGGCCGATCACCAGGATCGACGCCCCCGCATCCAGCGCTGCCCTCGGCGTCATCACCCGCTTCTGGTCGCCCACGTGGGCCTTTGCCGGCCGAACGCCCGGCACCACGAAGAACCCGTCCGGCCAGATCCGCTTCGCCGCCGCCACCTCGTTGCCCGAACACACTACCCCGTCCAACCCCGCCTCGCGCGCCAGCCCCGTCAGCCGCGCGACCTGTTCATGCGGATCCGCGGGAACGCCGATGGCGGCAAGATCATCGCGGTCGAGGCTGGTCAGCACCGTCACCGCCACCACCTTGGTTCCGAGCGGCGCCGCGGCCTTCGCGTCCTCCATCATCGCCCGCCCGCCCGCGGCGTGGACGGTGACGATCGCCGGCTCCAGCCCGCGCAGCGCCTGCACCGCCTTGCCGACCGTGTTGGGAATGTCGTGGAGCTTCAAATCCAGGAAGATCGGCAGGCCGAACTCGGTCATCTCCCGAATGCCATGCCGCCCATTGGCGCAGAAGAACTCAAGCCCGAGCTTCAGCCCGCCGACATGGCCCTTCACCCGCGCCGCGATCGTCTTCGCCCGCATCATGTCGGGCGTGTCGATGGCGACGAATATCGGGCTCCTCATGCCGGCGGCCAGACCTTGGTGTCGGTGGCGAGCCGCGCTTCGTCGGGCGGCGCCAACACAGATGTGGCCGGGACGGCGGGGACGTCCACCGGTTTGGCGGCATTGCGCTCCAGCGGTTCGATCCGCCGCCGCAACGCCCACAGCTTCGCGCGATAGACGATCATGGTCGGCAGCAGGCCGAGGAGGAAAACGAGGAACAGGAGAATGGGTAGCTTGGCATCGGCGATCAGCCCGCCCCACAGCTTGACCGGCACGGAGATCCAATTGGCGTCGGCGAACAACACCACCAGCACGGTGAGCACGATCCAGAAGAGGATCTTCAAGAACTGCATTGGGCCTCCTCCCGCGCCGGTATGTCCCTGCTTATGGCCGGTGCGCCGCCTGCGCAACCGTCAGCCGACCTGGCCTTCCAGTTCGTCGAACAAAGGCTGAATGGAGGTGAGGCGCGGCCGTTCCTCGGCAAGGATTGCCCGGAATGCCTCCTGCTTAAGCGTGGCGACCGTTTCGGGCGCAAGCCGCTGCTCGCCGGGGAGGGTCGAGGCAACGATGTCGATCAGCCGCTCCGCCCCGTGCAGCCGTCCCCAAAGGTAATCGTTCTCGCGATAGGCGCGGCTGAAGAAGGCGCCGAAGCTGTTGAACTGAATGCCCTTCAGGGTCGCCGCGGCGCCGCCCTTCCGGATCGCCCCGCAATCGTCTGGCGAGATGCGGTCCACCTTTACCGGATCGAACTCGTCCAGCCCCTCGCCCTGGAGGAGGGGGAGGGTCGCGATGTCGTAGAAAGGGAAGCCGAGATAAGCGAGGATCAGGCTCCGCCGCTCCGCCTTTGGGAAAGCGGCAAGCACCTGCGTGAGCAGCGCATCCGCCTCGTCGTCGATCTGCTTGAGGCCGAGCAAGGCGGCAAGCGCGGTCATCGCTTCTCCCGCATTGTCCTCCACCGCCGGAAAGCGCTCCGCCTTGCTCTCCGCCACCGACAGGTAGCGGCCGAGCAGGGTGTAGACCGCCTCGCGCGCTTCCTCGACCTGCGCCACCGGCGCGCCGTCGTGCGCCGCGACTTCGCCGATCCGCCGGGCAAGGAAGCGCAGCCGCCGCACCCGGAAGGCAAGGTCGAAGTTCCTCAGGAACAACACCACGTCGGCCGTCGCGCCCGCCGCGCTCATCGCCCCCGGCGCGTTCAGCCCCTGCGCCCGCACCACCGCCCACACAGCGCGCCGCACCGCATGCCGCGATCCGCTTTCGCCGCCAAGCCGGAACAAGGCGTCGGCAATCTCCTCCACCACCGTGGACAGCTTGAGCTGCCCGTAAGCGGCATAAGCATAGCCGGCGTTGCGCGCGGCAAGCGTCTGCGCCTTGGCCCGCCACCCGGCGAGCCGCTTGGGCGTCGGCCGAAGCAGCAGGATGGTCGATCCGAACACCTTCTCGATCGCCGCCTCCACCTCGGGCCGCATCGCCTCCACGATCCGCCTGAGTCGCCGGATTCGCGAGCTTCGCCCTTCGATCGCTTCCAGATTGTCGCGGATCGGCTGCTCGCGCGGAATGTCGCTTAGCGCCCCGAAGATGGTGGCGAAAAAGCCCGGCGGCTGGTTGCCGCTCCCGGTCAGCCGCACCGATCGCGAGCCGGGCTTGGGATCGATATACACGAAGCGCCGGTCCACCTCGCGCCGTGCCGGGCGGTTGCGCAGCGCCTGGATCGCCGGCCGGAACGGCGCATTGGCAAGCACCGATCCATCGATCAGCACCGCCGCCTCCGCTTCCTGCGCCGAGGCATAGCGGGGGAGGGCCCGTCTCAGGAACGCGTTGCGCTCGGGCCAGGTCACCCCGCGCTCGGCAAGCACCTTGTCCAGCTCGGCGATCTGGAACGGCGGAAAGGCGCCCGGGAAGCTCGCCGTTGCCCGCGCCGCAAAGGCAAGCTCCGGCGCTTCGGCAAGCCTGCGCGCTGCGCCGCCGCCGTCGTGAAACGACAGCGTCAGCCGATGCTCCCGCTCGCTCACCTCCGCCGGAGAGTTGAGCCGAAGCTTCTCGGGGTGCCCGTGAAAGTCGGTAACGGTCACGAACAGATCGAGCGGTTGGTAGCGCGGCAGCAGCGGCGCGCTCCCGCCGGCCTCGTCCATCGCGCCCAGCGCCTCGATCAACAGCCGCGTGAACCCCGCGCCTCCGAACGGCGGCGAGAACCAGCGCGCCCGGACGAAGTTCGCAAGCTTGGCCCGCACTTCGCCGCGCTGCGCCGCTTCCACCGTCTGCTCCACCGTGCCGCCGCGCCGCCGTGACAGCGCCCAGGCGAACGGCACCGCCGCGGTTTTCGCCATCCGCGACACCGCGCTCACCTCCGGATCCAGCAGGCGGTCGATGTCCGCCGTCTCCAGCCAAAGCTCGGTCAGCGGCTCGAGCGAGCATCCGGTGGAAATCGCCTGCGCAAGAAAGATGGCGTTGATCCCGCCAGCGCTCGCCCCGGTCAGGATGTCGACCAGCACCCTGAGTTCGAGGCCAGCCTCGCTTGCGATCCGCTCCAGCAGCCGGCGATACACCGCCTCGCTGCCCGTTCCCGGCGCTGCTCCGCCATGAAAATCGCGGCTTGCGCGGGCGAGGTGCCATACCTCCTTGGTGATGCCGTGCATGTATACGGCAAGGCTGATTCCCCCGTAGCAGATCAGCGCCAGCCGTAATTCTTTCTCCCGCACCGGTGAACCGTGGCATCAGAGCGGTGAGTTGTCGAGGGCGCGCGGAACCACTTCAACTCATCCCGGAATCACAACTCGCCGCCGAAACAGTTGGGACTCGTAAGGAACTCACCGGCTAGCCCTTGCTCAACGGCAACGGCCAAAGGGGTTCCTTTATGATCGCAACGATGCGCAAGAGCGCCACGCACGGGCTCGTGGCCGTGGCTTTGGCGGCACTTACCGCCTCAGGCCCCGCCAACGCGGTCACCACCGCCGACAGCGCCCGCGTCGAGTCCCTTGCCGAAATCGTTGCCGATCTTCCCGAGCAGACTGCCCCCATCTACGCACCGGCCCCCGCCGCGGTTCCCGAAGCGGCCCTGCAGCGCTTCGAAGAAATCGGCCGCGGCGTTGCCAGCTATTACGGCAAGGAACTCGCCGGCAACCGCACCGCCAGCGGCGAGCGCTTCGATCCCAACGGCCTTACCGCCGCGCACCGCTCGCTGCCGCTCGGCACCAAGCTTCGCATCACCAACCTGTCCAACGGCGAGGACGTGATCGTCCGCGTGAACGATCGCGGGCCGTTCGCCAAGAGCCGCCTGATCGACCTGTCGTTCGGCGCCGCCCGCGACATCGGCATGGTCCGCACCGGCACCGCCCGCGTCACCGTCGAAATCCTCCGCACCGCCTGAAGGCAGCCGCTTTCCTGTTGTTCCCTTAAGTTTACAGCGCAGCCCTTTGCGCTTCCCTTGAAGCGCTCGATCGGGTAAACAATCGCCACCTTTCTACGGGTGGGATTTTACCAATATGATCAAGCACATGATGATGTGCGGCGCGGGCGCCATTGCCCTCGCCGCTGCCGCCGTTCCCGCGTTTGCCGCCGACCAGGCCAAGCCCGCCGCCGCCGCGGCCAGCAAGAAGCCGCAGCTCGGCGCCTGGGGCGTCGACCTCACCGGCATGGACAAGGCCGTCAATCCCGGCGACAATTTCTACGATTACGTCAACGGCACCTGGCACAAGAACACCGAAATCCCCGCCGACAAGGCAAGCTGGGGCGGCTTCGGCATCCTGCGCGACCTCTCGGATTCGCGCACCCGTGAGATCATCGAGGCCTCGGCCAAGGCCAACGCCGCCGCCGGCACCAACGAGCAAAAGGTCGGCGACCTGTACGCCAGCTTCATGGACGAGGCCGCGATCGAGGCAAAGGGCCTGACCCCGCTTCAGCCCTTCTTCGCCAAGATCGATGCCATCGGGAACCAGACGGATCTCGCCCGCTTCTTCGGCGAAGCGAACCGCCTCGGCATCTCCACCCCCTTCGGCGCCGCGATCGAGCAGGACCTGAAGAACAACACGGTCTACTCCGTCTATCTCGGCCAGGGCGGCATCGGCCTTCCCGACCGCGATTATTACCTGGACGACAAGAACCCGAAGTTCGGCGAGGTCCGCACCAAGTACAAGGCGCACATCGCCAACATGCTGCGCCTCGCCAACATCTCGGACCCGGAAGGCCGCGCCCAGCGCATCTTCGATCTCGAGACCAAGATCGCGCAGGCCCACTGGACCCGCGCCGAATCGCGCCAGATCGACAAGCTCTACAACCCGATGAACGCCGCCGAGATGGCGAAGAACATGCCGGGCCTCGATTTCCCGGTGTTCCTCAAGGCTGCCGGTCTCGACCTTCAGCCGCAGGTGATCGTCACCACGCCGAGCGCGCTGGCCGGCGCCGCCAAGCTTGCCCAGTCCGAGTCGATCCAGACCTGGAAAGACTATCTGACCTTCCGCACCCTTGCCGGTTCGGCGGGCATGCTGCCCAAGGCGTTCGTGGATGAAAGCTTCGCCTTCAACGGCAAGGTTCTGTCCGGCACGCCGCAGCTCAAGGACCGCTGGAAGCGCGGCGTCGACCTCGTGGGCGGCACCATGGGCGAAGCCGTGGGCGAGCTCTACGTCACCCGCTACTTCCCGCCCGATGCGAAGGCAAAGGCCGACGAGCTGGTGCAGAACCTCATCGCCTCGATGGACAAGCACCTCGTCGCGCTGCCGTGGATGGCGGCGGAAACCAAGGCCAAGGCGCGTACCAAGCTCGCCGCCTTCACCCCCAAGATCGGCTACCCCGACAAGTGGCGCGATTATTCCGCGCTTCAGGTCGTCCGCGGCGACGCGGTCGGCAATGCGCTTCGCGCCCAGGAGTTCGAATTCCAGCGTCAGCTCGCGAAGGTCGGCAAGCCGGTGGACCGTTCGGAATGGGGCATGTCCCCGCAGACGGTGAATGCCTACGCCAACCCGCTGCTCAACGAGATCGTGTTCCCCGCCGCCATCCTGCAGCCGCCCTTTTTCGATCCCAACGCGGATCCGGCGGTCAATTACGGCGCGATCGGCGCGGTCATCGGCCATGAAATCACCCACCATTTTGACGACCAGGGTTCGAAGTTCGATCCCACCGGCAACATGTCCGATTGGTGGAGCCCGGAGGACGTTGCCAAGTTCAAGGCGATGACCGACCGGGTCGTGAAGCAATATGGCGAATATGAGCCGCTCCCGGGCAGCCGCGTCAACGGCGAGCTCACGCTCGGCGAAAACATGGCCGATCTCGCCGGCCTGACCATCGCCTACGACGCCTACAAGATGTCCTTGAAGGGCAAGCCCGACAAGGTGATCGGCGGCTACACCGGCGATCAGCGCTTCTTCCTCGGCTTCGGCCAGGTGTGGCGCAACAAGATGCGGGACGAGGCGCTGCAGCAGCAGCTCACCACCGATCCGCACAGCCCGGGCAACGTCCGCCCCAACGTGGTCCGCAACTTCGACCCTTGGTATGCGGCGTTCAACGTCAAGAACGGAAAGCTTTACCTGAAGCCTGAAGAGCGTATCAGGATCTGGTAAACGTCACATGCACCGGGCCGGCGCCTCACCTTGTGAGCGCCGGCCCGGCTTGCGTGAAAAGACTGCCAGGAGCGTTTCAAGCTGCCCAAGAAGACGAGTAAGCCGAAGCCGCGCCGTTCCGCGCTTCCCTGGATCCTCCTTGCCGTCGCCGTGCTCCTCGCCTTGTGGTGGGCGGTGACGCACATCAACGTGTACGGCCCCACTGAGGTGGAGGATGATGCCGCCCTCGGCATCTCCAACCAGCAGCTCGCCACCATCGAGGAGCGCCAGCGCTCCCCCGAAAGCGTCATCGACTACGCCCGCGTCGACGGGCGCCTTCAACGCCTGATCGGCGAACGCGCGATGGTCGGCATGGCCGTCGGCATCGTCGAAAACGGCCAGATCCGCTTCCTCAAGGGCTATGGCGAAACCGTTGCCGGCTCGGGCGATCCGGTGGGGGTCGATACGATCTTCCGCTGGGCCTCCGTTTCGAAGGGCGTCGCCGGCGTGATGATCGCGCTGCTCGCCGAGGAAGGGAAGGTCGGCCTCTACGATCCGATCAGCAAGTACAACACCAGCCTGCGCCTGCCCGGCGGCAACGAGCACAAGGCCACCGTCGCCGACCTGATGTCGCACCGCCTCGGCCTGTTCGACCATGCCAACGATTCCAAGCTCGAGGACGGGATCGACCCGCACCTGCTTCGCTCGCAGCTGGCGATGGTGAATTCGATCTGCTCGCCCGGCCAGTGCCACGCCTACCAGAACGTCGCCTACGACGCCGCGTCCGAGATCGTCGAGAAAGTCACCGGCAAGCCCTATGCCGAAGCGGTGCGCGAGCGCCTGTTCGGCCCCCTCGGCATGACCTCGGCGTCGATGACCCGCGATGCCCTCATGTCCTCGCAAAGCTGGGCCCGCCCGCACGTCGGCGGCAAGGGCTCCAAGCCGGTCGAAGTCACCCAGCCCTATTACAGCGTCCCCGCCGCGGGCGGCGTCAACAGCTCGATCAAGGACCTCGCCATCTGGCTCCAGGCGCAGATGGGCCTCGAACCGGCCGTCCTCTCCGAAAAAGCGCTGGAAATGGTGCGCGCCCCGCGCGCCTCCACCCCCCGCGAGCTTCGCCGAATGCGCAAGTTCCGCGAACGCATCAACACCGCCGCCTACGGCATGGGCTGGCGCAATTACGATTATGCGGGGCACCGCGTCATCGGCCACCACGGCGGCGTTCGCGGCTACCGCTCGCTGGTCATGTACGATCCGGAGCGCAAGACCGGCGTCGTCGCGCTCTGGAACGGGTCCTCCGGCAAGCCCTGGGGCCTCGAGATCGAAGTCATGGACATGCTCTACCGCCTGCCCCAGCGCGACTGGCTGGAGCTCGACACAAAACCCGCCGCCGCCCCGCCCGCCGAGCCGGGCAGCGGCGCAATGTCCAACAACAGCATAGAAACCCAGGGCAATCCGCGGAGATAGTCATGGCGTCTGAGCGGAGACAACGATGAAGACTTACAAGTCTCCGGTCGCCTGCCGCTGTGGCGTGAATGAAATGACGATTGGCGAGGCGCGAACGACCTCTGGCTTGCCGATTTACCCATTTATATGTCTGAGATGCGCTGACGTTCAGATGCAGTGGGCGAAGAAGCCCGTGGCGTTAGCGCATGCTCGTAAGTACGGGCCGCTGGAGCGGGTAAAGACTAAAACAGAGAGCAATCCTCAGCTTTTTGCTAAGTTAGCGGCCGAGTCAAAGGCTAGGGCAGCGGCTTCTGCTGCAAAGAAGTGTGAGGTCTGCAGCGAAGGCCACGCTCAGGTGCATCACTGGGCACCAAGCCACCTCTTCGGTTCTGAGGCAGAGAGATGGCCGAAATCGCTACTTTGCCAAGCATGCCACACAAGATGGCACCAGATTGTTACGCCGCACATGGGCACGTCCATGGGAACGCACGACGAGGAGTAGCTCACCCCCTCCGCAAAACCGCCCAGATCGGAAAGTGATCGCTCGCCCGCTTCGCCTTGGCGCTCTCGTGCACGCCGCACTCGGCGACTTCAAAGCCGCCCGTCACCATGATCCGGTCGAGCCGCGCCACCGGCCGCCGCACGTGAAAACTCTTGCCGCACTCCGCGAAACTGCACGCCTCGGCGAAATCCTTGAGGCACCCGCCCCGCAAACTCCACTCGTTGAGATCGCCCATCAGCACCGCCGGCATCGCCGCCGCCCTCGTCCGAAGCGCCTCCATGATCGCCACCGCTTGCCGCCGCCGCCACAGCCCGGACAGGTCGAGGTGCATCCCCACCACCCGCACATCCTCGCCGCGCAGCCGCACGTCAGCCAGCACCGCGCCACGTGGCTCGAGCGAGGGAATGTGGAGCAGTGCCTGGTCGAGCACCTCCGCTTCCTTGCGCACCAGGATGGCGTTGCCGTGCCAGCCGATGCTCCCTTCGCGCGCTTCGAAGGCTACCGCCTTGTAGTCGCTATGCTGCTCGAGCAGGGGGAGGGGGATCGCGCTCGCCCGCGCGCCGAAGCGCCGGTCGGCTTCCTGAAGCGCGATCACGTCGGCGCCCAGTTCGTTCAGCACGTCGATCGTCCGCTCCGGCTTCCTTCGCCGGTCGGTGCCGATCGCTTTGCGCATGTTGTAACTGGCGACGCGGATCATCGCCGCCGCTCTTGGCCGCGCCGCGCCGCCCGCGCAACCGCTTCGTCAGTGACCCTTGCGGTCGGTCAGCTTGCCGAGCTGGTGGTCGAGCGCGCGAACCACCTTTTTGGCGGCGCCGATCACCGCCCGCTCATAGGTGTCGCCTTCGTCGATCGCCGCGACCGGCTGGATGCCGTTCACCCGCGCCTCCATGCTTGCGCGCTTGTCGGCATTGCCGCCGCGCGGGCCGTTGATGTCGGACATATGCACTTCGACATCGGTGATCCGCCCTTCGAAGCGGGCGAGCCTCTGCTTGATCTGCTCCTCGAGGCGGGTGTCGCGATCATTGTCGCTGGGAACCTGGTTGTCGGCATGAATCTGGATAAACAAGGTATACTCTCCACTGGTGGCCAGGGGAGAATGCGAGGGGAGGGCAGGCGTTCCGCACTTCGTCGCGATCGGCACAGCCGTCACCCCGGACTTGATCCGGGGTCCACCTTCTTTCTCGTAAGACGGGGGAAGGAAGGAGAAGGTGGATGCCGGATTGATTCCACTTTCATACATGCGATTGTTCATGGTACGTTCCAAAAGATGAGTCGGACCCACGCCCATTTGAAAGTGCCTAAACCTGCCGCGCCGCGCGGAACCTACGCAAAGGTTACAAAGGCCACACGATCACCCAGGCGAAACCCTCAACTTCGTTACCTTTGCACCGCTTCCGCCCCGGCCCGGCACCCGCTACGCCTCCCCCGATGGTGAAGCCGAAGAGGAGATATGTCTGCCAGGCCTGCGGGTCGGTGCAGAGCCGCTGGGTCGGCCAGTGCCCCGATTGCTCCGAATGGAACACTTTGGTCGAGGATGCCGGCGCCGCGGCCGTCACCACCTTCTCCGCCCGCCACAATCTGCGCGGCGGCGGCCGGGCGATCGAGCTGGTCGGCCTCGACGCCGAAGTCACCCTGCCGCCGCGCATGTCCACCGGAATCCGCGAGTTCGACCGGGCGATGGGCGGCGGCATCGTCGCCGGCTCGGCAACCCTGATCGGCGGCGATCCCGGCATCGGCAAATCGACCCTGCTGCTCCAGGCCGCCGCCCGAATCGCCGAGCGCGGCCTCGCCGTCGCCTATATCTCCGGCGAGGAAGCCACCGACCAGGTGCGCCTGCGCGCCCGCCGGCTCGGCCTCGGCTCCGCCCCGGTAAAGCTCGCCGCCGCAACCTCGGTGCGCGACATCCTCACCACGCTCGGCGACGGCCCGCCGCCCGCCTTGCTGGTCATCGATTCGATCCAGACCATGCATTCCGATCTGATCGAGGGCGCGCCCGGCACGGTAAGCCAGGTCCGCGCCTCGGCCGGCGAGCTGATCCGCTACGCCAAGGAAAGCGGCGCCGCGCTTGTGCTCGTCGGCCACGTCACCAAGGACGGCTCGATCGCCGGCCCGAGAGTGTTGGAGCACATGGTCGACACCGTCCTCTCCTTCGAGGGCGAGCGAAGCCACCTCTACCGAATTCTCCGCGCCGCCAAGAACCGCTTCGGCGGCACCGACGAGATCGGCGTCTTCTCGATGGGGGAGGGCGGTCTCGACGAAGTCGGCAACCCTTCGGCCCTGTTCCTCACCCATCGCGGCGAGGCAGTGTCCGGTGCCGTCGTCTTCCCAGCCTTGGAGGGCACCCGCCCGGTGCTGGTCGAAATCCAGGCCCTCACCGTCCGCCTTGCAAGCGGCGCCACCCCCCGCCGCGCCGTGGTCGGCTGGGACTCTGGCCGGCTCGCCATGATTCTCGCCGTCCTCGAAGCGCGCTGCGGCCTCAGCTTCTCCACCTCGGAAGTCTACTTGAACATCGCGGGCGGCTACCGCGTCAGCGACCCTGCCGCCGACCTCGCCGTCGCCGCGGCCCTGGTCTCGGCCCTCTCCGAACGCCCAGTCCCCGCCGAAGCCGTGGCGTTCGGGGAAGTCGCCCTCTCCGGCGAGATCCGCCCGGTCGCCCACGGCGGCCTCCGCCTCAAGGAAGCCGCCAAGCTCGGCTTCGACCGCGCCCTCGTCCCGGCGTCCTTGAAGGAAGACCCAAGCGCCATGTCGCTGACCAGCTTCCGCACCCTGCGCGACGTGGTGGACCATGTGCTGGGCCGCTAAAAATCCTCCCCTGCCTTTGCAGGGGAGGGGGACCATGCGAAGCATGGTGGAGGGGCCGGAGCGAAGCGGAGGTGCTGCCCGTTGGCTTTGCTCACGACCCTCCACCACGCGCTGGCGCGAGCGGTCCCCCTCCCCGAGCAAGCTCGGGTAGGATCAGCGCCTTCCCCTCGCCGTAAACTCCCGTTAGCAGTTGCAGCATGACGGCCCTCGACATCATCGTGCTTCTCCTGGTCGGCGGCGGCCTGGTCCAGGGCTGGTTCAAGGGCTTCGCCGGCGAAGTGCTGAGCCTCGCCTCGTGGATCGTCGCAATCGTCTTCCTGAAGCTCTTCCACACCCCCGTCACCAACGCCCTCACCGGCGCGGTCGGCACCCCCTCCGGCGCGGCGGTGCTCGCCTTTGCCCTCGTCTTCGGCATCACCTTCATCATCGGCAAGCTCGTCGCCCGCCGCGTCGGCGGCGGCGTTCGGAAGTCTGTAATCGGCCCGGTCGACCGCATCCTCGGCTCCGGCTTCGGCGCCTTGAAGGGCCTGATCTTCGCGACCCTGGCCTATCTCGCCGCCAACCTCGTCTACGACACGGTCTGGGGCCGCACCGCTCAGCGCCCCGAATGGATGGCGAACTCGCGCACCTATCCGCTGCTCTACGCAAGCGGCAACGCCATCGTGGAGTTCGTCGCCTGGCGCCGCGGCACTCCGAGCGACCCGAGCTCCCGCCAGCAGGCCCCGACCGTAACGCGCGGCAACGGCGCCCAATGACCGGGATCCGCCTCCACGACACCATGGCCCGCGAAAAGCGCGTCTTCACCCCCGCCGATCCGGCGCGGGTGACGCTCTACGTCTGCGGCCCAACCGTTTACAGCCGCGCCCACATCGGCAACGCCCGCCCGGCCGTGGTTTTCGACACCCTCTCCCGCCTGCTCCGCCACACCTACGGGGAGGAAAGCGTGGTCTACGCCCGCAACGTCACCGACGTGGACGACAAGATCATCGAGGCCGCTGCCGCCGAAGGTGTCGATCCGTCCGTGATCACCCGCCGCTTCGAGAACTTCTACCTCTCCGATATGGGCGCGCTCGGCGTCCGCGCTCCCGACCTCGCCCCAAAGGCCACCGAGACCGTCACCGAAATGGTGGCGATGATCGGCCGCCTGATCGAGACCGGCAACGCTTACGAGGCCGACGGCCACGTCCTCTTCAACGTCCCCTCCGACCCGGGCTACGGCGCCCTTGGCCGCCGGGATCGCGACGCGATGGTCGCAGGCGCCCGCGTCGAAGTCGCCTCCTACAAGAAGGACCCGTCCGATTTCGTTCTCTGGAAGCCGTCGCCCGAAGGTGTGATCGGCTGGCCAAGCCCCTGGGGCCGCGGCCGCCCGGGCTGGCACATTGAATGCTCGGCAATGATCGAGAAGCATCTCGGCCAAACCATCGACATCCATGGCGGCGGGCTGGACCTCATCTTTCCCCACCACGAAAACGAACTCGCCCAAAGCCGCTGCGCCCACGACGGCGCCCCGCTCGCCCGCAACTGGCTCCACAACGGCTTCCTTTCGATGGCCGGCTCGGAGAAGATGTCGAAGAGCCTCGGCAACGTCGTCACGGTCGAAGACTTGCTGGAGCAAGGGCATAAAGGCGAGACCCTGCGCCTCGCTTTGCTTTCAGCGCATTACCGCCAGCCGCTCGAATGGTCCGACCAGCTCGTCGCCCAGTCCAGGGCAACCCTCGACCGCCTGTACCGCAGCGCCGGCGAGGCCGAGGCAGGGGAGGCGGATCGAAGCGTTCTGGAAGCGCTCGCCGACGACCTCAACACCCCACTCGCGCTCTCCCGCCTCGCGGCGATCGGCGATCCCGCGGTACTGAAAGCCTCCGCCCGGCTCCTGGGCCTGCTCGAACAAAGCTACCTCGCCTGGTTCCAGGGCGAGGGCGACAGCCGCATCGACGCTCTCGTCGCCGCCCGCACCGAAGCCAAGAAAAGCCGCAACTTTGCCGAAGCGGACCGCATCCGAGCCGAGCTTACCGCCGAAGGGATCATCCTGGAGGACGGGCCGCAAGGCACAAGCTGGCGCCGCGCCTGACCTCAATCTATAGGCGCCCCGTGCCAACCACCCTCTACAATCGCGACATCCTGCGCCTCGCCGCGTCCATCCCCCATCAGGGCCGCCTCGCCGCGCCCCAGGCGACATCGGAGAAACGCTCGCCCGTCTGCGGCAGCCGCGTCGTCGTCGACCTCGTGCTGGACGGGCAGGGGAGGGTCGCCGCCTTGGGCCAGGAGGTGAAAGCCTGCGCGCTGGGCCAGGCCTCCGCCGCCCTGATGGGCGCCCACGCGCTCGGCGCCACCGCCGCCGACCTCGCCGCCGCCCGCGACGCGCTCGCCGCCTACCTCAAGGGCGAGCGCACCGACCCCGGCACCTGGCCCGGCCTCACCCTGTTCGCCGAGGCGCGGCCTTTCGCCGCCCGGCACGCCTCCATCCTCCTCGCCTTCGAAGCCGCCGCCGAAGCCGCCCAAGGGGCGACGGCTCGCGCGGACGCCGCCTGATGGAACAGGAAACCAGCCAGGCCGCGGCACTGCTGCTTCGCGACGGCGTCATCATTCTTGGCGCCGCGATGCTGTTCGTGATGACGTTTCGCCGCTTTGGCTTGGGCGCGGTGCTCGGCTATCTCGTGGCAGGCGCGCTGATCGGCCCGGACGGCCTCGGCCTGATCGGCGCACCCGAAGAGATCCTGCACATCGCCGATTTCGGCATCGTGCTCCTCCTCTTCCTGGTCGGTCTCGAACTCCACCCCAGCCGGCTGTGGCGCCTCAAGCAGGACATATTCGGCCTCGGCCTCCTTCAGGTCACGATCGCCGGCCTCGCGATCAGCGGGCTTCTCTACGTCTGCACCGATTTCAGCATGGGCGCCTCGCTTGCCATCGGCCTGCCGCTGGCGCTCTCCTCCACCGCCCAGGTGCTGCCGAGCCTGCGCGCATCCGGCGACATCAACACCAGCGGCGGCGAGCGCGCCTTCTCCGTCCTCCTCTTCCAGGACCTGTCGATCGTTCCCCTGATCACGATCATCGCCGCTCTTTCGCGAGTCCCCGCAAGCCCCGACACGCCGACCGGCCTGGAGCTCGGCCTGTACACGGTCGGCGCGATCGCCGGCCTGGTCGCGGCCGGCCACTTCCTGATCAATCCGCTGTTCCGCCTGGTCGGCCGAATCGCCGAGCGCGAGCTGTTCATCGTCGCGGGCCTGTTCATCGTCCTCGCCAGCGCCGCGGTGATGGAATCGCTTCACCTGTCCACCGCCTTGGGGGCCTTCATCGCCGGCGTGATGCTGGCCGATTCGCCCTACCGGCACGAGCTTGAAGCCGATATCGATCCGTTCCGTTCGCTGCTGCTCGGCATGTTCTTCGTCGCCATCGGCATGTCGCTCGATCTCGACGTCATTGCCGACAACCCGCTGTTCGTGATCGGCATGGCGGCGGCTCTGATCACCGTGAAAGCGGGCGTGCTGTTCGGCCTCGCGCGGCTGTTCGGCATCGCCAATCGCCCCGCGCTCAAGCTCGGGCTTTTGCTCAGCCAGGGCGGCGAGTTCGCCTTTGTGTTGTTCGGCGGCGCCGAATCGGCCGGCCTGATCGAGCCCACCGCGGCCAGCCTGTTCACCGCCGTCGTCACCCTCTCCATGGCGACCACGCCGTTTCTGATGAAGCTCAACGGCTGGCTCGACCGGCGCGGCGCCATCAACGCCGGCCGCGATCTCGACGGGCCCGAGCATAGCGACGACACCCGCACCATCGTCATCGGCTATGGCCGCTTCGGCCAGACCGTCGCCCAGATGTTGATGGCCAAGGGCATCGGCGTCACCCTGATCGACTCCAAACCCAGCCAGATCGAGCTTGCCGGCACCTTCGGCTCAAAGGTTTACTATGGCGACGGCACCCGCCTAGATCTTTTGCGCATCGCCGGCGCAGGGGAGGCCAAGGCCCTGTTGTTCTGCATCGACGGCAACGACCTCACCGCCCGCAAGCTGGAGCCGATCCTCGAAGCCTTTCCACAAGCCGCGGTATTCGTCCGCGCCTTCGACCGGGTTCACCTGATGGAGCTTGCCCCGCTCGACATCGAATGCGCCATCCGCGAAGTCTTCGAATCCGCCACCCTGATGGGCCGCGAAGCCCTCACCCTGTTCCTCGGCGACGAGGAGGAAGCGCGCCGGGTAGAGCAGGAATATCGCGACCGCGACCGCGAACGCCTCGACAGCCAGACCGAGTCCGGCGATCTCCACGCGCTCAAGGAGAACATGTTCACGCCTGAAAAGGGCATCGACGACGCTCAGCCCGAGGCACGCGACAGGAACGCCTCCACTTCCGCCAGCTCCACCGACTGATCCACGAACGCCGCGCCGACCCCCCGGGCAAGGATGAAGGGCACCCGCCCGCCGCTCTTTTTCTTGTCCTGCGCCATGTGCGCGACGAGCGCTGCAGGAGTCCCGACCTCCGGCCGCACCGGCAGCCCCACCGAAGCGAGGTGGGCCGCCACCCGCTCGGCGTCCTCAACCGAACACAGCCCCCGCTCGGCCGAGAAGCGAAACGCCAGAACCATCCCAAGCGCCACGCCCTCGCCATGCAGCAGCCGGTCTGAAAACCCGGCCTCCGCCTCGAAGGCATGGCCGAACGTGTGGCCAAGGTTGAGCAAGGCCCGCCGCCCGCTCAGCTCGCGCTCGTCCTCCCCAACGATCGCCGCCTTGGCCCGCACCGATGTCTCGATAGCATGAACCCGCGCCTCGACATTTCCGGCCAGCAGCGCCGCCGCATTGTCCTCGCACCAGGCGAAGAAAGCGGGGTCGCCGATCAGCCCGTATTTCACCACCTCTGCATAGCCGGCCCTGAGCTGCCGCGCGTCTAGCGTCTCGAGCGTGGATGGATCGATCAGCACCGCCGCCGGCTGGTGAAACGCGCCGATCATGTTCTTGCCGGCGCCGGCATTGATCGCCGTCTTACCCCCAACGGAGCTATCGACCTGGGCGAGCAAGGTCGTCGGCACCTGCACATAATGGCAGCCGCGCTTCAGGATCGAGGCCGCAAAGCCGGTCAGATCGCCGATCATCCCGCCGCCAAAGGCGATCAGGTGATCGGACCGCTCCACCTCAAGCGCGAGAAGCCGGTCCACGAGGCGCTCCAGCTCGCCCCAGCTCTTGCTCCGCTCCCCCGCCGGCACGGTTACCACCTCAAGCGCAAAACCGCTCGCCCGCAGCCGCGCACCCTGCGCTGCCCACACCTGCTCGTCGGCAACCACCACCAGCCGCCCGCCGCGTGCGAACGGCGCAAGCGCCTCCCCGGCCCGGTCGAGCAGCCGGTTCTCGATCAATATAGGGTAGCTGCGCTCACCAAGCGCCACATCGATCCGCTTCAACCTGATGCCTTTCTTTCCGCCAGCGCCGCCACGATCAAATCCACCGCCCGCTCATGCGGCACCGCCTCGCTCCGGATGTGGATATGCGCTTCGGCATAAAAGGGCCGGCGCTTGTCGGCGAGCCCTTCCAGCACCTCGGCGGGGTCCTTGCCGCGAAGCAGCGGCCGATTATCGCGCCGGGCCACCCGCTCGGCCAAGGTCGGAACATCCGCGTCCAGCCACACCGCCACGCATTTCTCCAGGACCAGCGAGCGCGTCGCCGGGTCCATGAATGCCCCGCCGCCGGTGGCGATCACCTTGAGAGGTCCGTCGAGCAAGCGAGCGATTACCCGCCGTTCGCCATCGCGGAAGCTCGCCTCGCCGAACGAATCGAAGATTTCAGAGACCGAGCGGTCCGCCGCTTTCTCGATCTCCTCATCGCTGTCCACGAAGGGCAGCGAGAGCCGCTTGGCCAGCCGCCGCCCGACAGTTGATTTGCCCGCTCCCATCAGCCCGACGAGCACGATGCAGCGATCGGGGATGGGAAGCGCGTCGGCCATGCGGCGGGGGCTATACATAAGGGCGGGTCGTGGGGCAAAAGGCCCGCCATGCGTAGCAGATCCTCATTCGCTCCGGCGCGCCGCCGCAAGTCGCCGCTTCCGATGATCCTCCTCACCCTCCTTGTCCTGCTGATCGGGTTCCTGATCTACGCCTCCACGGTGAGCACCGAGGTGCCGACCCAGCGCATGGAGCAGGATGTGACCAATGCAGCGCTGGCGGGGTAGAATCCTGCTTCTGGCGGGGGCGGCTGGCCTGGCCTTCGCCTTGCCCGCTGCAAGCCAGCGCGACGGCGCCGCCGACTCGGAGCTCCCGCCCGGCTTCGGCGATCCCGGTACGCCCGCGCCCGAACCCAAGCAGGAGACGCCCGACCCGGCCAATGTCGCGGAGCCCGAGGCACCGCCGCCGTCTCCCGCAAGCGGCGAGGGCAGCGGCATCTCGGTCAGCAACGCACCGATCATCGAGAACAGCGCCGCCGAGGACCTGGAAGCGCTCGCCGCCGCCCAGGACCTGCCGCCGCCCATTGAAATCCCCGACGAATCGCGCCGCCCCACGAACGTCGTCGGCATGCTCGGCGACGACAATGGCGGCCTCGGCACCGATGCCTGGGGCGACGCGCACGGCCGCTTGCTCGCCGGCCTGATGGGCCGGATCGACGCGCCGCTGCCCTCGCGCTGGGGCTCCATTCTGCTGCGCCGGGCGCTGCTTACCCGCGCCCCCGCGCCGCGCATGATCAACGAAGTCGATTGGGTGGCCGAGCGCGCCTGGCTGCTGCTGCGCATGGGCGAGGCGGACTCCGCCCGCGCACTGGTCCAGTCGGTGGATGTGGACAGCTTCACGCCGCGCATGTTCTCGGTCGCGGCGCAGACCGCACTCGCCACCGCCGATCCCGCCGCGCTATGCCCGCTCATCGGCCCCGGCCGCGAGGTCAGCCCGCAGCCTTTCTGGCCGCTAGCCGAGGCGATGTGCGCCGCGCTGGAAGGCAATGCCTCGCGCGCAAGCCAGCTCATCGATGGGCAGCGCCGCCGATTGGGCTCGGGCGACATCGATCTCCTGCTTGCAGAAAAGGTCGTCGGGGCAGGGGCCAACACCCGCCGCGCCGTGACCATCCAGTGGGAAGGGGTCAGCGATCTCAACACCTGGCGCTTCGGCCTGGCGAGCGCGACCGGCCTCAAGGTTCCGGACGCGCTGATGAACCAGACCGGCCCGCACGTCTGGGCCTGGCAGGCCCGCGCGCCGATGATCCCCCTTGCCGAGCGCACCCGCGCCGCCCACGCCGCCGCCGTCGCCGGTGTGTTCTCGCACGCCGCTTTGGTCGAGATTTACAGCCTCCTTGCCGACGGTACCGACGCGTCCGAGCTTGAGGACACGATCGCCGGCCGCCTGCGCCGCGCGTATGTCGCCGACACGGTGAACGCGCGGATGGACGCGATGCGCGGCCTCTGGAACGAAGAGTCGCTGGGCGAGCGCTACGGGCGCCTGCTGCTCACCTCCACCGCCGCCGCCGGCATCGCGCCGTCCGAAGACCAGGCAAAGCGCGCCGACGATCTCGTCGCGTCGATGGTCGCGGCCGGTTTCGAACGCCCCGCCGGGCGCTGGGGCCCGGTGGTGGACGAGATGGGCGACGAGGGCGACCGCGCCTGGTCGATCCTTGCCGTCGCAACGCAGCGCCCGTCAGTGGATCTCGGTGCCGGGCAGGTGGAAGCGGTGGCGGAGCGCTTCGGCGGCCACCACGGGCAGATGCTCGCGGCCGCGCTCGCCGGGCTCGGCCGCTTCGGCGATCCTGCCGCCTTCGGCGTCGATCCGACCCCGCGCGGCCGCTGGAGCCAGGCCATCGTGCTTGCCGCCCAGAGGCGCCAGCCCGCGACCGTCGCGCTTCTCGCCGCCACCGCGATGCAGACGCCGAGCTGGAAGGGCGTGCCGCCGCAGCATTTCTACCAGATGATCCGCGCGCTCCGCCAGGTCGGCCTCGACCATGAAGCACGGATGATCGCGGCCGAGGCGATGACCCGGCTGTGATCGGCCCCGGCGAGGACAGGCGGCTGATCGGCGCCTTCCTCGAAATGATGGCCGCCGAGGCGGGCGCTGCCCGCAACACCCTGCTTGCCTATGAGGCGGACCTGCGCGGCGCCTCCGAGCTCCTCGGCGGCCGCCTCGCCGCCGCGACACCCGACGACCTGCGCAGCCTCTCAGATGCCTGGCTGCCGCTCGCCCGCGCCACCGTGTCGCGCAAAGCTGCGGCGCTGCGCCGCTTCTTCGCTTTCCTCCACGACGAGAAGATGCGCAGCGACGACCCCTCCGCCGCCCTGCCGCGTCCCGCCGCCGCCCGGCCGCTTCCCAAGATTCTCGATCACCGCGCCGTGGATGCGCTGTTCACCGAACTCGACCGCCGCCGCGCGGACGATCCGGGGCCGGCGCCCCTGCGCCTCACCGCGCTCGTCGAACTGCTCTACGGCTCCGGCCTTCGTGCAACCGAGCTCGTCTCCCTGCCGCGCCACGCCGTCCGCCCCGACCAGCCCTTCCTGATCCTGCGCGGCAAGGGCGACAAGGAGCGCCTCGTCCCCATCTCCGACCGGGCCCGCGCCGCAGTCGCCGAATGGGCGGCTTTGGTGCCGCGCGAGAGCCTTTGGCTGTTCCCCTCGGGCAAGAAACACCTCAGCCGGGTCCGCCTTTACCAGATGATCAAGGAACTCGCCGCCGCCGCCGGGATCCCGCCCGAGCGCGTCAGCCCCCACGTCCTGCGCCACGCCTTCGCCACCCACCTCCTGGAAGGCGGCGCGGACCTGCGCGCGCTTCAGCTCCTGCTCGGCCACGCCGACATCGCCACCACCCAGATCTACACGCATGTCGACAGCCGACGGCTGGTGAAGCTGGTCAACAGCCGCCATCCGCTCGTTGACGCGCGCCGCCGCGACGCTTAGCACCCGCCCCTCTTATGGCCACCTATCTCGACTTCGAAAAATCCGTCGCCGAACTCGATTCCCGCATCGAGGAATTGCGCGAAACCGCCGAAGGCAGTGATCTCAATATCGGCGGCGATATCGACCGGCTGCAGGCCAAGTCCGACAAGATGCTGCGCGAAACCTACGCGAAGCTCACGCCCTGGCAGAAGACGCAGGTCGCCCGCCACCCGGACCGGCCGCACTTCAAGGATTATGTCGCCGGCCTGATCCAAGACTTCATGCCGCTCGCCGGCGACCGCAACTTCGGCGAGGACCAGGCCATCGTCGGCGGCCTCGGCCGGCTTGGCGAGCGCAAGGTAGTCGTGATCGGCCATGAAAAGGGCGACGACACGGCGAGCCGCCTCCGCCACAATTTCGGGATGGCCAAGCCCGAAGGCTATCGCAAAGCCATCCGCCTGATGGAGCTGGCAGACCGTTTCGGCCTGCCGGTCATCACCCTTGTCGACACCGCCGGCGCCTTTCCAGGCGTGCAGGCCGAAGAGCGCGGCCAGGCCGAAGCCATTGCTCGCTCCACCGAGCGCTGCCTGTCTCTGAAAGTGCCGCTCGTCGCCGCCATCGTCGGGGAAGGCGGCTCGGGCGGGGCCATCGCGATCGCCGCCGCCAACCGCGTGCTGATGCTCGAACATGCAATCTACTCGGTGATCTCACCCGAGGGCTGCGCTTCCATCCTGTGGCGCACTGCCGAGCGCGCGCCAGATGCCGCCGAAGCGATGAAGGTCACCGCCGCTGACCTCAAGGCGCTCGGCGTTATCGAGCGTATCGTGCCGGAGCCGATGGGCGGCGCCCACCGCCGGCCGGAAGAAGCGATCGCCGCCTTGGGCCGGGCGCTTGGCGAGGAGCTCGACGCCCTCTCCCTCCTGTCCCCCGACCAGATCCTCGCCGATCGCCGTGCCAAGTTCCTCGCCATCGGCTGATCCCCGCGCCGGTCCCTGGCGGAACCGGCTTCGTTGCTCCTGTGTTCAGTACGCTACGGTTTCGTTTGCGTAACAGGAGTATCCCACATGAAGTCTAGGACCATGCTCGCGCTTTGCGGCTCGATCCTCGCGATCGGCGCGGCCACGGGCAGCACCGCCCAGACCGGCAAGACCCGCTCGATCTCCCAAAGCAGCGCGTCCGAGGCGGCTAAGAACCACCCGCAGATCGTTGAACAATTCGGCGGCGAGGAAACGGGCGCGCGCGCCGCTTACGTCCGCTCGGTGGGTGCGCGGGTGACGGCGCAAAGCAATATCCAGGGCGGCGGCAACGCGTTCCGGATCACCACGCTCAATTCGCCGGTGATGAACGCCTTCGCGGTACCCGGCGGCTACCTTTACATCACCCGCCAGCTCCTCGGCCTGATGAACGACGAGGCCGAACTCGCCTCGGTGCTCGGCCACGAGGCCGGCCACATCGCCGCCCGCCACAGCTCCGAACGAACGCGCGCCGGCATCTTGAGCCAGATTCTGTCCGTCGGTGCCGCGCTCGCCACCGGCTCCAGCCAGATCGGCCAACTCGCCGGCCAGGTCGGGCAGGGGCTATTCCTCAATTATTCGCGCAAGCAGGAGTTCGAAGCCGACGATTTCGGCGTGCGGTACATCGCCGCAGCCGGCTACGATCCCACCTCTTCCTCCACTTTCCTCGCATCGCTGGGCGCGGCGACCTCGCTCGAATCGCGCGCGGCGGGCCGCAACGACGAGCGTTCGACGCCAAGCTGGGCGCGGACCCACCCGCTCAGCGCGGACCGGGTCACCCGCGCCCGGCAGCAGGCGCAAAAAACCGGCGCGGTCGGCCGCGGCCTCCGCAACCGCGACCAGTTCCTCGCCCAGGTCGATGGCCTGATGGTGGACGACGATCCCAAACAGGGCGTGATCGACGGCCGCACCTTCACCCACCCGGACCTGCGTTTGCGATTCTCGGTGCCCGACGGCTACGGGATGCAGAACGGCGCAAGCGCGCTCAGCATCGTCGGCCAAGGCGGGCAGGCGCAGTTTGCAGGGGGCGCCTTGGGCGGCAATCTCGGCGCCTACATCGCCCAGGCATTCAAGTCGGTCGCGGGCGCGCAGTCCGAGGTTGCGTACAGCCAGCCGCGCAGCACCACCGTGAACGGCATCCCCGCCGCTTACTCGACCGCACGGGTCGCAACCCAAAGCGGCCAGGTCGATCTCACCATCTTCGCTTATCAGTGGAGTTCAACCACCGCTTACCATTTCGCGATCATCACGCCGGCGGGCTCCGGCATCGGCCCGTTCTCTTCCGCTGTTCAGTCGCTGACCCGAATCAGTGCCGCGGATGCCGCGGCGATTCGGCCGCGGGTGATCGATGTGGTCACCGTCGGGCGCGGCGACACGGTGGAAAGTCTGTCCCGCCGAATGGCCTATGGCGATCTTCAGGCGGAGCGCTTCCGGGTGCTCAACGGCCTTGCCGCGAACTCGACGCTTGCGCCGGGCCAGAAGGTGAAGCTCATCGTCTACGGAACGCGCGCCGCCTCGTAGAAGACAACGGCCAAAACAGAAGGGGCGGCGGAACCTTGGTTCCGCCGCCCCGGCTGGTTGCCTGAGTTGATGGCTGCCTTAGCTGGCCATGCTGTTCGAGGCGACGTTGAAGGTGCCACCGACCTTCTTGCCGACAGAGGTGACGGCGGTGATCATCGCGACGGCGATGAGGGCTGCAATCAGGCCATATTCAATGGCGGTCGCGCCCTTGCTGTTCTTTACGAAGTTACGAATCTTCTGCATGTCCGGTCTCCTGTTCCAAAGCTTTGGAAGTCCACACTTCCAGTGCCCCCCTTGTTGGTGTCGGGCGGCAAGGATGTTTCTACGGCGAGGAAGTTTCCAAAAGGTTAGCGGCTGAAACTTAATCGCGGAGCGCCTCACATATTGTTGGAGACGTTCTGCGACACGCTGTTCCACATGGTGTTCGTGCGAGATCCGAAGCTGATGATGGCGCCCATGGCGGCGATCGCAATGAACGCCACGATCATCCCGTATTCGATCGCGGTGGCTGCTTTCGTGTCGCGAAGCAGCTTCCAAAAAGTGCGCATTGTTCCTACCCCCGGGAACGAGAGGCAGCCAGCCGCTCCCGTGGCTACGCCCGCGGATGTTAAGGAAAGCTTAGGAGGCGGGCAGTGAAACGCGTGGGGAGCTTCACGGTAGTCGCCGCCGCGCTGATCGGCGCGGACGGGCACATCCTGCTTCAACGCCGTGCCCAGGGCCGCGCCATGGCCGGCCTGTGGGAATTTCCCGGCGGCAAGGTTGAGCCCGGCGAACGCCCCGAAGCGGCGCTTGTGCGCGAGCTTTCGGAGGAGCTCGGCATTGCCGTTGCGGAGGAAGCGCTGGTTCCCGGCCCTTTTGCAAGCGCCGACAATGGCGGCCGGCACATGCTGCTCCTTCTCTATCTATGCCGTGAATGGCGCGGCATGCCCGAAGCGCTGGACGCCGAGGCCCTGCGCTGGACGGCGCTTGCCGACATGCCGTCCTTGGCCATGCCGCCGGCGGATGTTCCGCTTGTTGAGATGCTGGAGAAGCTGCTGGCGCCGTGATGCGCCGGGGCGGCGGGACAGTGGCACCGTTATGCGGCCCCATCAGACACGAACAACTTAAGACACTAACCTCATTCGTCCCGAGCCCTTCGGCTGCCTGCCTGCGGCAGCCGCTCAGGATGAACTTCGCCGAGGGGCGCTGGCACTGAATCCTCGTGTGCGCCCCTCGACTTCGCTTGGAACGAACGGATCCGGGCTAAGCACGTCTTCATTGTGCGCTACCGCGCCTTCAGAGCCTCGGCCAGGGACACCGTCCCACTGCCGCGCTTCGCAGGTTTTGGCTGGCTTGGCGCGGGCGCCCAGCCGAGCAGGTGGATGATCTCGAACCGCTCCGCCGTCTTGCCGTCCGGATCGGCATGCGCGGCGAAATCCGCGATTGCCGCGGCCAAAGCGAGGCGCCCGAGCGGGCGGGTCGACCGGTTCGCAAGCACGTTGGTCGCGCCCATTGCGCGGAGGTCGCGGACCAGCGCCGGCAGGCTGGGAAAGCGCACGTCCACCCCATGGCAGTCCACCACCGGCAGAGTGAAACCGGCTCGGGTAAGGAGATCGCCGGCCGCGCGCACGTCGATCTGCGGATGGATCCGCGGCGCGGCGCCGCCTTCCGCCGCGTCGGCGGCAAGCATTGCGCCGCGCAGGCGGGGCAGGGTGCCCGCGCCCGCGAACGCACCAAGGAAAAGTCCGTCGGACTTCAGCGCCCGCCGGATCAGGATCAGCGCGCCGGGCAGATCGTTGACGTTGTCGAGCGCGCCGAGGGAGACCACCAGGTCGAAGCTCCCGTCCGCGAAGGGCAGGCGATCCTCGTCGCACTGAACACCGTCCGCCGCGCGGGCGAAGGCAAGACCCGGGTCCGCCGCTACCACTTCTATCCCGCGCGCGCGCAAGGCTTCGGTCAGATAGCCGCCGCCGCAGCCGAGATCGAGCGCGCGATCAAAGCGCCTGGTGACCGAGTCCAGCCGTTCCAGGAGATCGTCGGCGGCCATCCTGTGCAGGTAATCGGCGTCGGCAAAGCACCCCGCCGCGCGGTCGCGCCGGCGGCGGCGCAGCGCGCGGTCGAAGGGCAGGTCCTGGCTCACCCGCGGCCCTCTAGGCGCTTCGCCGCGCCGGATAAAGCGCCGCCGCCGTTCCTAGAAGGCGCCGCGCGCGCCCCGAAGGCTCATCATCAATTGCAGCCCGGCACCGACCACCGCCGCAAAGGCGAGGAGATAGGGAAAGCCGCGTTCCTCCGCTTCCTCCTCGGCCACGGCCGCCCGGGCGCCGCCACCGGTGGCGACGTTGGTGCGGACAAGGCCCGGCACCGCTTGCCGGACGAGCTGGCGGCCCCAGGACGCATAAGGCGAACGCACCGCCGGCAGGTTCGAGTCGCGGTGCACGACCGGCAGGAAAGGGCCGTAATCGGGCTCAAGCGAATGGTTCGCCCGCCCGGCCTTCCAGACCACCTTGTGGCCGCTCGGCACGTCCCGCCATGCCGCGCCGGAGCGGATCATGTCGCGGCGGCAGCGCCGGCAGCGGCTGAAATAATAGCCGCTATTATAGGTCTCGGCCTCCGCCGCTTCATGGCCGCCCAGTGCGCACAACATGCTCCTCATCATGCCTCTCCCTTCCCCTGTTCGTTTTCACCCAGCCGGTATTCGGCGATTTCGCGCAGGCCGGGATCGCCGGCCTCGCGCGCGATCTCCGGGTCCCAGATCTCGAAGCTGCTGCCCGTTCCGACGAACAGCACCCGCCCGCCGATCCGGCCCTTGCGGCGCATCATCGGCGGCAGCATCAGCTTGCCCCGGACGATGATCGCGTCCTCTACGAAGCCGAAGGCGCGCCGCGCCCGCTCGTGGTGATCGGCGGTGGAGGCGCCCTCCATCTCGTCGCGAAGCCGCCGCCGCTCGACCTCCGCCTGGATCGCCGGCGCCCGGCGCGGCTCCCAGGCGGTAAGGCACGGGTCGGTCTCATGCGCGCCGACCATCACCCGGCCGTCGCCCAGATTTTCCATCACCCGCAAAATGAACGGCGGCAGGGTCACTGCCCCATCGCTGCCGACGGCGTCGACGGCGCTGCCGCTGAATAGATGTTCGACCCCCACGGTCCCACTCCCGCTACGCACTGGCACCGGCCGTACATGGCCGGTGCAGTCAGCAGGATGCGGCGTCTTGGCGTCAGCCGCACGATGGGATTTCTACACTGGTAGTTCTACTTTCGCGGGGCTCGGCAATTACCTGCAGAAACCATGCGCAAAGTGCCGTGTCCCGTCTTTACCGCTGAAGAGGAGTCTCGTCTCTTGAACACGCCATGTCCCGCTTTGAAACGACGGCTGTTGGTTCTTGATCTGGTATAAGAGGGTTTCTCGCCAGGCGGCTCTTGCGGTCCACCGTAATTTCCCTAGGTTGAACATAACCAAGACGACTCAGACACTTGGTTGGTGGGGTCCCTGTGTTTTGGGCCCCTAACGGGGGAGCGAGCGTATGTCGCACCAACGCACGGTCTATGTGATCGACCCGGAGGTTGAGAGCCGGCGGTCGACTACGAAGCATCTCGCGGCCATCGGCGCCGAGGCCTGGCCGTTTTCCAGTGCCGCCGAGTTCTTGGAGATACTCGATCATCTCATGCCGGCCTGCATCCTTCTCGATATGGAGGTGGAGGGTCCTTCGGGGCTGGAGCTTCTGCGCTTCATCGCGATGCGCCAGTCGCCCTGGCCGGTGGTCGCCCTCTCGGCCAGGCCGGAAGTGGCGATTGCCGTGGAAGCGATGAAGCTTGGCGCGCACGATTATCTCGAAAAACCCGCTGGCCCGGCGGCGCTCTCGGCAGCGCTGATCCCGGCCTGGTCCGCACTGGAGCGCTCGCTCCACGCCGCCGAAGCGCGCCGCGCCGCGCAGGAGCGGGTTTCCCGCCTTACGCCGCGCGAGATCGACATCGCGCTCGCCTTGCTGAGCGGCGGCGCCAACAAGGGCGTCGCCCACGAACTCGGCATCAGCGTCCGAACCGTGGAAATGCACCGCGCCCACATAATGGCGAAGCTTGGCGTCAAGAGCCTGGCCGAGGCGGCGGTGATCGCCACTCATGCCGGCCTGCTCCTCGCCCCGTCCTTCGGCACGGTGAGCGAAACGCGGCTCTTCCCGCCGCCGGTGCGTGCCCTTCCGCTCGGCCCGGGGCGGGGGGATCAAGGTCTCCTCGCCCGCCGCGCCGGCTAGACCTCAGCCGCGCGGGCGGTAAGGCACGAAGTCGCGCAGCACGCAGAACGGCCCTGGAATGCTGCTGCCCGGCTCCACGCCGCGCACCCGGTCGCCCCGGCAGGTTTCGCTGCCATGGGCTTCGATCACCAGCGTGTTGAGCGGCCTGAGGCCCGGGCAGTCCGCATCCAGCCGGTTCACATAAACGGTGTTCCGGTCGCGGTAGACGAGCGTCCTGCGGTCGACGATCTGCAACGACCGGCCTTGCTGGGATGGCACGCACGATTGCGGCTTCCCAGCCGTCCGGCCTTGCAGTTCGGCGGAAAGTTCGCGCTGTTCGCGCGTGTCGCCATCCGCCGTCGCCGTCGCGCAGCCGGTGACCAGGATCAATATCGGCAGCAACCGCATCTCGCACCCTCCTCCTTTAAAAGAACATCTTGCGCAGGCTGATCCGAACCGATCGGCCGAGCGGATCCAGCGACGCCGGCTGGTAGCTGAGCGGCGTCGCGCCCGTATTGTCGCGCACCCGCGGCCTGGTGTCGAACAGATTGTCGATCGCCAGCGTCACTCGGCTGCCGCGCAGGAACGGCAGGTCCTTTACCCACTCCTGGCGTTGGCCAAGATTGGCGAACAGCCGCAGGTTGGCCGTGGCGGTGCTTGAAAAGAACAGGTCGCTGCGGTCCGTCCCGCCGGCTGTCGGCCCGCCGCGCACGAACGTGCCTTCCTGCCACGTGCCGGTAAGCCGCGCGCCGAAGCCGTCCTTGAACACACCCGCCTGCAGCTCCAGCTCATGGCGCGGCCGGCCGCCGCGATTGCCCGAAGCCGATCCGCCGAGGAAATCGAGCTCTGGAACGCCTGGCCGGATCAGCACCGAGTCCTCGAACCGCCAGGTGTGATACAGGCCGAAGTTCAGCCGCCCGCCTCGGCCACCACCCCCGCCAAAACCGCCGCGCCCGCCGCCGCCGCCGGCGCCGAAGCCGCCGCGCCCGCCCGCGCCGCCGCCCTCGCGCCTCGCGCCCGCGCCGGCTGCGCCCTGCTGGCCGCCGCCGCCCTGTGCGCCCGGCTGCGCGCCCGGCTGGCCGCCCGGCGCACCCGCCGCCGCGCCGCCCGCCGCTGGAGCGCCGTCTGCCGCGCCGGCCTGCCCGCCACGCCCGCCGCCGCGGCCGGGGCGGCCCTGCGGCTCGGGCCCGATCGAGCGGGAATAGTTGAGGCCCCAGCGCAGCTCGCGCCGGTCGGAGCGGGCGAAGTTCACCGGCCGCGCGTCGATGCGCAGCAGCCGCCCGTCGGCATCCCGCGTGAACCGGTCGGGAAAAGCCGCCTCGATCTCCGGGGTTGCCGTCGGGAAGGAGGCGATCGGGTTGCGGATGCTGTTGTCGGTATAATTGGCGGTGAGCGACAAATCGGTCTTCTCGAACGGCCGAACCGTTGCGCCCAGCTTCAGCACCCGCCGCCGGTCCCCGGCGAGCAGCGGATTGCCGCCGTCGATCCGCGAAATGTCCACCGTCTCGCCGCGCACGAAGTCGAACACCCGCACGTTGGGCGTTTCCAGAGTCGGATCGCCAAGCTGGCCGATCGACGGCGCGCCGTCCTCATCGGTCACCGAGGCGATCAGGCTCACCTCCTCGATCGGCGACCAGTTGAGGCCCGCGCCAAGCGTGCGCAGCGTGCCGAAGTCGGAAAGCCTCTCCAGCTCCGCATTGAAGTTCACCGAAAGGTCGCCGAGCGGCCCCAGCACCGCGCGGCGGCGGCTTGCGATCGGCAGGTTGACGCTCGCCTGCACATTGCCACGGTCGCGGCCGAGGTTGCGCTCGGTGATTACGCCCGAGCGGAAGGTTTCGCCGCTGAGGTCGCGGGTGTCGGCGCCGACACGCACGCTGGCCGTCGCGCCGCCGGCGGGAAGGTCGAACAACGGCCCGCTCACCACCAGCTCGGCGGTTGCGGTCGTGTTGAGGCTGTTGGAGCGGTCCCCGGGACGCGACGTCAGCAGCTCGAAGGGGATTGGGGCCACCGGATCGAATACGTTGCCGGCATCGATCCGCTCCTGGAGCAGAAAGGCATCGACGCCGCGCTCGGTCAGCGTTTCCGAACGGTTGCGGTCGAAGTTGCCGGTCAGCGACCAGCGCCAGGGCTTGACGTCGCCGTTCATCGACAGACCAAGATGGAGGTTGCGGCTGTCGCTGAACCGGTCGAGCGGGCCGGCGTCGGCGGCATAACGGAACAGCGAGTCGCCGCCCGGCAGGTCCAGGGTGAAGGAGGGCAAACCAAGCCGGCTGTTGCTGGAGCGGATCTCGTAGCGTCCGTTCAGCGTGGTCGAGACGTTGCCGAACAGCGTGCGGTTTACCGTTCCGCCGAACGACGCCTGCTCGGTGGCGGGGAGCAGGCTGCGGAACGGGGCAAGGCTCGGCACGGCCGGATCGGCCGGTCCGCCGGCCGCCTGGATGATGTCGCGCTCGCTTTCCAGCAGGCCTGCCTCGCGCTGATATTCGGCGTCCACGGTGAAGCGGCCGTTGCGGTTGAGGCGAAGCACGTTGATGTCGAATTCGCCGCTGCCCCGGCCCCCCGCGGTGGCGAGCCCGCCTTCCACCTCCGCGGTCACCGCCCGAAAGCGCCGCCGCAACACGAAGTTCACCACCCGCTGATCGGCGCGATAGCCGTATTGAAGCGCCACTTCCTCCGGCAGGATATCCACGCGCTCGATCGCTTCGGGGGGAAGGTCGCGGATTTCGGCAAACCCGGAAATGCGGCGCCCGTTGAGCAGCGTGACCGGCCCGCCATCCTCGCGCCCGCGGCCGCTGCGCGTCTGGGGAGCGATCGCCTCGAGCAATTCGGCGAGGGTGGATGCGCCGGTTGCGCGGATGTCGCGCCGGTTGAGCACGTCCTCGGCCGGAATGTCGGTGTCCACCGCGCCGCGCTGCCGCTGGCCGGTGACGACGATCTCCTCGCCTTCGTCCTCCGTGTCCACCGGCGCATCGTCCTGCCCGGCCGCCGCTTCCGCTCCGGCTTCCGCGCCCACCGGCGGCGCGGCCGCTTCGGTCTCCAGAGGCGCGGTTTCGCCGCTTTCCTCGGCCGGAACCGGCGCGGGGCCAGGGGCAGGGGGAGGCGGCAGCGGGGTTGTCGCCTGCGCCGTTGCCATGAAGCCGAGGAGGAAGATGCTGGAAGCCACTACACGCGTACCTTGTACTATAAAGTTATCGCCGACCGCTGGCGTGAAAAGCCTGAACTCCACCTGTATCGAACGGTTGCGCGAAGCGGCGGCCCGGGCGCAAATAGCGTATGGAGCTTGCCTCTCCCGCCCGCGCCGCCTTGCGTCTCGCGCTCGATTTCGCGCTTCCGCCGCGCTGCCCGTCCTGCGGGCTGGTCACCGCCGATCCGCACCGCTTCTGCCTCGGTTGCTGGGGCTCGCTGACCTTTCTCGGCGACCCGTGCTGCGACTGCTGCGGCCTGCCGTTCGACTACCGCGCCGACGACGGAGCGGCCCAATGCGGCCGCTGCCTCGCCGATCCGCCGCGCTTCGACCGTCTCCGCGCCGCGGTTGCTTATGGAGATGTCGCCCGGCGCGTGGCCTTGAAGCTCAAATATAGCGGCCGCCCGGGCGTGGCGGAGACGCTCGGCACCCTAATGGCCCGCCACCTCACCGGGGCGGACGCCGAAGCGCTGCTCGTGCCCGTGCCGCTCCACCGCTGGCGCATCTGGACGCGGGGCTACAACCAGTCGGCGCTGATCGCCCAGTCCTTGGCCCGGCGGACCGGCATCGCCTTCGCGCCCGATCTCCTGCACCGGATCAAGGCCACTCCGCCCCTCCGCGGTCTCGGCCGCCGCGAGCGCGCCGAAACCCTGCGCGGCGCCTTCCGCGTGCCGCCACGGGCAAAGGACGCGCTCAGGGGCCGCACCCTCATCCTGATCGACGACGTCTACACCAGCGGCGCCACCGCGGGCGCCTGCGCCAAGGCTCTCAAGCGCGCGGGCGCGGCGCGGGTGGAAGTCTTGTGCTGGGCGCGGGTGCTCCGCGAAGAGACGGACCCCAGTTGAACCGGCGCGGGAAAGCGCTTGTGCCTTCTCGCCGCCCGCTTACCGTTTGAAGCAGCGGCGGTGCCAGAGGGCAAAATCCATGAGAAGCCAAATTTCACCCACGCACATCATGGCTGCAGCCATATTCGCTTCGCTAGGTGCCTGCGCGGACAACGTGATCAGCGGAGTGCCTGTCCGCAACGAAGAGCCGGCTTCTTGTGAGCCAAGGCTTCTAGGCGGTTACGCCGTGCCAACAGAGAAGATCGCGAAAGCAATCTACTTGGCCATTTTCCAAGGACGGGAAGATAGGGAGAACCCGCAAAGGAACGAGGATGTGGAAAAAAGCCTGAAGGAAAATGGATGGCGAGTTGTTGCTGTAAGTGATGGCGGATCATGCGAGGTATTTATCGAACATGATGCGCTGATGGGGCTGGCAGGAGGCGGCTTCGCCGCGACGATGGATAAGTGCTCGGGCAGAATATTATATGCCGGCTATATCAGATAGCTTGCGGGTGCGGCGCGGGCGGAGGTCTTGTGCTGGGCGCGTGAGCTCCGCGAGGAGACGGACTTGCACTAAGCTTCCGCAATAAAGTGCCTTGCCGCTTTGGGCGTTAGTCCATAACCCTTCGACTTGGGAAGGCCGCAATTGCGCGGCCGAGGTGGAACTCGCGAAATCCGGCGTTGCGGCGCCGGGCGGCTTGCCGCCATTCGGTTCGCTCCACCTGAGGGAAGGGCTGCATCGCCTCATGGCCAGGATTATCGGTACTGCCGGCAACGACAAGATCACCGGCTCGGTTTATCGGGACTTGATCCTTGGCGGCGACGGCAACGACACCCTCCGTGACAGCGATGGCGACGATATCGTGTTCGGGGGCGCTGGAGACGACATCCTCATCGACGGCGTGGGCAACGACGAGCTCCACGGCGGCGACGGCAACGATCGGATCGTCAGCACCGTGTCCAGCTACGAATTCGGCTTCAATTGGTACGACGGCGGTAGCGGCGACGATTATTTCGAAATTATCCGCAGCGGCTCCTATGCATATTACCGTGCGATCGTCATCTGGGGCGGCGAGGGCAGTGACACGGTGTTCCTGGACGACACTGAAAGCAGCTACGTCTGGATGTATCTCGGAGACGGCTCCGATCTCGTCAATCTGACGAGGGTTTCTCTTGGCAGCTTCGTTTCGATCACATTGGGCGGCGGCGCGGATATCGTTCGAACCAACCTCGAGCAATTTGGGACCGTTGTGGTCGAGGATTTCACCGCCGGCGCGAACGGCGACCGGTTGGAGTTCATGCCCTATATCTCCGGTCTGGCCAACTTCGATCCCAGAACTCAGAACCCCTTCGCGACCGGACACCTTCGCGTGGTGCAGAGCGGTGCCGACTCCGTCGTCCAAGTCGATTGGAACGGAGGCGGAGACTCCTTCGTCGGTTTCATGTTGCTCACGAACGTAACCGCCGCCGATCTCGTTCACCAGAACCTTGGCGGCTACAATCCCGACGGAACGGCGACGCCAGGCGCAACCCTGATCGGCAGCGCGCTCAACGACAGGCTGTCCGGGACCATGGGCGCCGATCTCGTCGAAGGCCTCGGCGGCGGCGACGAAATCTACGCTGGCGCGGGCAGCGATATTCTGCGTGGCGGCGACGACAATGACATCTTGTATGGCGACCATGGCGATGATCTGATCGAGGGCGGAGCGGGCGATGACGTCATCTACGACGGCGACGGCGGCGATCAGATCGATGGCGGCGACGGCAACGACGTCATCGTCGATGTCAGCACCGGCGGTAATGATGTGCTCACCGCGGGCGCCGGCCTCGATTCGATATCGATAACCCGCACGAGCGGGACCGGAACGGTAAGCGCCTCCGCTGGGGCGGACGACGATATAATCTCGATGCGCCTCACCGCCGCGGGCGTGACGGCGACACTGGATGCTGGAAGCGGCGACGACCTCGTGACCTTGGAGGCGATTGCGGGGACGACGACGCTCACCTTGGGCACGGGGGCCGATCGCGTTCGCCTTGAAGCAGTGGTGCCCGACTTCAATCTTTGGCGCGCGGTTACGATCACCGACTTTGAGACCGGCGACACCGGCGACATGATCGATCTCAATACCTTGCTTCGCTCGGTGCTGACCGGCTGGAATGGCTTCGCCAATCCCTTCGCGACCGGGCATCTTCGCTTTGTCCAGAACGGCGCAGACGCCGTGCTTGAGGTTAGCCGCAGCGCGGATCCGGCAGCATTTCGCGCCTTCTTGATCCTGTCCGATACGCCGGTTGCGGGGCTGACCGCGCGCAATCTCTTCGGCTGGCCGGTGGATGGCTCCGCGCCTCCCGGTTTCACTCTGTACGGCACGGAGCACGGCGACACCATTGAGGGGAGCAACGGCAACGACGTACTTTACGGCTTGGAGGGTGAGGACGCGCTGAGCGGCGGTCGCGGAGCGGATACCGTTTATGGCGGAACCGGCAACGACACGCTGTTTGGCGCCGGCGAGAACGACAATCTGTTCGGCGGCGACGGAGATGATTCGATCTTCGGCGATCAGGGGTCCAACGAGGTTCATGGCGGCGAGGGTGATGACCTGATCACCGCCGGCTCCCGGGACGGGCGCGACACGATCTACGGCGACGGCGGGGACGATGTCATCGGAGCCTTTGCTTTGCCGCTGTTCGTGAGCGGCGGGGAAGGCAATGATCGCATTGACGTACAAAGCTTGTTCCGGAAATCCGGCGAAGTCACGATCCTGGGTGGTGCCGGCGACGACTGGCTCGAGGTGACGCAGGCCGAACACTCTGCCTTTACGATCGACATGGGCAGCGGCAACGACGCGGTTTCCCTCGCCTACAACAGCCAGTCGGTCGTCACGCTCGGCACGGGCAGCGACAGCCTTAAGGTTGAAACCCGCTATTTCACGTTTCCGCCGGCGGGTGCGATCGATGTGCAGGATTTCGCCACTGGCGATGGCGGCGATCAATTCGTGCTGGCCAGCCTCTTCTTCCTTGGCTTGAGCAGCAACCCGTTTGCGAGCGGACATGCCCGTATGGTCCAGAGCGGCGCCGACACCCTGCTGGACATCGATCGCGACGGATCGGGAACCGAATATGGCTGGTTCGCCGCGGCCACCTTCCGCAACACCCAAGCGTCCGCTTTCAATGCCTACAATCTCGGCTTCGGCACCGCCGGCGCCGACACGATCCGCCTCGACGTGGCGCTCGGCCTCACCATCGTAAGCGATGGCGGCAACGACCTGCTTTATCTTGGTGCGGAGTTCGGGCCTGGCGATTATCTCGATGGCGGCGCGGGCGTGGATACGGTGATCCTGCAGGGTGATTACAGCGCGGGCCTCCACCTCGACGAAGCGCTTATGGTCAACGTGGAATATCTGGCCTTGCTGTCCGGCACCGACACGAGCTTCGGCGGACCCGGCACCGCTTCCTTCGACTATGTCGTGGTGGTGCACGACAACAGTCGCTTTGCGGTGCAAACCCTCACCGTCCACGCAAGCGGCCTCGCCGCCGGCGAAAGCCTGACCTTCGACGGTTCCGCCGAAAGGTACGGTGATTTCATCGTGCTCGGCGGCGCGGGCGCCGATTCGCTGACTGGCGGCGACCACGGCGACACGCTGAACGGCGGTGCCGGCGACGACATCCTCACCGGCGGGCTCGGCAATGACGTCTACGTGGTCGACTCATTCGGCGACCAGGCCGTCGAAGCCGCCGGGGAGGGGATCGACGAAATCCGCACCGCGCTGGGCAGCCGCACCGACTTCACGAAGATGTACACGCTCGCCGCAAACGTCGAGAATTTCACCGGCACCTCGGCCGCCGGCCAGGGCCTCTACGCCAACGCGCTCGACAATGTCGTCACGCTCGGCACCGGCGGTGACCTCGTCGTCCTCCAGGACGGCGGCAACGATCTGGTGTCGGGCGGCGGCGGCGACGACTTCCTGTTCTGGGGGGCGGCTTTCACCAATGCGGACAAGGCCGACGGCGGCCTCGGCTTCGACACGGTTGGCCTGCTCGGCTCGGCCACCCTGGCTTTCGACGCCGGTGACCTCCTCTCGATCGAGAAGCTTGCCGTCTACAGCTCCGGCAACGCCGCGTTGCCCAACAGCTACGCCCTGACCATGCACGACGGCAACGTCGCCGCCGGGCAGAAGATGATGGTGGTCGCAAGCTCGCTGACCTCCGGCGAGACGCTGGTTTTCAACGGCCAGGCCGAAACCGATGGAATCTTCAACGTCCGCGGCGGCAACGGCGCGGACACGATCACCGGCGGCCTCAAGGCCGATCAGCTCCACGGCAACCTTGGCGCCGATCAGCTCAAGGGCGGCGGCGGCAACGACGTGTTCGAATATCGCGCCGCGACCGAGTCGACCGCGTCGGCCCGCGATTTGATCCTGGATTTCTCCGCCGGAGACAGGATCAACCTCACCGACATTGACGCCGACAACAATGCCGCCAACGGCAACGGCAGGTTCGCCTTCATCGGCGCCGCCGGCTTTTCTCACACCGCCGGCGAGCTCCGGGTCACCGCGGTGCAGGGCGGCGGCTTTCTGGTCGAGGGGGACGTCAACGGCGACGGCACCGCGGATCTTTCGATCCTCGTCCAGACGCTGGGCGGCCACGTGCTCGGCGCGTCCGACTTCTGGTTGTAGGCGGGGAGACAAATCCGCCCGCGAATGTTGTGCCCCCAAACCGGCATTGACACCGGTGGGGGCGCCACCCACGTCGCGCCTCCGTCTTCCAAGGAGCAAGAACGAATGGCCCGCGTCGAAATCTACACCAAATTCGGTTGCCCTTATTGCGCCCGCGCCAAGGCGCTGCTCGGCGAAAAGGGCGTCCAGTACGAGGAATTCGAGATCAACTCCGTCCCCGGCAAGCGCGACGAAATGCTTGAGCGTTCGAACGGCGGCCACACCGTGCCGCAGGTCTTCATCGACGGCAAACATGTCGGCGGCTCCGACGATCTCGCCGAGCTGGAGCGCAAGGGCGAGCTCGACGGGCTGCTCGCCGCCTAGACCGATAGCACCCGAAGCGTCATGCCGGACTTGATCCGGCATCCACCTTCTTCTGCTGAGCTTAGGGCAAGAAGGTGGACCCCGGATCAATGGGCCCATCAAAGTACTACTTTGATGGGAACCCCGTCCGGGGTGACGCCGCGCATCACACGCCACCCCCTAAACCGGGATCTCCGTCGTATATTTGACCTGGCGCAGCGCGAAGTTCGACGCTGCGTTGGCGACGCTCGGATGCGCAAGCACGCCGCGCATCACGAACCGGTCGTAATCGGCGACGTCCTTCACCGCGATGCGCAGCAGATAGTCCCACTCGCCCGACATGGCGTAGCATTCGACGATCTCTTCGCGCGATCCGATAAACGCCTCGAAGTCGGAGCGGGCTTCCACGCTCTGCCGGGTCATCCGGACCTGGCAGAGCACGTTCACCGCCCGCCCGAGCTTCTCCGCGCTTGCCAGCCGCACCGACTTGCCCAGCACCCCGTCCGCCTCCAGCGCCCGCACCCGCCGCCACACCGAAGCCGCCGACGCGCCGACCCGCTCGGCCAGCGCCGCATGGCTGAGGCCTGCGTCGCGCTGCAGCTCCCGAACGATTCGCCGGTCCACCGCGTCCAGTTGATCAGCTTCTTTCATGAAGTGCTAAATAGCTAAACATGCGTTTCACAACCAGCCTGTTTCGCGCGAAATTAGATGGGCATTGTGAGTGGCGCCGGCCTAGGCGTAAGTGACGCGCGGAGCCTTCATATGCGAAGGCCTGCGAAGGAGGCGGAATGGCGGACGTTGGCGGCAATTCGGGCGAAGCGGCGCTGTTCGAACGCCTGGAGGAGCAGAAAACCGACAGCCTTCTCAACCTCATCGCGCTCTGCAATGCCGATGAACGCACGGACAAGATCGATGTCGGCGTCGGCGTCTACCGCGACGCCGCCGGCGGCACCCCGATCCTGCGCGCCGTCAAGGCGGCCGAGCGCATCCTCTGGGAAACGCAGCAAACCAAATCCTATCTCGGTTCGGCCGGCGACACCCGCTTCGTCGAGCTGATCAAGCCGATCGTGTTCGGCGAGGCTGGCGCGGCGGACGACCGCATTGTCGGCGTCCAGACCCCCGGCGGCTGCGGCGCGCTCCGCCTCGGCGCCGAACTCATCGTCTCCGCCAACAAGCACGCACGCATCTTCGTCGGCCAGCCGACCTGGCCCAATCACGGCCCGCTGATCGAATGCGCCGGCGTGGAGATGATCAACCACCCTTATTACGACCGCGAGCGGCGCGAGATCGATTTCGACGGAATGATGGAGGCCCTGAAGGGCGCCCGCGCCGGCGATCTTGTCCTCCTCCACGGCTGCTGCCACAACCCGACCGGCGCCGACCTGTCCGCCGACCAGTGGCAGGCGGTGGCCGAACTCGTCGCTAGCCGCGGCGTCATTCCCTATGTCGATCTCGCCTATCAGGGCCTCGGCAACGGCCTCGAAGCCGACGCCGCCGGCACCCGGCTGGTGGTCGAAGCCGCCGACGAGGCGATCGTCGCCCAGAGCTGCGACAAGAATTTCGGCGTCTACCGCGAGCGCACCGGAAGCCTGTTCGTCAAGGCACGCAGCCGCCACTCCGCCGACGTGATCATGGGCAACCTCCTCCAATTGTCCCGCACCATGTGGTCGATGCCGCCCGATCACGGCGCCGCCGTCGCCCGCACGATCCTCGACGATGCCGAGCTTCGTGCAGACTGGCGCTCAGAGCTCGACGACATGTGCGCGCGCATCCGTTCGCTCCGGTCCCGCCTCGCGGGTTATGACGAGCGCCTCGCCTATATCGACAACCAGAACGGCATGTTCTCGATGCTTCCGCTCAGCGAAAAGCAGGTGCTGGAGCTGCGTGAGGAGAAGGGCATCTACATGGCGAACAGCGCCCGCATCAACGTCGTTGGCCTCTCCGACGACAATGTCGAACGCTTCGCCGCCGCCGTGGTGGAGAAAATGGATGGCTGAGGATCGGGCCGGAGCGGAGCAGCTTGCCGAAACCCCGGCGCGCGGCAACGCGCCCGATCCCGACTATGACTGGCGCCGGATCGCCTATCTGACCCTCGTCAGCCGCGCCCTCGACAAGCTGGAGGAAGAGCGCCTCGTCCCCGAACGCAAGGTGCTCTACCAGTTCAGCGCCCGCGGGCATGACATGGCGCAGATCCTCTTGGGCTCCCGCCTCACCAACCCCAAGGACGCCGCCTGCGGTTACTACCGCTCCCGCCCACTGCTGCTCGCCCTCGGTGTGCCGATCGACGACGCGCTTGGCTCCGGCATGGGCAGGGCAGGGGGCTATTCGGACGGCCGCGATATCGGTGTCGTCTTCAACTACCCCAACCCCACCGGCCCCTCCGCGCTCCCCATGTCGGGCGGCGTCGGCGCGCAATACACCCCCACCGCCGGCTGGTCGCAGGCCATCGAATATCACCGCAACGTCCTCGGCAACCGCCGCTACGAAGGCGCGATCGGCGTAGTGTTGGGCGGCGACGCCTCCTGCGCAACCGGCGGCTTCTGGGCCTCGCTGACCATCGCCACCACCCAGCAGCTGCCGATGCTGTTCTACATCGAGGACAACCAGTTCGGCATCTCCGTCCCCGCCACCTATCAGACGCCCGGCGCCGACATCTCCGCGAATCTTGCCAGCTTCACCGGCCTCACCATCTTCAAGGGCGACGGCACCGATCCCGCCGAAGCCGCCCGCCTGGTCAAGCAAGCCACCGACCACGTCCGCGCCCGCAAGGGCCCGGCGCTCCTCCACCTCCTCGTTCCCCGCCTGCAGGGCCACAGCTTCCAGGACACCCAGACCTACAAGGGCGAGGACGCGGTGCGCGAGGAATGGCTCCGCGACCCACTTCCAAAGCTCAAGGCCTTCCTCACCGGCTCCGTCCTCGGCGAAGACGAATGGCACCGGATCGAAACGCAGGCCAACGACGCCGTCGAAGCCGCCCGCCACGAAGCGGAAAGCCGCGGCATCGCCGATCCCGCAACGGTGCTCGCCAACGTCTATTACGAAGGCGAGATGCAGCAGGTCGGCGGCCAATGGACGCAGGGCTACCGCGCGCCCAAAAGCCATGAGGAGCCCAAGCCTGAAGGCCAGCGGATCAACATGGTCACCGCCATCCGCCGCACCCTCGATCACGAGCTGGAAATCAACAAGCGCGTGGTGGTGTTCGGCGAGGATGTCGGCCCCAAGGGCGGAGTCCACGCCGTCACCCTCGGCCTCCAGGACAAGTTCGGGCTTGAGCGGGTGTTCGACACCAGCCTCAACGAAGAAGGCATTATCGGCCGCGCCGTTGGCATGGCGCTCGCCGGGCTGATGCCGGTCCCGGAAATCCAGTTCCGCAAATATGCCGAGCCCGCGACCGAGCAGATCAACGATTGCGGCACGATGCGCTGGCGCACCAACAACCGCTTCGCCGCGCCGATGGTGCTGCGCATCCCCGGCGGCTTCTTCAAGTGCGGCGACCCCTGGCACAGCCAGACCAACGAAGTGCAGTTCGTCCACAACCCGGGCTGGCTGGTCGCCGTCCCGTCCAACGCGGAAGACGCCGTCGGCCTGCTCCGCTCGGGCCTGCGCGGCAACGATCCGGTGATCTTCTTCGAGCATCGCGCAATGCTCGACGACGTCTGGGCCCGCCGCCCCTATCCCGGCGACAACTACGTCCTGCCCTTCGGCCGCGCCAAGAAGACGCGCACCGGCGACGACATCACAATCGTAACCTGGGGCGCGATGGTGCCGCGCTGCGAGGAAGCCGCCAGGGAGATCAGCGCCGACGTAATCGACCTGCGCACCCTCGTTCCCTGGGACAAGGAGATGGTGCTGGAAAGCATCCGCCGCACCCGCCGCTGCCTGATCGTCCACGAAGACCTGCGCACCGGCGGCTTCGGCGCGGAGATCGCCGCCGTCGTCGCCGACGAAGCCTTTCTCGACCTCGACGCCCCCGTCGCGCGGGTCACCATGCCCGACATCCCAAGCCCGCATAATCCGGTGCTGCTCAACTGGGCGGTGCCAAGCCCCGACGTGATCCGCGCCAAGATTGAAGAACTGGTGGGGTTTTGAGATGATCGAAGTCCTCGTCCCACTCGAACAGGAGGGCACCAAAGCGGTCGTCCGAGCCTGGCTCAAGCAGGTCGGCGACCGCGTGGAACTCAACGACCCATTGGTCGAACTCGAGACGGACAAGGTTGCGGTGGAAGTACCCGCCCCGGCTGCCGGCGTCCTGCGCGAAATCCTGCTCGAAACGGGAGCCGACGCGGAGCCCGGCGCGATCCTCGGCCGCCTCTCGGCCGCCACGGAGGTAACGGGGAACGAACCCACCCACCCCGCTCATGTCGAGCGAAGTCGAGACATCCCTTCGAGCGAAGCCGAGAACACCCCTTCAACAAGCCTAAGCTCCGCTCCGCAGGGTTTCTCGACTTCGCTCGAGACGAACGGGGTGGGGAAGGGCCACATGGGCCCAGAACTCCGCCTCTCCCCCGCCGTGAAGCGGGCCTGCCTTCAGCACAATATCGACCCAACCACCGTCCCCGGCACCGGCCGCGACGGCCGCGTAACCCGCGCCGACATCAACCGCGCCGTCGAAGACGCGCGCCGCACCCCGCCCGCACCCCCACGGCCCGCGCCCGCGTCCGATTCCTCCCTCCGCTCCCACTCCGTCCCGCACGACCGCATGCGGCTGAAGATCGCCGAGAACATGCTGAACTCGGTCACCACCGCCCCCCACGTCACCGCCATGTTCGAAGCGGACTTCAGCGCCATCATCGCCCACCGCGAGCGCCACAAGGCGGCTTGGGCGAAGAAGGGCGTCAAGCTCACCTACTCGGCCTACATCGTCGCCGCCGCCGCCGAAGCGATGAAAACCGCGCCCGCCATCAACAGCCGCTGGCACGCCGACCGGCTCGAAATCTTCGACGACATCAACATCGGCGTCGGCACCGCCTTGGGCGAAAAGGGTCTCATCGTCCCCGTCCTGCGCAATGTCGAGACGCTCAACCTCAAGGGCATCGCCGCCGGCCTCGAGGACCTGATCGCCCGCGCCCGCGCCGAAAAATTGAGCGGCCGCGACGTTTCCGGCGGCACCTTCACCATCTCCAACCACGGCGTCTCGGGCTCGCTTTTCGCCACCCCGATCATCATCGCCCAGCCCCAGTCGGCGATCCTCGGCGTCGGCAAGCTCGAGAAGCGCGTCGTGGTCCGCGAAGTCGCCGGCCAGGACGCGATCCTGATCCGCCCGATGGCCTACGTGTCCCTGACCATCGACCACCGCGTCGTCGACGGCCACCAGACCAACCTCTGGCTCACCCGCTTCGTCGAAGTCCTGGAAACCTGGCCGGGCGAATAGTTCGCGCCGGCGCCGAAGACTTCCCTCCCTCCGCACGGCCATCCGCAAACATGCGCTCGTGTCCGAAAGGGAGGGGAGGTCATCTAAGCCCCTCCCCTTCAGGGGAGGGGTTGGGGAGGGGAATGTAGTCGAGGACGAGCGTTAACGCCTGTGCTGACCACAACCACCTCGCCAACCCTCTCCTGAAGGGAGGGGTTATTTTGCGGCGCGCACCTTGACCCGACCTCCACCAGCCGTTGATCCCGTCCCGCTTGGCAGGCAATACCCTTTCCATGGCCCAAACCGCACCCAGCGAAACCCCAACCGCACCACTGCCGCCCCTGCCGGGAGACCCGGCGCCCTGGTTCCGGGTCCCGGCGCTGAGTGGCTCGCCCAGCTACGTGTTCGACACGGCGGCCGGGCGCCCGCTCCTGCTCCTCTTCTTCGGCCTCGCAAGCCAAAAACAGAGCGCCGACGCGCTTGCTTTGGTCCAGGCTCGCCGCGCCCTGTTCGACGACGAACATGCCTGCTTCTTCGGTATCACCGTCGATCCCTCGGACGCTGCGGAAGGGCGGATCGCCCAGCAGCTTCCCGGCATCCGTTTCTTCCTGGATTACGACCGCGCGGTAAGCCGCCAATACGGCGCCGATCTCCAGGGTGGGCGCTACCGCCCGCACTGGGTGTTGATCGACCGCACCCTGCGCGTCGCCGGCACTTTCGCGATCGAGGCCGGCGCGGAGGCGCTCGCCGCGTTGGAGGCCGCCGCCCTTGCGCCGCCCGTTCCCGCCATCGCGCCGGTGCTGATCGTTCCCAACGTCTTCGAGCCGGAAATCTGCCGCCACCTCGTCGGCCTGTACCGCAAGAATGGCGGCGAGGAATCGGGCTTCATGCGCGAGGTGGAGGGCAAGACGGTGATGCTCACCGATCCCAACCACAAGAGGCGCCGCGATTACCTTATTGAGGACGGCAAGCTCCAGGGGCAGCTCGCGCTTCGGGTTCGCCGTCGCCTGGCCCCGATGATCGCCCGGGCCTTTCAGTTCGAGGCGACCCGCATGGAGCGCTACATCGTCGCCTGCTACGATGCGGAGACCGGCGGCCACTTCCGCCCGCATCGCGACAACACCACCAAGGGCACCGCCCATCGCCGCTTCGCGGTCAGCATCAACCTCAACGCCGAGGACTATGACGGCGGCGACTTGCGCTTCCCCGAATACGGCCCCGCCACCTACCGCCCGCCAACCGGCGGCGCGGTGGTCTTCTCCTGCTCGCTCCTGCACGAAGCAACGCCGGTGACCCGCGGCACGCGTTTCGCTTTCCTGCCCTTCCTCTACGACGAGGCGGCGGCGGAACTGCGCCAGGCGAACAACGCCTTCCTGGCCGACGGCCTCGGCCCCTACAAGAAGACCTAGCGGCCGCCTGCTTTGGCGGGGGCCGTCAGCTTGATCTCGAACAGCTTGGGCCAGTTCTTGCCGGTGACGAACAACCGGTCCTTCGCCGCGTCATAGGCAATGCCGTTCAACACCGCGTCGGGATCGCCGCCTGAAAACGGTTGGGCGAGCCTTTCGAGGTCGATCCAGCCCTTGACCACGCCCGTCGCGGGATCGATCCGCGCGATGCGGCCGGTCAGCCACACGTTGGCGAAGATCTCCCCCTTCACATATTCAAGCTCGTTGAGCTGCTGCACCGGCTGCCCGCCCGCCGTCACGGTGATGCTGCGCCGCTTCTTGAAGGTGACGGGGTCGAGGAAGCGCAGCTCCGCGCTGCCGTCGCTCATGATAAGGTCGCGGCCATTCTGGGTCAGTCCCCAGCCCTCGCCGAGATAGCGGAGCGTCCCCGTCTGGCGAAAGGTCGCGCGGTCCCAGCGATAGGCCTCGCCATGCTGCCAGGTGAGGCTGATGATTTCTTTCCCCCACGGCGCGCTTCCCTCGCCGAAGCGGCCGGCGGGGATCGGCACCGATCGCAGCACCTTGCCGTCCTCCAGCCGCACCTGCCTTATGGTCGAGCGGCTCTCCATGCCGGTGCTTTCCCACAGGCTGCCGTCCAGCCAGAACAGCCCCTGGGTGAAGGCCGCCGGATCGTGCGGATATTCCTTCACCACCTTGTAGCCGTAGACGCCCGGCTCCGCTGTCGGAGCGGCGGACGGCGCGGCTTCGGCACAGCCGGTCAGCGCCAGAACGGGAAGCAGGAAGCGGAAGCTGTACGCCGTCATCGTCTAAGGCCTGTTCATGGTGAGTAGGTCGTAGGTGGCGACCACCTCGTCCTTCTGGTTGTAGACGTAAACCGCCCAGCGTACTTCGCCTTTTTCCTCGTCGCGCACGCTTTTCGATTTCACGGTCAGCTCCACCCGCATCGAATCGCCCGGGTAAAGCGGCGTCTGGAAGCGCAAATTCTCAAGGCCGGTGTTTGCCAGCACCGGCCCCGGCGCCGGCTCCACGAACAGCCCCGCGGCAAAGGAGAGGATGAGGTAGCCGTGCGCCACCCGGCCTTCGAAGATCGGGCTCTGCCTGGCCGCTTCCTCGTCCATATGGGCGTAGAAGGTGTCGCCGGTGAAATGGGCGAAATGCTCGATATCCTCCAGCGTCACCGTCCGGCTCGCCGTCTTGAGCGTGTAGCCGACGTCGAGCTCGGCAATGCGCCTACGGAACGGATGCACATCTCCTTCCGGCTTTTCCGCCCCCGGCAGCCATTGCTTGACGATGTGGCTGAGCAAGGCCGGCGAGCCCTGAAGCGCGGTGCGCTGCATATAATGCGCAACCCCGCGTACCCCGCCCATCTCCTCGCCGCCGCCCGCGCGGCCCGGGCCGCCATGGACGAGGACGGGGAGGGGAGAGCCGTGGCCGGTGGATTCCCCGGCGGAGGTGCGGTCCACCATCATCATCCGCCCATGATACGCGCCCGCGCCCATCACGAACTCCTCCGCCACGTCGCGGTCAAACGTGAACAGGGACAGCGCCAAACTCCCCATGCCGCGGTTGGCCAGCTTCACTGCGTCGCCAAGGTCGCGATAGGGCATGATCGTCGACACCGGCCCGAAAGCCTCGATGTCATGCACCGCGTCGGAGCCCCACGGGTCGTCGGAGCGCAGCAGGATCGGCGACATGAACGCCCCGTTCCCCGCTACCGGTGACACGTCCGGATCGCCGCTCACGATCCGCGCCGACTTCGCCAGCTCCGCCACCGCCGCGCGAACGCCGATCAACTGGTTCTGGCTGGCCAGCGCGCCCATTGTCACGCCCTCCTCGCGCGGGTTGCCGATCCGCACTTTGCCGAGCCGCGCCCGAAGCGCGTCCTCCACCGCATCGATATGCGCGGCCGGCGCCATCGCGCGGCGGATCGCGGTGCATTTCTGCCCCGCTTTCACCGTCATCTCGCGTGCGATTTCCTTGACGAACAGGTCGAACTCCGGAGTTCCCGGCCCCGCATCGGGCCCAAGCACCGAGGCGTTCAAGCTGTCGCGCTCCGCAATGAAGCGCACGCTCTCCCGCGCCATAACCGGATGGCTTTGCAGCTTCATTGCGGTTTGTGCCGATCCGGTGAAACTCACCACATCCTGCAGCGTCAGGTGATCGAACAGGTCGCCGACCCCGCCCATGATCAATTGCAGCGATCCCGGCGGCAATATGTCCGCCTCGATCATGATCCGGAACGCCGCTTCGGCAAGATAGCCCGTCGCCGACGCCGGCTTGACGATCGCCGGCACCCCGGCAAGCAAGGTCGGCCCCAATTTCTCCAGCATTCCCCACACCGGGAAGTTGAACGCGTTGATGTGTACCGCCACCCCCTGAAGCGGCGTAAAGACGTGCTGGCCGACGAACGTCCCGCCTCTCGACAGCGGTTCCATCGCCCCGTCGATCAGCACCCGGCTGTTGGGCAGCTCCCGCCGTCCCTTTGACGAGAAGGAAAACAGCGTTCCCGCGCCGCCCTCGATATCTATCCACCCGTCGTTCCGGGTCGCGCCGGTTTCGTAGTTGAGCTCGTACAGCTCCTCCTTGCGCGCCATGATCGCGAGGCCGAGCGCCTTGAGCATATGCGCCCGCTCGTGGAAGGTAAGCTTGCGCAACGCAGGCCCGCCCACGCTCCGTGCGTGCCGCAGCATGGCGCCGAAATCGAGCCCGCCGGAGCCGGTTTCGAAAATCGTCTCCCCGCTGATTGCGCTCTGCACCTCGGCCAAGCCGGACGGCGCCTCGTACCAACGGTCCTGCGCGTAATTGAGGAGGGTCGTGGTTTTCATTGTCTTCTCCTTAGCCCCTCCCCTTCAGGGGAGGGTTGGGGAGGGGCATACGCCCAATATGTCCGCTGATCTTGGAAAGGACACATTCCCCTCCCCAACCCCTCCCCTGAAGGGGAGGGGCTTACCCCCCCGTAAACCGCGGCGTCCTTTTCTCCATGAACGCCGCCACGCCTTCGCGATAGTCGTCGGTAAAGCCGAGCGTCGCCTGCATTTTGCGCTCGTATTCAAGCTGATTGCCGAACCCTCTTGACCAGCTTGTGCGAATGGCAAACTTGATGGCGGCCAATCCGCGGGTGGGCGCAGAGGCAAACCGGGCCGCGAGCGTGTCCACCTCCGCATCGAGTTCGCCGTCCTCGACAGCCTTCCAGATCATGCCCCAGTTTGCGGCGCGTTCAGCCTCGATGGGCTCCCCTGTCATCGCCACGCCAAGAGCACGTGCTTCGCCGATGAGGCGCGGCAAGGTCCAGGTTCCGCCGCTGTCTGGAATGAGCCCGATGTTCGAGAACGACTGGATGAATTTCGCCGATCTCGCAGCGATGACGATGTCGCAGGCAAGCGCGATGTTGGCACCAGCGCCCGCCGCTACTCCGTTCACCCGCGCGATGACCGGCAACGCCAGTCCGGTGAGCGTCTTGATCAGCGGATTATACCTCTTCTCCAGCGAGGCGCCGAGATCAACCGCTTCGCCGGGGGCGACGCTCCGATCGTTCAAATCCTGCCCCGCGCAAAAGCCGCGCCCGGCTCCGGTCAGCACCAGCACCCGGGCACCCTCTAGATGCCCGAGCGCGTGCGCCACCTCCTCGTGCATCTCGACGGTGAAGCTGTTCAGCCGCTCCGGCCGGTTGAGGGTAAGGCGGGCAATCCCGCCTTCGTTGGAAAAAAGGATGGTGGAATAGCTCATGACGGATTGCTCTAGCCTCCGCACCATTCGCCGTCACCCCGGACTTGATCCGGGGTCCATCTTCCTTAACAGCCACAGCACGAACAAGGTGGATGCCGGATCACGTCCGGCATGACGGAGTAGAGCCCATGACCGAAGCCTTCATCTGCGACGCGGTGCGCACCCCCATCGGCCGTTACGGCGGCGCGCTCGCCCACGTCCGTGCCGACGATCTCGCCGCCATCCCGATCCGCGCCCTCATGGAGCGCAACGCCGCGGTGAACTGGGACGATATCGACGACGTCATCCTCGGCTGCGCCAACCAGGCCGGCGAGGACAATCGCAACCTCGCCCGCATGGCCGGCCTGCTCGCCGGCCTCCCCCACAAATCGGGCGGCGTAACTCTTAACCGGCTTTGTGGCTCCGGCATGGACGCGATTACCATGGCCGCCCGCGTAATCCGCGGCTCCGAAGCGGATCTGATCATAGCCGGCGGCTCCGAAAGCATGAGCCGCGCGCCCTTCGTGATGGCCAAGGCAACCAGCGCGTTCGACCGCAACGCGGAGATCTACGACACCACCATCGGCTGGCGCTTCGTCAATCCGAAGATGAAGGGCGCATACGGCGACGACACCATGCCTTCGACGGCCGAAAACGTCGCCGACGCCTGGAAGGTCAGCCGGGAAGACCAGGACGCATTCGCCGTGCGCAGCCAGGACAAGGCCGCCGCCGCGCAGGAGAATGGCCGCTTCGCCGCCGAGATCGTCCCCGTCTCCATCCCCCAGCGCAAGGGTGACGCCCTGATCGTCGATCGCGACGAGCATCCCCGCAAGACCAGCGTCGAAGCGCTTGGCAAACTAAAACCCATCGTCCGCCCCGACGGCACCGTCACCGCCGGCAACGCCTCGGGCGTCAACGACGGCGCCGCCGCGATGATCGTCGCTTCCGAAGACGCCGCCCGCCGCAACGGCCTCACCCCCCGCGCCCGCATCCTCGGCGGCGCGGTCGCCGGTGTCGAGCCGCGCATCATGGGCATCGGCCCCGCGCCCGCATCGCTCAAGCTCCTCAAGCGCCTCGGCCTCACGGTCGCCGACATGGACGTCATCGAAATCAACGAAGCCTTCGCCGCCCAGGCGCTCCCCGTCCTTCGCGAACTCGGCCTCCCCGACGACGCGCCCCACGTAAACCCCAATGGCGGCGCCATTGCCCTCGGCCACCCGCTCGGCATGTCCGGCGCCCGCCTGGCCATGACCGCCACCGAACAGCTCCACCGCACCCGCGGCCGCTACGCCCTTTGCGCCATGTGCATCGGCGTCGGCCAAGGCATCGCCCTCGTGATCGAACGGGTCTGACCACGCAAATCCTCCCCTGCATTTGCAGGGGAGGGGGACCGCACGAAGTGCGGTGGAGGGGCCGAGCGAAGCGAGGAAAACGGCTCCGGCTTCGCCTCCGCCACCCCTCCACCAGCCTGCGGCTGGTCCCCCTCCCCCGGAAATCCGAGGGAGGATCAAACAGGGCTCATTTTCCTACACACCCCCGCCTGCGCTATGCCGGCTTGATGATCGCTCCCCTCCACCTCTCCAAAGCCCTCGCAAAAGCGACAAAAGACACACCCCGCCGCGACCCATCGCAACCCTCAACTTCCTCAACTTATTTCGCCGCGGCCTTCCCGAATCGCCCCTGCGACCCCACCTCGATTCGTGCGTTGATTGATGCAGGCGGGCGCCCCTGCTAGGGCCACGTCACGGAGAATAGCGATGTACACGACCGAGCTTTCCAAGACGAAGAACGTGGCCTCCACCGAGGATCCGGACAAGCTCGCCGCCTTCGAGGCGCGGGTCGCGGCGGACGAGTTCATCGAGCCCAAGGACTGGATGCCCGAGGCATACCGCCGCACGCTCACCCGCCAGATCTCGCAGCACGCCCATTCCGAAATCGTCGGCATGCTCCCCGAAGGAAACTGGATCGGCCGCGCGCCCTCCTTGCGCCGCAAGGCGATCCTGCTCGCCAAGGTCCAGGACGAGGCGGGCCACGGCCTCTACCTCTACAGCGCCGCGGAAACGCTCGGCACGTCGCGCGAGCAGATGATCGAGGCGCTTCACTCCGGCAAAGCCAAGTACTCGACCATCTTCAACTACCCGACGCTGACCTGGGCGGACATGGGCGCGATCGGCTGGCTAGTCGACGGCGCCGCGATCATGAATCAGGTGCCGCTGCAGCGCACCAGCTACGGCCCCTATGCCCGCGCCATGGTCCGCGTCTGCAAGGAGGAAAGCTTCCACCAGCGGCAGGGCTATGAAATCGCAATGGCGATGATGGCCGGCTCGCCCGCCCAGCAGCGCATGATGCAGGATGCCTTTAACCGCTGGTGGTGGCCGAGCCTGATGATGTTCGGCCCGCCCGACGAGAACAGCCCCAACACCGCCCAGTCGATGCGCTGGCGGATCAAGCGCGAAACCAATGACGAGCTTCGCCAGAAGTTCGTCGACATCACGGTTCCCCAGGCCGAAGCGATCGGCCTCACCGTTCCGGACCCGGACTTAAAGTGGAACGAGGAACGCGGCGCCTACGATTATGGCGCGATCGATTGGGAGGAATTCTACGCCGTGGTCCGCGGCGAAGGCCCGGTCGCGAAAGAGCGCCTGACCGCCCGCCGCGCCGCCTGGGAAGACAATGCCTGGGTCCGCGAAGCCGCCGACGCCTACGCGGCGAAACGCGTGCAGAAGAGGCAGGCTGCGTGAGCCTCATGGTCCTTCGAGACGCGTCTTCGACAAGCTCAGCCGCTCCTCAGGATGAGCGGATTCGTACTATAACCGCTCATCCTGAGGAGGGACTGAGCAGGGCCTCCGTCAAAGCTCTGCTTTGGCGGCGGCCCGTGTCGAAGGCCCGTCTCGAAGGACCGCACGCATGAACGACTGGCCACTCTGGGAAGTCTTCGTCCGCTCGAAGGGCGGCATGTCCCACCGTCACGTCGGCTCGGTCCACGCGCCCGACCCCCAAATCGCGCTCCGCCACGCCCGCGACACCTACACGCGGCGCATGGAAGGCGTCAGCCTCTGGGTCATCCCGTCCGCCGCGATCGTCGCGTCTGACCCCGGGGATGACGCCCAGATGTTCGATCCCGCCGCCGACAAGGTCTACCGCCACCCGACCTTCTACAACATCCCCGACGGCATCACCCACATATGAGGGGTGGATGTGGCATAATCCTCCCCTGCATTTGCAGGGGAGGGGGACCATGCGAAGCATGGTGGAGGGGCGGCGCAGGCGAAGCCGGAGCCGTATTCCTCGCTTCGCTCGGCCCCTCCACCGCCGTACCGGCGGTCCCCCTCCCCCAGAAATCTGGGGGAGGATTTTAGTCATGCCTTCCCTCCCCCCCATCCGCCCCGAAGACGAAGCCGCCGCCGCTCGTGACACCCGCCCCACGGGCGCATTCGATGCGGTGTCCGAAGTCGAACCAGGCACTCTCTTCAACATCCTCCTCCGCCTCGGCGACGACAGCCTGATCCTCGGCCAGCGCCTGTCCGAGTGGACCGGCCACGCGCCGTCCGTGGAAGTCGATCTCAGCCTCGCGAACATGGCGCTTGACCTCGTCGGCCAGGCCACCTTCTTCCTCGACGCGGCCGGTAAGGCGGAAGGGGAGGGGCGCGACGGCGACAAGCTTGCCTTCCACCGCGACGTGCTTGATTTCACCAATTGCATGCTGGTCGAGCAGCCCAATGGCGACTTCGCCCAGACAATGGCGCGGCAGTTCCTGTTCTCGACCTGGCAGAAGCTGCTGTTCGGGCGGCTGGTGAGTTCGTCCGACACGACCATCTCCGCAGTGGCGGAAAAGGCCGTCAAGGAAGTCACCTACCACCAGGAGCTCAGCGCCGAGTGGGTGATCCGCCTCGGCGACGGCACCGAGGAAAGCCGCCGCCGCATGGAACGCGGGCTCGACTGGATGTGGCGCTTCGTGCCCGAACTGTTCGAAATGGACGAGGTCGCCGACACCGCCCTGCGACGCGGCGTCTTCACCGATCTCACCAGCCTGCGCCCCGAGTATGACCGCATCGTCCGCGCGGTCCTTGGCGAAGCCACGCTCGACGTCCCCGCCGACCAGCGCCCGATCCTCGGCGGCCGCCGCGGCCACCACTCCGAGCATCTCGGCCACCTCCTGTGCACCATGCAATTCCTCCCCCGCACCTACCCGGACGCGGTGTGGTGATCTCTCTCGACACGTCCCTCGACCCCTCTCTCGACACATCGTCTCGACAAGCTCGACGATTGCTCGAGATGAGCGGTAGGGAGAGTGCAAACTTGAACCGCTCATCTCGAGCCAGCATCGAGCAAAGCCGAGATGCGCCGTCGAGAGAGCAAAGCCGAAATGCGTCCCTCGACCCGGTGTCTCGACAGGCTCGACACCTGCTCGGGATGAGCGGGGAGGAAACTGCAGCCATAACCCGCTCATCTCGAGCAAGCATCGAGCAAAGCCGAGATGCGCCGTCGAGAGACCGCATCCTGGAAGTGCTGCAATCAGTCCTGGACCCCGAAGTCCCCGTCGTCTCCGTCGTCGAACTGGGCATAGTTCGCTCCGTTACCGAGGAAGCGGTGGTAATCACCCCCACCTACACCGGTTGCCCCGCCACCCAGGCGATCGAACGCGACATCCGCGCCGCCCTGGACGCGGCCGGCTACCGCCACATCCGCACCGAAACGATCCTCTCCCCCGCCTGGACCACCGACTGGATCACCCCCGAAGGTCGCGCCAAGCTCCACGCTTACGGCATCGCTCCGCCGGTCCCCCGCGGCGCCGCCGTCGCCTGCCCGCAATGCGGCTCGACGGACACGGCCGAAATCAGCCGCTTCGGCTCCACCGCCTGCAAGGCTCTGTGGCGCTGCAGCGCCTGCCTCGAACCGTTCGATCTGTTCAAATGCCACTGAGAACCCAATGAGCGCCGGCTTCCACCGCCTTCGTATCGCCGAGTTGATCCGGGAAACCGCCGACGCGCGCTCGATCCGCTTCGAGATTCCCGCCGACCTCGCCGAAACCTTCCGCTTCCGCGCCGGCCAGCACCTCACCCTGCGCGCCGAGATCGATGGCGAGGACGTGCGCCGCAACTACTCGCTCTGCGTCGCGCCCGCCGAAGGCCAGCTCAAGGTCACCGTCAAGCGCATCGCAGGCGGCCGCTTCTCGAGCTGGGCCGCCGAGGCTTTGAACGAAGGCGACACGCTCGAAGTCATGCCGCCCCACGGCAGTTTTACTCACGAATTCCGGCCCGACGCCGCCAATCACTATGTGGGTTTCGCCGGCGGATCGGGCATCACGCCGGTATTATCGCTGCTCAAGACCGCGCTGATCGAGGAGCCGCAAAGCCGCTTCACCCTGTTCTACGGCAATCGCGACAGCCAGTCCGTGATCTTCCTGGAAGAGCTTTCCGGCCTCAAGAACCGCTTCATGGGCCGCCTCCAGATCCACCATTTCCTAGCCGAGGAGATGGAGGATATCGACCTGTTCAACGGCATGCTCGACCGCGCCAAATGCGGCGAGATCCTCGGCACCCTGGTCAATCCCGCCGAAGTCGCCGCCTTCTTCATCTGCGGCCCGGGCCCGATGATGGACGCCGCCGAAGAGGCGCTGTGCGACAGCGCGGTGCCGCGCGAGAAGATCCACATCGAACGCTTCACCGCCGATCGCCCGGCCGAAGCGCTCGCCGCCCAGCTCCAGCAGATGTCGCAGGGCGCTCAGGGCCTGACCATTCTGGTCACCCTCGACGGCCGCAAGCGCCGCGTGCCGTTCAGCGCGGCGGCCGGCAACATCCTCGACAGCGCCCGCGAGGCGGGGCTTCCGGCGCCGTTCGCCTGCAAGGCCGGCGTCTGCGCCACCTGCCGGGCGCGCGTCGTCTCAGGGGAAGTGGAGATGGCCGCCCGCTACGGCCTCACTGACGAGGAGATCGCGGCGGGCTACGTCCTCACCTGCCAGTCGGTACCCAAAGGCGCCGATGTCGAACTGAACTACGACGCCTGACGGGGAGGGGAGGCGGCCGGTGCAGCCGCCTCCACCCGAAAGGTCAGCGGCTGCCCTGCTGCCCCGCGGCGCCGTACCGCGCCATGTCGTTGCTTTCCACATTGCCGTGGAAGCTGATCACGCTGCGCACCGTATTCTGCATCACCTGCATCCGCTCGCCGAGCGGCGCGCCGGTACGGCGGATCATCACCGCCACCGCATAGCTGTGCCCATCGGGCGCGGTGACGACGCCGATGTCGTTATAGCCGGCCTGAACGCCGCCCAGCACCTGTCCGGTGCCGGTCTTGTGCGCCAGATGCCAGCCGCCCGAAAGACCGCCCTTGAGCCGCTGCGGACCGGTCTTGGTGTTGCTCATGATCCCGAGCAGCTTCTGCGTCGATCCCGGCGACAGTAGCTCGCCGCGCTTCAGCTTGGCGAGCGCATCGACGATGCCGAGCGGCGTGGCGCCGTCCATCGGATCCTTGATGTAATTCTCGAACGCCGCACGCCGCACCGTCGCCGGCACCGCGTTGCGCGCCGCGTAGAAGCCGCCGCCATAGGCATAGCTCTGCTTCCACTCCATGCCGGCGATCCGGCTTTGCAGAAGCCGCTCGCCCGGGCCGAAGCGGATGCCGCTGATGCCCTTGTTCTGCAGGAAGCTACGCACCGCGTCCGGTCCGCCGGCACGCCACAGCACCGCGTCGTTGCAGGTGTTGTCGCTCTGCTGGAGCGCCCGCGTCATCAGCGACTCGATGGTGGTGGTGTAGCCGTTGGCCCCGATCTGCGCTGCGATCGGCTGGTGGAACAAGGTCATATCGTTTTTGGTCAAAGTTACCGGCCGCGAGAGGCTCAGATCACCGCGATCGACTTTGTCGAGAGCGGTCAGCGCTACCCAGAATTTGCTGACGCTCTGCTGCGGAAAGAAGGTGTTGCCGTCATAAGCAGCGCTCCAGCCGGTGCCGACGTCTTTCACGGCGATACCGATGTCGCCGTTGAACGCCTCGCCCAGCGCGCGGATTTGCGCTTCCAGGATGCGGTGCGCGGCGGTCTCGGACGATGCTGCCTGGCGGATGGAAGGCGTGTAGCTGCCCAACTGCGCCGTGCGCACCGGCGCCTGGGCCGCGGCCTTCTGGACCTTCGCAGCGGGAACGGCCTGCTCCGACCTGCGCTCGGCGGCGTGGGCCTGGGTAAAGGCGGCCGCGAGCAGCGCGATGCCCGGCACCGCACCCATCAAGTGCCTGCGGAAATTCGTCTTCTCTTCGCTGGGACGGCGATGAACGTTTGCCACTGGCCCCTCCTAAGTGCTTTTGCCCGAATGGAATCATTCTAACAACTTCGGGTGAGCGCCAGCTTAATATTCGGGCAAATCGATGAAATGTGCACCGGCTGCGACGGACTCCCGCCGCAGCCGGAACACACGGTTAAAAGCTCAGGCGCGCCGTCACCCGCAAGTCGCGGCCCGCAAGCGGCGCGACGTCCTTCAGGAAGCTCGCATGCCGCCGCGCATCGACATCGAAGATGTTGTTCGCGGCAAGGGTGATGGTGGTGTTGCGAAGCGAACGCACCGGCTGAAACGACACCGACGCGTTGACCATCGTGAAGCCCGGCGTCGGCGTCTCGAACACGGCGAGCCGCTTCTGCGCCGTCACCCGTTCCACCTCCAACCGCGCCTGCAACCGCTCCGACTGCGCCTCGATCCCGCCCATCAGCCGCAGCGGCGGAATGCGCGGCACAGGCCCCTCCGCATCGATCGTCGCCCGCACGTAATCGGCGACGCCGTCCAGGTTGATTGCGTAGCCGCCAAGCTGCGCCAGCCGCGCCGACGCCTCGAGTTCAACGCCGAAATAGCGCGCATCCGCCTGGCTGATCTGAAACACCGGCAGATCGTCCTCGACCGCGCCGGTCGCCCGCTCGAAGATGTAATTGCTGAACCAGCTGTGGAACATCGATCCCGACAGGCTGAAGCCGTCCGTCTCGGCGCTGAACGTGCCTTCCAGGCCCCAGCTTTTCTCTTTCACCAGGTCCGGGTCGCCGACCTCGAACGCCTGGGTGCCCGCGTGCGGGCCGTTGGCGAACAGCTCCTCGGCCGAAGGCGCGCGCTGGCTGTGCGAGCCGTTGATGCCGAACTTGACGCCCTTGGCCACCGTGTAGCTCGCGCCCGCCGAGCCCGACAGCGAGCTGTAGCGGCGGCGTAGCGCCGGGTTGCCGATGTCCACGTCCGCATCGGCGCTCGCCGTCTGGCGCTCGTATCGTGCGCCGATCTCGGCGCGCAGCGGCCCGTGGACGTAGTTCTGGACGGTGAACAGGCCGATCTGGCTCGTCTTGCTGGGCGGCAGGAATTTCTCGTCGCCGATCACGTTCAGGTCGCGCTGGAAATATTGGATGCCGGAGCCGCCACCCCAGCCGCCGCGCGTCGTTTGCACCAGCTCGAACCGCCCTTCGGCGCCTTGGGTAAGGAAGGTGGTGCCGATGTCGCCGGTCTCCTCCAGCTCGTTGTGGCGGTAATCCGAATAGCCCGCTCGGAACCGCGCGCTGTCAATGAAGCCGCTGCCCAGGTCGATCTCGGCGCGTGCATCCACCCGGGTCTGCTTGACGTCGATCCGCGGCGCTTCGGCTTCCGCTCCGGGCTCGACCGAGAAGCGCACGGGCACGCCGTACAGGCTGTCGTAGCGGTTCACCGACAGGCCGAAATTGTTGCCGCCGGAGATGTAGGCCGCGCCGACCGCGACATCGGTTGTCTCGGCCGCCGTGTTGGGAAGGGTGCCGCGAAGCTGGGCCAGGGCGCGCACGTCCGGGTCCGCGCTTGCCGCGGCTTGCCCGCGCAGCGCCGGGGAGAGAACGAAGCCGCCGATCTCGAGGTCGTTGGTCTTGGTGTAATTGCCGTCGAAGTGGACGACGAACTTCTTGCCCAGCGGAACGTCCAATGTCGCGTTGCCCGAGCGTTCGTCGGACGCCGACCCATAGGTTAGGATGCCTTCCACATGGACCGCTTCGTCGGGCACGCGGCGCGGGATGCGCGCGTCGATGACGTTGACTACGCCGCCGATCGCCGACGATCCAAACAGCAAAGCCGCCGGCCCGCGCAGCACTTCGATCCGCTCGGCGGTGAGCGGATTGATCGCAACCGCATGGTCGGCGCTGGTGTTGGAGGCATCGAGGCTGCCGATGCCGTCGGTCAGCACCCGCACACGCTCGCCCTGAAAGCCGCGCAGCACCGGGCGCGAGGCGTTGGGACCAAAGGAGGTTGCGGAAACGCCCGGCTGGCGCGCGAGCGTCTCGCCGATGGTGCTTCGAAGCTCGCGGTTTAGGACCTCGCCACTCATCACCGTCGTGCCCGAAAGCACGTCCTCGCGCCGCCGGGCGAAGCCGGTGATGACGATATCCTGGGTATGATCGGCGTGCGGATCGGTCACGTCTGCCGTTGCATCCGCTGGGGCTTCCGCGGTTTCGGTGTCGGTTGCAGGCTCGTTCGTCGTCTGGGCGGCAGCCGCGCCGGTGAACCAGACAGCGGCGGCGCTCGCCAAAGCGATATGTTTAAGCAATGAAATGTCCTCGCGGGAGCGGTGCCCGTCACCAGTGTGTAACAATGTATCAAATGATCGCCCGCCCAGTGCCACCGCCAAGCTTGCGGGCTGATGAACGGGTTTAAAGAAACGGCGCCAGCGCCCGCCATTGCTCCAGCTTGGCGGCGAAGGGCAAAGTGTAAGCCGGGCTGCTCGAGGGAAGGGCGATCAGCGCCAGCCCCGCTCGCCCGGCAAGCTGCGGAATTCCCATCGCCGCCGACTTGCCGCCGTTGAACCCGACCGCGCGCAGTTCGGGCAGCGTGTCGGCGAGCCGCGCCAGCGCATTGGCTTCCACGTCCCGAATGGCGCCGTCCAGGCTACCTCGCCGCCGCGCCGCGCCGATCGTGTCCCAAAGGGCGACTCCCGCCCCGCGCAACGCCACCAGCCGTTCCTCATAGGGCAGGGGAACAAGGTCGCGCCCGATCACCGCGCCGATCAGCCGCCAGAACTGGTTCTGCGGATGGGCATAATAACGCGCCTGCGCCAGCGATTGCTCGCCCGGCAGGCTGCCGAGCACCAGCACCCGCGCGCGCGCGTCCGCCACCGGGGCAAAGGATCGCTTGAGCTCGTCCATGCGCCGCCTTTCCCATGCTTTCGGGCCAGCAACTTTCGTTTCACGCGGGCGTTGCCCATCCCGCCGCCTCGTGTCAGTGGGCGCATATCCTGTGTCTGGGGTGGAGAAATCAAGTTGGCTGTTTGGATGCGGGCCGCGGTGCTGAAAGGCCCGGGCCGGATGAGTGTGCAGGACGTGGCGCGGCCGGAGCCGGGTTCCGGACAGGTGCGGGTACGGCTGGAAGGATGCGGCGTCTGCGCGTCCAATCTCACGCCGTGGGAAGGCCCCGAATGGCAGCAATTCCCTACCGAGCCGGGCTCGCTCGGTCACGAAGGCTGGGGCCTGATCGATGCGGTCGGCGAGGGTGTGGCCGGCCTCTCCGTCGGCGACCGCGTGGCCGCGCTCAGCTACAAGAGCTACGCCGAATATGATATTGCCGAAGCCGACGCGGTGGTTCGCCTCCCCGACAGCCTGAACGGCCAGCCTTTCCCGGGCGAGCCGCTCGGCTGCGCGATGAACATCTTCCGCCGCAGCGACATCGAGGCGGGGCAAACCGTCGCCATCGTCGGCATCGGCTTCCTGGGCGCGCTCCTCACCCGCCTGGCTACCGATGCAGGCGCGCGGGTCATCGCCATCTCGCGCCGCCAGTTCTCGCTCGACATCGCGAAACAGTTCGGCGCCGCGGAGGTCATCCCGATGGACGACCACAATGCAATCATCGAGCGGGTCAAGGAACTCACCGAAGGCAAGTTCTGCGACCGGGTCATCGAAGCGGTCGGCAAGCAGTGGCCGCTCGATCTTGCCTCGGAACTGGTCAAGGAGCGCGGCAAGCTGATCGTCGCCGGCTACCACCAGGACGGGCCCAGGCAGGTCAACATGTGGCTTTGGAACTGGCGCGGCATCGACGTCATCAACGCCCATGAGCGCGATCCCGCCGCCTACGCGCAGGGCATCCGTGACGCGGTGGAGGCGGTCGCTTCCGGCCGGCTCGACCCGTCGCCGCTCTACACCCACACCTACGCGCTCGACCAACTGGACGAGGCGCTGGACGCCACCCGCGACCGGCCGGACGGCTTCCTTAAAGCGCTGGTGACGCCCTGATGGCCCCGCCGCGCGTGGGCTTTCTCGGCGTCGGCTGGATCGGCCGCCACCGGATGGAGGCGATGCTCGCCACCGGCGCGATCGAAGCCGCAGCCGTCGCCGATCCGTCGGACGAGATGGCTGCGGAGGCGCTGAAGATCGCTCCCGGCGCGAGGCGCGTCGACGGGCTGGCCGGCCTGATCGCCGAAGGTCTCGACGGCATCGTCATCGCGACCCCCAGCGCGCTCCACGCCGAACAGTCGATCCGCGCGCTGGAAGCCGGCGCCGCCGTATTCTGCCAGAAGCCGCTCGGCCGCACCGCCGCCGAGGCTTCCGCCGTGGTCGAAGCCGCGCGGAAGGCCGACCGGCTGCTCGCGGTCGATCTCTCCTATCGGTTCACCGAAGGCATGCGGCGAATCCGTGAGCTCATCGCGGGCGGCGAACTCGGCAGGGTTTTCGCCTGCGATCTCGTGTTCCACAACGCGTGGGGCCCGGACAAAGCCTGGTTCTACGAGCCGGCGCTGTCCGGCGGCGGCTGCGTCATGGATCTCGGCGTTCACCTCGTCGATCTTGCGCTGTGGGTCCTCGACTTCCCAGAAGTGAAAGGCGCAACCGCCCAGCTCCTGCACAAAGGCGAGCCGTTGCGGGACGGCGTTGTCGAGGACTATGCCGTCGCGCAGCTTGATCTCGCCACCGGGACCTCCGTACGGCTCGCTTGCTCGTGGAACCTTCCGGCCGGCCAGCAAGCAGTGATCTCCGCCTCCTTCTACGGCACCGCGGGCGGCACCGCGCTCAAGAATGTCGGCGGCTCCTTCTACGATTTCACCGCCGAGCACTATCGCGGCACCGTCACGGACACCCTGGTTTCGCCGCCTGATGAATGGGGCGGCCGCGCAGGCGCCGACTGGGCAATGCGGCTGGGTGCGGGCGAACGCTTTGATCCGCAGGCGGAGCGGCTGGTCACCGTCGCGCAGGCGCTCGACCGCATCTACGGCCGCTAATCGCTTCTCCTCTGCGTGGGACGGGTCTAACGCGCGCGCCATGACGACTCGGATCGATTTCGCCGTCGAGGCGGTGGCCGAAGGCGAAGGCACCCACTTCACCGTGCGCCAGCACAGCAGCGGCACAGTGCGCCGCTACCACGTCAGCGGCGGTGAGCAGGACGACTACACCGATTTCTTCGGCCAACTTGCGGCCGATTTCGGTATGCGCATACCGCATCGCTACGCCGGACCGCAGGCCGGCGACGAGCCGGAGCCCAACTGGCAGCCTCTGCTCACCGAAAATGCTTCCGAGCGAATTCTCTCGGGCTATGGCGACCCGGCGGTGCTCAAGACCGACGAAGGCTATTTCCTCGTCGCCACCTCGAACGACGCGCCCGACGCCTTTCCGATCCTGCACTCGAAGGACCTGACTACCTGGGAACCGGTCGGCTTCGTCTTCCCCGAAGGCGAGACGCCAGACTGGACCGCCACCGGCCGCCATGTCGCAGACTTCTGGGCCCCCGAAATCGCCCACGTCGGCAGTGAATATTGGCTTTGCTACACCGCTCGCGAAAAGAGCAATGCGCTCGCCATCGGTATCGCCAAGGCGCCGCACCCGGCCGGCCCGTGGACCGACCTCGGCGATCCGCTGATCACCGGCGGCATCCTGCTCTACCCGCCCGAGCCGGGGCAGGGCATGCCCAATCCGGCAATGAGCGGAGGCGTGATCGACTCCCATATTTTCGTGGATTCGGATGGCGCGCCGTATCTGTTCTGGAAACAGGACACGAACGGCGTCTGGCCGCGCCCGCTCGCCGGCCTGATGCGCCAGCGCCCCGAGCTGATCGACCGTATCTTCGAGGATGGGGCCGATCGCCGCACCGCAGCCTTCGCCGCGGCGGTCCAGCCCTGGGCGAACGGGCGCAGGCCGATGGAGCGCTTTTTCCTGATGCAGCCGCTGATCGACGCTGCCTTGGGCTCCTGGCCGAGGGTGAAAAGCGTGCTTGGGGAATGCGGCGACGCCGACGCGATCCTGGAGGCGATGCGCACACCCATTCGCGGCCAGCGCCTCGCCCCTGATGGGCGGTCGCTGCTCGGCGAACCGACGGTGGTTCTCGCCAACGATCTTGATTGGGAGGGCCACCTCATCGAAGGCCCGTGGGTGACGCGGCAGGAAGGCCGCTACTGGCTGTTCTACGCCGGCAACGATTTCTGCACGCCCGCTTACGGCATCGGCGTCGCCTCCGCCGATCACCCGCTCGGCCCCTACACGAAGCGCGACGAGCCGCTGCTCAAGACGACACGGAGCTGGTGGGCGCCGGGGCATGCCTCGGTAGCGCCGGGTCTCGACGGCAATCCCCAGCTCTTCTTCCACGCCTACCACCCCGATACCGGCGGCTACAACGCGTTCCGCGCCTTGCTGACCACGCGCCTCCGGTTCAGCGACCGTGAAGTTACCTTGTCTTAAAGCCGCAGGTTCAACCCGTTTGGTCCAGCTCGCGCACCCATGGTAGAAGGGGCGGCAACCGTTTGAAGGAGAGGCGTGAAATGCCCCAGCGCTCCATGCACAATCGCCTCGCCGCCGCTTTCCTCCTCCTGTCTGTCTCCGCCCCGGCAATCGCCGCCGAACCGCTCATGGTGCCGGTGTTCGAAACCAACTTCCCTGATCCGCACATCGTGCGGAACGGCGGCGAATTCATTGCCTTTGCAACCAATGCCGGCGTCAACCTGCCGATGGCCGTGTCGCGCGATCTGGTGACCTGGTCCCACGTCATGGACCCCGCCGATCCCAAAAAGCGCCTCGACGGCATGCCCGTGCTCGCACCTTGGGTAAAGCCCGGCTTCACCTGGGCGCCCGAAGTGATGCAGGTCGGAGGGCGCTGGCTGCTGTATTACACCGCCAACCACCGCAAAAAGGACGTGCAGTGCATCGGCCTCGCCGTCGCCGATAACCCCAAGGGGCCGTATCGCGACTCCTCGGCCGAGCCGCTCGTCTGCCAGTTCGATCTTGGCGGCACGATCGACGCTAACCCGTTCCGCGACTCCGACGGCAAGATGTATCTCTATTACAAAAGCGACGGCAATCGGGTGGGGAAGGGCACCGCCATCTGGGGCCAGCGCCTGTCGGAGGACGGCACCAAGGTCAGCGGCGCGCCGGTGGCCCTGATCCGCGACGATCAGGCGTGGGAGATGAAGCTGGTCGAGGCGCCGGCGATGCTGCGCACCGATGCGGGCTACCAGCTCTTTTACTCGGCGGCCTATTTCGGCTGGGATCCCAAGGACCGGCTGTCGCCCTACGGCACCGGTTATGCGGGCTGCTCAGGCCCGCTTGGACCCTGCACCGACGCGCCGGAAAACCCGATCCTGTTCAGCTTCCGCGACAAGGATCTCGGATGCCTAAGCGGCCCTGGCCACCCCAGCATCTTCCAGGTCGCCGGCCGTAACATCATGGCCTTCCACGCCTGGGCGGCCAACGGCGCGTGCCGCAAGGCCAAGGACGAGCGCTGGCTCTACGTCGCGCCGATGGTGTGGAAAAACGGCAAGCCCCAGATCGGCGCCAGCCTCCGCCCTGCCGCGAAGCCGAAGTAAGGCGCCTGACGGGCGGCGCCGGTCGTCCTGTTCTCGACGTGGCACCGGGCTCCACACCGTGAAAAGGAGAGGCTGGAGGAGCAAGCTCCCCCAGCCCCAAACCCCGGCTGCTGTGCGCGCTTAGAAGCGGGCGCGGACTCCGACCGAATAGACGCGTTCTTCGTAGCGCACGTCGCGCGGGAAGATGAAGCCGTCCTCGGTGGTGCGGAAGTTGCGGAACGGCTTGCCCAGGATGTTCGACACGTCGGCCGCGATCGTCAGATTTTCGCTGATCGTGTAGCCGATCGAACCGTCGAGCCGCGACACGCCGTTGGTGAACTCGCGCTCGATGATCGCATTCGGCGTCGCTTCGAAGATCTGCACGTATTTGGACCGCGCATTGTAGGCCAGGCGAGCCGTGAGCGGTCCCTTTTCGTAGAAGCCGACCAGATTGTACGACCACTTGGACACGTCCGGGAACTTGATGTCCAGCACGGTGGAACCCACCGGGGCGTCAAGCCGGTTTTTGATATAGGTGACGTTGAGCTCGGTGCCGAAGCCGTGCAGAAAGGTCGGTAAGGCCTCGAAATCGAAGAAGGTGCGGAACTGCCCTTCGATGCCTTGCAGGCGGCCGCTGCGGGCGTTGACCGGTCCGCTGATCCGCACCGGGCCGACGCTTGGAATGTCACGGACCTCCGTTACGTCGATGATGAAGTCGCTGACATCGCGGCGGAACGCGGCCAGGGCAAGGAATCCCGTGCGCGCGAAGTAATATTCAAGCGAGACGTCGTAGTTGCTGGACCTGATCGGCCGCAGGTTCGGGTTGCCGCCGCTCCCCGTTTGCACCTGGCCGGGGCCCGGCGGCGGATCGATTCGAAGGCCCGGGCGGAGCTGCCCGAAATCAGGGCGGCGGCGCGTCTCGGTAAAGGCAGCGCGCAGCTGCAGCTTATCCGTGAACTTGGCGCGAATGCTCACGTTGGGCAGATAATCGGTATAGGTCTGGTTGAACTCGACCGGGAACACCCGGTCGTTGGCCGGGCCGTTGAGGATTTCCTCGCGCGAGCCGCGAAGATCGAACTCGGTGCGGACGGCACGAATGCCAATCACGCCGTCGATCGGGATGCTGCCCGCATCGAAGCCGTAACGCAGTTGCGCATAGCCCGTGTAGGATTTCTCAGCCGCGGTGTAATCGTCCGCCGGTCCGGTCCGATCCTGCGTGACTTCTTCCAGGCCGGGCTGCGGCAGGCCCGGAAGGAAGCCGGCGATCTGCCGCAATTGAACGAACGCGCTGCGAAGGCTGTCGTGTGTGGGCAGGATCAGGGTGTCGACGCCGCCGTTGCCGTCGCGGAACCGCCACTCGACCGGTTGAAACTGAAGTGGGAAGGCGCTCAACGCACCGCCGGTACCGTTCCTCGTGAATCGTTCGGCGTTGAAGAAGCTTGCATCGCGCGTGTTGTACCGGACGCCGAGGTCGATAGCGCGTGCCCAAGGCGTGACTTCTCGAAGCGTCAGGTCCACTCGCGCCTGCCAATCGTCACCCTTGGCGACGAGATGCCGGTCGAAGATACCGAACGAGCGGTAATTGGCGGGGTTGGTGGTGTCCGATCCGGTAAAGTTGAACTGCGCGCCGCCGTCGCCCGGGCCATCGAACAGGATGTCGATCGTCGGGGAGTTCACAAGCTGAAAGTCCACATTGTTGACCGTCAGATCGAACCTGCTGTCGGTGCGTGCGATGTCTCCGGAGAGCCGGATATTGTCGCTTTCCCAGATGGCGCCGCCGGCGATTTGGTAGGTGTCGGTCTTCTCGTTCGTGCCTGCCTGGACACCGTCGGGGACGCAGCAATTGGGGGAGTTCGCGGTCAGGCCGCTTGGATATTTGTAAAGTGCGCCCTGGCCGGCGATGCCGACGTTTGTGTAATTGCGGAACGCGAACAGCGGCACGTTGAACGACCGGTCGGAAACCTCCCGGCGGAAGCCCTGGTAAAGGCCGTCCACATAGAATTGCAGGTTCGAATTGACCTTGTACTGAAGCGCGGCGTTCGCCGAGGGCCGCTTGCGCGTGCCCGCGTTCATGAACAGCCCGACGACTGCCGGCACGCGCACCGTGGAGCCGGCAACGTTGAAGGCCGGCGCACCGCCCAGGCAGCCGAAATCGAAATTGTCGCAATAAACGTTCGGGTTCGCCGCGCTTGGGTTGATCCCGAAAAAGTCGCCGCTGTTGAAGCGGATATGGTCCTGGTACGTGAGTTCGGTGTAGCTGACGTTGAGCAGCGCACCGAATTCGCCGCCGTCGCCCACGTCCCAGCGATTGGAGACAAGTACGTTGCCGTTCCAGGCCTTGTCCTTCGCAAGATCGGCATAGGTGCCGTTGAGCGATCCGGCGATCTCCAGGCCCCGGAAGTCGAACGGCCGGCGCGAGCGGACGTTGATCGATCCCGCGAGGTTCCCTTCGATCTGTTCGGCGGTCAGCGACTTGTACACTTCCAGCGCGGCGACGCCGCCGGCTGGGAAATCCTGCGGCGCGACGTTGCGCGCCTCGGCCGTGAAGATGTCGCGGCCGTTATACGTCGTCGCGGGATTGCGAAGGCCGCGAACGAACACGTCGCCCGCCTCCGCCTGGGCCCGCGCGACCGTGACGCCGGGAACGCGTGCAAGCGCTTCGGAGACAGTGCGGTCGGGAAGCTTGCCGATGTCTTCGGCCACGATTACGTCGACGATCTGATCGGAATTGCGCTTGATGTTCTGCGAGGACTGGAGCGAACGGCGAAGGCCCGTGACGACGATCTCCTCGCCTTCCGCCACCTGGTCGCTGCCGTCGGCGCCTTGCACCGCATCGTCGGTCTGAGGCGAGCCCTGGTCTGGAGCGGGCGTGGCCTGCGCTTCGACGCTGGGATCGGGCGGAGTGGCCGGGGCGGACTGCGCGGCCGCGGGCGCGGCGCCCAGCCCGAACATGGCAAGGCACGTCGATGAAAGAATGATGGATTTCAGGCGCATGTTTGAGCCTCCCCCTGTGTGAGCCGTCCGGCAGCGGCCCTTTCCCGAGGCCGTCTATGCCACCGGGTATGGCAAGCCCCCACCCGCGTGACAAGCGATTACTCTGGGGAATAGGAGAGCATTTCATTGACGGAGGTTGCGCTCGAGCGACGCTTTTCAGTCGGTTTGGGCGAGCAGTTCGTTGACCCGTCGTTCGGCGTCGGCCAGCGCGCGCTTGGTCGGCTTCTGGCCGTTGAACGCGGCTGCGATTTCCTCGCCGACCAGCCCCTCGATCGCGTTCTGGCGCTGCACCCCGCCGGGCAGCGGCCGGCCGGTGGTGGCGACCTTCGCGATGTTGGCGCGGTGCGGCAGCGCTCGAAAGGCAGGGCTGTCGACCACCGCCTGGAAGGCGGGGAGGTGGCCGGTGCGCGCCCAATCGAAATTGTGCGCGGCAATGAAGCGGAAAAAGCGGCCGATGGCGCGGCGCTGCTCCGGCGTGCGCTCGCGCTTGGGCACCACCCAGGCATGGCCGCTGACATAACTCACATCCGCACCCCACAGCCGCGGGTAGGGATAAACAGTGTAGCTTTGGTAGAGCGGCCGCCCCGGCGTGTTCGCCTCTTTCTCGAACTGGCCGATCATCCAGGTTCCGGTCGGGTAGATGCCACCTTCGCCCGACATGAAGCTGGCGATCGCCGCCGGCGTGTCCTGGTTGCGGGTGCTGACCCCGGACGCGGTAATGCCGCGGAAGAAATCGACGATCTGATCGGCCTGCGGCGTCTGCAGGCGGATGTGATGCGCGTCGGCGAACATGACAGCGTTCTGGGCGAGCAGGTAGGTGTAGAGGTTGCGCGCCGCGTAAGCGTTGTCACCGACCAGGCTCTGGATCAAATACGGCTTGCCGGTGCGCTGGGTAAACTGCCGCGCCTGCGAGATCATCTCGGCGGGGGAGGTCGGCAGGACGGGCTTGCCGCCGCGCATCAGCCCGGCCTGCGCGAACAGCTTGGTGTTGATGTGAAACAGCCCGCCATGGGTGTCGAACGGGAGGCCGTACAGCTTGCCGCCGATGGTCACCGCGCTTCGGCTCGCTTCGGTGAGCGCCGAGGGCGCAAGCCCCGCCTCCGCGAGGTAGGGTTCGACCGGCTCGAGCAATCCTTCGGCGGCGTAATCCGAGATCACGCCGGTGTGCATGGTGACGAGGTCGGGCGGATCCCCGGCCGCCATCTGCGCGGAAAGCTGCGGGTAACCGGGCCAGGCGACGACGTTGCTGCTGACCTTCACGTCCGGGTTCCCGGCGTTGAACTTGTTGATCATCGCGGTGATGATCCCGCACTCGCCCTCGACTTTCGACACGTCGATGGCGCTGCCATATTCCGCCCCGCATTCGCCGAAGAAACGCTGCAGGTAGATCTCTGCGCGGTCGTCCTTTGCTGCACCTTTGCTGCAGCTTCCGGCGAGCAACGCCGCGGCAACGATGAGCAGGCGCCTCACTTCACCGCCGTCCCGGCCATGGCCCGCACGATCTGCTTCTGGAACAGGATGTAGACGATGAAGATCGGGATGGAGGCGAAAACCGCCTGCGCCATCAGAAAGCCGAGCCCGCTGGTTTGCGCATAGTTCATCTGCGCCGCGGCCAAGCCCACGGTGAGCGTATACATGTCGCTGCGCGTTGCCGAGATAAGCGGCCACCAATAGGAATTCCATGTCCCGAGAAAGGTGAACACGCCAAGCGTCGCCTGCGCGGGCAAAGTGAGCGGCAGGATCACCTTCCAGAACAAGGTGAAACGCGACGCCCCGTCGAGCATCGCCGCCTCGTCCAGCTCCTTGGGAATGGCGCGCATGTACTGCGTCATGAAGAACACGCCGAACGGCCCGGCCAGCCCGGGCAGGATCAGCCCCGGATAGCTGTTGTGCAGATGAAGCGCCGCGAAGAGCTGGTGCTGCGGAAGGATCACCGCCTGCTCGGGAATGGCAAGGCCGAGCAGCACGAAGATGAAGAGTGTGCGGCGGAACGGGAATTCCAGCCGTGCGAAGCCGTAGCCGGCAAGGCTGCACAAGGCGAGCACGCCGATCGTGGTTCCGATCGAGACGATCGCCGAGTTGATCAGCCAGCGGAACACCTGGTTGCCCTGCAGGATCGAGCGGTAGTTCTCGAGCGTGTAAGGCGGCGACAAGGCCGCGCCGCTGTTGCCGATCAGCGCCTCGTTCTCCTTGAGCGACAGCAGCAGAGTCCACACCAGCGGCGCAAGCATCACGAACGCGGCGAGCAGGATTGCAATCCAGGCCAGCGGCGATCGGCCGGTGCGGCCCGGCTCAGCGGCCATGCTTGCCCTCCGTGTCCCGCATGGTTGTGACATATTGGGTGAGCGTCAGCAGCACGATCAGCAGGAAGAGCACTTCCGCTGCCGCCGCCGCATAGCCGAGCTCCCAGCGCGCAAAGGCGCTTTCGAAAATGAACAGCACCATCGTCCGGGTCGCCCCGCCCGGCCCACCGCCGGTCAGCAATTGCGCCTGGCCGAAAATCTGCAGCTGCGCCGCGGTCTGCAGCATGATCACCAGCACCACCGTGCGCTGCAGCGCCGGCAGCGTCACCCGCCGCAAAGTCGTCCAGCGGCTTGCGCGGTCCAGCGCCGCGGCTTCGTAGACGTCGCCGGGGATTTGCTGAAGCCCGGCGAGGAACAGCATCATCGGCAACCCGATCGACCACCATATGGTGGTGATGGCGAGCGCCCACAGCGACCAGGTCGGATGGCTGAGAAACGGGATCGGCTCGGCACCAAGCGCCTGCGCGGTCTCGCCGAGAAGGCCCGCGTCCGGCGCCAGCACGAAGCGCCAGATCAGCGTCACGATGGTGACGGAGAGAACGGAGGAGGAGAAGAACACGCCTCGAAAGAAAGCGGCGCCCCGTGTCGCACGGTTGAGCGCCAGCGCCAGCCCAAGCGCGGCGACGGTCAGGATCGGCACGATCATCAGTGCAAGCGCAAAGGTCGCAAGGATCGAGCGCAGGAACGTCTCGTCGGCGAACAGGCGGGCGTAATTGTCGAGGCCGATAAAGCGCCCGCCGCCGAACAGATCGACGCGCTGAAAGCTCAGCATCATGCCGCGCAACAGGGGGTAGATCAGGATGACCAAATAGGCGGCGAGGAACGGCAGAACGAAGAGCATCCCGCTCCAGTTCTTCCGCTCCGTCCGCGGCGTCATGCGGTTGCGGCCTCGGCGTGGTGGCCGTTGCCCTCGGCGTCGAACAGGTGCGCCGCCGCACCGTCGATGCGCAGGCTCACCGTGTCGCCGACCTGCACCGCGCTTGCCCCAGGGCCTTCGCCGGTGACCGCCTGGCCATCCTGAAGGTGCGCGTAGAGGAGGGTGCGGTCGCCGAGCCGCTCGACCAGATCGACCTTGGCCGAGGTGCCGCCCTCAGGCGTGACCTTGACGCTCTCCGGCCGGAGCCCAAGCTCCAGCGCCCCGCCTGCCGGAAGCCCGGCGCGCGGCACCCGCGTTTCAACCAGCGTCCCGTCGCCAAGCTGCACCGACGCATACGCACCCGCGCCGTCCACCAAAGTCGCCGGCAGCAACGTCATCGCCGGCGACCCCACAAACCGCGCCACGAACGTATTCGCCGGCCGGCTGTAGATCTCCATCGGCGGCCCGACCTGCTGGATCCTGCGGTCGTTCATCACCACGATCCGGTCGGCGAGCGTCATCGCCTCCGCCTGGTCGTGCGTCACCATGATGAAGGCGGCGTCCACCCGGTTGCGCAGCTGCGCCAGCTCGATCCGCGTCCGCATCCGCAGCGCCGCGTCTAAATTGGAAAGCGGCTCGTCGAGCAGGAACAGCTTGGGCTCCTTGACGATCGCCCGGCCGATCGCGACCCGCTGGCGCTGGCCGCCGGACATCTGCCCCGGCTTCTTGTCGAGATGCTCCTCGATCTCCAGCACCCGCGCCGCTTCGGCAACCCGCCGCTCGATCTCGTCCTTCGCCACCCGCGCATTCTTGAGGCCGAACGCCATGTTCTCGCGCACCGTCATGTGCGGGTAGAGCGCATAATGCTGGAACACCATCGCGACGCCGCGGCCGCCCGGGGGGAGCGTGTCGATGCGCTGCCCGTCCAGCCGCACCTCGCCTTCGTCCAATGTCTCGAGGCCCGCAATGATGCGCAGCAAAGTCGATTTGCCGGAACCGGAAGGGCCGAGAAAGGCGATGAACTCGCGCCCCTCCATGGTCAGCGAAACCCCGTCCAGAACCGGCGTCGCGCCAAAGGCCTTGCGGATATCCGTCAGTTCCAGGCTGGGCAATGGCGTCCCCTTTTCGCGCGTCACCTTACAACAAGATCGGGCGTCCGCAACCGCTTGCGTTGGCGGTCAGGCGAGCCGCTCCGGCACCTCGGCGGCTTCCCCGATCAGAGTCTTGCGGTCGGCCTGCGCTTCCCACGGAAACACGAACCACCTCTTGTCCTCGTCGCGGTCGATGGTGCGAGACCAGTAATCGACATCGGCCCGCGAGCGCCGGTTGTTGAGCAGCACCGCAACCCGCACCCGCTCGCCGCCGCCGCGCCCGTCGCCCTGCGCCTCCAATGCGCTGCGCAGGGAGGCGATGGTGCCGCCGCTGTCGTTGATGTCGTCGACGATCAGGATGCGCTGCCCGGCGTTCATCTTGGCGGCGAGCTTGACCAGCAATTCGTCGGCGAACCCCGCTTCGCCCGACGAGACGTCCACCGACAGCATGGCGATGTCCAGCCGGTGCGAAAGATAGGCCGCAGGCACCAGCCCGCCGCGCCCGATGCCGACCAGGAAGTCGGCGCGCCAGGGATCCGCCGTCACCTTCTCCGCCACCGCGTCCACATCGGCAAGGAAGTCCCGGTACGGAATATAGGCCAGGACCGGCTCTGCTTGTTCGTCCCGCATCTGCACTCCCGCCCGTGATCAGGGCGGCGTGGTAGCCGCCGCGTGCGGACCGCACAATGTGCTTGCCGATGCGCGAGACATTGAAAAACGGTGGCAAGGCGGGATCGAGGTGGGCATGGGGGGACCGCTCCCGATTCAATCCGATTGAGATTTCATGACCTTTGCCCGCCGCGTCGGCGTTCTCACCTTTCACCGCTGCATCAATTACGGTTCCTACTGGCAGGCGCGCTGCCTGGTGGAAGGCCTGCGTGCGCGCGGCCACGATGCCGAGCTGCTTGATCACCAAAGCGCCACCGTGGAGAGCGCCGAATGGCGCTGCGCCTTTCAGCCCGCTTTGCCGGAGCGCACCCCCCGCGCCGATTTCGCTTTCTACAAGGCCAAGGGGCGCAAGTTCCTCCAGGCCTTCGAAGCGCTGCCGCGCTCGCGCCGTTTCCCGCTCGACGAGGCGGGGGCGGCGGAGGGCTATGACGCAATCGTCGTCGGCAGCGACGAGGTCTGGAACTTCCGCCACCCCTGGTATGGCGGCAAGCCGATCTTCTTCGGCTCCGGGTTCGAGGCACCGCGCCTCGTCTCCTATGCGGCAAGCTTCGGCAACCACGACGCCGCCGATGGCATGCATCCGGACTACGCCGCCGGGCTCGCCCGCTTCTCCAGCATTTCGGTACGCGACGAGAACAGCCGCAAGCTCGTCCACGACGCGCTCGGCTGCGATCCGGCGCTGGTGCTCGACCCGTGCCTGCTATTTCCCGCCCCGATTGTACGGGACGCGCCTGCGGCCGCTGAACCCTACGCCCTTGTCTACGGCCACGGCCTTCCGCACTGGCTTGGGGAAGCCGCGCAGCGCTGGAGCCGCCGCACCGGCATCAAGCTGGTCAGCATCGGCTACCGCAACGACTTTGCCGACGAGCAACGTATCGCCGCCGGCCCCGAGGAGTTCGCCGACGCGGTCGCCGGCGCATCCGCGGTGATCACCAACTTCTTCCACGGCTGCGTATTCGCGCTCGCCAACGGAAAGCCCTTCGTCAGCGCGCCAAGCGCCTACCGCTTCAACAAGGTGCGCGATCTCGCCGCCGCCCTCGGCGCCGGGCACCGGCTGGTGGGCGAGGGGACAGCGGATAGTAGGTTCGATGCGCTGCTGGCCGAGCCGGTAGAGCCCCACGTCCTCGCCGCCATCGCCGAGCTGCGCGCTCAATCGGACAGGTATCTCGATGCAGCCCTCACCTGAAACCCGCCCCGTCAGCCCGCGCGACATCGTGCGCTCCGGGCTGTGCATCGGCTGCGGTAGCTGCGCTTTAGCCGACCCCCGCGCCGAAATGCGCTGGGACACCTACGGCCAGCTAAAGCCCGCGGGCCCGGCGGACTGGTACAACAAGCCCAGCGAAGCCTTCTCCCGAACCTGCCCCTTCTCGCCAGCCGCCGCGGATGAGGACGCGATCGCCATCAGCCGCTACCCCGAAGCACCCCATGCCGACCGCGCCATCGGCCGCTTCGAAGACGCCTATGTCGGCCACGCCGCCGAACCGGGCTTTCGGGAGCGCGGCAGTTCGGGTGGGATGGTGAGCTGGGTCGCCGCCGAACTGCTGCGCACCGGGCAGATCGATGCCGTCGCCCACGTCTCGCCCGCCGATCCGCAAGGGGAGGGGCGCTTCTTCCGATACCGCATTTCCCGCTCGGTCGAGGAAATCGGCGGCGGCGCAAAGTCCCGTTACTACCCGATCGAACTCTCCGAAGTGCTTCGCGAAATCCGCGCCGCGCCGGGCCGCTACGCCGTGATCGGAATTCCCTGCTTCATCAAGGCGATCAACCTCTTGCGCGAGAACGATCCCGTAATCCGTGAACGCGTTACCCACACGCTTGGCCTGTTCTGCGGCCACATGAAAAGCGCGCGGATGGTGGAAAGCTTCGCCTGGCAGCTCGGCACCGAACTCGAGCAGGTCCGCGCCGTGGATTACCGGATCAAGGACTCAAGCCGCCCGGCCAACTGGTACCGCGCCCACCTCAGCCTCCGGAACGGCGAGGCCGCCGCGCAGGATTGGTGGCACCTGGTGGACGGCGACTGGGGCGCCGGCTTCTTTCAGAACAGCGCCTGCAACTTCTGCGACGACGTGGTCGCCGAAACCGCCGACATCGCGTTCGGCGACGCCTGGGTGGAGCCTTATTCGTCCGACGGGCGAGGCACCAACGTGGTCATCGTCCGTTCCCCCGAACTTAACTCCATGGTGCAGGGCGCCGTCGCCGACGGCCGCCTTGCCCTCGGCACGGTGGATGCCGCCTTCGTGGAGCAGACCCAGGCGGCCGGCTTCCGCCACCGCCGGGAGGGTCTCGCCTACCGCCTGACCTGGTGGAAAAACGGCATCCGCCCCCGCAAGCGCGTCGCTCCGAACGCAACCGGCCTGCCAATGCGCCGCCGCCTGGTCTACCGCGCCCGCGCCGCGATCAGCGCCCAAAGCCACCGCGTCTTCGCCGCCGCCCGCATCTTCGGCCTTCCGAGCCTCTACATCCTCTGGGGCGGTCTCGCCCTGAAGGTCTATCAGGGGCTCACCTATTCCCGCGGCCGTCTCGGCGCCCTGTTCGACCGCATCGAACACCGGCTCGGCTCGGCAGCACGAATTGAGTGAAGAAGCGCCGCGCACAACGTCGCCGAAAGGCTGGTGACCCCTACGGATAGATAAGGCCTGCCCCAAGGCGCCTCAAACTGTATCAACATATTGAAATTAAAGGAAAGACGAGGATGGCTTGGTGCCGCTGAATCCCACCGGATGCCGCTGAATCGCGAACATTCCGGGGGATCGAGCGTGGCTCTAGATTTTAGGGAAATGCAACCATGCCCCTCACCGCTTTGAAGGTTCTGAAAGCCGGTCCTGGCAAGCACGGTGACGTACACGGTCTCTACCTCATCGTTCGCCCCGGCGGCAGCCGCTCATGGATGCTGCGCTACCAGCACAAGGGCTGCCGTCGCGACTTCGGCCTTGGCCCCGTTCATGACGTTTCGCTCGCGGAAGCGCGCGCCGCGGCCATGGACATCCGCAAGATGATCCGCGCGGGGCTCGACCCGGTTGAACAGCGGGCGCTGAAAAGGCCGAGCCGCCCCAGCCGGCCGACGTTCGAAGTGGTAGCGCGAAAGTGTTACGAGTCGCTACGCAAAGGCTGGAAGGACCGGCGCAACGCCTCCTGGATCTCCAGCTTCGAGAACCACGTCTTCCCGCTAATTGGATCGAGGCCGATTGACGCCATCGACAGCAAGGCGGCTCTCAGTGTGATGGAGCCAATCTGGCTCACCATACCCGACACTGCACGCAAGATCCTCCAGCGGATCGGTGCGGTTCTGGACTATGCCTACATCAAGGGATGATCGCTCAGCCGGTGTCGCTGCGGCCGGTCCGCAAGGGCCTGCCGCGACAGACGCGGCAGGTGCAGCACCGGCAGGCCATGCCGTACCCAGATGTGCCGGCTTTCATGGCAAAGCTGATGTCGCTGACGCCGAGCGTCGGCCGAGATGCCTTGAAGTTGACCGTACTCACCGCGGCCCGCTCCGGGGAAGTACGGAACGCCGTTTGGGGCGAATTGGACCTCCAGAAGGCGGTTTGGTCTATCCCTGCCGAGCGGATGAAGATGAAGGAGCCTCACGTCGTCCCGCTTGCCCCGGCAGCGGTGGCGCTGCTGCGGCGGCTCTACCGTGAGCAGCTGGCGCTGGACGGGGAGGTGAAGCCGGAGCGGCTGATATTCACCCATTTTGGCGCTCGCGCGATCAGCGACGTCACCATGCTCAAGGCGCTTCGCGATATGGGCATCGAGGGCGTCACGGTGCACGGGTTCCGGAGCAGCTTCGCCGACTGGGCAGCGGAGCAGACGAACGTGGCCAAGGAGGTTGTGGAGAAGGCGCTTGCACACATGGTGCCGAATGCAGTGGAGGCAGCTTACCGGCGCACCGACTTCTTCAACAAGCGCCGGGCGTTGATGGGGGAGTGGGCAACTTTCGTATCACCGCATGCAATGGAGTAAGGTGGGTGTGTTTACGCTCCAGCCACAAGCTCCCGGAGGCACAGGGGACATTGGCGTCATTCCCCCTTGATCGTTCTCATTCGTAAGGCGACGGGTCTTGTCTTCCTTCGCTACTTAGCGAGGCCGAGCGCGCTTTCTCCGACGCGGCGTGAGCCATCACGATCAGAATTTCGGCTAGAAGAGTGATTCCAAGGCCCAGGAGGATCGAGCCGAGCACGTTCCACGCCGCCTTCCGCGCTTTAGCCGGCCGTCGCGGGGCGTCCCGCGACGATTCGGGAGCGCGAGGTTGGACCAAAGGGTAGACGCCATGGTCGATAGGTTCGGCTGTGCGAGCCCCGTGCAGACGCGTCTGCCAGACTTGGCACCCACATTTTCGAACTAGGAAATGTCATTTCCCGCTTGGCGAAGAATGCCCGGCCAACGTCCATCCCAAGCCACGACATTCTTCGAGCCAGGCGACCATTTGTAAATTCAATTTGGCGATACGCGAATCTTCCGGCGGAGCTGCCGCTTTGAATTGCGCCAAAATGCCGTCTCCCAGAGTGGGACTCAGGGATATCACCTCATGTTGAAGACCGTACCATTCCTTAAGCCCAAACCACATGCTAGCTTGAATTTGCTGGATGCCTTGGTCAGGCGGCCCGGGGGGGAACTGTCTCAGGGCAGCTTCGACGTCTGGGAGGGCGTCAGCTTTCAACAAAAGAAGGTCAGGCTTGAGAAGCCTACCCGCTCCGAATAACTGAAGCCATGCTGCGACGTGACCAGCGTTGTGCTTCGCGCCAGGCTGCTCTTTTTGGATACGTGCCCAAAGCTCGTTCCGGCAGAACACATTACGGACCCAAGGCCGCTCGTCTAATGCGACGGCCCTGATTGCACCAGCGAGGGATCCAACCCTACTCGCCGCGCGGGTGTACTGGCCTATCAACCAGTCCTCGCGAATGCATCTCCGAACGAACTCATTGACCTTAATCTCGCCTTGGCAATGCTGACTACACAATATAAAGCTGAGGTGAACAATCGTCGAAGTATCAGACGGGAAATCTTGCGGCACTCCTTTGCGAATGATCGCGTCAGCGATTGCCGCCGCTAAATCGCCGCGCTCCGCCTTATAACAAGCTGTAGCGAAACCACGAAACCACGACGGGCTCGCAATTCGAGCAGATGACCACCGATGTGTCCACTGCTCAAGTACTAAACCCCTAAGCACTTCAACGAACGAGGCGCTTTCCCCGAGCAAAGGTGCCATCGCCTCTGGCCCCGTAGCTAGGCAACGTTCCTCAAGAAGTGCCCTGTTAGCTTCTAACGCGAGGGCAGTCTCAACCCGGGCATGAACCTGTGGAATACGGTCTTTAGTATAGCGGAGGAAGGCAGCCAAATGGTCAAAAGGCGTCTCCAATGCCGTCTTCGTGACCCTATCTTGGTTCTGCAAGAGCCCGTCGTGTATGATCAGAACCAATTCGAGGTTAGCTGGTTCGCAATCCTGAAGGAAGGACACCAAATGATCTAAGGATGAGTTAACAGCCTGACTCACCAGCCTTTTCGGTTCCTTAGTAAAACACCAGCAAATCGACCTTGCTAGCTCCGGCATTTTTCGGAACGCATATTCCAGAAAAACCCGCGCATCCCCGAGAGCCATACCAAGCGCGTCGCTCGCGACTTCGCGGTATCTAGCGATTAGCGCGCGGCGAACGGCGACTCCTATACCGGGGATTTCTGTCTTCAATTGCTCCAGAAGAGAGGGCAAGTAATTGAGTGGAGTACCAATCACCTCACGGACCCAGTATTCTTCGTCCTCACTGAGCATTCTCTCCCGGATCAATGAGCGAATGAGGGGATTCTCACCCAGCGCTGTACCTCGGAGCGCGGCCAGCTGACTGCCCGATAAGGGCGCCATCCGTTCGCGGAGTTCGTTTGGCCGCGCCTCGATGTATTCAGAGATGGTGGCTGATAATATGGGCACGCGAGATTCTGCGAACGCGAGGAGCGGCGCGATTTCTGCGAGCGGCGCTTCGAAGGCAGCCGCCGCCATTCGCTCGGCGTTCCCGACCAGCACGGGCTTTAGGGCTGCTGCCAATTTCGGATAATTATCAAAGACGCATTGTAAATAGCTCGCGATCGCAGGTGGATGGGAGTTCAACAGTGTCTCTTGAACTGATTCAATCCCCGCTGCCAATCCAGCGTCAATCAACTCCGCCACCTGCGGGACGTGCGGGCGTAGGTAGAGCAGAAATGGCACTAGCTGATGGATCGGAGTGGCCATCGCCCTGTCTAGCAATCGTTCGTATTGGATTCCCAGTCGAGAGTGGACGCCGCGGCGCAGATAAGGCAAGCTAGGTTGGAGAGCTTCCATAATTTGTGGCATGGCGTCCAGGGAAACTTCGACAACGGCCTGCTCGACCTGCTCCGAGCTTCGCGACAGTTCTTCCTCCAATATCGTTGCCACGTCCGGCAACTCGGCTCGCGCGAATGCCAGAAACTCAGGCAAAGCGGCGAATGACGATAGCGCCAAGTCTAAGAGCCGGCCACGGTCCTCGGCCAAGTCGTGGCGAAGATGGGAGATAACACCAGGTACGCTCTTCTGCGAAAACTGAAGGAAGTCGACTAAGAATGGCAAGGGTGCGGTCACTGCCCTATCCGCAACCCGGCGACTTTGGCGAGACAGAGCCTCGCATATTGCTTGGTGCGCTTCCGGCGCCTCAGCTCCTACCCCAGCCAGAAAAGCTGTGGATGCGTTGAAGCCTGACCCTAGAATTCGCTCTACCGCCGCCTCAGGCCGCTCTGCGATTGATTCTGTTAACTGCGTGTAGACTTGCGGAAGCAAGAGGCGACAATTCCGGATAAATGTAGGAAAGTAGTTGAATGAGGTTACGAGCGCATTTTCCATAAAAGCGCGACCGTGTTCGATCAGTGTCCTCTCGATCGCATGAGATAGGCTGGGAACCTCTCTACCGATGGTGGTCAGTAGCAACCACACGCTGGGGAGGGGGCTGCGAACAGCTATGTCCGTCATTACTTCGGGCTGACTGACGAAGACACTACGAAGACGTGCGGAGACACGTGGCAGAGCCCGTTCAGCGAACTGCCAGAAGGAGATGGTATTCCCAAGGCTGGTGGCATTTATTACATCTAAGACTTCCCCCGAGGCACCCGTATCCGACAGCCAGATGTCACACCGGCGCGAAATCTCCGCGGCGGATAGTATGTTAAGTTGGCGGGTGAGGTCGAGTCCGGTACTCCACCAGTGAAACGGAAGACCTTGAAAAGGCCAGTTCGTGTGTTGCCACATGGCGGCTACTAGATCTGCTGCCTCGTTTTCTTCGCCGCGCTTCAGGAGACTGCTCGCCAGCATCAGGCACGAATGCGGGTGAGCCGCGAGGATACGACACCGGGCACCGATTGAACTCTCCGACTCTCCAGCTGCAGAACGAAGTAGAGTTCCAAGCCCAGGATGAGGGAGCTGGTACCCCTCGTAGCTACGACGGCTGCCCCGGTTCTCTACCCAGACAATTCCCTGTCTCACGCACCGATCGAGCGCGCCGCTCGGAAGGGCATCGGAGGGGAAGAATCCCTCAGCTTCAGCCACTGCCGCGACAGCCAGCAGAGATGACCGTTCTGGCGCCAGTTCCGGATTTTCGAGGTACTGCTTGCGAACATATTCACGCGCATGTTCCGGCAGGAGGGCGTCGGCGCGCCCTCCACTCTCGAGAAGGCCGATTACCGCGGCGCTGAAAGACATAAGATCTCCGCCGAAGAGCCGGTGCCATCTTTGAATAATAGAAGGATCCACGGAAGGGGGATCCTTGCCGCGGGACTGCCAATAATGTCGTTGATAGACTCCTTCCAAATCAGACGGTTCTACTTCCATTTTGAATAGCGGTAGACCGAACGATTCAATTTCCGGACTAGTATCCCAAGAGTGAGACCTTCTTCGAACCCTTCGAGTCAAAACCAACATGTCCGAATCGTTGCCAAATGTAGCCCACTGATCTAGGAGGGACACTGCCGCTCCGGTATCTAGGTGGGCATTGTCTAGAACAAAAAGAACTCCATGATCGGCAGTTGCCGCAATGGCCTCCTGCGCTCTCTCAGTCAGGGCTTGGTCCACGTTTGTAGTGGACAGGTCAATATAATAAGTCGGTGCGTGACGGTAACGGGGTGTATGCGCCAAAAGCATCGCCAGTGTACTCTTCCCGGCGGCGCCGCGGCCGATGACTAGCGCGGATTTTTGAACCTCGAGTGCTTTCTCGATGTCAGTAAGACAGCTTGGAGAGTGGACTAGCCCTGTTTCAAACTGTTCGACCGTGGGAAACACACTTACGGTCTGCCGAGCGCTCAAGCGCCTGATATGGTGCTGGATAGGTACCAATGGACCCGAGGTGGCCGATAAGCCAAGATCGTTTATCCAAAACCTAGCATGGATAGGGTCGCGTAGCCTGCTGCAGAGTTCCTTACGAAAAACGATTTCAATGTGATCTAACCACGGAGCAGCGGATTCGGCGGCCCTTCGCATATCTATCTCCGCGTTGGGCGCTGACGGGTCACACCAAGCCACCCAAACCATTCCGCAGCAATCAGGTAGGGCCTTTAGGCGAGCCAAGTCCTTTTTCCAGTGGTTGCTTTCCGCGTCGGACGCGGTCGTGGCCTCAATAGCTACAAGCTTGCCATCCGGTCTAACGAGATAGGCGTCCGGCCATCCAGCGACTGTCTTATCGTTCGTAATTCGCCCGTAGGGGACAATCCTGCTTGCAAGATGGGGATAAATCCCACGAGTCAGTTGCTCAGCGACACGCTGGAAAAAGCCGGCGCTACCAATGCGGCCGGCGATGGATTTCTCGATAGCCGCTTCAGATGGACTGTAGTTTGTTGCCGGCACTCATTGGTCCTCATTCACGATCGTGGGGCTATCGCGCCCTTTCACCGTGTTGCCAGCTAGGTAGCTAGCACAACTGACGGGCCTGATGCAGCCGGCAGATGGTCGGGGAGGGGGCATCTTCGCAACAATTCGCTCGGAGACCGGCCTTCAGGTGGAGTTGTTGCCGAGCGCTGCGGCAATCCGCTCGCCCTCCGCTTGCCGCTTGACCACATGGCCATTGGGGAGCGCCATTTCGATGCCGGCAAGGTGGTCGGCCGAAAGCGCTTCGAGCTGGCGCCACGCCCCGGCGACGCTCGGATGCGCCTTGAGGATGAAGCGCCGGCTGAGAGCGCTCAGGAGCTCCTCGAGGCGGATCGTGCCATTGCCGAGGCGCGCCGTCTCGGCCGCCTGGATCAGCGCCGTCCACAGCGTGTCCGCTTCCTCGGCATTTTCCGAGCGGAGCGCGTCACGGCAACGCTGCTTGGCCTGGGCAAGCGAAGTGGAGGGCTCGAGTTGGAAGTCGAGGGGATAGATTTCCAGCGCTGCGACAAGAGCCAGCGTCTCTTCGTCGCTCAGCTGTACGGTACCCTGGGTACCCGGGTCGCGGATACTGTCGAACATGCGGCGGTGGGTGCTGGTGGCGTTGATCCTGGCCAGCGCGAGCGTGGGATCGGCGCCGGTACCCCACTGTTTCAGGTCGGACCAGATCCGGTCGAAGGCGACGTTCCTACCCCGGGTGACGAGCGCGATGGCATCGGTGGCGCGGTTGAACGGGTCCGCCTTTCGCCACATCGACCATGCCGCCTCAGCAAAGTCTTCCGGCCAACCCGAGGCGCTGACCTGGACGTTGCTCTTGCAGGAGATGGCGAGCCGGTGCTCGGTGCCGGCGGAATCGCGGCCGATGCAGATCAGATCGTCGATTTGCCAGCCGGCCGCACCGGCTTGGGAAAGTAGCCCGATGCCCGGACAGCCGATACCGTCTATCGCCTGGTCGAGCAGCATCTTGCTGAGCAGATCGGCGGCAACCAGATCCTCGAACGCGAAGCCGGCGCCACTCGTCGAGCGGGTCGTCGCGACTTTCTTGCGTTCCTTCTTGGGTTTGGCTTCCGGCATGTCAGCGATATATCCGATATTTGCTGGGTACGAACCAATGCTAGCGCGCTTGGCGGCAGATCGGCTAGTTTGCCACGCATGACCGTCACACCCGTTCCGACCGACCAGCGCGCCTCGGTAGTGCTCGACAATGCTCTGCTGTTCAGCGCGGCGAACCTCCATGTACGCAACGATGGCGCGGAGAAGGTCCGTAACGTCAATCTGCTCGGTCTGTCGGCGCTGGTCGATGCCCTCGTCATGCACCAGCGGCTGACAATCGATCGGCGCGGCTGGGATTATTTCGCCGAGGCCGTTCCGACAGCTTGGCTGCCGTCGATCCAGCCGATGGTCGATGTCCTTGATTTCGACCTGCCGCCTCAGGCGGCGGTTGCCGAGGCGGTCGCGGATTCGACCAATGCCGTCCTCCTCGCCTACGCGCTGACTAGTGTCGACCGAATGGTCGAAACCGAGGAGGGCCGCGACCTAATCCTTACCTATTTCTCCTACACCGGGAGCGATCTCGGCAGCAATCGGGAGGAACAGGAGCTTGTCAGTTTGCTCAAGGATCGACTGGCCATTGCGATCCCCGACATGCACCTGCATCTACGCAACTATGAGCATGTCAGCGTGCTGCAGTCGCTGGTGCGCGTGTGCCAGTATCAGTCGTTCGCGAGCGGCCTCGGGCAGGCCTATGTTCCGCACGATTTCCGGGGGAGCATCATCAACATCCTGTTGCGCGACCGGGTGCAGCCGGCGTTCCGGCTGGCCTGGGAAAAGCTTATGGGTGTGATGTCGGACGCCATTAAAAAGGAATATGACGAGAAGCTCGCCTGGGCGCGGCCGGTCGCGGACGAATCTTTCGCGCTGTGGGAGCGGTTCGCGATGCCGACCTTTCTCGCCATGGCGCTAGCGCGGACGGACAAGGTGGACGACCTGTTCCACCATGTCGGCGACATCCGGAACAAGGCTCAGGATCTGCGTCACCTGCTCGACCAGTTCACCGATGTCGACACGACGGTGCGCGGCGACGCCATCGCCAATGATGTGCGCCGGGTCGCGCACGAGCTGGCGAGCGCGGCGCCGACTAAGGCAGCGTCGATCTTCTCTGTCGCGGTTGGACTGCCGCCGTCGGTGAGCCTAAAGATGAACCTGCCCTCCGTCGCGGCGCGCAAGTCGGTCGCCTTCGTGCGCGATATCTATGACAATCATGCGGTACCGCTGACGCTCGCGGGAGATGTCGAGCGAGTCTTCGGTTCGGTCACCCAGCCGCTTGCGCTGAGCGCGCTGCGCGAGATCAAGCCTGGCGAGAATGTGCTGGAACGCTTCCTGTCGACCGCGCGCTTCAAGGCGACGGGCGAGCTGCTGGTGGGCGGCGCCTGATGGTCAAGATCACCGTGACCGGCGGCGATGACGGCGCGCTGCGGCGGCGTCGCACTATTGCGCCTGTCACGCTCGATGAGATCAAGCACCTCCAGGAGTCTCAGGATCTCGACTTCAAGCGCGAGGTCGAACTAGACAAGCCAGAGCTGAAGTTCCGACTGGTCGACGACGTCGTCGCGTTCCTCAATCGCGGGCCGTCGCGGATCGTGGTGGGTGTCGTCGAGAAGCAGGGGAGGTTCGATCGGTTCTGGCCGATGACCGGCGACGCCGACAAGACGGCGCTACGGATCCAGACGCTGATCCAGGATACGATCGTGCCCGTGCCGGTCGATGTGCAGGTGGTTCCGATCCGTCTGGAGGACGGGTTCATCCTCGACATCCAGATTCCGCGTCACAATGCTGGCCCCTTCATGAACCGCCAGACCGGCAGCTATCTGGTGCGTTCGGGCGCGCGCAACCTGCCGATCGACCCGGGGGTGCTGCGCAGCAGCTTTTTCGACGAGCAGGCCTGGACGACGCGGCTCGACGAGCTGACGGCGGCCGAGGATGCTCGGCTCGTCGAGAGCGGACGGTTGGTGACCGGCCGGATGCTGCGGATCGGTGTCCTGCCGCGGGAGCATTTCGACTATCGCCGCGATCCGTTCGTGCAGAACGATCATGTGCGCTCGTCGGCACCACATTTTCACGAGAGCTTCCGGGCGTACTTCAAAAGCTGCGAGGACGGCCATGAGGCGTTTTCGATCGACCTGCGGCAGCAAGGGATCGAACGCCTGTTCGTGCGCGACGACTGGTTCGTCCACTTCCAAAGCGCGTTCGCCATCGGCATCACCCAGGGTGAAGGACGGCTTGGCCTCTACGAGTTCAACCAAGACCTCGACCGCTTCCTCGGCGAGTTGGCGGCGTTTTTCGCCGAAGAGCAGATCGTTGGCCCGTTTGCGATGACGCTGGCGCTGCAATCGCTCCACGACGACGAGCGCATGAAGGCCTTCTTCCCGCGTGGCGCGGCGATCCGTACTCTGCGCCCACTGCTCGTCGATGCGGTCGACGATCCCGAGCTGATCGCCGAGTTCAAGCGGCGCGTCCAGCAGGCGACGATCTGGGGCTAACCGAGGTCGCGCCAGCGTGGCGCGAGATGCCGGAGCTGGGGGGCTGTTCCCTGGGTGGAACGCGCCATTGCGCTTCTGGAACGCAATATCTCGGTGACGCGATCGTGCTGTCGCAAATGCTGGAGCCAGCGTCTCGACGAGATAAGTCTCAACCAGCACTCCGTGCGCTCAGGTGTTCTTGAACAGGCCACAGGGGGCAACGATCCGACCCGAAGCGAACGCTGAACGCGTGTCTGGTTCCGGGAAGCGCTAACTACGGCGTGAACGTCCGGGAGTGGGTTTTCGACGCTTCGACAGCTTCGTGAACAAACGTTCGGTTCTCGTCTTTAATCGCCCGAAAACAGCCGGTCCGCAATCGGCCCAAAAGCCGTTTGTACGCTTCCGAACTGGTGACGCGTCCGAGTAACCGGAATCACGATCACCGTCCAAGGCATGTCAAAACATGCCACTGACGCCGAGAAAAAGTGTGGGACGAAAAGTGGGGACGCTTTCGACCAAATCGCCGAGAATGGCGGTTTACGGCCATTTTCCGCTTGACGATGGTGACCCCTACGAGAATCGAACTCGTGTTTTCGCCGTGAGAGGGCGACGTCCTAACCGCTAGACGAAGGGGCCGCTTGCGCAGGCAGGTGGGCCGCATATGGGCGAAGGGGGCGTGCTGTCAAGCTGGCGCCGGGCCGGGCGAGCGGTTAGGCACCTTTCTCATGTGCAACGATTATCGTAGCCGCGTCGACCTCAACACGATCGGTCAGGAGTTCAACGACCTGCGCATTCCCCTGCGCTTCCCAGAGGGCATGCCGAACCTGGAGCCGCGCGAGGACATCCGAATCACCGACCGCGCGCCGATCCTGCGCTGGGCAGGCGACGGCGGCGCCGCCGAGCTGGTCCAGCGCCGCTGGAGCTGGCCCGGGGCAGGGGGCAAGCCGGTCTACAACTTCCGCTCGGACGGACGCGAGTTCAACACCGGCCGCTGCCTGATCGTCACCGACGGTTTTTACGAATTCACCACGCCGGCCGAGCCGCGCGCCGACAAGCGCAAGGACAAGTGGCTGTTCACCATGGCCGGGCACGACTGGTTCTGCATCGCCGGCCTGTGGCGCAACACGCCGGACGTGGGCGAGGCCTTCACCATGCTGACCACCCCGCCCGGCCCGGACGTTGCGCCCTACCACAGCCGCCAGGTCGCCGTGCTCCCCCGCGAGGCATGGCGCACATGGCTAGACGGCAGCGCCCCGGCGCGCGAACTGCTCGGCCCCTGTACGGCCGGAATGCTCCAGGTGGAGCGCGCCGGCTAGGCCGCGCGCGCGTTGGCGTTGCGGGCAAGCTCCCGCGCAACCAGAGCCGCAACTTCCATCGCCTGCGCCGGGTTGAGCCGCGGGTCGCAATGGGTGTGGTAGCGGTCGCCGAGGTCCGCTTCGCGCACCGGCTCGGCGCCGCCCGTGCATTCGGCGACGTCGCGGCCGGTCAGCTCAACATGCACCCCGCCGGGGCACACGCCTTCGGCCCGGCACAGCGCGAAAAAGGCGGCGAGTTCTTCCAGGATGCGTTCCAGCGGGCGGGTCTTGAAGCCGTTGGCCTTTACCGTGTTGCCGTGCATCGGATCGCACGACCACAGCACCTTGTGCCCCTCACACTCCACCGCCCGGATGAGCGGCGGCAGCCTTTCGGCGATTCGGCCCGCGCCCATTCGGCTGATCAGGGTGATCCGCCCCGCCTGCCGCGCCGGGTTCAGCCGGTCGAGCAGGGAGAGGAGAAGGTCCGCGTCCAGCTCCGGCCCGCATTTGATGCCGAGGGGATTGGACAGGCCGCGCAGGAACTCGACATGGGCCGATCCTTCGAAGCGGGTCCGGTCTCCCACCCACAGAAAGGCGGCGGAGCTGCCGTACCAGCTTGCGCCATCGCGGCGCACCAGCGCCTCCTCATAGGGCAGGAGCAGGGCTTCGTGGCAGGTGTAGAACGGCTCCGCGGCGGAGAGTTCGCGAAGATGGCTTAAAGTGGCAGCCGACTGCGCGTAGGCGCGGAACATGCGTTTCGGGTCCGGGCGCCGCGCCCCTTCCTCGAAGGCGATGCCGTTGACGATGTCCCCCCGGTACACCGGCAGGCTCTCGCCACACCTGTCCTCCAGGTCGCGCGAACGCGGTTTGGCGAACTGGCCGGCGATCCGCCCCGCCTTGACCACCCGAAGCCCGCTCGCCGCCGCCAGCCGATCGGCCATGCCGCTGAGCAGGGCGTGGAGGGCCCCGATGTTGCCGGTGGAAAACTCGGCAAAGCTTTCCGCACAGTCGCCGCCCTGCAGAAGGAACGCCCGGCCCGCCTGCGCCTCCGCGATGTCCGCGGTAAGCCGGCGCGCTTCGGCCGCGCCGACCAGCGCAGGATAAGCGGCAAGCTCGCGAAGCGCCGCGTCGAGCGCGGCCCCGTCCGGATACGCCGGCTGCTGGCGCGCCTCGTGCCCCCGCCAGCTTGCCGGTGTCCAGTTCGCGGTCATGGCCCTGCTTTGGGCACTGCCTTTTGCCTAGGCAAGCCAGGTGATTGACGGGCGGGCGCGACACGTAGAGGAAGCCCCTCGTGAACAAGCTCTTTCCGCACAGCGCGACCACCGGAGACGTCACCGTCCGAGTGGCCGTCAGCTTTCTTCCCGAACAGTCGGAGCCCGGCCGCGGCCGCTGGTTCTGGGCCTACCATATCCGAATCGAGAATGGCGGCCGCGCCCCGGTGCAGCTCGTCAGCCGGGAATGGACGATCTCCGACGGCCGCGGCGCCCGCCACGAAATCCAGGGCGAGGGCGTGGTCGGCGAGCAGCCGGTGATCGCGCCGGGCGAGTCGTTCGATTACGTCTCGGGCTGCCCGTTGAGCACCCCCACCGGCTGGATGGAGGGCCGCTACCGGATGATCGGCGTCGAGGGCGAGCGGGATGGCTTTGCAGCGGAGATCCCTCGCTTCCCCCTGGTGGCGCCCGCGGTGTCAAGCACGCCTCCGACGTTGTAAACCCAAGCCGAACCCGCGCGATTCGCGCCTTTGCGGAGAGTGACCATGCGTATTCCGGTCTTTGCGGCAGCTTTCATCCTCGCGGCGTCGTTTTCGGGCGGCGCGATGGCCGGCATGCCCGTTAAGCAGAAAATGACCTGCCCCATCGGCGGCAAGGGATTCGAGTTCACCACGACGGCATCCTACAGCATCTTTGGCGAACGCCCCGACGGCAAGCCTTTTGGAAGCTGGTCGTTTCCGCTGGCGCTTCCCGAATGCCCGGATAACGGCCTCGTCATGTACAAGGATTATGACGCGGCCGAGGTGGCGAAGCTCGAGCCGCTGATCGCCTCCGACGCTTATCAAGCGCTGCGCAAGGACGACACCCAATATTATCGTGCCTATTGGCTGATGCGGGAAATGAACCTGGGCTCCGAAAGCTATCTTTGGGCCTTGCTGCAGGCGAGTTGGGAAGCCGACGGCAAGCCCGAGCTCAAGGCGCGCTATCAAAGCGAGCTGGTTGCCGAATCCGCCAAGGTTGCGCCGAATGCCAAGGATCTGAACTGGGTGGGCATGGAAGGCCGGGCGATCAATGCCTTGCGTGAGCTCGGCCGGTTTGACGATGCGCTCGCGCGGCTCGACGCGCTGCCGCCGGAGGTGCTGGCCGCTCCGGCCGGACCGCCGGCCAAAGGCGAAGCGGGCGAGGCGGCGCGTGCCCGCGCAGGGTGGGCGGCTTTTTTCAAGAAGCTGCGCATCGCTGTCGAGCGCAAGGACTCGGCGTCCGAGCCGTTCGACATGCTGCCCGAGCGCGAATGGATGAACCGCTGCCGGGCCGGCGAGGACCTCAGCGAAGCGCAGCAGGCTTATTGCACCGCGCACGCCGCGGCTTTGGACGAAGATCGCGCGGCGGCCGCGAAGCTGGAGCGCGAAATGAAGCTGATCGGCGACAAGCGCGAGAAATCCGGCCGCTAACGGCGGTGTTCACCCTGACCGCACCCCCCTCCAACCCCAAGTGGCGCGGGGAGGACAGGGCGCCTGTTATCCGGTCAGGCGTCGATTTCTTCCTCGCTCACCTCGGCGGCGTGGTTCTGGATGAATTGGAAGCGGTGCTCCGGGTTGCGGCCCATCAGGCGGTCGACGAGATCCTTGACGCCGCGCTGCGCCTGATACTCCTCGGGCAGGGTGACCCGGATCAGCGACCGCGAGTTCCGGTCCATGGTGGTTTCGCGAAGCTGGTTGGGGTTCATTTCGCCAAGGCCCTTGAAGCGCGAGATCTCGACCTTCTTGCCCTTGAACATCGTCTTTTCAAGCTGGCCGCGGTGCGCGTCGTCTCGGGCATAGGCAACGGTGCCGCCCGCCGTCAGCCGGTAGAGCGGCGGCTGCGCGAGGTAGAGCGCGCCGGCTTCGACGATCTTGGACATTTCGTTGAAAAAGAAGGTCATCAGCAGGGTTGCGATATGGGCGCCGTCGACGTCGGCGTCGGTCATGATGATGATCCGGTCGTAGCGCAGCTGCGCAGGATCGCAGCGCTCGCGCGTCCCGCAGCCGAGCGCAAGGGTCAGGTCCGCAATCTCCTGGTTGCCGCGGATCTTGTCGGCGCTTGCCGAGGCGACGTTCAATATCTTGCCGCGGATCGGCAGGATCGCCTGCGTCTTTCGGTCGCGCGCCTGCTTGGCGGAGCCGCCGGCGCTGTCGCCCTCGACGATGAACAATTCGGTTCCGGCCGGATCGTCGTTGGCGCAGTCGGTGAGCTTGCCCGGCAGGCGCAGCTTGCGGCCCGAGGTCGCGGTCTTGCGCTTCACCTCGCGCTCGGCACGGCGCTTCAGCCGCTCGTCCATGCGGTCGAGCACGAAGCCCAAGAGCGCCTTTCCGCGCTCCATGTTGTCGGCGAGATAATGGTCGAAATGGTCGCGCACCGCCGCTTCCACCAGCCGCGCCGCGTCCGGGCTGGTCAGCCGGTCCTTGGTCTGGCTTTGGAACTGGGGGTCGCGGATGAAGACGGAGAGCAGGATCTCGGCGCCGCCGGTGACGTCCTCGGACTGGATGTCCTTGGCCTTTTTTAACCCGACCAGTTCGCCGAAGCCCCTGATCCCGCGGGTCAGCGCCGCCCGCACGCCCTGCTCATGGGTGCCGCCGTCCGGAGTCGGGATGGTGTTGCAGTAGAAGGAGGAGCCGCCTTCGCTCCACAACGGCCAGGCCACCGCCCATTCCACCATGCCGTGGCTGTTGGGAAAGTCTTGGCGCCCCGAAAAGAAATCGGTGGTGGCGCAGCCCCGGTCGCCGATCTGCTCCTTCAGGTGATCGGAAAGACCGCCGGGAAACTGGAACACGGCGTCGGCCGGTGTGCCGTCGTCGATCAGCGCCGGATCGCATTTCCAGCGAATCTCCACCCCGGCGAACAGGTACGCCTTGGAGCGTGCCAGGCGATAAAGCCGCGCCGGCTTGAACTTCGCCTCATCGCCGAAGATCTCCGGATCGGGCGTGAAGGCGACGGTGGTGCCACGCCGGTTCTGGGTGGCCCCAAGCGATTCCAGCCCGCCGACCGGCTCGCCGCGTGAGAAGGTCTGGCGGAACAGCTCCTTGTTGCGCGCCACCGTCACCACCGTCTCGGTGGAAAGCGCGTTGACGACGCTGACCCCAACGCCGTGCAGCCCGCCCGAAGTGGCATAGGCCTTGTTCGAGAATTTGCCGCCCGAGTGGAGCATGGTGAGGATCACCTCGAGCGCCGACTTGCCCGGATATTTGGGATGCGGGTCGGTCGGCATGCCGCGGCCATTGTCGGTGATGGTCAGCCGGTTGCCGGCCTCCAGAGTCACCTCGATGCGGTTGGCGTGGCCGGCGACGGCCTCGTCCATGCTGTTGTCGAGCACTTCGGCGGCTAAGTGGTGAAGCGCCCGCTCGTCCGTGCCGCCGATATACATGCCAGGCCGCCGCCGCACCGGCTCCAGCCCTTCGAGAACCTCGATCGAGCTTGCATCATAGTCTTCGGAGGTGGCGGTAGCGGACGCGAACAGATCGGACATGAGGGAAGGTGTAGCGAAGGGGAGGGGAGGTGGAAAGGGTTCGCCTACTGTTCCGCTTCCTCGGAGACCCTGGCGCGCCTCAGCTCCAGGTGGCGAGCGGCGGCAGGCTCATCAGGATGGCGTCGACATTGCCCCCGGTTTTGAGCCCGAATAACGTGCCCCGGTCGTAGATCAGGTTGAACTCGGCATATCGGCCCCGCCATTCAAGCTGCCGTGCCCGGTCCGCTTCGGTGAAGGGCGTGTCCATCCGCCGCCGCACCAGCCGGGGAAACACGTCGAGGAACGCCTCGCCGACGTCGCGGGTAAAGGCGAAGCTTTCGTCGAACGGCCCTTCCAGGTGATCGTAGAAGATGCCGCCGACCCCGCGGTGAACGCCGCGGTGAGGGATGTAGAAATACTCGTCCGCCCACTTTCGGAACCGCTCATAGAAGGTCTGGTCGTGGGCGGCGCAGGCGGCGCGCAGGCGGGCGTGGAAGTCGGCCGTGTCCTCTTCATAGGGCAAAGGCGGGTTCAGATCCGCACCGCCGCCGAACCAGCGCTTGGTGGTGACCAGGAAGCGCATGTTCATGTGCACCGCCGGCACATGCGGGTTGGCCATGTGGGCGACCAGGCTGATCCCCGTGGCGAAGAAGCGCGGATCGTCGCCCGCCCCGTGGATGGTCTTGGCGAAATCCGGGTTGAACGTGCCGCCGACGGTGGAGACGTTTACGCCCACCTTCTCGAACACCCTGCCGTTCATCAGCCCGCGAACCCCGCCGCCGCCGGGTTCTCCGTCAGGATCGGTGCGCTCCCAGGGCGTGTAGCCGAAGCGCGAATCGGAGCCTGCCTCGCGCTCGATCGCCTCGAACTCGGCGCAGATCCGGTCCCGCAGGCTTTCGAACCAGGTTCGCGCCGCCCGCTGCTGTTCGTCGAGTTCGATCATGGTCGGCGCGATGCCCAATGGGCGGCGGCGATGCAAGGGTGAGGATATTCCGCGCCCCTGCGCCGTTAAGCGCGCCATGTCCGACATCCTTATCCTCTTTCCCCCCGACAAAAAGGTTGCCGCGCAGCAGATCGCCGAGGCCCTGGCGGCGGCGGGCTTCTCCGGGCAACTCACCCCCCTTGGCACTGGCGGCGGCGAAGCGGCGCTGGGCGCGGCGCGCGGCGGCGGTGCCGCGATCCTGATCTGGTCGCGCGCGCTTGCCGCGTCGGCGGACCTCGAAGGCTGGCTTCGGCCGCTTCGCCAGTCGCCCGATGTTGTCGAAGTTTCCACGGACGGCATCGCGCCGCTGGAGGGCGACGAAAGCCGGGTCGTGCTGCTGTCCGGGTGGCGCGGCCAGCCTTTTCACCTCGGCTGGCAGCGGATCGTCGCCAAGCTGGAGGCGAGCGGGGCGGCGCAGCGCGGCGCTCCGGCTCCCGTTGCTACGCCTGGGGGCGCTGCAGATACCCGGGCCCAGCCACAGCCGTCCGTGCCACGTGAAGGCACCACGAGGCGCCGCTTCGCCATTCCGGCAATCGCGGCGGCGGGGCTGCTGGCGGTTGTGGGAGCGGCGGCGTGGATCGGGGACGGGCCTCGGCAAGCAGCGGAGCCGGGCGGGCCTGCCGCCCCAGCCGAGGCGGCCGCGCCCGCTCCTGAGCCGCTACCCGGACCGGTGCTTCAACCCGCCGGAGCCGTGATGGATGGGGACACTGCGCCGCAGGGCAATGAGGTGGTAGCTGCAACCGCGGCGACTCCGGCTGATCCGCCCCGCACATCCACCTCGGCAAAGGTAGCGACGACGGAGCGAAGCCGCACCGCGCCCGCGCAGGCTGCAAAGGCGCGCGCCGTGCCGGTCCCGCCAGTCGTGAAGCGCTACTCGAAGAAGCGCTCCAAGGTCATGCGCAAATTCTGCGAACGCAGCGGCCGCAATACCCTCGAATGCCGAATCTTCGCTCGTTCTACCCGGGCGGCGGGGCGCTAGCCGGACCCGGCCAGCCGCCGGTCTGGCGCAGCGCTTCGGCAAGGCCGATGCCCGCCGCCACCGCGAGGTTCAGGGACCGCGTGCCCGGCGCCTGGGGAATGCGCACCCGAAGACCGGCCCGGGCGTGCACCTCCTCCGGCGCGCCCCTGCTTTCCGATCCGAGCAGCAATGTGTCGCCGGGCTCGAAGCGGGCATCGCCAAGCGGAAGGGCGCCCCGCGTGGTGAACAGCACCAGCCGCCCCGGCAGCCGCGCTTCGAAGGCCGCCCAGCCCGCGTGGCGGGTGACGGCGGCAAGCTCGGCATAGTCCATGCCCGCCCGCTTCAGCGCCCGGTCCGAGAAGGGAAAGCCGCACGGTTCCACGATGTCCAGCGGCACCGCCAGGCAGGCGGCAAGGCGGATCACCGTGCCGACATTGCCGGCCTGATCGGGCTGAAACAAGGCAAGGCGCATGGCTGCTCCCCATGCGGGGCTGGCCGCGGGCAAGCAAGGGCAAGCGATCGTGGCCGCGGTTTCAGGGCTGCATCCCCGCTTTCGTGGCACAATCTGTGCGGCCGGTAAGTTGATCGATTGTTCAATTTCCTTAGCAAATACAAGCCAGATAACGATCGCTTTCCCCCCACCGCCCTGGCAGTTTCGAGTGAGCTTCATTTCCACCAATAAAGATCGACAGGGCGGCCTCGCCGCCTTGCGGCTGAGGCGCCAGGACCTGGAGCGCCGCATCGAGGCGCTGAGCTCGGGCGGGGTCCGCGTGCAGGAACCTGGCGACACAGGCCTCCACGACGTCACCGAACAGACCCTGGTCGCCCTTTACCATGAACTGGGCGAAGTGGGCGCCTTGATCCAGCGGGCCGTTCGCGACGGGCAGGGTTCCAGTGCCTAGCCGTGCCGCCTGAACGGGTCCGTTGGCTCTGGCCGGACGTTGAACCCTTCGGGCAGGAACGATCAGGAGTTTTCCACGATGCCGGTCGTCCTCGACGATGCCGAAGCGGACGCAAACAGCCGCGTCGTCCTGATCCGCCTGTCGATGCTGACCCTGCGGTGCATGGAGAATTGGCGCAACGACGTGCGCGATTACGATCAGGCGATGATCCTGGTGGCGATTGTCGCGATCTCGGCCGAGCGGCTGACCCGGGCCGCACTCGACGCGGAAGGAAAGAACCTCGAAATTCCGATCGCGCCAGACGAGCTTGCCCCCTGTAACATCAGCTCCATCGCCGCGGCCACCGGGCTCAACCGCGAAACCGCGCGGCGCAAGGTCAACGAGCTGGTGGAGGCCGGATATCTCGTCAAATCGGATGCGGGCGTCGTCAACTTCGCCCCGGGCCGGCTTCGCAATGCGGAAACCCTGAAGATGATCCGCAAGCAGCTCGAGGCGCTGACCCGCACCGTCTCCGATCTGGTGCGCGACGGCGTTTTGAAGATTGCGTGAGGGTGGACCCCGCACCGTAGCAATACGAGGTGCCGCCCGCGCTTGTTCTCCGCCAGAAGGCGCGCAGCCGGTTTGCGAATTGTCCCCAACAGATCCGCCGGCCAGGGCCGGAGCCCACCTCCACGGCGCTTCGGCCCGCTTTCACACGCACGGCAGTGGATGCCGGCACCGGGCCGTGGCATCCTGCAACGATGCTGCTTCGCTTCGCACTCGCCGCCGCCCTGCTGCTCTGCACCGGCACCGACGATGCTTTTGCCGGCGAAGGTGAGGTGCCCCGGCCTGCGCCACGGGTTTACGCCACTCACAATTACGGTTTGACCTTCGTAAGTCCCGCCGGGACGAGCTATTGTCCGTTACCGGCCGATTGGGTCGGCTCCGATCACGGCACCATCCTGTTCCTGAGGAATCCGGCTCGCTGCTACGGCGGCGGTTATGCATCGAGCGGCCGGAACTTCTTCCCCGAGGACGTTGCTCGACTGCGAACCTATTACGGCTACTGGGTGCGGGAGGCGGACTATGCGCCGCCCCCCTGCCGACAGGTCGCAACGATGCGCCTGCTCGGTGCTTCGCGCCCGGTGTGCGAAGGTCGCGAGGAGGGGGGCCTCGTCACCCGCAGCATCCAGGCACGGTACGAGGCGGATACCCCGGCCGAGGTGTCGCTGACACTGGTGACGAAGGGGGCACCCTCGCGCCGCGAGATGGCTGCCCTTGCCGCCTTCGCCGCCAGTATAAGGACTTGCATCGCGCCCGACGTGCCTGTCGGGGAAGCACCCTGTCCAAAGGGCGTCGGTACGTTCTAACCGGCAGGCAGCGCCGGGCATTCACAAGGCGTTCAAAATGGCAGTTGGCAAAGCGCCGTCCACCCGTCTATCAGGCGCGCCAAGCCGCTAGGGGTGATCCCCCGACGCGGCGCTGTGCGCGGGCGTATCCCCGGCTTCCCCGCCGGTCGCTTCGCATATCCTGGTTCGAACCGGTTGAAGGATGTTATGGCGACCGTTGAACACACAGATGGGACGCTTGGCCCCGCGCCCGAAGACCACGCGTCGGAAGGCGGCGTTCGGCGCCGCGATTTCATCAATATCGCCGCGGTGAGCTTTGCCGGAGTCGGTGCGGCCGTGACCCTCTACCCCCTGGTCAACCAGATGAACCCGTCCGCCGACGTGCTGGCGCTCGCCTCGATCGAGGTCGATGTGTCGCAGATCCAGGCCGGGCAGGCGATCAAGACCATTTTCCGCAAGCAGCCGCTCTTCGTGCGCCACCTGACGCCGGCCGAGATGCAGGCCGCCAACGCAGTGCCGGCCGGTGACCTGCGCGATCCGCAAACGCTTGCCGAGCGTACCGCCGAAGGCAAGCCGCAATGGCTGATCACCATGGGCGTTTGCACCCATCTCGGCTGTGTGCCGCTGGGCGCGGCCGAGGGCGAGAATCGGGGCCAGTTCGGCGGTTATTTCTGCCCGTGTCACGGCTCGCATTACGATACCGCCGCCCGCATTCGCAAAGGGCCGGCTCCCAAGAATCTCGAGGTGCCGGAGTATAAGTTCACTTCCGACACCGTAGTCACCGTCGGCGAGGCAGCATAAGATGAGCTTTCCCTGGGCAAAAGCCTACCAGCCCAAATCGGGCCTGATGCGCTGGATCGACGAGCGGCTGCCCTTGCCGCGGCTCGTCTTCAATTCGATCGGCGGCGGCTACGAAGTGCCGCGCAACCTCAATTACATGTGGAATTTCGCGGTTCTCGCCGGCTTCGCTTTGATGCTGCAGATCGTGACCGGCATCATCCTTGCCATGCATTATGCACCCGCCGGCACTATGGCCTTCCAGTCGGTTGAGCACATCATGCGCAACGTCAACCAGGGCTGGCTGCTTCGCTACGCCCATGCCAACGGCGCAAGCTTCTTCTTCATCGTCACCTACATCCACATCTTCCGCGGCTTGTATTACGGTTCCTACAAGGCGCCGCGCGAGCTCGTCTGGATGCTGGGTGTCGTTATCCTCCTTCTGATGATGGCCACTGCCTTCATGGGCTATGTGCTTCCCTGGGGGCAGATGAGCTTCTGGGGCGCCAAGGTGATCACCGGCCTGTTCGGCGCAATCCCGCTGGTCGGCGAGCCGATCCAGACCTGGCTGCTCGGCGGCTTCGCGCCCGACAATGCCGCGCTCAACCGCTTCTTCTCGCTCCACTATCTGCTGCCGTTCGTGATCGCCGGCGTGGTCATCCTCCACATCTGGGCGCTTCACATTCCAGGCTCGAACAACCCCACCGGCGTCGATATCAAGTCGCCGCGCGACACCCTGCCGTTCCACCCGTATTACACGGCCAAGGACGGCTTCGGCCTGGGCGTCTTCCTGATCATCTACGCGGCGGTGACCTTCTACGCGCCGAACTACCTCGGCCACGCCGACAATTACATTCCGGCCAACCCGCTTGCGACGCCCGCCGAGATCGTGCCCGAATGGTATTTCTGGCCGTTCTACGCGATCCTGCGCGCGTTCACCGTGGACTTCATCCTGCCGGCCAAGCTGTGGGGCGTGCTGGCGATGTTCTCCTCCATCCTGCTCCTCTTCTTCCTGCCCTGGATCGATCGTTCGCCGGTGCGTTCCGGCAATTACCGCCCGACCTTTCAGAAGTTCTTCTGGATCCTGGTGGCGGATGTGCTGGTTCTCGGCTGGGTCGGCGGCCTGCCGGCGGAGGAGCCTTTTGTGATGATCAGCCAGCTCGCGACCATGTACTATTTCGCGCACTTCCTGATCATTCTGCCGATCCTGTCCGCAACCGAGCGGACCCTGCCGCTGCCGAGCTCGATCGCCGACTCGGTGCTTCACGGACAGCAAGCTGAATCGCAGCCGGCCGGCACGACGCCGCGGCCCGCCGCGGCCGAATAAGGGAAAGAAGCGTCATGGTTCGTCTTATCGCCTTCCTTGTCGGCCTCGGCTTCTTCGTCGTAGCGGGCTGGTCGCTCGGCAACGGCGCCTATATTTACCTCACGGAGCCGCATGAGGAGAATCTCGAGCACAGGTTCCACCTGCAGCCGAGGGACCTTGCCTTTTCGTTCGACGGCCCCTTCGGTAAGTACGACAAGCCGCAGCTTCAGCGCGGCTTCCAGGTCTACAAGGAGGTTTGCTCCTCCTGCCACAGCCTGAGCCTCGTCGCGTTCCGCAACCTCGCCGAAATCGGCTATGAGGAACCGGAAGTGAAGGCGATTGCCAATCAGTGGCAGATCGAGGTTCCGAGCATTGATCCCAAGACCGGGGAGGCAACGACCCGCAAGGCGCTGCCGGCCGATGCTTTCCCGTCGCCTTACCCTAACGAGACCGCTGCGCGCGCCGGCAACAACAACGCCATGCCGCCGGATCTGTCGCTGATGGCCAAGGCACGCCACGGCGGCTCGGCCTATATCGTCTCGCTGCTCACCGGCTATCGGGATCCGGCGACGTACAAGAATGAGGAGGGTGAGGCGCTTCCGGCTGAGAACCGGCCTGGGCAAGGCCTGCACTTCAACCCTTATTTCCCGAACTTGAACATCGCCATGCCGCCGCCGCTCGCGGCCGACGGTCAGGTGACCTATGCCGACGGCACGCCCGCGACCCGCGACCAAATGGCGAAAGACGTCTCCGCATTCCTGGCCTGGACGGCGGAGCCACGGCTCGAGAATCGCCACCGCACGGGTCTCGCGGTGCTGATCTTCCTGCTGATCGCCACGGTGCTCGCCTACATGGCCTACCAGAACATCTGGGCCGGCGCGAAGCAGCCGCCGGCACGCGGCGACGGGGACGACGATTACGACCTCGGCCACGGCCACTCGCCAACCGGCGGCCAGAAGCACCTCTGATCAAACAACCCCTCCGGCCGAAATCGGAGGGGTTTTTGGTTGGGGGGCGTGCTTACTGGGTGGCCGCTGCTTGGCCGACTGGCTGCTTTGTTCAGGCAAACGCGCAGAGGCGCGAAGAAGCCGGGACTCCTTCGGCGCAGCCGAACTTCATACGCGGCGTAAAGCCGCTCCGCGGAAGGTAGAAACCCACTGCTGGAGCAGCACTGACCCCTTTGCGCCTTCGCGTGAACCAGTCTTCCTACCTTGCAGCCAGCTTGGCCTTGTCGGGCAAGCCCAGCGCACGGATCGCCGCTGCATTGGCGGCCATCGGCTGAACGGCACGGTAGACGCGAGTCACGCCCGCTCGCCCCGTGTGGGGAAAGGAAGCGGCGAGGCGGTAGCCGGAAGTCGGATCGGCAAGCGCCGCGGCCAGAAGCGGCCGGTGGGCGAACTCCTCCACCCCCGGCCGCTCCGCCACGACCACGCCCGATATGCCGAGCCGCCGTATCTCGGCGGCGGCCGCGGCCGGATCGGTGAAGCGCAACGTATAACGATTGCCCATGAAGTCGCTCTCAGCGAGGAGCTTGGACGCGCGCACCGTGTAGCGGCGGAGCCCGGGATCACGCACCGCCATCGCCGCCACGAACGCACCCTCCGCTCCGCTGCCGCCGTCGATCAGCCAAGCCTCGTTCGCTCCGCCTGACGCAGCAAGCGCTGCCGCTTCCTCCATCCGAAGGTTGGCCTTCGGCTCACGTGCCGCGAGGTGCGCCGCGCCGGGAAGAACGAGCAGCAGCAGCGGCGCGGCGGCCCAGCGTGGGCGGGACGCGGCCATCCGGGCAAGCTCTACGGCACCCGCAACCGCAAGCACGACCAGCGCGGGCAAAGCAGGGGCCATGTAGCGCGGGTCAAGATCGACCGGCACCAGCGCCTGCAGCGCCACCGTGGCGAGCATCAGCGAAATCGCCGCCGCCGCCACATTCCAGCGCCCCGGCTCCGCTCCACGCTTCCGCCTTGCCCCCCAGGCGCCGAGCAGCGCCAGCAGCAGGCCGAGGATCCCCGCATTGGCCACAAGCGCCGCGCCGTTGCGCCACAACGACAGCGACGCGTAAGCGAACCCCGGCTCGTAATTGAAGCCGTCCGCCGCAATCCCCGCTGTCGCCAGATACCAAGGCACCACCGGCACCAGCCCGGCCGCGGCGCCCACCCACAGCTTGAGCGATCGCAGCAGATCCCACCGGCCGGTCAGCGCGATGTGGAAGGCGGGCAGGACGACAAGCAGCCAGCCGTTGCCCTTGATCAAAATGGCGAAGGCAGTCAGCCCCGCGAACAGCAGGATTCGCACCCAGGTCTGCCGCTCGGCGAAGCACGCCCAGGCCAGGCCTGCGAACACCGCGCAGGCGGCGAGCGGCTGGTCGAGCATGAAAAAGGCCTGTCCCTCCAGCGCGAGCGGAGTCAGCGCCCAAAGCACCGCGCCCGCGATCGCGGCCGCTTTGCCCTCGATCCTCAGCAGCAACGCCGCGATCCCCACCGCGGGCAAAGCGGCAAGAAGCAGGTTCACCACCATCGCCGTCTGCGAAGTCGCCGGCGCGACCCAGAACACCGGCGCCACCAGCCCGTAGAAAGCCGGCGGCCAGTGGCCGATCGATATCTTCGGGTAATGGAGGTAGTATTCGGTGGCGAAGGCCAGCGGGTTCTGCCCGAGCGCGTCGTGCACGTAGGCGGCGACGAACCAGCTGTTCAGGAAATGCGCCGGCTCGTCCGCTCCGGAAAAGCCGGAACTCCACGCCCCCGTTACCCACAGCGAAAGCACGCCCGCGAGCAGGGCCAATGCGTAAGCTGCGGCAAGGGTCGGCAGGCTTCGAGTGCGCGTCATTGCCGCGGTTTACCGGCCTGCGCTTGCCATTTCGCTAATGCCGCTGCGCCTCATTGTTCCACTTCTGGAACCAGGAGGGATGATCCTTCGTTTTCATACCCTTAGGATTCGCCGGTGGTTCAAGCTCAGGGGCGGAGCAACGCCTGCCGGTCGTTTTCGTGTTCCATCCGGAGAGTAGCTTATGTCCCCCAACCGCCTTCGCACCCTTGTTCTGGCGCTTGCCGCCTCGGCCGGCCTGTCCGCCTGCGCCACCTACGATAACGGCTACGGCTATGCCTCCGTCGGTTACGGCGGCGGCTATGGCGGCTGCGACTCCTATTACGACGATTGCTACGGCGGCGGCTATGGCGGCGGCTACGGCAGCAGCTATTACGGCTGGTACGGCGATTATTATTATCCGGGCATCGGCTTCTACATCTACGACCGCTCCGGCCGCCGCCACCAGTGGGACGACAACCAGCGCCGCTATTGGGAAGGCCGCCGCGGCCAATATGGCCAGCGTGACTGGAACGACCGCCGCTACGAGAATTGGGGCAATTACCGCGGCAACCGGCAGGACTATCGCGAGGATCGCCGCGAAGTCCGCGAGAACCGCCAGGATTTCCGGCAGGACCGCCGCGGGGATCGCATCGAAAACCGCCAGGAACGGCAGGAGGATCGCCAGGCAGTCCGCAACGGCACGGTAACCCGCGAGCAGTTCCGCCAGGACCGCCGGCAGGACCGCATCGAAAACCGCCAGGAACGGCGCCAGGACCGCGGCCAGCTCCGGCGCGAAAACCGCCGCGACCGGCGGGATTGATCGCATCCCTCAGCCCCTCCCCTTCAGGGGAGGGGTTGGGGAGGGGCCTGTGACCCGAGCACAAGCTCAGCCCCCCTAGCCGACATGCCCCTCCCCAAACCCTTCCCTGAAGGGGAGGGGCTTACCCCTTCGCCGGCCGTCGCCGCATCAGCACGATGCTGGTGAAGGTCAGCACCGGCACCCCATCCTGATTGGTTACGGTCGTCGCCGAGCGGAACGAGCCGATCTCCGGCTTCGAGCGCGACGGCGTGACCTCGATGATCCTGGCGTGGACGTGCAGCGTATCGCCCGGATAAACCGGCTTCAGCCACCTCAGCTCGTCGATTCCGGGCGAACCCAGCCCGGCCTGCTCCGTCTCCACCACGTGCCGGGCGATTACCCCCATCACCATCGCGCAGGTGTGCCATCCGCTCGCCGCCAGGCGCCCGAAGTGCGTCCTGGCGGCCGCTTCGTCGGAAAGGTGAAAAGGCTGCGGATCGTAGCGCTGCGCGAACGCGATCACTTCCTCGCGAGTCACCTCGGTGCTTCCGAAATAGGTTTCGGCGCCGATCTCCAGATCGTCGAGCCAGATCATCGCCGCTCAGCCTTCCGCTTCGCGGGTGAAGTGCGCTTCGCCGCCGATCCGCGCCGCCGCCTTGCCGAGCATCACCAGCACCGTGACCGCAATGATCGTCGCCAGGATCGCATAGGTGTAAAGGCCGGCGAGGCTGTCGCCGAGGCCAAGCGCGGCCAGCGTTGCCTTGATCGCCTCATTCCAGGCCAAAGCCGCCACCAGGCCGAGCGAGGCCGAGGCAAGCGCGATCATGGTCTGCAGGAACATGCGTGGGTTCATTTCGTGGTCTCCCCTGTTGATGCGCTCGCCTGGTTGAGCGCGGCAATCTGTTCGCGGCTGAGCTCGAGCTCCAGGCAGCCGAGCAGTTCTTCAAGCTGCTCCACGCTGCGCGCGCTCGCAAGGGCGGCCGTGACCCCCGGCTGCGCGCCGGTCCAGGCGAGCGCCACCTGCGCCGGCGTTGCACCGACCTCGGCCGCTATCTGATCAAGCGCGGCGAGCACCGTCGGCCCGTTCCCGGCAATATACTCCTCCACCCGGTCGGAGCGGACGCTTTGGCCGAGGTCGGCGGTGCTGCGATACTTGCCGGTCAGGTACCCGTTGGCGAGCGAGAAGAACGCCGCCATGCCAAGCCCGCGGCGCTCGACCACGTCCTTCAGCGCATCCTCATATTTCGGACGGTCGACCAGGTTGTACCAGCTCTGCAGCACCGAATAGCCGGTCCAGCCATTCTCCGCCGAAACGTCGAGCGCGCGCTCCAGCCGGTCGGCGTCGTACTGCGAAGCGCCGAGCGCACGCACCTTGCCGGCGCGCACCAGCCCGTCGAACGCCTCCATCGTCTCCTCGATCGGCACATCCGGCGCGTCGCGGTGCGCGTAATACAGATCGACATAATCGGTGCCGAGCCGCCGCAGCGACCCGTCGATTGCGCGGGCGATATTCTCCGCGCCAAGTCCGCCGGCAAAGCCCACCTTGGTTGCAATCAGCACATCGTCCCGCCGCCCGCGCCGCGCCAGCCACTCGCCGATGATCGTCTCGCTCTCGCCGCCCGTGTTGCCCGGCGCCCAGGCCGAATAGGTGTCGGCCGTGTCGATCATCGTCCCGCCGGCCGCAACGAAGCGATCTAACAAGGCGAAGCTGGTTTCCCGGTCGGCCGTCCAGCCGAACACATTGCCGCCGAAGATCAGGGGAGGGGTCTGGAGCCCGCTTGCGCCCAGGGTCCTCATCCGCGGCATGGCCCGGTCTCCTTAGACGTTGAACCGGAACAGCATGATGTCGCCGTCCTTTGTCACGTAATCCTTGCCTTCGGAGCGCCACTTGCCCGCCTCGCGGGCGCCGGCCTCGCCGCCATGGGCGACATAATCCTCGTAGGCCATGGTTTCGGCGCGGATGAAGCCGCGCTCGAAATCGGTGTGGATCGCACCCGCCGCCTGGGGTGCCTTCGACCCCTTCTCCACCGTCCACGCCCGCGCTTCCTTAGGGCCGACGGTGAAGAATGTGATGAGATCGAGCAGCGCGTAGCCGGCGCGGATGATCTGCGACAGTCCGGTCTCGGCGAGGCCGAGGTCCTTCAGGAACTCGGCGCGATCCTCGGGCGCCATCATCGCGATCTCGGCCTCGATCGCAGCGGAGATCACCACCGCCACCGCGCCTTCGGCCGCCGCCTTTTCAAAGACGCGCGCGCTGTGCGCATTGCCGGTCGCGGCATCGCCTTCATCGACGTTGCAGACGTAGAGCACCGGCTTGGCGGTGAGCAATTGCGCGCGCTCCAGCGCCTTCGCTTCCTCCTCGTCCTTCGGCTGGGTCAGGCGGGCAGGCTTCGACTGGCGAAGCAGCTCCAGCGCCTGGCCAAGAACGGAGGCCTGTACTTTGGCTTCCTTGTCGCCTTGGGTCGCCTTCTTGGCCAAAGCCGGGACTCGCTTCTCCAGGCTTTCGAGGTCGGACAGCATCAGTTCGGTCTCGACCGTTTCGGCGTCGGCAATGGGATCGACCTTGCCTTCGACGTGGGTGACGTCGCCTTCCTCGAAGCAGCGCAGGACATGGACGATGGCATCGACTTCGCGGATGTTGCCGAGGAACTGGTTGCCGAGCCCCTCGCCGGTGGAGGCGCCGCGGACCAGACCGGCGATGTCGACGAACTCAAGCTGCGTTTCGATGATCGTCGCCGACTTGCCGATGCGGGCGATCTCCTGCAGCCGAGGATCTGGCACGGCGACACGGCCGACATTGGGCTCGATCGTGCAAAAGGGATAATTCGCCGCCTGCGCCGCCGCCGTCTCGGTCAGCGCGTTGAACAAAGTGGATTTCCCGACATTGGGAAGCCCGACGATACCGCAACGAAAACCCATCTCGTTCGAAGCCTTGTGCACTTTGGAGGAAAGGCGCTGCCCTAGCCGCTGAGGGGGAGGAGCGCTAGTGCCTGGGCCGGTGCCACGCGGGTCACGAACCGCCCTGCGACTGTCTCCCTGGTGAACAGCCGCGCTCCGCCGTTCTCCCGATATTGCCTCTTCCGCCCGCTCGTGAGAGGGAGTGCCCAAAGGAGCGTCTCCATGCGTATGCGTTTGATCTTGAGCCTCATTGCAGCCACCTGCGCCTCGGCCGCCGTCGCCGCGCCGCCAAGCCCGCCCGAGTTCTGGGCGGGCTGCGCAGGCGCTTTCGTGGTCAAGGCGGAGCGGAGCGGCGCTGCCGCGAACAATCCCTATTCGCCAATGGCCCGCCGCGCCCTTATCCAGGCGCGGCTCGCGGCAAACCCGAAAAAGCTCAGCCCAAGGCAGATCGGCGGCATCGCCGTCTCCGCCGCCGTGAGCTTCCGCAACCAGCTCCGGCGCAATCCGGGCCGCGCCGCGGATTTCGACAAGGCGGTGAAGCTGTGCTCGAATTCCGTGGCCAAGCTGCCGAAGTAAAATAACAGCGCCGATGGAGACGTCCGGAGCTTGCGGCGCCGGGGAGCTTCGATCAACAGGTGGTTTGCCGATCAGCCTCCCGGCGGGAAGGGGCAGGCGAAGGGCGAGAGCTCTCCTATTTTGACGAATACGGTTCCGGTCAGACGGAAATCCTGCGCCCGGCATGTCGCGCCTGAGTTGTCGGAAGAGCCATATATCACCCGAACGAGGTCACTGTCCTTCCGGCCCTGGATGTCGTCCACGCTGTCGCCCGCGTTCGAGCTTTCCGGTACGTCGAGGATGGCTCCTGTTCGGCGATCGATGATCCAGAACGCGGTACAACCCGTTCCGCAGGATACCATCGCCTTCGAATAACGCCCGGCAATGTCGGCTTCCGGATCCGTATTCCGCCGGATCACATCGATATCCCTTCCGCGATTGGCTGTATTCACGAAATGGGTCGCTGGAACCAAGCGATGTGCTCGGGCAGCGCGCCTCGGTTCATCACCCTGAGGAGACGTCTTGTTGCCCGGTTCCTTTTTCGTGATCGCAGACGGAGAGTAAGGGAGGTTCTCTGCGGGCTGCTCGCCGCACCCGGCCATGAGTGCCGCCGTCAGCAGGATTGCGCACCGGTTCAAATCTGCCCCTCTCAGCACCATCCCGGCGGCTACCTTCCCGGTTTGCTAAGGAAGCGCAAGTGGAGCCCGCGGGAGGTACCGCTCGGGCACAGCTCCCCACCCCTGAAGCCGAAGCGCAACTTCGGTCATAAACCGGGCGTCCTCCCCCTCTGCGAGCCACTGCGCTTCGGCCGCTGTCGCGCCGAGCATGTTCGCAGGTCGTCGGTTTCCGCCTTCGCAATTGCCGAGCACGTGGCCGTCATCAGTCATTGTGGCCGGTCTCGCCAGTGCCGTCATTGCCCTTATAAGTTGACCGACTTTCTGCCCACGGGATGGACCCTTCTTTATGGCTAGAATCGTGACCCTGCTCCCCTTGCTGCTCGTTTCGGCCTGCACCGCTCCCGCCGAGAACCAGCAGGGAAGCGTTAACGAGACCGCAGCACCCTCCCGATCTGCCGCTGTCCCGGCGGACGCCCGAATTCCGGCGAGGGATACGGCGGCTGCGGTGCAACTGGCGCTGCTGCCTCCGAGCCGGGAAGGCGACGCCGCAACCACCGCCGGGACCCTCCAGGCGGAAGGTGGTTGCCTTTATCTGCGCCCCGTCGCCGGGAGGCGGCTGCTCATCGCCTTCACCGTGCCGGGCATCCGCTGGGATGCCGACACGGGTGCGCTGATGGTGCCGGGCCAAAACGGGGCCGGCAGTTTCCGGCCCGGTGATCGCGTACGCCTCGGTGGTTCGGAAGGCGGCGCCGCGGCCTTGTCGAAGCTTTGGGTGGCGGCGCCTGCCAACGGCTGCGACACGAGGCGCATCTGGATAGCACACGCCGTTTCCACTTTTTCCAGCTGAAGCCCTAAGAAGAAAGCCGAGGGGTCGCCACCAGCTTTTCAGCGGCGATCAGTCCTGCAGCCGGCGGGCGACTTCGTTCATGAAGCGAACGTCGTCGCCTTCGGCAAGCCACTGCGCTTCGGCCGCGATCGCGCCGAGCATGTCCGCCAGATCGTCGGTCTCCGCCTTGGCATAATTGCCGAGGACGTGGCCGGTCACACGGTCCTTGTGGCCGGGATGTCCGATGCCGATGCGCACGCGGCGAAAGGCGTTGCCCGCATGGGCCTCGGTGGAGCGCAGGCCGTTATGGCCGGCGGTGCCGCCGCCGGTCTTTACCTTGATCTTGAAGGGGGCGAGGTCGAGCTCGTCGTGGAACACGGTGATGTCGCCGACGTCCCGCTTGAAGAAGTCCATCGCCGCGCGAACGGCGCGGCCGCTGTCGTTCATGAAGGTTTCGGGCTTCAGAAGCAGGATGCGGGTCGAGCCGATCCGGCCCTGCTGGGCCCAGCCGCGGAACGCCTTCCTGGCGGGCTCGAAATTGTGGGTGGCGGCGATGGCGTCCACCGCCATGAAGCCGACATTGTGCCGGTGCATCGCATATTGCGTGCCGGGATTGCCCAAGCCCACCCAGATCTGCACGGGTTCGAATGTCCAGTCTTCGGGGGAATCGTCTTCCCCAAGAGGCTGGCCCGGCACCTCCGCCGGCTTCGCGCCGAAGAAGGAGCCGAGCCACCTTAGCATTTCGAATTACCTCAGCGGTCCTGCGCCGGGTGATCCTCTTCCTCGTCGCCGCGGGTCGCTTCCGTCGCGGGGACTTCGTCAGCCGCAACGCCGGCGTCGCTCGCGTCTTCCGCTTCAAGCTTGATGCCCGAATTGGGGACGATGGTGGCGATGGTGAAATCGCGGTCGGTGATCGCCGAATCCACACCTTCGGGCAGGGTCACCGCCGAGATGTGCAGCGAATCGCCGATGTTGAGGCCGGCGAGGCTGATTTCGATCTCGTCGGGGATCTCGGCCGCGTCGCAGACCAGCTCGAGCTCGTGACGGACGGCGTTCAGCACGCCGCCGCGCTTCAGGCCGCGCGATTCCTCTTCACCGGTGAAGCGGATCGGCACTGCCACCGTCACCTTGCTGTGCTCGGAAATGCGCAGGAAATCGACATGCAGCGGCCGGTCGGAAACCGGGTGGAACTGGACGTCCTTGGGGAGGGTCCGGGTGGTCTGGCCACCGAGGTCGAGCATGATCACCGAGTTCATGAAATGGCCGTTGCTCATCGCCTTGACGAGCGCCTTTTCCTCGATGTGGATCGAGAGGGCTTCTTCCTTGTTGCCGTATACGACGGCGGGGACGCGGCCTTCACGACGCATTGCACGGGAGGCTCCCTTGCCAGCCCGTTCGCGCGTCTCGGCCGACAGCGTAAGCTGTTCGCTCATGTCGTGTCTCCAAAACTGGGGTTAGTATCAAAAACCCGCGCTCACGCCTCCAGGGATGACCATGAGCGGGGAAGCGGGGCCTGTAGCCGAGGGGGGGCGCCAAGGCAAGGGCGGCGGTCTACCGCCCGCCCCCGGCCCGCGCCAGGCGGAGCGCGCGAGCCACGGCCCACAGTCCCAGAACCAGCATCGCACTCAGCGCCCCCAGGTAAACAGGCCCTGCGGCCTTTCCAGGCCCGTTAAGCTGATGATCGGCCGTCTCGACCAGCAGGACGAGCGCGAGACCGCAAAAAGCGCCCCACGCGGCAATGTGCCAGGCCGCCCCGTCGGCGCGTGAACGCCACGAAGCCCAAACCAGCGCCGCGGCTATCAGTATCTCATCCAGCCCCATCGGAATAAGCCGCCCGCTCCCCCAGAACCGAGCGATCTCGCCGGCCGAGATGAGGAGCGCGACTACGCAGGCGAGTATGTTCAAGGCTCTCATTGCCGGCGTACTAGTCGGCGCACCGCGCACGGGCAACGATCGCCTACTGGTCCCCGGGTCTTGGGTTGCCCATCGTCAGCGAACCGCGCCCGCCTTCGTGCGGGCGAGTGCGGTCAGCATCGGCGGGATGAAATCGGCCACCGTTCGCCCAGCCGTAAATGCGGATAGGCTGAGGCCGACAAGACCCAGCGTGTCTGCCATCGAAGGCACGAAGCCTCCCCAGATGCCTAGTCCGTATCTCGCCGCAAACAGCAGCATGTAGAATGCCAGTGGCTGCCACGTCGCAGAGTAGACGAAAACCCAGCCGCCGACATGCACGGGGCGAGGCACCGTCCTCATCGGATAGCTGCCGGCGCCTGCCGCACAGAAAATCCCCCAGCAGGCAACAACCGTCCACCCGTGCAGATCGGCGGACATCAAGGTTGCCGTAGCCAGGCTCCAGACGAGAAAGCCCCCAGGAGCCAGCGCCGCCATGGCCAGATGGGTACGCCTCGGCCTAAGCCGCCGGACACCGATCACGAGCAGCAGAACGAACACCGCCCACACGTAGCTGGGCGTGTGCGTCACTATGATCCAAACGATGCCCATGCGGGTTCATCCTCGCACCTCCGGCGGGCGCGGGCAACGTTCCGGGTCAGGCCGAGGCGCCGTCTGCTTCCGGCCTCTTGAGGAGCAGGTTCATCCGCGCCGAGGCGATAAGCTTGTCGCGATCCTGCTGCCAGGCGTGGGCTTCGACGTTGGCGACGCGCTTGCCGAGCCGGGTCACCACCGCGCAGGCGAAGGTGTCGTGGTCCCCGCCGCCCCGCATGAAGTCGACGCTGACGTTGATCGGCTTCGCCTGCGCGCCCTGCTCGGACCCGATCGCGTCGTAGAGCGTGCCCAGCGCGGCGAACTCCAGCAGCCCCGCAATCGCGCCGCCGTGGAGGAAGCCGGGGCGGCCGACCACGTCGGGGTGGAACGGCATCACCCACAGCAGCCCGCCATCCGCCTCGCGCTCCGTGCGCAGGCCGAGCAGTTCGGCGTAAGGGGGAAGGGGGGTGGTCA